>JBAXTZ010000063.1:0-15037 GCA_037129925.1 Bacillota bacterium
TAGTCAGATACCCGCGCCGTGAATTCGACGAAATTATCGCCATGCTGCTGATTCAACGCCCAAATCATGTCGAATTTGTCTTTCAGCTCAATATCTAAAAAATACATTGTTTTCTTCTCCGCAATTATTTCTTGATTAGCGGTAACAGCTCCCGGACAAAACCTGCGACATCGGTTTCCAACACTTTGCTTTGCAGTTTACTCGGAACTGAACTTTTTTCCTTAACGACTATATCGTAATTTCGGATCATGTCCGGAATCCCGCCGATCGGAAACACATTCAGACTGCTGCCTAACACCAAACAGTAATCGTATTTTCCGGCAGTCACTTCACGAATCAACGCAATTGACTCAAGCGGCATTTGTGAGCCGAATAATACAATCTTGTCATAATCCGCTGACGAACCGTGCGCTTCAATTATCCGGACAGCGCTTTTGCTGCGCTCGGCAATAATCCGATGCAAGGCATCGACATTTTGGGTGACGATAGCAGCATTGCAGCGGCGGGCGATTTCGTCAATCGCTTCATGCACCGGTTCAGCGCCTTTGTGGTCAACGATCTCGTCATAGCGTGGCGCGCGTTCTTTGATGGAACTTACAACAGCATTCAGCTTCTGCTGGAATTCTTGCGGATAATCACGGCGGTAATCCTCGGTCATCCAATCCATCATCGAACTTGTACCCGAATATAGTCCGTCATCGTCGGAGCGAAAATCCGGAATACCCAAATGTGTCGATACACCAGCGCCGGTAAGAATCAGCGGCGACCGCGCAGTATTTAACCTGTTGGCAATCATTTCAATTTTGTTCATATATTCTCCCTTCAAGCCACAGCTTTAGCCTGGCACTGTTATTGTAACCCGGATTTGATTGATGCAAAATACAAGAAGTTGTATGATTTTTCTATCAAAATACCGTCTAATGCACCAACACCTTCAATAATGTTCATACATACTTTTCACCGTGCAAAACGTTTTTGTCTTATGCCGTTTTACTGCTAATATTAATTATATCAGCTGAATGTTGCAGTTTGGTGACAGCTTTGCTACAGTTTTGCTACAATTATCCTACAGTTTTGCTACATTTCTAAAACACTACATAAATAAATTGAAAAACCGACCGATATTTCTATCAGCCGGAATGTTTTGAAAAAGCTACAAATATTATCACTGTCAGTCTAGCTTAACCGACTGGCTTTTATGAATTGGCACAATTCACGACCGCAACGGAAATCCCACAAGCGAGTTCTCTGGTGTGCGTCACACCTCACACACTAACGAAAAGAGTAAAGTCGTTCCCCATAACAGCACGTTTACCAGCGCATATATTTTCACGTCGGCAATATCGGAAATATCACGATTTCCTTCATTGATTTTTTATGACCAGCGTCAAAATCAGGTTAACTATCCCTAAAAAGCACTCTATAAAATCGCCTTTCGAACAACCATCCGCATTGACGTTTATATGCGTTATACGGCGTTTTAACCCCTGCGCAACACTTGTATCGTCCAAGCCCCAAAGCGCCCCGCACGGCTCAATTGTGAGCGTTGGTTTTGACCCTGCCACCGCCGGATATATATTTTCCGCCATTTGGCTATGTTCGCTTGTATCTAACCCAGCTAAAGAGTATTATAGCGAATATATTTTCTTATATAGGCGGTGAAACAATGAAAACCACCCAACCGAAACAGGCAATCCCGGTAAAAGTAATTTATTCACCAGAGGGCATCGCCACGCCAATCGCCTTTCAATGGATCGACGATGCATGGTACGACATTGACCGCGTCCTTGAACGTAAGCCCGGCTGTAGTCTGAAACACGGTGCGCTTGGGATGCTTTATAAATGCAAGGTCAATAGATCGATCGTCTATTTCGTCGATGAACACGGGCGCTGGTTTCTAGACCGCGCCGACGAGTATCAGGCGGCTATCGACGTGAGCAACAAGGCTATGGAGAAATATCGCTGACTGCTTACGCGGAAACCAATAGGAGATTGGACGGCACTAATGCGGCGCTCATTCGGTGCCTTATAGTCGTTTATCTCGTATTGTCGGCTGGTGCCGATGAGTCCGGTTCTTGTCGACGACTAAAACCGTGGGTAGCTACTCGTCACCGCCAGGCGCAATATTCGCCCTCGGTTTGCAACAATCCGCATTGTGAAATATCCGCCATCGCCGGACAGCCGACGTTTATGCACTCGGTAGATAGTTCGCACGTGGATACAATTAAGCTGATTGAGTTCGTCATGCCCTGACAGCAACAAGGTCATTCAGGGAATCGTCGTTGATAACTCTAACGCCGTCACCATCCAGCCACTCATCTAAGCCTGCGCCGCTCAAGATCACCGGCATACGATCATGAATATAGGAAATCGATTGTAGCGCCGGTTTAGTCAGAATGACAAAGTTGTGTTTGATTGACTTGTCCAGCTGCTGTTCAACGTTGTATAGACCGGCAAAGTAAATCAGACTGCCATCTTCTGGACGGATGCTAAACTTAACTTTGCGGTTTTCTACCGGCATCCATTCAAAATAGGCAGTGGCCGGAACTAAGCATCGCCTTCCAGCAAAATAGTCACGGGAGAAAAACGGCTTCTCAAAGACGGTCTCGGACCGAGCGTTGATGATCCGCTTTTTATCCAGTTTATAGCCCCAATCGAACATATAGACGTTGCCGGGCAACAGGCTGTTGTGGAGCAACGACGGGTCTGTGCCTGCGGGTATAATGACTGGAGCAGGTGCTGACGGGAATATCTCTTTAGCCGAGAACAACGGCATTTGGCGCATCGCATCATCAAGAATCATTCGGGCTTCGATGTTATCCATGATGTCCGCAAAAGCAAAGCGTCCGCACATAATACACCCCCGTTATATGTCCAAGGATAGCGCATTTTTTAATACATTTATTAAAAACCTTCTATCAAGCCTTTAGATAAAGCTGCTCCCACATTTGGGGAATAGGTCGCTCGCCAATTTCGGCGAGCAGGTCACTCCGCAAGCCCCAGCAGTACATCTTCGGTCTTACGCGCCAACCCGACACGAGGAAATATCTTGGTAACTGTGTGAATATGCTCCTCGGCGGACAGCACCGGCGTTGCATCTTCAACAAAAGCCGTATTCATAGGCAACGCGGGCGGTATTTTTGTGTCTGCTACCGTCCTAAAGGCCAACAAGCTTAAAATCTGTGGAAACATTAAAATCGCTTGTTCTCGATAAATTGTTGAATTTTCCGATTACTCTTTTGGCTTCTGATCCGTGCAAGGGAGTTGGTTGATAATTATTAACGTCTGCCCTGGACGAAATGCTACAAGGAATAATTCGAAGCTGGTAGCCAATCGTGTTTTGTTCATATTTCAGTTGCAAAATGATCGTATCTTTATCGCGAGGATTGTTATTACCACCGAATGCAAAGTTACCCAACGAATAAAATATAGCTTTCTTCTTGTATATCTCAGCGCCTTGCAAAACATGGGGGTGATGGCCAACTACCAGATCGGCCCCGTGGTCAATCGCATAGTGTGCCAGAAATATTTGTGTGCTATTCGGTAGATATGACTGTTCCACTCCCCAGTGAAAACTTACCACTACCAGATTGCAATTGCCAGCACGCAAGTTAGTGATATCTGACCTCATTTGCCGCAGTAAGCCTTGGTCCTTTGAAAAACCATAATATCCCAAGAGTCCGATATTGATTTTATTTGCAGTTGCAACGGTTGCGGAGTCATCGCAAAATTTGCCAACCCCATAATAAGCTAAAGCAGCTTTGGTATCGTCAAAACCCACCTGAAAATAATCATAGCTATGATTATTCGACAGATTTACGTATTCGACGCTGCCATTTTTCAAGAACTCCGCGTAACGTTTCGGTCCTTTGAAATTATACAACTTGTCTTGAGACCGGGTCGCTGATGTAAATGTCCCTTCTAAATTAACAACAGTTATGTCGTCCTTACCGAAAATCGCCTGTACGTTCTTAAATAAGTAATTTTTATCAACACTATTAACATCCAACACTGCCGGCAACGTTCCATAATAACCAAAGTTTTTGTCGGTGCCGAGTGTGCAATCTCCGGCAAAACTAATTGTTATGCTGCGGTTTATCTCCATTCTATGCTTTATAGTAAAATCAGGATTGCGTTGAAATCCAAAAGCATTGTCGGTAGTTTTGTCGAGAAAATTTTTATCCAATCTAGTCTCGGAAAAGTTTTTACCAAGCCCCAAAAATATAAAAGTGATTAGCAACAACGAATATAAAGAATACCTGAATATTTTCACTCGTATCCTCCGAAACTATACAGCTATTGAGCGATAATCATTAGATATTTCTTATTTTCCGACTGTAACGCGGCAAACTTGCTATCGGCGATTCGCTCATTATTAACTGCGCTATCAATCTTACCCGCAGCTTGTCCAAGTCGCAGAAAATCAGCCTGTAACTTTCGCATGTTGCCAACAGCTTCGGTGTCTTCTTCATAGTACGCCCAATTTGTCGAGCCGCCGTTCTCGAGTTTTATTCTTTTGGTTCCTTTGTATTTTACATACATCGAGAACCAACCGGTCGAGTTAAATTGCGTCGAATAAGTTTTCAAAAGCGCTCGATCACCGCCCCATAAATTAAACGAGATTTCGTATGTTCCATTACCGTTACTGCCAATGTTATAAGCGTAAATCGAGTCTACGCCAGCTAAAGATTGCTGCAAATCGGTAATTTCTTTATCGAGTTGGGTTCGATCTTGTTCAGCCGAATCGACTTGTTTTTGCGCCGCATCCAGTTCGGTCAGCGCATTATCCATTTTAGCAATATTATTCTTGAGTGCGACTACCTGTTGTGAATATTTAGTGTTGTTTTGGCAAAAGGTGTTCTCCATTTTTCCAAACACTTCTTTGTACGGCGATTGAGAATGATAGTCAAATTGAAGCAACTGCCTGGCATAATCAACAAACAATGGATTGCGGATGGCTTCAGTATTTTTCTTGTTGACATCCAATGTCTCCAATTTGGTTAAGATCACAATGGCATCGGCTGGTAATTTAGACTTCGCAGCCTCGATAGCCTTTTGGATATTTCGGTCAAAAGCCGTACTATCAACTTTGTTAGTCGAAGCTACTAAAGCCGTGCGCAGATCGTTCTCTAATGAGTCGTCAGATAGATAGTCAAAAAACTGCGGCACTATCATACCATACTGCGCAAAGGTATCAATAAGTTTAACCCTAATATCAATTTGATAGGATTTATCAATGATGCGCTCGCCGACCCATTTGGTTGACTGATGATCATTAAGCATTAACAGCGCCCCGGCAGTGGTCAAAGCCGCTTCTTTGAACAACGTCGATTTTGCGTAATTGTCAAATCGATTTTCCAGAGAACTAACGTTTTTAGATTTGTAGTCATTGGAAATCCCGATATATTTTACCGGGCACAGCCAAAACCAAGTAACCACTAATAGAACTGCAACAACAGCCAGAGCTATTCGAATAAATCGCTTGTGAACTTTTATTGCGCCCCAGTTTATTTCCGGAATGGTTCTCGACCGTTGCGGAACGGCAACGCGAGCGACGCCGCTACAGCCAAAAGTAGTACACTTATTATTGTTTGCTTGCCAACATTCTTTATGATGCGCCATACCACAATCAGCGCAGACTATTGTCTCTTCATTAGGCTTAATCGTGAACTGACAATACGGACAGTTTTTGCCAATAAATTGCACCGTAACGTCGATCTCAGGTTCAGTCGTGGTGCCTAACTTAGCTTTCTGACTTTCGCCGCACTGAGTACAAAACTCGTCAGTTTCGGGGAGCGGATGTCCGCAAAATATACAATATTTCATATTGCACTTACCTCTCGTGCCACATTCATCATAGCGGCAATCAACCATCTGGTCACTTTTTGTTTCTCTCGTTGAATATCATGGTCGTAGCGCCAACTTCCACTTGGTTTCCGGGTCTTAACACATCGTTACTAGCCATTTTTCCGTTTATTCGAACTGAGCATCCATCGGCGCACTCGATTCTGTTTCTTCCCCGGATATGAATAATTCTGCAATGCTCAGCGGCAATCAGTGGGTCCGCAAACAGTGTAATATCACAACTTGGACTGGCGCCAATAGTCGTTATGTTGTCAAAGACGATGAATTGTTTTCCGGATAGTTTTCCGCTTAGTACTTCGAGCCAGGCATCCTTTCTGACTGTTTCTACCAACCCGACTGCCAAACCAATACAGCCACCCATCGACATTTCTAGGACAATCTTGCCAGTGGAATACGATTGTGATGTAATCAACAAATCGAATAGACTGCCACCAATGAATCCACCGAGAAAACCACCGATCAAGCCGTTAACAATCTGCTGTCTCTTTCCACCCGACAAGCCAAGTACTATTCCCAAAAATATTCCGGTAGCTGCCCAAGCCGCTGTGCGCGCAAAAATCTGACTAAAATGCAACGTATTTGAATCACCGCCGCCCAAAACATTGTATAATAGCTGAGTCAAAACGCCGCCGATTGCTGCCACTATGACAGCGAAAGCAGTTGTTCGCGCCAGCCGGTTTATCAGTTTCAAAAAGTTTCGTTCAGTCATTGCATCAAGTATCACGATCGTTCCGCAAATAAAAATACTGGAAACGATATCGCCAACAGCAGCGAAGGCCAGTGTATTTGCATAGCTGTTCACAAACCAGCCGATTTCTATTTGCAGCCATTTTTTTACTTGGTAGGCAATATATGCGCCAATTATTCCACCAAAGAGATTTCTAAGTATTGAGTTTCCAAACAACATTCGCTTGCCTACGCCTGATTTCGCGCTTTTGCCAGACATTGGCGCATATTTATTGCTGGTAATATTCACCAAGAAATCATCCGCAGGTAAGTCGTCCCAATCAATATCTATACGATTGTTATCAACTTCCTCAAGTCCCTTGTACTTAGTCATATCACTTCAACTCTATATCAATATCTTCCAGAGTTTCCGCTGGTTTTTGCACGTTACGCGCAACCGGCAAAATATTAATGTCGTCGATTGAACGGGAGTGTTGATCCTTGACCAGCAGCTGTTTTTTCAAGCGTTTGCCCTTTACAATCCGTCGGATTATAAATACTGCAACCAAAGCTAAAATCAGGATAACGGCAATAACTCCGCCGATTATGTACGGCAACGACGAACCGATTGCTGTTTCATTAGATTTTGGTTTGGCAGCAGGGTCTAAAAATAACTGTTTCGTGCTATCCGACAGGCTAATATCTACTGATATGTTGTTTTTTGATAATAATGCGAACGCTTTATCAATCGGCAATGCGAGGCCGATGTTTTGCGCGTCTTTAACCATCATTGTCGCAATTGCAACTACTTCGCCTTTGCTGTTAATTACTGGTCCGCCGCTGTTTCCAGGGTTAATTGCACCGTCAAGTTGAAAATAATCTATACCACTATAATCGCGTTTGCTATTTGAAACATTTGCCTTGACAGCAGTATCTTGCAACCCATTAGGCGCTCCCAACATCAACACTTGGTCGCTCTGTTTGACAATCTCGGTTGCGCCGATACGCAGCACCGGGACATTTACTCTGCCAATTGCCAGTATGGCGATGTCCAGCTTTTCATCGCTGGCAATAAATTTTGCCGGAAAGCTGATTTCTTTATCGCCGTCTTTTTTATTTACGGTAACAGTAATATCTTTTGCATCTTTAATCACATGATTATTGGTCAAAATAAAGCCGTTGGAATTCACGAAAAATCCCGAACCGGTGCTTGTGTCCGTACGGATAACCACAACTGCCTGCTTCGTCTGCTCGGTTATCATTGCCCAATCGGTTTCCGCAAAACTAACTCCGGAAACTAGTAATACTGCTGCTACAATTAGCAGCGCTAATATTTTTCTCATACATCCCCCAATTAATACTGCCCTTGATGTTTCTTTTCTTCATACACCAATTGCGACTGACCAATCTGCAAGACGGTGCCGCCACTCAGACGGCAACTGCCCGAACTGCTGCCGTTGACGGCAACCCGCGCGTTCTGCGCAACTTCCAGCACATAACGAGTACCACTCTGCACAATGCGGCAGTGTTCGGCTAACACGCTTGGATCTTTGATCAAAACGATGTCGCATTTCGGATTCGAACCAATAGTTGTTACATTACCGTAGATAATAAACTGTTTCCCCGCCATCGGGCCAGCCTCAACTCTTAACCAGGCATCCTTTCGCGCTTCTTCCACAAGCCCGATTGCCGCGCCGGTACAAGCGCCCATTGCCAATATTCCGAAAAAACGAGCCGAGCTACCAGTACTTGTCTGCATCGCAGATCCGATAAAATCAAATGCCAATCCACCCAGCAGACCGCCGACTAAACCGCCGAGCAAGCCATTAAAAACCTTTTTCCATGATCTTCCGGTCGCGCCATAGGCCATTCCCAAGAACGCGCCTCCTACTGCCCAACCCGCTGCCCGTGCAAGAACTTGCGAACCGCCACCTTTCAGACCACCGCCTAATGAGCTGTAAATATATTGTGCAATTATGCCGCCGACAAAACAACCGACAAAACCAATACCAAAGGCAATCGCGCCATTCTTGAATGCTTTTTCATAGACTTTGCTGATTATTCCGTCCGCTGCTCCTAATGCAGCGCTGGTGAATGCGCCGATAAACGCCATCCACGCACCGACACTAATTAACAATTCTGCGTAACTCTTAACCTGACTACTGTCACGATTGAAAAAAAACTCAGTAAACGCCCAGGCGATCAACGCTCCGACAACGCCTGCCAACAAGTTTTGCAACACCGATGAACCGCCTACCGCGCCAGCTAGTCCGCTTTTCTTACCGACAACTTGCTGATGCGCCGCACCGCTCATTCCCGGATACTTTCGTGCCTGAGTTACGGTAGCCGGATCGCCGACGAATGCCCGGGGTTGTTGCGCCGGTCGGGCAATTTCTTCATCGGATGGTAAATCATCCCAGTCAATATCGATTATGTCCTTCTTGTCATTTTTTAACCCTTGATACTTGTGCGTCATAACTTCTCCTTATTTCAGTTCTCTAGCAGCCGGCCTTCAGCGTCGGTATTCATGCTGCCGGTCAAAATCAAAATACCTTCGACAAATCCCCACAAAGCGCCAATACCACCGGTGAGAAAGGAGACGACAATCTGTATTACGCCAATCATCGTGTAGCCCAAATAAAATCGGTGTATGCCTAATCCGCCCAGAAATATTCCCAGTAGTCCGGCAGTGGTTTTCGATTTTGCCGGAGTAGTTATTCGCTGATTAATAGGCGGTGGGCTATTACTGGTTTGGTTATAATTATTTGCAACCACGGTAGCTCGCGCGCCGCATTTACCGCAAAACGCCGCGCCCTGATCAATTTCATTCCCACATTTTTGACAAAACATAATTTTCTCCAATTAATAATTTCTCAATCGCCATTATCTTGGCGCTAACAGCATAAACGGTTCATAAGGCATATTGCGTAATATCGTAAAAATAACCACTATCCAGAACATCAGCCATATTCGTCTGGATGTCGAAAACAGCTCCGGCAATTGGGCGACACCAACGAAGTTCAAAACAAACGACGCTAACAAATATAACAGGACGGGTAGCGAAACTACGAACAACGGATTGCTGCGTATTGCCGCAACAATATCACCATGCAGCAAAGCGTGAACCGCCCGGCCACTGCCGCAGCCGGGACAATACAGTCCGGTCAGGCTCTTAAAAAAGCAAGGGACATATACCGCTGAAACACCGGGTGTCGCAACATACAACAAATATGCTCCGGCAACGCAACCGCAACCGGCTAACAGGATCAGTGTTATGCGTAACACTCGCTGTTCAACAAAAATGCAATTTCTAAGCATCGCTAACTCCCACGCATTGCAAAACCGATGATATAAATAATCAAAACACCGATAACTATTCCGGCGATTGCCCAGTTATGCGCGCTCTCGGCTGCCTCACGAGCGCCGGTTACATCGCCGTTAATCAGCCGGTTTTTTACCTTAGAGGAATACACAACCGCAACTATCCCCAATACTTGACAACAACAGATCAGACAAAATATCGACAATGCCATATTATTATCGACCGAGATATTTGTCGGTCGCTGTCCGGAATTTCCAGAGTTATTGGAATAGCCGCCCGTTGGTTGCGAATAACCGGAGTTGTAAGCCGGTGCAGCGCTCTTGGCAGTTTGCCGTAACGAATTACCGCAGTGAATACAAGCGATGTTAGACTGTTTGTTCTGGCCGCCGCAATGAACACAAAATATATTCGGATCCGAAGTCAAGCTTCCGTCCGTCTTGGCACCGCACTTGCCGCAGAATTTGGCGTCCGGGTCGATACCCGCGCCGCAACTTGGACAATTTGCATCGTCCAAGTCCAGATCTAACACCATGCTGGTATTGCGATTGGGTAACGGCTCCAAAGTTGAGGCTGTGCCATCGCAACCAAAAGTTGTGCAACTATTGCCGTTATGTTCCCAACATTCACGGTGATGCGCGAGTCGGCATTTCGAACAATACACAATCGGTTCGCCGGGTTTTATCGGAAACTGACAATACGGACAGTTTTTGCCAATATCATTTGCCATCTTTCATTACTCCATTTATTTTGCCGGTAACTTGAGTTTTCGCCCGACTTGCAGTTGTTTATAATTGTCAACCTGATTTTCCCGCGCGATATCTGACCAGCGCAGCGGATTGCCATAATTCTTTTGGGCAATATTCCACAAACAATCACCCGCCACTACTGTATATTCGCTCGCGCCGACTGTACTGGCTTGGTTATTTGCGTCAGTTGCCGAAGCCGCTGGTTTTTCCGCTGCCACATTCACACTGGCTTGTTGTGTACCCATTCGATTTGTCATTAGTGTGCCAACGCCAACTGCCGCGACCAAAACTATTGCCGCCGCAACCAGCAGTCCTTTAGTCTTCTTTGATCTCGATTTTGAAGGTGTAGCCGCCGATTGTCCCTTGGATAACGCGACTTTCCCGACGGTAGGAAATCCGTTTCGGAACTCCCCCAATTGTTCGCGCACCACCCGGTCATTAGCGTCGGTAATAAAGAAACTACAACCGGCAATGGTAGTTTGCTGCCAGCGAAAGAAACCCTGGGTATTATTCACTGGATCGACTACGTAAGCAATCTGCCACGGCAGGTTGAAGAAATTCTGGTGAATAAACTGATCGTAGCCGGACAAAAACACTCCGAACCCCGGATGGGTATGAACCCAGCCGACGATTTTGCTGCCCTGATATTTTTGCTCGCGGACTTTATGCATATAGCTCCAGGACTCGTGCGTGAAGGTCACACTGCCGCGATTGGCCTCGGTGAATTTGGCGGCAATCCAGCCAGTCACCCAAATATCAGTTTGATCAGCGTTCTCTTCATAGCGGCCTAGAATAATTCCACCGCGCTCGTTCTTAACATCTTCTTTGGACCAGGCATCGATTTCCTGAAATATTGTCTCGCGGATGAATATTCGGTAGTCTTTATCGGTCTGGATTGAATTGTCGCTATTTCCGGTAAGTTCGATATCCAAGCCGAAATCTTCCGGATTGTCTTTGTTTTGCACAAATACCTCTCATGCCTATCCGGCAGTAATTTCCGGTTGCAACCGCAAGATGTCGCCTTCTTTTACGCCGCCATCGGACAGCGTTTGGTCATCAGACAATTGTTTGCCAGAAGCCTTGTGATGAAACTTGTAGCTCATCGGGCTGCCATCCGGTCCGGTCGCCGGCATGGACATCATCTGTACGAGTTTGGCGATGATTCGACGTACCGGCGCATCATCCGGCAGCGCCGCCTGTTGTTCTTTGTTTCCGGTTGCGTCGATGATTGTAACATTAATTTTAGCCATGATATTTTTCTCCTTATTTATCGGCCGTAGCCGTAATGATTAATTGAATTTAGAATAACGCGATATCCAGATCGTCTTCGGCTTCGGCTTTTTTCTCGGGTTCGGCTGTCATATCGCTAAGCTCGACTTCCGGTTCCGCCTGAAACAAATCAATTTTGCCGACCGGCAAGTACTTTTCGTTCTCCAGCGCCCAGCGCGCCGCCATTGCATTCAGCGGACTTTTCACGTTGTAGTCGCGGTATTGCAACATCTCGCCGACTTTGACTATCTGATCTGCCAGACTGCTACTTGCCGCCCAGTGGTCGCCGACACAAATTTGATTCGGCACCCGGTTGGCGCTGAAATTCGGGTGAAATATCGGCGTGTGAATCACAAACAACGGTTTGCCGCGCGGATACTCATTTGGAAGATAAATCTCCACCTCATGCCGCTGCAACTCGACCGGGCAATTTTGCCGGTCGTCCCACACCAAACCGGTAACATTGTACACAATCCGGTAGCGCTCCGGTGGATTGCCGCCCATCGGGATAAACTTGATATATTTATGCCCGGCAAATTCGTTGCGGATTTTGTCATAGTCGCTCATCAGGCGACGTAATCTGATGCTCATGTATTCCTCCTGAAATCATTAATGCTAAGGTGTAATGCTCATGTTTCCGCTCTGCGGCGTAGTCTTATCGTTCGGCAACTCGCGACCTTCTGCTTTAGTATCCGGCAATACGAGTTGCTGTTGCGGAACTGTAACAACCGGAGTTCGTCTAGCTTCCCAGCTCATTCCCAGATAAAATCCTGTTGCAACCAGTAACGCCGCCATCAGTATATACCCGCTAATTTTCAATAACAACCCGGATTTTTTAGCGGCTGCTGTTTTAGCTTTGCTATCCGCCGGTTTTTTTCGGTCCGAACGTCCCCGCGCCAAAACTTTGCCATACTCATCAGTCCGGGCAAAATCAACTACCGCCAGTTCGCTGTCCTGCCAAGCAAAAAATCCTCGCTCATTGCGCACCGGATCAACAACATACGCGACCTGTTGTTCGAGTTTGAAAAAATTGCGCTGGATGAACTCGTCATAACTCGACAAAAATATCCCAAAGTTCGGATGAGTATGCGCCCAGCCGACAATTTTCAACCCCGGATACTTGGCTTCGCGTACTTTGTGAAAATCATCCCAAGTGTCATGCGTAAAAGTAATGCTGCCGCGCTGCGCGTCAGTATGCTTCGCCGGTATAAACGCCTCGATTTCCAGAACAAAGCCGCTCTTAAAGCGACCCTTCTTCCGGTAATCGCCGAGCAGAAACCCACCCAACTCGCGCGTCAAATCGCGTTTGGCATAAGTTTCGATTTCTTTGTAGACCGGGTCACGAATTTTGATTTCTAAATTATTTTTCATGCTATTCCTTAAACAATTAGTACTTCAATATTGATGCTTTCGCCAGATGCAAGGAAATGTTTCCATTTGACTGCCTCACGCGACCTACGCCAATTCCTTGAACTTTCACCGCGTCACCCACTTTTACACGATTAATATCTCCAGCGCTTCCTGCACTAAATCCAACCAAAACATCTTCACCTCGAGCATCAGACAAATCCAGATAAAAATCTTCCGAATTGCTATATTGTCCTTTTGCAAATACGATCCCAGTCAAATTTATTGTCTTTTCTTTGTACCTCAAGTTGAAACTCGATTCACCAAGATCATAATATGATTTCATAAAGTCCCTTGCCGACATTTCATAGTCAGCCGGACGCTGTCCAAAATTAACTGCAAGAACAATAAACAATACGAAAACTACGACTACGTAGAGCCAAGTGCGCTTATACCAAGGTTTGCAGTTAGATATTGATTCGATTTCTGGTGCGACAGGATCCGCCACTACTGCTTTGTCTTCGCTGCAACCAAAAGTCGTACATTTGTCGCCATTTTCCTTCCAGCATTGGACATGGTGTGCCATGCCACACTGGTCGCAAACTATAGTTTCTTCGCCCGGTTTAATTGTGAACTGGCAATAAGGGCAAGTCTTTCCCACTGCCACCGCTGACGCAACTGCTTCAATGTTCATTTCAGCAGGAGTTGTTTTCTCCACCTTCTGCTCTTTGCCGCACTTGAAGCAAAACCCGGCAGCGTCCGGCAATTCCTGACCGCAAAACATACAAAATTTCATTAATACCTCTTATTCTTTATTGTGAATATCCTGCCCGCCGAAGATGTTCGGCTGGCTTGTTGCTATTATCTTGCCGCTGCTGTCGCGAATGTCTTCGCCGCCGAAGATGTTGGGTTGTGTCGTGGCTACCGTCTTGCCAGTGTTATCGCGGACATCTTTGCCGCCGAAAATGTTTGGTTGAGTGGTTGCTACTGATTGACCATTACTGCCGGTTACATTTTCACCATGAAAGATATTCGGCTGGGTTGTGGCTATTTGCTTTCCCTGACCGTCGTTGTAATTCTGCCCGCCAAAAATGTTCGGCTGGCTGGTGGCGCTTTTTTGTCCGTCGCTGTTGTAGTAATCACTGCCGCCGTAAATGTTCGGCTGCGTGCGTGTCGTACCAGATCTGTGCGCGGATTGCGCTGTGGTTTTAGTATCGTTGACTACGATATTTTCACCGACGACAAAATTGTCCGGAGCAGACTGCACATTATCATCCTGGTCGCCAATTTCTGCCGGACGCGTTGCTTCGGTTTTTTCTGCTTTTTGACGCTCACCTTCACGACTATTCGCTTGGTCGGCAAATATTTCCGTAAACGCCAGCGACACGCCGAAAGTCAAAGCCACGAACGCCAATGTGGCAATAATCGCAATAGTTTGCTTCCGCATACTGCCTCCCGTTTTAAACCGGATTCAAAACTTTTTCCCGATCGGCGCTTAATTCAAAATGCACCATCTCCATACCGTTGCGCCCAGTCAAGATGTCGAATAGCGGTATTCCCGCTTGTTGCAATGTCATATCAATATAACTTTCCGTACCGTCCACACTATGAGTAAGTTGCGGTTGACGCATTTCGTTGCAGACCGGACAGCGCCCCTGACTTTCGCTGACTTTGCCAAGCTGCCGGAATATGCTTTCCGCTGTATTGCACTTACCGCAGGTGAGCGCGACCACCATCTCCCGACCAAAATCGAGAATCGCCTCGGTGCCCAATTTGTCCTGGACGAATTGTAACGCTTGTCGAAGCGTCGTTGTTTCTGCCG
>JBAXTZ010000064.1:0-14008 GCA_037129925.1 Bacillota bacterium
AGATAGTAACGTCGAAGGCTGACACGGACCGTGAGAGCGGCGTGCGCCTTGGTTCTACAGAAAAAGCCGGGCTGTGCAAACGGTCGGGTTGTGTGGAATAAGAGTGTTGCGACAATCATCTTCGGGATTAGGATTTGATACCCTATACCCTAGACAGAGATTAACGCCCTGGAATGACGAGTTGGTGGCTGACATAGCCAACAGTTGAATGAGCGCTGCGAGGTAAGCGATCGCAGAAGAGCCGCAGGGGACTGAGTCTGACCCTGGTTACAGTGAGAGGCAAAGCTGTAGCAGAGAGTAGCGCCGAGATGAGAGCTAAGACACTCACCGGTAGCACAAGACGAGCGTGTCGAAGGCAGTTGGCGCAAGCTGACAGAGCCGGATACGAAGATACGAGCGAATCATCGGATACTAAAGCTGCGTGAAAGCGTAGAAGCGATAAAGATTAGTATTCAGTCGGAAGCAAAACTGACTAAGCTTTTGGAACAGGCAATGATGGTCAAGGAATAGTCATTGCAAAGTAGAGCAGGACACCTAAGACAGTGACTGCGGCAACGAAAGTAATGCAACCACCGTAAACGCGAGCTAACAAAGTGAGCGGTGAGTAGATCCGATTGGAGAGCGCCAGTCGGAGCCAACGTAAGCTGAGACGAACAACCGTCCGGCTCGATGAGAACGAGACGTATCAAGTACCCGGGATGTTCTGATGGAGTACAAGCTCTGATCAGAACACCACCGAGGGAAAGTTCATAACGAACACGAAGATGACCGCACGGCGATGAGCCGGAGCGGTTTTTTTGGTTGTGGGGACATATGAAGTTTATTTTAGCAGCGACGCTTTGATGCGCGCTGTTTTTTGTGATTAAAGCGAAACGAAAATGTGAACGTTTGACAATACGTATTGTTACGTATATAATGAGCAATATCGGGAGGACGTCTGTCTGGAAAGAATTGCTGAAGAAGTTGAAACAGGATGGTTGGACGCAAGATCACGTTAATGGATCGCACCACATTATGATCAAGGGCGGCCAGACGCTCTCGGTTCCGGTTCACGGCAACAAAGATGTTCCGCCCGGAACGCTGCACAAGTTACTAAAGCAGGCTGGTCTTAAATAGGAGGTTTCATGAAAAACTATGTATATCCCGCAGTTTTCAGTAAAGATGATGATTGCATTGCCGTGGAGTTTCCAAACTTGCCGGGATGTTTGACTTTCGGCGAGTCTTTTGAGGATACCGTGAATATGGCAAAAGATGCGATGGCCGGTTGGATTGTTTCTCAGGAAAACATGGGAAATGTTATTCCAGCGCCATCCATGATAACCGCCAAAGAAGGTGAAACTATTATGTTAGTTGAGTTTGACAGCGTTGAATACCGTCGCAAGCATGAACGCAAGGCGGTTAAGAAAACCTTGTCGATACCGCAGTGGTTAAATAATCTTGCTGAACGCGAGGGTGTGAACTTCTCGAATGTTTTGCAAGTTGCCTTAAAAGAAAAATTACACGTCAGCTAATTCGCGCCTCGGCTAATGTCGGCGTGTAAGCAGCTAACCACGGGCTTCTCAAGGCGCTGGTTGGCTCTGCTTTACTGCTCAATGTGCAACAAAAAAGCTCTCCACAGGAGAGCCAATTACAAGTGAAAAATATAGTGGTCAGACCTTAACAATTTTTAGGACAACTGTCCCGGCTACGAACACATCGGTCGCCAACACAATTTCAGGTCGGGCGTTACTGCCCGATAACAAAGTAAGCTTATCGCCGTCGCGGTAGGCTTTTTTTATTTGGACATGTCCGTTGCGGACAATGATAACAACTGCGCCATCCGTGAACTCCGTTGAATACCTTGCTATTACTACGGTACCGATTGGGTATGACCGCATAGAATTATCTTTGACCACGTATGCAAAGTGTTTATCATCGTTAAATGGCATTGCCACCGGATACACATCAGATATGTCGAGTTGTTTGGATAGTTCCTGCTCCGGGGTAATCGAGGATAACATCGGAATGAATACGTCAGGAGTATAGCTGGCAGTAGCTGTTTCCTTGATAACGAGCCCGGCTAACTCCAGCAGATGTTCCTGTTCAATGTTGAGGTGCGGAGCCAGCTTGCGTAAGGTATCAGCCGATGGCTGCCTGTGCTTGCCGCTCTCAATACGTGACAGGGTTGCGATTGTGACACCACTTTTTATAGACAGCTGACGCAGCGACTTTATCCCGGCTGCCAACCGTAATTCTTTGATTTTTCTACCGATCATAATTTTTACGCGCTCCAAGTGTTTTACTCAATTGTAGAACGCCCATTGCGCTAGCGTAATTGTACGTTAAAGTAAATGTAATAACTTGTGAATAAATATCTTTACGTAAACGTAATATAAGCGTATTATAATACCATTCACTATGATCGGCGAAGAGGGTGTTAGCGGCTGTAACCGTTCACGCAAGATGATGACGGAAAACGCGGCATGATCAGCGCAACAGCGGTAAGAAATACTGGTCAGTTAAAACGGAGTGCGCACGCTGGTTTTTTTTGGTGTCTCGGCAGGATTATGTCGTTTTATTCCGACCATATTAACAGCATTAAGGGGACGTTATGAACAAAATCACAATTCTGTTGGTAGAAGACGACCCGGGTATTTCCAACATGCTTAAAGACTATTTGGAAAGCAATGGCTTTGAAGTTGTCGCAGCCTATGACGGTGAAGAGGGCTTGGCATTGTTTGAATCCGTGCAGCCAAAGTTGGTGATACTGGACGTTCAATTGCCAAAGCTAGTTGGCACCGAGGTCTGCCGGATTATTCGCAAGACATCGAATGTGCCGATTATCATGGCAACTGGGCTGGGTGAAGACATTGACAAGATCCTCGGCTTGGAACTTGGCGCTGATGATTATCTGGCCAAACCGTTTCATCCACGCGAGTTGCTGGCACGGATGCGGAATGTGTTGAAACGCTGCTATTCCGGTGATGTGCAGCCAACGGAATCAGCTCCAGTCGTGCGGTTTGCCTTGGATTTTCATTCGCGTGTAGCCAAACTGGACGGCGTGGTTGTTAAGTTTACGCCTACGGAATTTAAGATTCTGGAGACTATTGCGGCGAACTCAACCCGGGTACTCAAGCGTGCTAAACTCGCTAATCTGGTACTGGGTATTTCCTCTGACGGTTGCGAGCGGACAATTGATGCCCACCTTGCCCGAATGCGTAAAAAGCTTTTCGAGCTCGATGCTAAAACCGAATTCATTGAGACAATAAGGGGCTTCGGTTATAAAATAGTCCCAGATGGTGTTGCCAAAAATGATTAAACTAAACGAGTTGCCGTTAGTTCAGCGGATGCGAATATTAATGCAGGTTGCCATAATGATCAATCTGACGCTTAGTTTTGTTGTAGTCGTTATTATTATTATGAGCTACTATTTACGGCGAGTTGCATTCTCGGCCATCGAGGAAATCGTGATGCGCGACTATTTTGACATAGTTTTGCTATTTGTCGCAGCAGTAAGTGTGGCAATATCGCTCGTAGTTGTTTGGAAATTGTTGCCAACTATTGATAAAGCGTTGAAGCGAATTAATCGTGCAATCAGCTTGATCAAGACCGGCAAATATACGCCAAACAAACTTAAGTGGCAAGATCCGGGCATCGCCGAACTGTTCGGGAATATCGATACACTGGTTGTGGAATTGGAAAACAGCCGCAAGGCACAAAAGAACCTGATCGCCGGGATAGCGCACGAGTTGAATACCCCGCTTACCACAATGCGCGGGCATATCGAAGGAATCGCTGACGGGACTTTCGAGGCGACTGAAAATCGGATTGAGATTATCGAAGCGCAGATCGAACACCTGCAAAATATGGTACGAGACTTGCTGGACATTTCCCAAGCCGAGGCCGGGACATTGCGATTGCAGAAAACTTTGGTAGATAGCAATGCAGTACTGGCGCAGTTAGTCGATTTTTTCGAACCACTGCTGCAAGAAAAGGGCATTACCGTAGCCTGTGCATTTAGCGAACCGGCTGCAATTATCCGGGCTGACGAGCAGCGTTTGAAGCAGATATTTATTAATTTGCTGACTAACGCTATCCGCTATACTAATGCTGGTGGAACAATCGTAATCAAAACTAAAACCCGCAGGTTGTTTGATAAACGCTATCTGACCGTCGTCGTCAAAGATAGCGGTATAGGGATTGCCACAGCTGATTTGCCGCTAGTATTTGATTATTTATTCCGTGCCGAGCAATCACGCAGTCGAGCGACTGGTGGACGGGGTATTGGCCTAGCATTGGTAAAACAACTGGTGGCAGCACACGGTGGACGAATTTTCGTGAGCAGCGTATTGGGGAGTGGTTCAAGTTTCAGCGTTATCTTGCCAAATATTGACTGAATTAACAGACATTACAATTGAATATTTTCACAAAATTGACCGTCCGGTAGTAATATTGGGCGGTTTTTGTATTTGTTTATGAAGTAATTTACAAATGTAGGGTAAAAGTATGCTAAATGTATGCAAACCGTATGCAAACTGTCACCAAACTGCAACATTTGGTTGTTATACTTAGAATATAGGGACTTACAAAAAGTAATTAATACTTCCGCGTACCAAACAAATCAGACGCTCAGGAGGCGAAATTATGAATGTTGACTTAAGTACGATAAAGATTGTGCAGAACCGTTTCAAGTTATTGCGGCAGGCCGCGAACTGGACCTCGCAACAAGTTGCGGATGAATTAGGGATAACCCGCCAGACGGTGGCTTGTATCGAAGGGCATAAAGCTCCGTTGACCAAATCAAATTGCATCGCCTTTTTGGCAATATTAGAACACCGTTCAAAAGAGGTGCCGGATTTAATGGACATTGTGCGGGTGGTGATTGACAGGAATCGAAAGCAACACAACATCTTTTCGTGAGATTGAGAGCAATGAAAAGTTCTCAAAAGAAGCCGGGCAGAAAACAGATTTTGAACAAGCTAATACAACAATGGGGGGATAATGAAAAGAACATTCGTAGCCATTACATTAATCTTTGTGCTGCTGAGTAGCCTAACCGCATTGGCGCAGGAACCAAATCAATTGTCGGTATTGCAGGCTGACATTAGCAACTTTGTAGCAAAACTTGCCGCCAACAATAAAGATATTGAAAACACCGATGCGCAGCTACATAGTAGAGAAAGCGATTTTGCAAGTTTGAAAGCGCAACTGAGCACAGCTATAACTGATACCGATATTGCGCAAACTAAGTATGACCGCGCCTACTATAATCCCGATATGTTTACTGATGAAGTGAATAATCAGTTGAGACATAGTTTGATCGCTGCTAAGGACAAGGTGAATCAAATCAAAAATAGTATATCCAATGCCAGAACGGAAATTGCAAAATTAAACAGCTTAATTCTAACCCTAAGAGCGCAAAACTCCGAATATCGAAAGCACATACAAAATGCACAAGCTGAGATGTTTGACATCCAGTTCAAGTCCCCGACTTGGGTTGAGGGCTACGGCGAATCCATTATGGATGAAAACGCATCTGTAAAGTCCTGCCGCCAACTGGCACGCCTTAATGCAATGCGTGATGCTACTGAAAAGGCTGGAGCGATGCTTATCAGCTCAACTACCGTAGTTCAAATGAATCAAGTCGTCAAAGACGAAATTAAAGCCAAAAGCCAAGTGCAAGTGTTAAGTGAAGATGTCAGCGAAAGCTATGGTAAAGCGCAACAAGTAAGTTACGGCGAGTACGGCAAGTTTGTCTGCAAAGTCCGTATCCAAATTCAAAATACCAGCAGTTACAATCCTTATCGCGAATAGTTATTCGTAGGAAGTTCGAGAGTAGATTTACCGATTTTATAGCCAGCTCAAGCGACATAAAAATTGTTTGAATTCGGGGAAAATATTTTATGGGAGTTAATAATGAAGAGAGTCATAGCAGTTATTGTCATACTAATGATTATGTCGAACACCTTGCAATTGCTGGCAAACGAGCCAGACCAGCTGTCTGTATTGCAAGCCGATATTAGCAGTATTTCAGCTAAAATTGTGGCTAACAATAATGCTGTCGAAAATTACGAAACGCAGCTACGTACAAAACAAAACGAATTGAGTTCGCTCAATGAACAGTTGGCAAAGACCAAAATCGATAACGTCAACGCACAGACAGCCTACGATCGTGCGTATCAAAACCCGGACTTGTTCAATGATGAAACGAATAATCAGTTAAGGCGCGATTTGAACACTTCGAAATCGAGCTTGAATCAAATCAGTAATGCCGTCTCAAAATTGAATGCGGAGATTGACAAACTTAACAACGACATCCAAGCACTGAAAAACCAAAACTCCGAATATCAAAAACGGTTGACGAACGACCGAGCTGAGATGTTCGATATTCAGTTCAAATCGCCAAAATGGGTAGAGGGTTACGGCGAATCGATTATGGATGAAGATGCGACGGTGAAGGTTTGCATGCAACAAGCAAGGGATTATGCTTTGCACGATGCAACGGAAAAGGCGGGCGCGGCAGTTCTTGAAGCTACTACCATAGTCGGTATGAATCGGATTACTAAAGATGAAATTAAAACCACAATGCAAGTTCAAACATTACAAGAAGATACTAGCAATGGCTATGGGACTGCAAAAAAAGTAGCCTATGGCGATTACGGTAAGTTTGTTTGCACAGTTCGAATACAAGTCGAAAATACCAGTAAATACAATCCATATCGTGAGGGCGAAAATGTGCCGAACGCTGGCGCGAATGGCACAAATCTCGCAATAGCAACCGGCGGATCTTCCGCTGCTGTTGCGGCGATAATGGCGAATCAACCACAAGCAGTCAGTGTACAATCGTTGATTGCAACACCGACAACACTGTCGGGCAAGAACCAATCCGCTGCTATAGACCCAAATATTCAAAGCAACGGGAACCAACCGATTAACTTCAATAACAATTCTCAGCAATCACTTAATGGCGCTTATGATCAGTTACTAAACCATTATATTAACTATTACAAGGAAAGTGGCCCCGGCTGGCTACAGCGGACGCAGGTCGGTGTTAGTTATTTCAGCACCAGCAATTTCACTGCTAATATTTCTACCATGCAGCCACTGTATATGTCGGACGATTGGTCGCACTCGTTATTTATCCAAGGGAATTATAATTATTCCGGCGCGACAACCGGCAATAGTTTCACAGAAGCTAATTCGGCAACTAACACTATCAATGTCGGAGCTGGCTATCGAACGATGTTGTCTGATTGGTCGATGCTTGGCTTAAACGGCTTTTATGATTATCAGCTTAGCACCGGCCATGCCCGTGTAGGTGGTGGTGCTGAGTTGTTCGCAGGCTCATTGGAGTTTCGTGGAAACTATTATCAAGGCATATCCAACCCGGTCCAAGTTGGAACGGAAGGCTATTGGAACATAATGCAACAGGCTGCGAATGGATATGATTATTCTATAGGAACGAATTTATCGCTAATTTCTATGCCTTGGTTGAGCGTTTACGGTCAAGGCTATTCGTGGACCGGGCAGCACCCGGATACAAATACTTGGGGTGGCGATTTGTCCGGCTACGGTGTAAAACTTGATTTGCAAGTAACGCCGCAACTACAACTAGAATACGGCCAAGATTTGAAACAAAACAGCTCTTACGGAAAGTTCAATTTCAATCTGTTGGCGTTGCCGCAACCGGCAATGTTGTGGGGTGACAGCGAAATCAATTCCGGGGCAAGTAAAAATATTAGTTATAAAATGCAGCAACCAGTGCAACGTAATAACACTATTGTAGTTGAGCAGTACAAGGTAAGACAAACCGGAACGGTTAATGTAGTTATTAGCGATAACACGGGCGCGGCGCTGATAGGTGTTTCGACAACTTTGAGCGGTAGCGGGCAAGCAACGGCAGCTGTTGGTGCAACCGGATATAGCCAAACCGTAACTACCGACAGCAACGGCACTGCGAGATATTCGGGCGTGCCACTAGGAAATACATATTCAGCCCAAGCAAATATTACCGGATATGCGCCGAATCCGGTGACAATTAAGCCGACGCAAAGCGGACAGTCGGTAGTAAGCTCTACGAATCCTACTACTCCAAAGGACATAACTCTTACTATTGTCGACGCATTCACCGGCAATCCGATTTCCGGAGCTGCAGTTGCTATCCCGAATATTGTTAAAGCTATACCATTATCGGATAGTTTTGGGAAAATCATCATCAGCAATGTGCCTAAGTTGGCGACTGAAGCTGGAACAGTGACGAAAAGCGGCTATTCAGCAGGAGCGATACCTGCACTAGATGGAGCAACCACTAACGCAACTGTTACTATGAGTACTCCGTCGTCAGGAACAATCATCGGGACTATATCTGGCACAACAGTAACAGATGACATAATTGTAAATGTAGACGGAAGTGCAGCACCCCTAGCTTGGAATGGTACAACTTATACAATCAGTAACGTAGTTGCTGGGACGCATACGATTGCAATAAGCAAGACAAACTATGCAGTTACTCCTGCTACACAGAATGTAACAGTACCAGCAGGCGGAACTGTTACTGCTACTGCGATAGTGTTCAGCGCCAATCTGGGAAGTATAACTGGCACAATAACCGGCACGACAGTTACAAGTGATGTTACGGCTATGATTGACGGAACAAATGCAACCTTGGCTTGGAATGGCACAACTTATACAATCAGTGGCGTAGCGGCTGGTTCGCACACGATTGTAATAGGCAAAACGAACTATGCTGCAACTCCTACAACACAGAATGTGACAGTGCCAGCAGGCGGATCTGTCACAGCCAGTTCTGTATTGTTTAGCGCCAATCCGGGAACGATAACCGGCACAATAAATGGTACAACCGTTACAAGTGATATTACAGCTACAGTTGACGGAAGTCCAGCAGCTCTGGTTTGGAATGGCACAACCTATGAAACGGGCTATACGCGCAGCATCACCTCTGGAACACATACATTAGTAATCAGCAAACCTAATTGCACAGCTACCCCTACAACCCAAAACGTAACAGTACCAGCAGGTGGAACTGCTACTGCAACTGCGGTAGCGTTTAATACGGGTACAATCGTCGGGTGTGTGCGCACTATGACAAATATAATGGATATTGATACAAGTGATATTACTGCTACAGTTGACGGAAGTGCAGCTATTTTGGTTTGGTCTGGTCTTGACTGGAACGGTAAGGACTATACAATCACTAACGTAGCGGCTGGAACACATACACTAGTAATCAGCAAACCTAATTGCACAGCTACCCCTGCAACCCAAAACGCAACGATACCTGAAGATGGGGAATTTTATGCAACTTTGGTAGCGTTTAGCGCCAATCCGGGAAGTATAACTGGCACGATAACCGGCACGACAGTTACAAGTGATGTTACGGCTATGATTGACGGAACAAATGCAACCTTGGCTTGGAATGGCACAACTTATACAATCAGTGGCGTAGCGGCTGGTTCGCACACGATTGTAATAGGCAAAACGAACTATGCTGCAACTCCTACAACACAGAATGTGACAGTGCCAGCAGGCGGATCTGTCACAGCCAGTTCTGTATTGTTTAGCGCCAATCCGGGAACGATAACCGGCACAATAAATGGTACAACCGTTACAAGTGATGTTACAGCTACGATTGACGGAACGAATGCAAACTTGTTTTGGAATGGTACGACTTATACAATCAGCAATGTTGCCGCTGGAACACATACGGTAGCAATCAGTAAACCAAATTACACTGCTACTCCTGCAACACAGAACGTAACGGTGACCGCAGGCGGGACTGTTACAGCTACTGCGATAGCGTTCATTGCCAATCCGGGAAGGATAACCGGAACGATAACTGGCACAACCGCTACAAGTGATATTACAGCGACAGTTGACGGAAGTGCAGCAGCTCTGGTTTGGAATGGTACAACTTATTCAATAAGCAACGTAGTTGCTGGATCACATACGATAGCAATCAGCAAAGCGCACTATGCAGCTACTCCTGCCACACAGAATTTAACAGTACCCGCAGGTGGAATTGTTACAGTAAATGCAGTAACTTTCACGGCCAATACCGGAACAATAACCGGAGCGATAGGTTTAATTGGAGGCTCTTACACCGGCGATATTACGGCCGCTGTTGATGGGAGTATTGTACCCTTGGTTTGGAACGGTACGGATTACATAATCAGCAACGTTTCAGCTGAAACGCATACTGTAGTAATCAGTAAACCTAATTACACGGCTACACCCTCAACTCAGAACGTAACAGTGGCAGCAGGCGGAACTGTTAATGCAACTTATGTGAGCTTACTGTTCACCGGCAACCCTTGAACGACTACTGTTTCGATAACAAGGATAGATTCGCCAAAAGGAGATGAGGAGATGCGCCAGCAATTTGTTGCTTTACTGTCTGATGCGGTTATGTAGTGTGAAATGAAGGAAACGGTCGGCAGATTTCGAATGAACAATAATTTCGACATTGCAATACAGCTCCGAGCAGAAGCCAGCTCCTTCAGCGATAAGTTGCAGGTTAAAATATGCAGACTTCAAAAATAATTATGAGACCACTAAACAAAAACTGACTAATGTAAACATGCTGTCGAATTAAGCGAAACCGATCAAAAATATTTTAATAAACTATAGGGGGATTCATGACAAACGACCAAAGTACTAAATGTCACGGAATTATTCATACTGCCTCAGCGGCGGCAGCTGCAGTTGGCGCAGGAATGGCGCAATTACCCGGTTCTGACAATGCTGTTATTATTCCTATTCAGGTGGGTATGATTATTAGTTTAGGTGCGGTTTTTGGGACAAAATTAACAGAGTCAGCTGCAACGACGGCACTGGCTACCACTGCAGCTTCCTTTGTGGGTAGAGGAATTTCACAATTCTTGGTGGGTTGGATTCCCGTAATTGGCAATGCTTTGAATGCGGCCACAGCCGCTGGAGTGACCGAGTCGATTGGTTGGGCGTGTGCAGCTGATTTTGATGATTAAGAAGGATGGTCCAATAATGAATACGAAAAAAAATAGCGTTGTTATGGAAGGGTTATTTCTAGTGTTATATTAGGGGACAAAACAAAATGAAACTTTGTGATTTTAATAAAAAAAATGAGGATGGTGCATTATGGCTAACATTTTTTCAAGAGTATGGGATGCAGTTTTTGGCGTAGGTGATTTGGTTGATAGTTGGGCTAAAGAGCCACTAAAAGTTTGGGAGCATGAGCGACATGTTGCTGATGAGTTGCGAGCCCATGAACACGATAAGGATCTTAAAAGGTTAGAGGTAGAATTAGAAACCGAGAAGATTGTTGCAGTGGAACGTGAGCGCACAGAAATTGAGTTACACAAGCAAAGAGTGCTTGATGAATTGGATCAACTGGCTGCCGAAAAAGAACTGGAAAATCGAAAAGAGTATGTCGAATTACTTTTATTTGCCAAGAATATGACATTGAAAATATCTCTTGATTATGCTGATGCAATCGGGAGGTTACATCCCGAATTAACGGCAAATGCTAGTAATGTTCTTAATGAACAAGTACGACTTTTTGACGAACAGAAGAAAATAATGAGAAAAGATATTATGGATGAATACAGGCAAATTGCTATAGATTTCGCTGATGATGATGAAGCAAAAAAAGCTTTTCAGGATATTGCACTAATGTCTTTGAGGAATTATTTGGAGTTAGTTTTCGATATGCAAAAGCGGTTGAACGCGACTTTTACTAGCATTACAGATACTATAATCGTAATAGTGGAAAAGGCGAAAACTCAATTAGAGGCTCCGCTAGATGTTCCTTTATATATCGGCAGTGGATTAAAGCGCGATATTGGAGATACGAAATATATTGAGCAAAGTCGAACGCTAATTGAAAAGAATGGGAATTGATGACTGATGGATAATACCGAAATTATTGATAAACTATCCAAATACCTAAAAAAGAAATATAACCGATATTCTTCTATTCTGGGTTTGAATATTGATTTTATAGCAAATTATGTTGATAAGATTCTAACTGCTCATGTTGGTTCAGATGAACGCAAGCGTATTAGCGTTGAGTTAAAACAACAATTGAATTTATACAATCCGAAACTAATAGTCAGTGATATTCATGATGAGATTGTCAATAAGACGATTGAATTGATTAATAAACATGCGAATATTAAATCTAGTGAACTACCGGCTCCTACTACTTTGATAAAGCATGAAGCGATTCGAAAGGCATTGTCCGGGTATCTAAAAGGATTTAGTTCAAGGACGCCGTTATCTGTACAGGCTGACTCAATACTTGATTACATTAATAGTGTGATACTGTCAAAACGCTTTAACCAATCGCGTTGTAATGAAATTAGAAATGAGTTGCAGAATTTTTTACGATCTTTTCCGCTGGACGCAACTGTATCGGAAACATTTGAAAAAATTGTTTCTGAAACCATAAGTTTAGTTAATGAAACGGATACCAATAGTGAAGTAGTGGAAGATGCCTCTACGCCACCCGGCTCGATGATGTCAATAATGAACGATATTTTGTCGAGGGATAATAGTATAGAGGAGGAGATGGATTCAATGAAACATGATGAATTAAAGGTTATTGGCTTGCTAACAGCGTTGGAACAGCAAAATCTGCAGCTAATTAAGGAATACAAAGAGGAAATTAAATTTGCTAATGCCATACAAGAGGATATCCGCAGGGAGCGTACGCAATTTTTCACAATAAATTTGCGCGAGATAACCGCTACGCTTGCGACTACTCATGTGAACGAAAAGATTAAAGCGGAGTGGCTGCAAGACATTGTAGACAGCTACATCAAGAGCCTTGAAATAAGCTCACAAATTGCCAAATCGGTAGCCTGTAGTACCCTTGAAATGATTCGCGAGGAAAAGGCAAAGTTGGTTGCTGAAATGCAAAACATAGTCTCGGTCAACAGGAATGAATAGCTGCAGCGACAGCAATTTATTGATTGCCGATGCGTTAATGGTCTTTAAGAAGATGCGCGAAAAAATAGCCGTCGGCGCTATGTGCCACTTTGACGAAATCAAACATTCGTTACACGAGGAAAAGAAATCGTTACGAGTTATGCGGCGCGATCTCTATGTAGCCGAATGGTTGCTTCTCCATTGGAGTGAATTTGTTTCAACATTGGATAAAGACATCGGCATCAGCAAAGAAAAAAGAATCAAATACTATTCAAATCATTTGAATACGTTGGTAAATTCACTGACAGCTCACTCTGCTAATTGGCATCACAATGTGTTGCTTGATGTGTTGACTACAAGTAAAAATTTTTATGAAGAAGTCCTGACATCTGACGAACTTGCAAAAAAAGATCTTATCAAGGCAGAAATTATGAGGAAAAGCCTGATATCTAAACTTAGGCAGCAAATTGAGGACGCTAAAGTTGAAGAAAATTTGGCTCGTGCTAATAATGGTATTATATCGGAATAGCCAATATAGCCGGAATTTTAGGAGAAAATAATTTATGAACAAATTTCCACAAACTGCCGGGACTGGCATAAAGGTGTTGCTGGCGATTTCGGCGACGCTGTTAATTTTTTTCTTACGAATAACCGCATTCGGGGAGTCCAATTCAGTAACATTTTGGAAAGATTTATCTGGCGGCATGAGCAATGCTTATAAAGTATTATTAATTGATGGGCTATATTACGCAGTTATTGGCGCCGCTTTTGCTGCGACAACTAATAAACCGCGACTGTGGATTCAGAGCTTTTTCTTCGCATACTTGTTTGCTTGTTGTAGCGGATTAGCCGAAGGAATGATAAGTACGTATAGTGTGCCGAAAACGGAGGCTAACTTGCCCCAGCTGAGTGAATTTATATATCAAGTCACACTGAGAACTTATGATATCTCGTTCGGCTTTTTTTTAGCGTTATCAGTTTGGTTTTCATTCAGAAAGGACACGAGCTTTAAGAGCTTTTTGTTAGCAGCAATGATACTGGAGTTTTTCACAGGCTCTGTATTGGGTTTATTCTCGCCAATAACAAAAATTGTGGCACCACTATC
>JBAXTZ010000065.1:0-13337 GCA_037129925.1 Bacillota bacterium
CTCAGTCCCCCGTGGTCTCCTCCATACTCGCTTACCGCATGGAGCTCATTCTACAGCAGGCTATGTCAGCCACCTGTCTGCCGTTCCGGGGCGTTAAACTCTCTCGGGTTTAGGGTATCGGATTCAGGATTTGGGGGTTCTCCCCATTCCCTATACCCTATATCCCAATCCCCAGCTAAGTTTGTCGCAACACTCTTATTCCACACAACCCGACCACTTTCGCAGCCCGGCTTTTTCTGTGGAACCAAGGCGCACGCCGCTCTCGCAGTCCGTGTCAGCCTTCGACGTTACTATCTCAAGTCGCGTCGGTGTTGCCGCCTCACTATGCAGTTTCTCACTTGCGCTCATCACTGCCGAGGTCTTTACCTGCCTCTTCGGTTATCAGTCAGCTGTTTACGGTGTCCGGTGTTTCCACTGTCAACTGTAAACTGTCAACTGTCAACTGAAGGGCGGCTCCCTTTCCCCGATGCTCACTCGCTGCTTTTTGTTCACGAGCGCTCTTGCTGTTCGGCGCCGATGCTTCGGTCGTCTTATATTGATGAATTAACTTCTATTCACCAACAGCAGTTGCGGGGCGGATTCGCGTCGACAAACAGCTCACAAACGCAATGTTTACAAGGCTTCAACCTGTCGACTGGCTCCCAAGCTTTCAACCGTTATTCACGGCCTGTTTCTGGAGGCGAAACATAGTTTACCACGAGACGTCGTTCCTGTCAAGCGTTATTTTTTATTTTTTCGCCTATTTTGCAAAAATACTCCAAAAGCAAAAATCAGCACCCGTTGATATTTGTCGACAAAGGTCTTTCCACTTGAATTCATCTGCCGTCGGCTCAAAGCTGTTAAGTTTCGCCACTTGATCCCCAGACGAATCAGTTAACGCGCACAGCAAAGACAATACTTTGGCGATACTCTGCAACGTAAACAATTCAGGAAAACAAAATCCGCAACGGTTTTACGATTCTAATCAACGCCGCGCCAAGGAAGCTTAGCGGTACGGCGACAACGACCGCTATCAAGAATTTAAACAACGGCGGCCAGTCGGCTGGCGCCATCATCACTGTTACCGCGGTCAGTATTAACGGATGAAAAACATATACCCCGAAAGCATTAGCAGACATGAACACCTGCAGCCGGTTCTGGCTGTTGAACTTCTCCCGAAAGATTCCTAATAGCGCGATTGAAAACGTAACACAGAAGAAACTTTCCCATAACGCGTAAGCAAATGCCGGAATATTCCAACCGCCGAGAAACTGCATTGTTTCGATGTTTTCACCAAAAGGAATCCAAAAGCCGACGATCAGGCACCATAATGGTAAACCGATGCCGAATGCAGCAAGCAGGCACAGTTTTGCTTTTTTGTAACTGATTTTTTCAAATAACTGCTTTTGTCCGGCAACTGTTCCCAATGTAAACAAAATAATATACGCTGAAAAATTCCCGAGTTGAAAATTGAAAAATGATGTTCCAAATGGAAAGTAGCAACGGAGTACGAAAGCGCCGCCGGCAATAATCAGCGTTAGCAGCAAAATATTTTTGACATTGAAAGCGAAAGTGAAACTCCGGGTTGCTGCCGCAAGCGGCTTTTGCACGAAAGCAAACAGTATTGAGGAAATTAGCAAAATCACTGCAAACCACATCGGCCCAGTCCACGCGAAAATTTTTAACGAAATAATGCCGCGATAAAACGACCCAACTAGATCAAAATTCGGTTGCGCTAAAATCATCCAGAGCGGATGAATGATTGCTATAAATATCAATGTTGGTAAGCCCAGCCGATACAACCGGTCCTGAACGAATTTTTTCACGCCCTTTTTTTCCAACGACCGCGGAATGAAATAGGCTGAGATCAAAAAGAATAGTGCCATAAAATAGGCTTGCGATAAACTTTGATAGAACAGGAAGAAATAATAGGTTAACTTTCCATAGCTGCGATGTTCGATGTAAGCCCAGCTACCGATGCCGCTATAGGTGCAGGCGGCATGCATCATCACTACAAAAATCATCAGCAAGGCTTTTAGATTATCGAGATAAACCATACGCGGTTTGATTTTGTAACAGTCATTATTCTCAGGACAACTGTTGTATGTCATTTTACCTCCTAGCGCTGATGCAACTAATTTTTCGTTCCAATCCTTCCCTGTTTTTCCTGCATTGCTGTTGTATTGAAGATATTCGCCACCAAAAATAATTATCCTGCTCATCCGAAAAACATGTTTTGCTTTATCATCAATATTCGCACCGATCCGAGGAAAAATAATAACCACCCAATATTTCTACCAGGCGGCTTGTCGCGATAAGCTTGTGCAATTATCATCTAATCGAAATTTTAGTTGCTTTACTTGGTGAAGTTTTTTCATTATATCGCCGACATTAGCACTAATTAATTATCAGTCCACATCTGTGACTGGGACAGGACGGCTTGCTGTTACCGGAAACAAATTAGTGTATATGCGCTTAACTAGAGACTTTAAAAGTAACGCTTGCAGCAACCGCAGTTACCTAAAAACACAAACTACTAAGATTATCAGGGATAGAACTACTGACTTTCTCATTATTTCCGCTCCTTAAAAACAGTTTTAATATTTGGCACAATCAACTGCAGGCTCGGCGGACATCATAAGGAAAATGACTAAATCCTTGCGGATTTTTTCTTATTCTTCACCACGCATAAACCAAGCACATGGATTTGTTTAATCGATTTTCAGCGCTTGTATATAAAACAACGTGTCTAAAGTTATTATGCCGCAATTACACCGTCAAGCTGTTAAGAATGTCCAGCACACCACAAAAAAACGGACCCCTAACAATCGTAGGAGCCCGACTTCGTTAACCAGTACTATTTCGCTGGTTTGTAGTTTTGCACCAAAACCGTAAGCGCGCAGTAGGCGCTTAATACATAGGCTCTGTCCAAAGTGGTCAGTGCTTTGAATTCTTTGATAGTTTTTGCGCTGACCGTTGCCATATTAGGACCAACCGGTTTGCCATCAGCCAACACCGACACAATATCATTCATGCAGTCAACTTTTTTCGCGCCGGGATATTTTTTCCACGCGGCTTGGGTATCAGCAGCGACGTCCGCTAGACACGTACGTCCGGCGTCGGTCATAACTATCCAGGTATCCGCGACAACATCTGTTTCATATTGGCGTGGACTTTGGTCAAACACCGCGTTAGCAGTAGCACGATCGCCGATGACATCCGGTACTAATTCAACAAATATTGTTTCACCTTGCGTTAGTGGCCGACCAGCGGCAAACGCAACATTAGCGCTAACTACCAACAGCGCCGCAATAACCAGAATAACCAGTAATTTTTTCATTGTCGGTCCTTCCTTCTTTTATTAACTCTCTCGGAATTTTCTCTCATTTAGCTAGCGGCGGCATTCGAAATTGCCACTGCTAATCCGAAAGAATTTTGTTGTCAAAATTATATCACGTTAATTGTGTTTAAACAAGAACTCGCTCTTGTTTTGTGTCAGCAATAAGTGATCATTAATAAGCTGGGCAAAGGCATCTTGAGCGGAAGCAACGACAATTACCTTTAAGTTAGCTTCGAAATAATCATCTAAACTACGGCCGCTGTATTTGATAGTACTACCCTCGCGCACAAATAAAACCACCGGATCCGATGCATAGGCTTAGTAGTGTTGCAAAACGCTAATTGGATGATCCCACTATTGAACTGCTGGGCGTTTCAGAACGACCTCTCTTGTACTCGTATCGATAACCATATTCAGCACTACTTTGCTGTCGTTAATCTGAAACAAAATCCAATCACTACCCTCAGTCTTGCCGCTTGCCTGATCAGCAAAATTTCCTGAGGAATCTATTAAAACAATGTCCCTATTTAAATCACTTTTTTGTACAATAATTTTTATCGGAGAAAAAAACTTGAAATCTGTGCCGTTAATTGTTACACAAGCTTCATTTAGTTTTATCATCGTAGGTACATGATAATTGATGTTGTTCTGCAATTGTGTAACAACACTTTTTTCTTGAAGTTCGGCCTGCCTAATTCCCTGATCACCGATAGTCTTTGAAACTGATTGATAACCAAAATAGCCGACAACTAACACTACCATGAGTACAACTAACATTTTCATGACGCACCTCGCTTATCATAATTATATCTTACTAATTTTGCCGGATCAACTCTCCTACGATGACTTAACCTACTTAATAGTAAAGCTACTTCCACTTCCTGAACATCAGCGCGCCAGCCACCAGCAGATTTTATACCGACATTGATATAGTATTGCACTTAGTGCAGACTGTCAATCCAAACTGACGTGTAATACGGAAGTCGGTAGCGTACGATGACGGAACAATTAACTTTTCCCAATCGCACACTACGCATGGCTAATATTAGCCCATTGGAAGATCATATCCATAGCAAGGCTTTTCATTGTTTTCTATTATGCACTATGCTAAAATCATCCCATAAATTAATAGCTGAAAACAGAAGTGCAGTTAGCATTTATTGATTACAGCCAATGCGAATTCCTGTGTCTGGAGAAATCGAGAATGCTGATTGCTTTTTTTAGAAAGATAGTTGAAATAATGATTTTCCGAGGTGATTAATGCTTAAAATCGGCATAGTAGATGCCTGTGTCCGTGGCGGGTCGTTTCGCGCGGCCTGTGAAGCCGTTGAAGGTTTATCGATACAAGCGGTTTGCGATTTGAACACGGCTAAAATTGCTGAAGCTGCGGCTGAACTAGGAGCGCGCGAACAATACCTTGATTATCGCAACACCAATGCAGTTTCATGCCGAGCATAGCATTATGGCGCTTGAGCGAGGAATTCATGTGCTGTGCGAGGTGCCAGCAGCCGTTTCAATCGGAGAATGTAAGGCAGTGACGTTGGCCGCTCGACGCAGCCAGGCTATCTATATGATGGCTGAAAACTATACTTATTCCCGCCAAAATGTTATTGTGCGCGAACTGGTACGCGCTGGTCGTCTTGGCGAACCATATTATGCCGAGGCAGAATATCTGCACGAATACAAAGCGCTGGGTGAACAGAAAGGCTACGAGGCTGTTGCAAAAAAAGCCGGTCATGAAGGTGGCGATTTTTTTGGGATGCTGGATTTTCACGATACCGTACTCGGGCTCAGATCGAATCCGATTGATATCGATGCATCAATGGATATGACGCTACCTGGTCTTGTCAGCCAACAATCAATTTCCCAAAATCGAGATAAACCATACGCGGTTTATCGGCATAACAGTTTCGACTCGCCGGCAAATTTTTGTCAGTCATTTTTTCCTCCTCCGCGTACAGTTAAGCAACCTCTTCAATCAATTACCAAGCCTGGCGCAATGCGCCGAGCCGTCCCGGCTCATCAGCGTGTGATCATCTTCTTATTCTTTATGAACTTTTTCTGAAGCCAAAAATCAACAAACCGAACTTACGTATGCTCAAAAAGAGTTCATATCCGACAACAGGACATATAATTATTTTAGCACGCTTCCACCTGCTAGCGCTATACTAAACCAAAGACAAAACAGGGCTTGTTCATGAAAACTCACAGTTTCAGTATCAATTTACTCCGTCGTTCCAATCCGCGCATTAATTCGAGCCGTTAATTGTGCTTCAACAAGTGAGCGTAAAAAAACCGTACTGTGCTCAACAAATAAGCAAAAAAGCCGGGCGCGGTAAGCCTTCACCTGCTACTGTAATCACTTGCGGGCGGCGCGCGGTAAACTCGGAGGCACTCAAGCGTAATATTGAGTGCCTCCTCAGACAGTACCGCTTAACGCCGCCCGCTTCGCGAACAGTAGCGACGGTTTGGCTTAATGCGCCAGAGAAACGAAGGATTGTTTTCGTGAACACGCCCTGACAGACAAAAATATACAAGTGAAAACGCCGCGCGGTAATTCCGCGCGGCGTTAATCTGTGTTCACCCAGAAAGTACGATTACATCAAGAAATGGGATCCGTAACCGTCAAAGTTGCTTGAGGCGCCACAAGAACGCCCAAGTTGGCGGTAATCCTGGCGGTTCCTATGCCCATACAATAGAATGTGCCGGGTGGGAGCGAGGATGACGGAATGGCCACGTTGCGATCAGTGCTGCCCCATGTTACAATGCTGGTCACATCGACTTCGGTACCGCTCTGCCGAACTTCTGTTGCCGTAAAGTATTGATAACTATGCGTGGTTCCACCGACCGTCGTCGGCGTTATCTTTAGGGAAACCGCAGAATCAGTTTTGACCGTCAGGGTGACTGCCGGTGACGGGATACCGTCAAACGTCGCCGTGATATCGGTAGTTCCTGCCGCAACACCGCTGACCAGACCACCGGATGCGATAGTAGCAATCCCCGTAGCGCTGCTGCTCCAGGTTGCGCGGCTGGTTACATCCTCGCTATCACCGTTCGAATAGGTCGCTCTCGCGAAATATGGTTGCGTCTCGCCGGGATAGATGCTTGCACCTACAGGCGTAACCTCAACTGACGTCACGAGATTGGCTTGTACAGTCAGATTTACTGATGATGATATAGTGCCAATTGTTGCCGTGATAACGGTAGTTCCCGCCGCTACGCAGTTAGCCAGACCGCCGGATGTTCCGGATGTTATCGTAGCCGCGCTGGTATTCGAGCTGCTCCAAGTTGCGCTAATGGTTACGTCGATTGTCGCGCCGCTTTTATATGTCTCCCATGCAGCATATTGTTGAGTTTTGCCAGCATACACACTGGCAGCAACCGGAGTTACTGCTATTGATGTAACGTAGTCGGTTACATTCAACGTCGCCGTAGCGGTTTGGCCGCCATACGTCGCCGTAATACTGGCCGGTCCGCCAGTCACGCCGGTAGCCAGACCGCCGCCGGATGTTACAGTGGCAACCGCTGTATTGCTACTGTTCCAGGTTGCGCTACTGGTTACGTTAGCGCTGGTACCGTCGGCATAGTTTGCCGTAGCGCTGAATTGTTGCGTAGCTCCGACATTGATGCTTGCGTCCACCGGCGTGATCGCAACTGATGTTACAGAATTGGCTTGTACAGTCAGATTAACTGTTGCTGATAAAACACCGCCGAGCGTCGCCGTGATAGCGGCGCTTCCTGCTGCAATACCGCTGGCCAGCCCGCCGGATGCTATCGTAGCCGTGCTGGTATTCGAGCTGCTCCAGGTTGCACTACTGGTTACATCGATTGTCGCGCCGCTTTTATATGTCACCGTTGCAGTATATTGTTGCGTTTTGCCAGCATACACACTGGCAGCAACCGGAGTTACTGCTATTGATGTAACGTAGTCGGTTACATTCAACGTCGCCGTAGCGGTCTTGCCGCCATACGTCACCGTAATACTGGCCGGTCCGCCGGTCACGCCGGTAGCCAGACCGCCGCCGGATGTTACCGTGGCAACCGCTATATTACTGCTGTTCCAGGTTGCCCTATTGGTTACGTCATCGCTGGTACCGTCTGCATAGTATGCCGTCGCGGTGAATTGTTGCGCAGCGCCGACATTGATGCTTGCGTCCACCGGCGTGACCGCGACCGATGTTACAGGATTGGCTTGTACAGTCAGATTAGCTGACGCTGATGAAACACCGCCGAACGTCGCCGTGATAGCGGCACTGCCTGCTGCAACACCGGTGGCCAGACCACCGGATGCGATAGTAGCCGTGCTGGTATTTGAGCTGCTCCAGGTTGCGCTACTGGTTACGTCGCTTGTCGCGCCGCTTTTATTTGTCGCCGTTGCAGCATATTGTTGTGTTCCTCCGGCATTCACACTGGCAGTAACCGGAGTTACCGCTATTGATGCAACGGAGTCATTTACCGTCAATGTCGCCGTAGCGGTTTGGCTGCCATACGTTGCCGTAATACTGGCCGTTCCGCTAGTCACACCGGTAGCCAGGCCGCCGGATGTTACAGTGGCAACCGTATTACTGCTGTTCCAGGTTGCGCTACTGGTTACGTTAGCGCTGGTACCGTCGGCATAGGTTGCCGTAGCGATGAATTGTTGCGTACCGCCGATGTCCACGCTGGCAGGCGATGGCGTTACCGTAACAGAGCTCACCGCTTTATTGAGCGTCACCCACACATGCTCACGCCCACCTTTAGCCACATAAAAAGTAAAAGTTTTATCAGCATAGCCGGCGCAGCTGGCTGTTCCGCTATAGTTCCCCGCCGGCAAGTTATCGAGGGTAAACCAACCACTATGGTTAATTATCGGTATATAGGCATTTTCAACCGTTACCGTCGCATTGGTCAGCGCGTCTCCCAAAGCATCGTCAACCTGGATATCAACATACTCTGCCGGGTTATTCGCCGTAGCCACAATCGCAAATGCAGGTTGCCCGGCTACAATGGTAATGTATGAAGCGAGATAGGTGTATCCCGGCGGAAGCCCCACTGCATAATCGCCCGGTGTAATATAATTGAACACCGCCATGCCCATGACATTGGTTACGGCAGTAAAAGTGGTACTGCCAACAGCTGCCACCGCAGCCGTTGCCGACAGCGGCGTCAATGTCACCGGCATATTGGCAAGTGGCTGCCCCTTCTGGTCTGTGAACTTCAAGCCATTATCCTTCGTGTATTGTTCCACCGCAATCGTGTTATTGCGCTGCGGCTGCTGCATCATTTTGTAGCTCAAATCTTTGGTTGCATTAATATTGATAGTCTGGTCGCCAAGAAATGTTGCCGGTTGCGGCGCGGCCAGAAGGTTGAAGTTAAACCCTGCCGTAGTCGTCTGCCGTCCGAAATCTTGCCCGATGTTCAACGACAACTGCGGCGTTACCTGCCAGCCGAGCTGCGCGCTGATTCCGCCGAACTGCCCGCCGTTGGCCATGACACTGTTGGGCGTTGAGCCAAAATACTGATAGCCGGTCAATGTCAGATTCAGCCACGGCGCGTGAAAATAATCAAAATTCGATTTCAGATTGACATCCACGCCGTTGGCCACGTTTTGCCAAGTCTGATACGAAGAATTGTTCGCGACCATTACCGGTGCGCTTATGCCCAGATAACCGTTCACGGTCGCTTCGATCGAGCCGGTGAAATATTCCAGCCCCAGACCGACACGTTGAAACATCGCGTTGCTGGTAGCGCCGTTACCCAAATCACTTATATTGAACTGGTTATCATAGAACAGGTTGGCTCCGTATACGTTGCTGTGCCTGTTGTTCATCTGCCGGTAGCCCATGCCGAGGTTCATGGTACTGGTGTTAGCTGTATAACTGCCGCTGCCATACCAAACATTTTCCAGCGATTTGTCGATATTGTTGAAGGGTTGAATTGTTGAAATCGCCCACTGCGGTGAAGACCCGTTAGCAAACGAGCCGGAGAACTGGGTACGTCTCAGCCAGTCCCAGCTGTTGTTTTTCCAATAATTGATATAGTAGTTTGCCAGTGTGTTCGCTGTGCTATCAAGAGTTGGCTGCTGGCTATTCAGAGAATTGCCAAGCGTGGTATTGTTGGGGTCACTGTAGTTACCGTTGGTGTCCGTCACATTAGATGGAACACTGGCTGAGGAACCGAAACTCGTTGTTTGTGTCAACAGGAGTACAACTACCAGCAGAACTCTCAACAATTTACGCTTTTGCATACACTTTCCCTCTTTTTCCAATTTGTTTCAAATTATCATTACGAAGATTCTACCGCCTTTTTATACAACCGGCAAGCTATTTGTAAAAGTTTCATGGCTTGTCATGATTTTTGCATACCCAAAGCCACTATAACTACTAATACTATTACTCCCACAATATAGACTTTCGGAGATCTGATCGTAATGAGTTCTCCGCCATGAGTGGCTTCATCACTATGACCAGAAAGACTTTTTCTTATACAGAAAAGCAACCCCATCACGCCAACAGTCGAAGAAATCAATGAATAAAATTCATATTGTAGTACATGGCTCATGCGGGAAACTTCTAAAATCCGGGCGACAAATATATATACCTCTGTGGAAGCTTTGACCATTATCAGAACGTTACCCAACAACGCAAAAAAGCTCACATATCCGACATAGCGCCTGACATTTCCCCGCAAAAAAACGGCCAGCAAACTTATGCATCCCAAGATAACAATCGTCAACTTATTATCAATAAGCGGCGAGGTCAACAGCAATAAAAATGCAATCAAGGTTAAAACAAACCAGGTCAACGTTGAACTTAAATATTTCTTGTTTTCCGAATGTTCAAAGTTACGAACCTCTTTCGTTCGCTCAATTGCTGCCTTGGCCCGGTTTAACACTGTTTCAAAATTAGCTTCGGTGCAATAGATGATCATTACTTTGCGCCATGAATTGTGTAATACCACGACGCGCTTTTTTGCATATGCTGTCAGATAATATACGTCCTGCCATTCTACCGCACTGCTCTGCGATGACTGTGCAATCAATCCGGTTCCCGTTGCACCTGGTTTCCCGGTAACTATCCCAATGAATATCAGCAGATAATTGATAATAGTGTTTAATTTGCGCTGTTGTTTTCTAGTTTCAGACGTTACACCACAATCATCAACGGTAAACTGAACGTAATATTTGCCTTTGTACAATACTGCCAGCAACACTATCACCAGAAATATAGTTATGCCGATTAAGATAGCGGCGTTACCGAAGCCCGCCTTGTTTATTTCAATCAATTCGGCTATACCGATACCCGAATTCATCGTTACCCAACCGAGAAGCGCAATAATGAATAACAGCGGTATTCCAAAAGCTTTCAGCAGTCCGCTCAAAATAAACGAACTTGTAAGCGGAATATCATAATCCCATTTAAGCGCAGCACCACTATTTAGCTGCGGCAGTTTTTCCGCCGGTTGGGTTTGAGGGTTGTTAATATTACTGTTTTCGCTGTTCACATCACACCTTCTGAAATTCAGATTGTTCGTCAAGCGATATTCCGCCGAACCACACAGTTATCTTGAAAAAGACTCAGGTGATGCCAGCATCCTGACTGGCATCACCCGCCTTCACAAAGCGTTACTTTTTGGCAATTTTCAGTCCCTGAATCTTCCAGGAAAATACGTCCGCCACCTCTTCCGGACCGCTATAGCCGAGTTTGTTTAGTTCGGCGGTACGCTCCAGCGGCGAAAAATCTCTGTTCTTGATCGTTTTCAGAGCTTCTTTCAACCGGGGCGATACCTCGGCCACCTTGTATCCCTGGCTGGCGTATTTTTCATTTAGGGTAACGGTTAGATCGCCCATTTTGCTAAGTTGCTCCATTGCTTCGGTCTGCTGGGTAAGCGTTCCTTTGCTCCAACCATGTTCAAATTTGTATTGTTCCATGCTTGCCAAGCCTTCAGCATCAAGCAGCTTGCCGCTGCCGGCCTTAATCTGGCTGACGGAAGAAACTGCGGTATTTTCACCGCCACGCATTGCCGTACTCTGGGTACTAAAATCACGGGCTGCTTCAGTACTGTACACATTTGTCGGCGATTGGTTATGCCTCGTACTCCACTCGGCAACCTGTTCAGCCGGGCTCATTTTCTCCCAGTTGGCGTCTTTGAACCGGGATTTCGCCAATTCAAGATTAAATGTTCCATCGGAGCTCAGCGCCCCGGTATTCTTGGCAAATTCGCGGTGATATACCCCTTCCCATTCAGCTGGCGAAATCTCTTTCCAGGTTACCGAGCCATCTTTATTGACTGCTTTGTACACTGCACTGACATCCCTGTCGGTATTCAGGTCATAGGATTTTGGCCCTTCATTGGTAGCGGTCGGAGTTCTGGTAGTCCTTAATTCAATCGTGTCGCCATATTTGCCGTTTGATTTGAGATGTTCCAACACTGCCGCATCAGTCGGATTATATATTTTTTCATTTAAGACTTCGTTGAACTTGGTGCGGACTGACTCGTTTGCCCGTTTCAGCTCTCGCATACTTCCCGGGTCGCTCAGCATCCCGGAAACATGCTCGGGTTTTAACTCGTTACCCGCAGCGGCAACATTGTCAACATTAGCTTTTATCTGTTCTCTGTAAACTTTATATTCCGCCTGCGCCTGCTTGAGCAGATCATCGGACGGGGGCTTTTTGAAAAGATTCAAGTGTTCGACGCTGGAGGTATCAATTTCCTTGTTGCCGAACTTGCTCAAATCGTCTATGGTATCGCCAACTGTTTTTGACAACCCGGGGAAATGCTCTGCCGCAATTACTGCCGTTTTTTCAACACCGGCCTGGATGCCTCGCCCTGTCAATTCATTTATTACCGCTCCAACGACCGCTTTTCCAGTGGCAGTAATGCCATCCTCGCCCTTGTCGATACCCTCTTTACCCTGGCTGAGCGCGTCAGCAGGCGTAAAGACATATTCGGCCGCTCCGCCGGTAGCCGCATCAATGAAACCGCGACCCGCCATCCCTTTCCAGGAAAAGTTTCCGTCTGAGTCCTTTCCGGTCACCACTTCTGTTGCTGTATCTACAGCCGCTTCCTGCATCTGCCCGACAAAGTCCGCCGAGTTTCTATTTGCGGTCGCTACGGTTAGTTCATCATCAGTTTTCCCGGTTATCCGGTCTTTAATAATGTCCTTTATCTTAACTAATTCCGCCTGATCGACCGGTTTTCCGTCTTGAATATTTTTTATCATCTCGTCTAGTTTGCCAACAACATCGCCCGGACCGCCTGGATTCCACAAATCATTTTTTGCCGCTGCCTGCTGAATCTGCCCCAGATTTTTTAAATCGGCCGCTTTCTGCTGTTGCTGTTGTACCAGCTCATCGTACTGTTTATCCAATTCGGTATTTCTGGCGCTCATCTTGTCGAGTTCCTGATTGGAAAACTGACGGTCAGAGGCTAAATCTTTTTGCCAGTTGTCAAAGCTGTCGGGATTGAAAATGTTGCCTTCCGGGGTCAGCCATTGCCCGGTTTTACCGTCATACCTGACCTCATAATCTCTCCCGTCAGTACTGCCGTGATAAACTCTGCTATCACCGTCCGTTGGCACGATGCTCGCTACTGCCGTCCCGTCCGGTGCCGCTGCCGGCGGAAAATTGGCTAGTGCATTACTATCTACCGGCAGAACCCCTTCGTCTGATTTCGCTGAAGACGATACGGTATGAGTGATGGTCACTTTGGCATCCTCGGTAAACGGACTGTGACTGTCGATATACGGGGCACCGCTTTCACCGCCCGCAGACGAGGCCGGTGGATTCACCGGTTCATAAGAAGCCGGGCCGCTGGCTTCAGGCGCTATCGGCATAATCACATTTTTCTGGTCTGCCTGCGTTGATACCGTCTGGGTAATTGTAACCTTGGCATCTTCGGCAAACGGACTGTGACTGTCGATATACGGGGCACCGCTTTCACCGCCCGCAGCCGCAGCCGGCGGATTCACCGGCTCATAAGAAACCGGGCCGCTGGCTTCAGGCGCTATCGGCATAATCACATTTTTCTGGTCTGCCTG
>JBAXTZ010000066.1:0-12609 GCA_037129925.1 Bacillota bacterium
GAAGCGATAGTACGATTAATATGGGAGCGTCTAATGTGACCGGACAATTATCACTGACATCGGATAAAGGCGATATAGTCCAAACAGGCTCAATTGTTGCAGGCGAATTGGTATTAAATGCCGGGATAGGTGATATAGCGTTAGATATGAACAATCATGTCGGCAGTCTGGTGGTTTTGAACGCCGGAAACGCCAGCTATACTGATACCGCAGGGTTTACTATCGGCGCGAAAGGAATAAGCGTTAACGGCGATTTAACGCTCAAGGCGCAAGGTGATATTATTCAGTCAGAGACGTTGACATCGGGAGTTATTGTCCCTGGCACTGCGACGTTTGATGTGGGAAAAAACGGTGTTGTTAAAATGCATGGTATTTTGAATGGCGAAGCTATTGCTTTGACAAGAAACAAAATCAGCCGCCTTATGGTGACCTCTGCCAAACAGTTTAGATTGATTTCTAATGCGGCGCTGGTAATTGGTGGAGTGAATATTTTTGCACGCGACGAAGATTGTAATGCATTTAAGATCCTGTTGATGATCAATGGCGACATCACCCAGGACGGAGGTATTTTCATTGATGCAAAAGATGGATATGGCAGTAACACAACGGTGCTTTTTCAGACACTTAACGAAAATGGGAATATCTTTTTGAAAAATGACGGACTAGATAACGATATTAAGGGATCGGTCTGTTTATATAACGCCGGAAAAGGGTCGCATATTGTCAAACTCAGAAACATTTCCAACGCTGTAATGCAGCATATCGTAGTGTCGACCAGTGGTACGGAAACAATTGTATCCCTTCTGGAACTAGATTATCCCAATAGCGGATTATGTCCGATATTGGCAGGCACTTACCAACCCGGTTCTACCAGCAAGTTCGGAAGGATTTCCATTACGTGTGGCGGCGATTTGACCCAGAAATACTATGATGATAAAGGTAATGCCTATACCAGGACATGGTATGTAGATGATGCTGGTAAAACTGATCCTCAGGTAATCTTGAAGGTCGGCGGCAAGATAGATTTGACTGGCGGGAAATACAACAGGTTTTCTAAAATTAAAATTATCGGCAAAGGGACAGAATACACGATAAAAAACATTAACAATATTTTTCTCAACGGAATAACCACGCAGGATGAGCAGGTAATCAACTACTGATTTTTGTTCGCGTGAAAATAAAAATTTGATTAAAACTTCTTCTGTTTGCCGCTGGTTGCTAGTTTGCCAGCGACAAATGATGTATTTGCTTACTAATACTCGGCACTGGGAACGAGTTGATTAATTCCGCGCCGAGCGAGACGCAGACGGTACTCAATCAGTTCTGGACGACAAAAACCTGGAAACAGGGGTCATAAAATGAAAAATACAAGCTCAGCCATAGAATTTGCGGTTGGGCTTGTAAATTATTTCGATGGTTGCTATAAAACGCCGGGTTGTTCACTTTAGTGCGTATGAATCATGGATTAGTGTTTATATAATAGGCAGCAGTTTCAACAATTGCTGCAATCAATATAACTCTGTAAGGTGATACTTTCTTCAATACAATCATAACTGCGGAGAACGTGAACAGCGCTATGGTTAGATAACTATAGTCCAGTTCGGCAAGCATCGTTACTGAAACTGACAGTAGCATTCCCGGGAATGCGCAGAGAATACCTTGAACGGCGCGAAAAAAATGTTTATTGCTGATTAATTTGTTAAAAATTGGGGTTACAAACATCGCCAGCAAAAAAGCCGGGGCAAATACGAAAAATGTTGCAAATAATGCGCCAGTTGAACCAAGCAAGCTATAACCAATGTAAGTTGCTGTTACAATGACTGGTCCGGGTGTGATTTGTCCAAGCATTATTCCGGTCATGAATTGTTGCAGCGTTTGCCAATGTTCGGTATTGACAATATCGTGAATAAAAATTGGTATTGCCGCGTAACCGCCACCGAATGCCAGAAAAGATGTCTTTATCATGTAATAGGAAAGTTTTACAAGTTGTGGGTTAATAAAAAAAGTTGTCAAGAACACTGCGGCAGTTAATAAAAACATTAATATCATCTGCCAGTGCGGATAGTTGGAAATTGTTGTTGTGCTTGCTCGCGGTTTGCGATGGTGACAAAACAAAACACCCAAAACTGCTGAAAGAAACAATATCAGCACCGCGTTAAATTTGAAAAAAAATAGCACAAAACCGATAATTGCTAAGATATAATCACGCACTGAAATCAAACTGGTGCGCGCGGCATTATAGGTCGCCTGGAGTACGATGACGACTATTACCGCGCTCATTCCGACGACCAGATGGTTGACTATTGCCGCGTTTTGAAACGTGAAATACAGCACTGTCAACAGATACATTAGCGCTGCCGCCGGGACAAAAATTGCCAGCGAGCAGAGCAGACCACCCGCGTAACCATACAGCGAATATCCGGTAAATGCAGCAACTTGAACAATGGTCGGGCCTGGCAACATTTGCGCTAGCGCGATGCCGTAGTCGTACTGCTCGCCGCTGAGATATTTTCGCTCAGTTACCAGCTTAGTCCTGATTGTCGGCAACATCGCCACACCGCCAAAGCCGGTTGCGCCGATATAGAGAAAAAGCTTAAACAAGTCAAGTAGTCGGGGAGTGTTCATGCTCAAGCCTCCTTGTTTATTCAAAAAGTATAACCTGTGAACCGCGGCAAAAGCAAGCGAAAAAATCAGAGAATCTTGTATAAAATGCTTCTGGCGAATACAAAACCTGCCAGCGATATGATATGATTAATGTAAAAGAAACTGGGGAACTAGCGATATGGTAAAACTGGTAGTCGGTCTGGGAAATCCCGGTAAGCGCTACGAAAATACCAAGCACAACGTCGGCTTTTTGGCGCTGGATAACTTGGCAAACAAATGGGGTTGCACCTGGAAAATCAAGAACAAGGGGGCGATTGCCGAGCGCGCCGGAGCGAATAAGGTCGTGCTGCTGAAACCGCAGACTTTTATGAATCTAAGCGGCGAAGCGGTGCGTGAAGTTTGTGATTTCTATAAAATTGCTTTGGCAGATATTTTAGTGATATTTGACGATTTAGATCTGCCGCCCGGTAGTTTGAAAGCGCGGCAGAGTGGCTCAGCCGGCGGACACAACGGGATTAAGTCAATTATTCAGCATCTGGGCAGCCAAGAATTCTCGCGGGTGAAAATCGGAATCGGCAAGGCGCCGCAAGAGCAGCGCGGCGCTGACTGGGTACTAGGCGGATTTAGCGTCGCGGAGCTGTTGCTAGTCGAACCGGCAATTAAGCGAGCAACCGCTGCGGCAGAATATTGGTTAGAGAACGGGATATCAGCTACAATGAACGAGTTCAATGCGCAGAGTTAGGGGTTAGGCTGTAGGGCATAGGGTATAAGAATAGGAAGGAAAGGATTACGATGATGAATACTACCAAATTTCGTGAGATTATCAACAATCCGCAGTTAGAGTACTACCGCAAGCGCGAGCAGTTGTTTTTGGCAGCGGAAGCCTGTTTGCCAGAAATTGTTATGAGTGATGCCGCGCGGTGCTATATTAGTAATGGCGTTATTTGTGGCTTGTTTGAAGGCAACGCTCCGTATCGTCCCCGTTATGTATTGCCGGATTATGAAAAGTTTTTTGCGAATGGCAGCGAATATCTGGAATTGCCAGCGCCGAAAAATATTTATGATGCGATAAACGCGTTGCTGATAATTTATAGGTACGTACCCTCGATAACCTTGTATCCGGTCTATCTCGGACAAGTCGATGAATTATTGGAGCCGTTTGCCGACGGTGTTAGCGAAGAAGTCCTGCGAGGGCTGCTGCGTATGTTTGTAATGAACATCTCGCGCACGATGCCAAACAGTTTTGTGCATTATAACATCGGACCACGCGATACGAAGGTCGGCCGGATTATTCTTGAACTGGAATGTGAGCTAAAACAATCCGAACCTAACTTGACGATGAAGGTCGATGCCGCTACTCCGGAGGACTATTTGTATTCCGCAATCCAGACCGCGCTTGAAACCGGCAAACCATATTTGGTCAATCACGAGCGCGAATTGCAGGAATGGGAAGAATTCTATGGCATCGCCAGCTGTTATAACTCATTGCCGCGCGGTGGCGGCAGCTATACCCTGGTGCGGGTAAACTTGCGGGCAGCGGCAATGCTTGCCGAAAGCACCGAGGATTTTTTTGACATTCAATTACCGCTGATTATGAGTTCGTTGTTTGAGATAATGGATAAACGCGTTGATTACATCGTCAATCAGGCGCATTTCTTTGAGGGATCCTTCTTGAGCAGTGAGGGACTGATCAACCGTGACCGCTTCACCGCGATGTGCGGCGCCTTTGGTCTGTATCAGTGTGTCGAGCATTTGAGCGGCGGGTTGAAATTAGGGTTTGACGCGGCAGCGTTGCCGTTGGCTGAAAAAATATTGAGCGCGATGCGCGGATTGATTGATGCACACCATAATACGCTGTGCTACGAGAATCGATTCATGTTTCACGCTCAGTCCGGAATCAGCGACGACGTTTTGGAAACGGCCGGGGCGCGGATTGCGGTCGGTAAAGAACCGGAGCTGTTCGAACATATAAAAGTTTCTGCTAAATTACAAAATTATTTTAACGGTGGTGTCAGCGACATTTTCATTTTTGACCGCACCGCCAAAACCAACCCGGCTGGCGTGCTTAGAATAGTAAGAGCGGCGTTCCAGCTTGGGTTAAAATTGTTCGCCTTTAATTCCGAAGAATCAGAATTGGTGCGGGTCAGTGGCTATCTTGTCAAACGCAGTGATTTGGACAAGGCTCGCAACCACCAGGCAACGTTAAGTGACACTGCCAGTCTCGGGCAACAGGCGGTGGACGGGCAGAATTTGCTGAATCGGAAAATACGAACGATATAACCAAAAATGTAGACCAGCTATGAGAGGTCAAGAAGAAATATAATGTTATAATGTTGGCAAGAAATTCGATTTAATTGCGGAGGCTACAATGAACAGTAAGAGTGAATTGGGAAAAATCCGTGCGATAATCGGAGATTGTTTGCGTGAGACAAATGCACGGGTGTATTTATTCGGCTCCTGGGCACGAGGCGAAGCCCGAAGCGGTTCGGATGTTGATATTGCCGTGGATATCGCGCCGGATCATGCTGCAAAAGTCGGACAGCTGCGTGAATGTCTGGAAGATTCAAATGTGATTTATAATTGTGACATAGTAAATTTGTCCGATTCCGGTAGCGCGGTACGTACCAATGTGTTGAAAGAAGGCGTAGAATGGAAATATTAAGACAGCGTGCCGTGTCGGCATCAAGCGCAATATTTCGGTTTCATGAAGTTGTGCAAATCACCGAGGTAACGGCGATTGTTCGTGATGCGTCTATCCAGCGGTTTGAGTTTTCTTTTGAAGCACCGCGCTTGCCGCGAAACCGGTGCTTTGACTGACGTGCAAACGGCATTGGCGCTGAAAATGGTCGATGACCGTAATTTGACCGCGCACACCTACAACGAAGAGATTGCCGTTAAAATATTCGCCGGTTTGAGCGCATATTGTGAATTGATGAGGGTCTGGATGGAAAATATCGCCAAAAAATCGTAGCCGCCACATGTGAAATTGTAAAATCTGTGTCTATGAGAAGGGCGCGAAAACACCGCCCCATGGAGAAAAAATGACATTGAGTAAAGTTTTTCTATGATCGGGAAATTCCTTGTTAACAGTATAATCCCGATGAGTTTCGTGGACGGTCCGGGTTGCCGGACAGCAATATTTTTGCAGAGCTGCAACGTTCGGTGTTTGTATTGCCATAACCCGGAGACCCAGCGAAAATGTTTTAACTGTGGCAAATGCGTAAGCTATTGTCGAAATGGCGCTTTGCAGTTTGAAAATGAGCGGATGCGCTATTTGCCAGATCATTGTATTGATTGTGATGAATGTATTAAGCATTGTGCTAACTTTTCCTCGCCAAAGACGAGGCTGCTTTCGCCACAACAGTTGTTTGCCGAGGTTGCCAAAAATGCTTTGTTCATCGACGGAGTGACGTTTTCCGGCGGCGAGTGTAGTTTGCAGGCAGATAGCATAATCGACTTCGTAAAAATTGTTCGGCAAAGTGGCTCGTTAAAAGTTTTGATTGACAGCAACTGTGTGATGGCGCCGGATGTTTTGCAAAAACTTGTGCGCAATGTGGATGGTTTTATCGCCGATTTGAAATGCTTTGACAATGATAAACATCAGCAATTGGTCGGCTGTGCCAATAATATTGTGCTGGAAAACATAAAGTTGCTTGCCGCACAAAAAAAACTTGTTGAAGTGCGGACGGTTATTGTGCCGGGCTTTAACGACAATGCCGATGAAATTTTTGCTTGTGCGGAATTCATCGATAAATTACCGGGCACTTTTGCATGGAAACTTATTGGCTTCAGAAATTTCGGTGTCCGTGGTCAACTCGCTAAACTTCCGCATGTCACAGCTGATAAATTGGCTGAACTAGCCGGTTACGCGCGACTTAAATGCCGAAAAACCATTTTGACTGTTTGAACGAAAACTGACTTTGGAGGAACTGTGACTGTGACTTTAGAACAAAAAATCGGTCAATTATTTGTTTGTGGTTGGATAGCTGAAGCCGATGAAGACGCGTCAACCGTAACTCGTCATGCCGAGTATTTGCTGAACGAGATGCAGGTCGGCGGACTAGTACTGCTGCCGCGTAATGTCGCCAAAACTGTGCAAGCTAGCGCGCAGACCCATGCTGAATTGCAAAGTATTTCCAAACAACCGCTATTTATTTGTGTCGATCAAGAGGGCGGCATGATCACCCGGTTTATTGACGGTGTTACTGTCTTTCCGTCGGCGATGGCGCACGGCGCAACGCGTAATCCCGATAACGCCTACAAAACCGCCTGCGCTAATGCCGAGGAGTTGCGGGCGCTCGGAACTAACTGGAATTTCGCGCCGGTTGCCGATGTCAACATCAATCCGCTTAATCCGATTATCGGCACCCGCTCTTACAGCGAGAATCCAAAAATGGTGGGCGAGTTTGCCGCTGCGGCGGTACGTGGTCATAATGACGGCGGTGTAATTTCGGCTGTAAAGCACTTCCCGGGACACGGGGATACCGCAGTCGATTCGCACTTGGCGTTGCCGACAGTGCCGTATGATTTGCAGCGGATTCAGGAAGTTGAACTGGTGCCATTTGTCGCGGCAATCGAAGTCGGAACACCGGCGATAATGACAACCCATATTATTTTCCCGGCGATTGACCAGGAGCGACCGGCAACCTTGTCGCATAAGGTTATGACCGGATTATTGCGTGAGCAATTGGGCTTTTCCGGTTTGATTATCACTGATTGTCTGGAAATGAAGGCGATTGAAGATAATTACGGAGTAGAAGCGGCGGTGCTGGCGTTTGAAGCCGGGGTAGATTTATTGCTGGTTTGCCACACTCCGGCGACCCAACGGGCGATGTATGCCGCAGTATTAGCGGCAGTGCAATCCGGGCGAATTTCTATGGACCGTGTCGAGCAGTCGTTGGCGCGGATTAGGAAAGCTAAGAGTAAGTTCGTCGGATTAGCGGTTGTAGACCAAGCAGTTATTAACTGCGCCGCACACGTTGCCCTTCGCGACACGGTTGCCGAAAGCGCGGTGACGGTGGTGAAAAATTCCGGCGCCATTCCGCTTAAAGCCAGTGCCGCAGGTAGTATTGTCGTAACCGGACTGCACTTTTCTGTTGAAAATATTGGCAATGCCTTGAAAGCCTACTGCCCGGAAATTGCTGTTGTCCAGCTTAAACCGGATAGCGCGATCGAGCAGATTGAGGAGCTGGTTGGTAAATATTCTACAATAATCATGGCGACGGCGCCGCTTGAACCATGGCGCGACAAAATCGATGTCGCGCTGCAGGCGCGGCTGGTGGAGTATCTTAACAACAGCGTGGAAAATTTTATCGCTGTAGCGGTACGTGAGCCTTATGATGCCCGAAATTTCAGTTGTATCCGCAATTATATCTGTATCTACGGCTATCGCGGTGGTATGGTGGAGGCGCTCGCGAAAGTGCTGGTTGGAGCTATTACCGCAACCGGGCAACTGCCGGTGACAATTCCAAATGTAGCCGCGCTGCCGGTGGGCGAAAACGTCAGTGAGACAGTGCTACAAAAGTATTTTTGAGTATGGAGAGAGAGCTATGAATTTGGAGCAGCAAACGGCGAAAGAATTTATTAACGGTGGTTTGCCGCGCAGCGCGCCGGAAGCTCAAGGCGTGCCATCTAAAGCAATAGCTGACTATATTGATGCGCTCAGAAAGCTGAAATTGAACGTCCATAGCCTGATGGTGCTACGCAACGGCTATGTTGTTGCCGAAGGCTGGTGGAATCCCTATAAACCTGAATATCCGCATGAAATGGCATCGCTCAGCAAAAGTTTTACGTCAACTGCTATCGGGATTGCCGTCGACAAAAAAATGCTGACAGTCGAAGACAAGGTTGTCGATTATTTTTCAGAATACGCGGCGCTTGCGACTGATGAAAACTGGCAAAATTTACAGGTGAAGCACTTGCTGACGATGACCAACGGCCATGCGGCGGCTGCTGATTCGGGTCGAGGCGATAGTGTTGATTGGGCGAAGAGTTTTTTTGAACAGAAATTTGCCAACCGACCGGGCGAAGTGTTTTGTTACGATTCGATCGCCAGCTATATGTTGTCACGGATAGTAGCCAAAGTTACCGGAATGGATATGTTTGAGTGGCTGCAACTAAATCTGTTCACGCCATTGGGAATTACCGGCGTGAACAGCGCGAAATGTCCCCATGGTTATTCAATCGGTGGCTGGGGAATGTATCTGAAAACTGTCGATGTTGCCAAACTGGGACTGCTATATCTGCAACAGGGAATGTGGCAGGGACAGCAGTTGTTGTCGAAAGAATGGGTTGCGCAGGCAACGGCTGCGCAGAGCGACACTCCGGATGGCTTGGGTTACGGTTACCAATTTTGGCGCAGTCCGCACAATGCCTATAATGGTAACGGCATGTACGGTCAGTTTTGTCTGGTAGTTCCAGATGAACAACTGATTGTTGCGATAACGGCTGGTTCAGGCGATATGCATGAGATTGTCAACCAAGTATGGCCGACGCTGTATGCCGGACTGAGTACAGCGCCGCTAGCGCTGGATCGGCTCGCCTGTGCGGCTTTGCGCCGAAAGCTGGCGAGGCTGGGTTATCTGCCCTGTCGCAACAAAATTGACAAGGCTGAGCTAAATCAGCTGCTTGATGGCAGCGGTTACAGTTTAGCGGGCGACAGTTTATTGCAGTTGAAAATTATTGATTTCAAACTTATGGCGGACGGTGTGGTTGTTGGTTTTGTTGGTGGTGTCAAACGAAACGAGATTATTTTTGGCTATGGCAACTGGAATAAATATGACGGTCATGGCGGGTTGCAGGAATTCGGCGAGCACGATGGTATCGGAACAAAAGTTGCCGCATCAGCGGGCTGGTTGACGGCTAATGAGCTGCGGCTCTCGATGCAGCATTATGAAAGCTTTTTCCTAGTTGACTTTACTTGCAAATTTGCCGGTGACAGCATTACCATTAGCGGCAAAACCAGTATCAGCTTTCCCGGCAGCAGTTTTGAATTATCTGGACAGTTGAAAGTGGTGTAATGCTGACTTTGTGAACAAGTGGAGGATTTATGCAAAAAAAGATTATTTTGCTGACAATACTTTGTTGTGGCATTTTGCTGAGTAGCGCGCTGTCCGTTTCTTTTGCGGCAGTTAAGGATGACATAGTCAAGAAAGTCTTGATTGTTTTGGCACATCCCGATGACGAGACGATGTTTAATTTGAGTTATTTTACTGAGCGGGGCTGGAATATGGCAGTAGTACTTGTTACCTGCGGTGAAAATGGCAGCGTTGTGCAAGGCGCCAAAAGTGATTATAATCCGAAGATTGATAACGATGTCTTGATTGAGGCTGAACCCGGCGACAAAGCTTGGCTGACTTATCCGCAGACCGGTCAAAAAATCAGTGTTATTGCCAGCCATCCGCAACTGGCGGCCGAGCGTCGTAAAGAGTTTATCCAAAGCCTGGCTTGTTACGGGGTGACAAATATTTTTTTATTGTCCACACCTGCTGATTTCAGCTACGATGATAATTGGGACGACGGGATAAAAAACTGGGATCAAGAGCGATTGAAAAAACAATTAACCGCTATTGCCCGGCAAGTCGCACCGGATATAATCATTACGCTCAATCCGGATGAAACATGGGGACATAAACAACATTCCGGCTTAGGCAGAATAGTGGCTGAATTGTATAATGGTGGTGCCTTGCGTGCAAATAACAGCTTGCAACAACCGCAGTTTTATGGAATCCGGGAGAGTGGCTGGTATGTACAGTCCAAGTTGCCGCAGGCTGGTGACATCAAATTCGACCAAGCGCTTTTCTCTTCAACACTCGGCATGTCTTATCACGACTATTGGCAAAACGCTACTGATCGGTACATCAGCCAGAGCTCACATCCGATTTGGATGCAAGCGCGTGTAGCTGCCGGTATTGTGCCGGGGTACCACAATGAGATGATTATCCGCAGATTAGATACCCAGAATCAAATTGCTCTTGACAAGTTGCTGCAAATGGATGCTCCAAGTGTTGAAAAAATCAATAGACTTTTCAACACTCCTGTGGTGCAAGAGTATCGCTAGATTCACTTGTCAATAAATGGCGGCTCCGCATAATAATGTGACTAAAGGGTATTAAGGATATTTTGTGGGTAAAACGAATAAAAAAATGCTGGCAATAATTGCCTTCGGGTCAGGCTTTGAATACTATGATTTTGTAATTTACGCGTTGTTTATCAAAATTATTTCCGAGCAGTTTTTCCGAACCGGCGATTCGACTCACGCTTTGATTTGGGCAGTGACGGTCTTTGCAACTGGTTATTTAGCGCGACCGCTAGGTGGAGTGCTTTTTGGTTTGTGCGGCGACAAATTTGGGCGGAAACCAATGTTTTTCGTCTCAATGTTATTGATGGCGGCTGCGACGTTAGCCATGGGCTTGGCGCCAAGTTTTCGTACTGCGGGAATTGCCGGCACAATTATGTTTGCCAGCGCCCGGTTTTTACAGGGGTTGTCGTATGGAGCTGAGATGCCGGGCGCGTTAGTTTATGTTTCCGAAAGTTCGGCGCGAGACAAGCGAAGCCTATCGTGCGCGTTTATGTTGACCGGCGCTTGTCTTGGCGTGTCACTTGCAACACTGGTCTATTGGCTGGCGATTACTTTCATTGGCGCTCGTGATTTAGCCGAGTGGGGTTGGCGGCTACCGTTCTTGTTTGGTTTTGTCTTGATGGCTGTGGCAATGGTTTTTCGAAAAAAAATGCTAGAAACAAAGGCTTTCGTTGCAAATTTCGACAAGCGCCGCTCGCTACGGGATATTGTCGGCACGCTTGAGACTAAGAAAACACTATTTGCCATTGTCGTTGTGCTTTTTCCGGCAAGCTATGTATTACTCAACTCACTATTTTTGCCGGTCTATGTGTTGCAAACGGATACGAACATTTCTCCAGCCACAGTGGCGCTGGCGATGTTCATTGGTAACTTATGGTGCGCGCTATTACTGCCCGTGGCTGGCGCAATAGTCGATAAATATGACCGGGTAAAGTTTTTCCAAGCATTGCTGTTAATAGTGCTGGCGGTAAATCCGCTGTTGTTCTGGATACTGCATCAGCAAACGCTCGTCGGTCTGTATTTATTCGTAATTGTTAATCAAACTATTTTGGCATTTATTGCGCCGACCTACATGGTTTTTTTGCCGGAGCTGTTCACCGTGCAAGTTCGGCTAACAGCGGTCGGGTTGGTTTATAACCTGGCATATTTTCTGGCTTCGTTCGTGCCGATGCTGCTATTTTGGCTGGATCGACAAAAAACCGCCGCGTTCGATGGCGGGATGATATTTTTCGAATTACTGGCGCTGCTGTCGCTTGTAATTTGTCGGCGATTAGGTAAGAACTATTTACCGGGTCAGACATAATATTATCAACAGTGCAAACTGGCGTTCTACATCCGATGTGTCAAACACATTATGAATGTCACCGATGTCGGACATTTGGTATCTGATGCCGACACCGGCGAAGATAAAATGGAATTAGGCGCGGCACGTGAAGATAAATCGATTTGGGAACTCGCGATAAGCAATCAAACTGAATGATAGCTGCCTTGAGACTCCGGCTGAAATATTGCCGGAGTTTTTTTGTCGATGGATAGAGTCAGCGAAATCGGGGCTTGTTCACGAAACAATCCGTCGTTTCTCTGGCGCATTAAGCCAAACCGTCGCAAGTGATTACAGTAGCAGGTGAAGGCTTACCGCGCCCGGCTTTTTTGCTTACTTTTTGAGCCTGGCAAAAAGTAAGGCGCATACAATCGGCGCAGCCGATATGCGAAACTGCTTGCCTGCGGCAGCGTTACTTTTACCTTGATGCAAAAGCAACCCAAACATCAAACGCCGTAATTCAGCGCCTATTGTGCTAACAACACCTCGCTAAAACCGTAAACTCAGTCACGCTCATTTCGGATACTGAGCGCTCCTTCAAACAGTACAGTTTTTTTACGCTCACTTGTTGAAGCACAATTAACGGCTCGAATTAATGCGCGGA
>JBAXTZ010000067.1:0-11758 GCA_037129925.1 Bacillota bacterium
AGATAAGCGTCCGGCGGTGACAACGGAACATGACCTAACAACGGGTTATGTTGACACTTTAGGATACATCAAGACCTCGGAGCGTATCTTGGTGAAGCGTAAGCTTCTGCCAAGATAACCCCCGCAGGAATGCGAAGAACCCGCGATGCGCAGAAATGTGTGTTGGGGGATTTTTGTTTTTAAAGAGGGAATTGGTATTAGAAGACATTGATACAAGCCACCTGACAGACGTGGATTGTTGCTATATCTTTTGCCTCAGTGTAAAATATGTTCAAATATCGAGCGAATGGTTGGTGAAGTGATGCAGCCCACAGAACAGGAAATTATTAACCTTATTGAGCACGGCGAAGATATTTCGCTGGAATTTAAGAGCGACAGAAAATGTTTGCCCGACAAAGATTTGGTTGCGGCAGTGGTTGCGCTTGCCAACACCGAAGGCGGCATTATTCTGCTGGGCGTGGAAGATAACGGCGAGATCACCGGAGTGCACCTGAACCATCAAGACGCTCGCCGAATCAGCAATCCGGGCGACATTGGAAAAACTTGTTGAAGCCGGGTTGATTGAAGCACACGGCGTTGGGCGCGGGCGTACATATACTTTGGGTGCGAGTGTGTACCGGCACAAGGGGCAGAAGGCAGCGTATGTTTTGCAAAAAGGGTTCGAACCTTTCCAGCAAGAGCAAATGGTTTTGGGATATATTAAAGAACACGGCTCAATTAAGCGGTATGAAGTATCTGCTATGTGCAGAATTGGCGGTCCGCAAGCAACCCGGCTGTTGAAAAAACTCGTTGATAACGGAAAAATAGAGCAGCTTGGTGAACGCAAAAGCACGTTTTATAAACTGCGTAAATAATTCATAAACCGTTCATAAACCGTTCATAAACCAGCCATAAAATATTGAATATGATTATTGTTCACTGGTTAAGGCGACGCAGCGAGTGCATGACAAGGTGGAAATCGAGAATCGGACATTTACAAAAATAACTTCCGGAAAACGATTGCAAAGACGGATGATTGGTGACCGGGCGTTACGCGAAGCAGTGATAAACGCGATGATACACAACGATTATTCCTATGGAGCGACACCGAAAGTTGAGCTGTTTTCCGACCGGTTGGAAATAACGTCAGTTGGCGAATTGCCGTCGGGGCTGAGAGAACAAGACTTTTTTAGCGGCGTTTCTGTGCCGCGCAGCAAAGAACTGATGCGCGTTTTTAAAGATTTGGATTTTGTTGAAGCGCTAGGTTCGGGTGTTCCCCGAATACAGTCTAATCAAACTTCAGCGAACTTGAATAGATCGATAAAAACAATTGAAAGACAGATAAAGACGCTTGTTGAAATGAACTTTATCGAGCGCCGTGGCAGCAAAAAAACCGGCGGTTATTGGGTTGTGAGATTAGAGAAAGCTGATTAAAGTTTCTATTCTATAAATATTAAAGCTACACAATTTGCACATAATTGTATGATAGAATATTGCCATAAGCTAAACATTTTAGTAGCTGAAAAAAATTACGTTGGAGGTAATTATGAGCAAGAAACCGGAACTAGATTTGGATGAGGTAATGAAAACCCAATTGTTGACCGAGGAAGAGCTGGATATTGCCGCAGGCGGCAGTAATGTCGCGACAATGGGGTCGTTGTACTATATGAACAGGCCCGGATCTTCGGATGTTCCAAACACGCAGCCGGAGCCCGCGAAGTCCGTTATCGGTAATTTCACCCCGCTCAATCCGAATAAAAATCCGGTGTCGATGTACATACCCAAACCAACTCGTGCAACCTTGAACATTGAACAGTTGATGGCGGAAACGCCGAAATCCGAAAACTAATACCTGAAAGCTTTTACCAGTATTAATTAGCGGTTACTCGAGGCCGGGAACTGGGTGCGTTGTTCCGTTGGTCGCGGCTTGCTTTTAAATAGAAATATTGATGCCCGAACAATTAGCGGTTTTAGTCGCAATTGCCGGGCGTTTTTTATTATCGAATATTCATGAAACGTCAGTCGAGTTTTTGCCACCAGCGCTCCAGCGGTAATTTTGTACCAAGAATTACTGGTTCGCCGATTCGCGGAGTGCAGAGGGTGATTCCGTTTTGCCGGGCTGCGGCTAATGCCCGGTCTGCTGGTTCTTGCCACGGGTGTTCCGCTCCCATTCCGAATCCTGCCCAATGGATGGGTAGCATTATCGGGCAATTTATATCTAAGCATGCTTGCACTGACTCTTCTGGTTTCATGTGCGAGACTGGCCAACGGTTGTCGTATTGTCCGCATTCCATCAAAGCAATGTCGAATGGGCCATATTTATCACCGATACGGGCGAAATGCGGACTGTAGCCACTGTCGCCGCTGAAGAATAGTTTTCGGTCTGCGCCTGAGATGACCCAGGAGCACCACAAGGTGCAGTCGCGGTCTAGCAAGTAGCGTCCGGAAAAATGCCTTGCTGGCGTACAACTCATTTGGATATCGGCGATGGTTGCTGATTGTCCCCACTTGAGTTCAATGATGTTTTCCGGGTTTACTCCCCAGCTCGACAAACGGCTACCTACGCCGGTCGGACAGCAAAATGTTTTCGTGCGGTTGCTTAACAATTTGATGCTGGTTTTGTCTAAGTGGTCGAAGTGATTGTGTGAGAGTATCACGATGTCGATTTCTGGTAATTGCATCGGGTCAAACGGCAAGCGACCACTGAACCGGCTGCCACCGAATCGCGGTATTAGCGGAAACGGGGAGTCGGAAAAGTTCGGATCAAGTAGCAGTCGTTTTCCGGCTAGTTCAATATAGACGGTCGAATGACCGCACCAGACTATTTTGGTCTGTAAGTCGTCTGGTATAGTGCTTGGGTCGAAATCGACAACCGGCAGCGGCTGTTTGGGAATTTTGCATTGTGCGGATTTATTGGCGTTACTGGCAAATATCCGGCTAAAGGATTTGAGAAATGCTGTCTTGCCGAAATTAACATATATGGGTAATTCGTTTTGATGTTTCTTGAACATTTGTTTCTTCTCCGAATGGGTGAATGTAGTTGATTATATATTACGCGTTGGGGGATAGCAATGAGGGGGGGTGTAATATGCGGGCGGGGCGACGGGGCTTCGAGCCTGGAAACTTCGCTGGACAGGAACCTTGATGCGCGATAGTGAGTTGGGAGGATGTTAGGTGTTACTAAAGAGGAATTGGGTATTTTGGCAGCGGCGCTTTTGGTGTCACCTTTTTTTGTTTGAAGGGTTTGCAGGATAAGTATGTTAGCATGTCGAATAATAATGAAGCTATATGTGATTACAATGTTAGCGATGGATTAGCGTAAGTCTTCGAAAATCATATTGTAAGTAAGTTTAAATAATTTTTTCAATCTTTTTCTTGACAGAAATAACATATCGTGGTAAACTATGTCTCGCCTCCATAAACAGGCCGTGAATAACGGTTGAAAGTTTGGGAGCCGGTCGACAGGTTGAAGCCTTGTAAACATTGCGTTTGTGAGCTGTTTGTCGATGCGAATCCGCCCCGCAACTGCTGTTGGTGATGATAGGTTAATCACTGACATAAGGCGACCATAGCAATGGCGCCGAACAGCAAGAGCGCACGTGACCAACAAGTAGCGTGCTGACATCGGGGAAACGGAGCCGGTTACAGTTGTCGGTTGATAGTTAACGGTTGACGGTGGAAACACTGAAAACGGAAAACTGATACTGAAAACCGAAACGGGTCAAGACCTCGGCAGCGGGCATGAAAATGCGGGCTGTAGAAACTGAGGCGACGATAGCCGACGCGATCTGAGATGGTAACGTCGAGCGGCTGACGCAGGAAAGTGCGAACGAGTACTGTGCGTCGTGGTTGCGTGGAAAAGGACGGCTGTGAAAACGGTCGGCTCGCACGCAGTAAGAGCATCGTGACAATCTTAGATCAGGGATTAGGATTCAGGGAATAGGGAATGGGAAAACCCCCATATCCCAAATCCGATACCCTATACCCCAGATAGAGTTTAACGCCCCGGAACGGCAGACAGGTGGCTGACATAGCCTGCTGCAGAATGAGCTCCGTGCGGTAAGCGAGTATGGAGGAGACCACGGGGGACTGAGTCTGACCCTGATTACTGTGAGTGGCAAAGCAGTGATGTAGAGTAGCGCCGAACGAGCGCGAGGAAACTCTTCGGTTGCACAAGACGAGCGTGTTGAATATTGGTTAATAGTTAAAAGTTAATGGTTAATGGTGGTAACGCTGGAAACCGGGAACTGGAGATGAAAACTGACAGGCGGTTGGCGCAAGCTAGTGACGCCGGACACGAAGATACGAGCGAATCATCGGATACTGATGCTGCGTGAAAGCGTAGAAGCGATAAAGATTAGTATCCAGTCGGAAGCAAAACCGACTAAGCTTTTGGAACAGGCAATGATGCCTATTCGGTAGTCAGTTGTAAGCTAACGGTGCACGGTGGATTCACTGTCAACTGTAAACTGTCCACTGTCAACTGAGAAGGCTGCGGCAACGAAAGCAACGCGACCACCGTAAACGCGAGCTACGAAAGCGAGCGGTGAGTAGATTCGATTGGAGAGCGCCAGTCGAAGTCAACGTAAGTTTAGACGAACAACCGTCGGACTTGATGAATTTGAGACGTATTAAAGATCAGTACAGCCCAGCGGTTTGCGGAGTATAGTGGCAACACGATACACGTGAACTGCGGCACAACTGACAAAAGAAGAAACCGCACAGCGTGATGAACGTTGGGGCGGATTTTTTTTGCGTTCAGTTGGGCATTTTTTTGTTGAGGCGGTTTTGCAGGATAATTTTGGCTTTTGGCGAATATTATCATGAAGTCAAACTGTTTGATTTCGATTTTGCAGAATCTTGTTCAATCCGACTGTTTTTGCTGAGCGAGGAGAGGATTACTAGATGAAAAAAAACCGCAAAAATGTGCTGGCCGAACTGGGAAAATATGTCAGAGAGATATGCCGTCACGATCGAAAGCAACTGACCTGGATGACTGTGCTAACCGTTGCTATCGCTGGATTCGAAGCGGTGGAGTTGTGGTTGATGGTGCCGTTTATGGTGCTGGCGGGGATGAGCGCTGGTCTGGATCAGACCGCGCGACCGTTTTTGTCCGATCTCGCAGCGCATTTTAATCAAAAAACCGGGATGCTGGTAATACTTCTCATCTACGTCATTGTAAACATCGTCCAAGCGGTGCTGCAGAAAAAGCAAAGTGTCAGCAGTATGGCGTTTAGGGCCGGGTTTTCCCGTAGCCTGAGCAACCGGTTGTATAGCGCTTTTGCCGAGGCAAAATGGCAGTATATTATCGGCCGGCGCCGGTCGGATGTAGTAAATGTGCTTACCAATGATTTGCGCAATATCGATACCGGCACCTATCTGGTGGTTCAGTTTTTGTCGGCGCTACCGATTGCTTTGGCGCAGCTGGCAGTGGCTTTTTACCTGTCGCCGAAAGTAACGGCGTTGACAATAGTTTTGAGCGCGGTATTCTTTGTGGCGTTACGCAAGAACAATAATAAATTGAGTGACTGCGCGATGACAATGCATGAATTAATGCAAAACAGTATCAAACTGGTCAGTGAACATCTCGCCGGTATCAAGGAAGTTAAAAGTTATGGCGCCGAGAAAGCGCAGATTCAGCGGTTCAGGCAGACCAATGGCGCGGTTGAACAAAAATATCTGCAGTTCGCCGAGATTTTTGCCAAGACGAGTTTCTTCTACAAAGTCGGTTCGGTGCTGGTAATCAGCCTGTTCTTCTTCATCGCGCTGGTGTTTTTGGGTATGGAAATAGCCAGCATCGTAATAATTCTGGTAATTTTTTCGCGTATCTGGCCGTTCCTGTCGATGGTTCAGACCAGCACTCAGCTGTCGATTATGATGCTGCCATCGTGGACGAACTTTCAAAAGTGGCTGGCGGATTGTAGTGCTGCCCGCGAAGAATTTACCACAGATGGTGAATCCGCAAGCGTTAATGAACTCGCAGTTATCCCGGGTAAGCGCCTGGAAATTAGCGACAATATCACCTTGAACAATCTATCTTTTAGTTACGCCGACGACAAACAATCCGCGCTCAGCGACGTTACAATACAATTGCCGCGCGGTACGATAACCGCCGTAACCGGAACGTCCGGTTCCGGAAAAAGCACGCTGGCGGATTTAATACTCGGCTTACTGGCGCCGCAAAGCGGCAGTATTCTCGTGGACGGTCAGCCTTTATCCGGGGCAATGCTGTCTGACTGGCGCGCCAGTATCGGCTATGTGCCACAGGAAACAGTGCTGTTTAACAGCACGATTCGGGAAAACTTGCTGTGGGTAAAACCCGAGGCGACCGAGGCCGAGTTAACTGAAGCGCTCCAGCTTGCTGCCGCCGACGATTTTGTCGGGCAATTGCCGGATGGATTAGACACCCAGCTCGGTGAGCGCGGTATTGGGTTGTCCGGCGGTGAAAAACAACGAATTGCGTTGGCACGGGCGCTGCTACGGCAGCCAACGCTGCTGATTCTCGACGAAGCAACCAGTTCACTGGATGTAAAAAATGAAGAGCGCATCCAAAAGGTAATCGAAAATATGCGCGGCAAAATGACGGTATTGGTTATCGCGCATCGCCTGTCAACGATCAAAAACGCCGATCAACTGATTGTACTGGATAACGGCAAGTTAGTGGAGTGCGGCAAGTACGCGGATTTGGCGGCCGACCGTAACGGCAAGTTTTATGAGCTGGCGACGACGCTGGCATAATACGCGATAGAGGTGAAACGGTATGTTTACAATTATTCGTTCGTTTTCCAATCAACCGTACTTGTACGATTCCGGAACCAATGAATTTTACGCACTCGACGAGCAATCCTGTGCGACACTGGAGCAAGCCGATGGTAAAGTTAGCGGTTGTGCGGATGAAACCCTGCGTAACCAATTAATTGACGGCGGAATCAATGATGACCAGCTCACGGTTATCAGCATCGACGGATTTATCGCGGCTTTCCATAAACTCATCAGCGAAGAAAGCGCTGCCGCGCTGTTTGGCAAACTGACGTTTGGCATGACCGAGCGCTGCAATCTGCGTTGCAAATACTGTATCTACTCCGGCGAGTATGAGAGCGAGCGCACCCATGCCACTGAGGGGCGCGATCTAAGCCTAGAAACGGCAGATAAGACGCTGAATCATTATATGAGAAAAGCACAAAAGCCGGAGTTTGTGATATTTTATGGCGGCGAGGCGTTGCTGAATTTCCCGGTGTTGCAGCATATCGTGGAGCGAGTCAAACGCGAGAGTCCGGGAACACGATTTAGCATTACCACCAACGCCATATTGTTGAGCGACAAGGGCAAGCTCGATTATTTGCTCGACAACGGCTTTATGCTGAACATCAGTTTTGACGGGCCACAGCAGCAGACTGCCCGGGTGGATTGCGCCGGTAATGGCACCTACGAGCGGGTATATGGAATATTACAATCGATTTATGACCGGGACGCGGTCTATTTCAATAGTCACGTCATGCTGAACATTGTCATTACACCGATGCATTCGCTGTTGGAAATTAAGCGCTATTTTGACGAAACGCCGATATTCGCCAATTGCACACTCAGCCCGATATTTGCCTATGACCCGGACAGTATCTATGTCAAAAAGTATTGTCTGGAACAACAACAGCAGCTCAATATCGCGGAACTTGCCGAGTTGCGCGCGGAGTTTGCCAAAGATTACCGGCAGGCATCGCCGTTTCTTAAAGGAATATATTTGCAACAGATGCAGCAACTCAACCAGCGCGGCATGGGACGGCCGGACTATCTGGCGCTACATTCCTGTTGTCTCCCTGGATACGGGAATATGTTTGTCAACAGCGAAGGCAAACTCAATATGTGTGAACGTGCCGAAAGAATAGTGCTTGGCACAGTGGATGATTTTTCGTCAATTGAACAGCAGGCAACTAAAGCGCTTGAAACCTACCGAGCCTTAGTAGAAAAGTACTGCTGCGGCTGTTGGGCAAATCGTATCTGTTCACGCTGTTTTGCGACCATTGACCGGGGCGACATAAGCGAAGCGGCATTTGTCAGCGATTGTGACCGACTGCGCGAGAATTATGCGCGGCAGTTGCAAATATTTCTAACCATCAAGGAACAAGACGAAAACGCCCTCGATGAACTCGATGGGCAGGGTGTAGATTATAACGAGCAGGTCCGCGATTTTACGATGTAAAGCAATGATATTTAAAAAAATGGCAATTTTTTAAAATAACGCTGTCAGGAATAACATCTTGTGGTAAACTATGTCTCGCCTCCAGAAACAGGCCGTGAATAACGGTTGAAAGTTGGGAGCCGGTCGGTGCAATTGACGGTTGACAATGAATAATTGACAGTTGAAAATGCGACGATTGAAGACCTCGGCGGACGGGCGAAAGTTCGAATGTAAATCGAGGCGGCGGTGGCCGACGCGACTTGAAAAAGTAACGTCAAGCGGACGATGCAGACGAGTAACAACGAGTACTGCGCGACGCGGTTATCAGGAAAAGGATGGGCTGTGAAAGCGGTCGGTTCGCTGGTAATTAAGAGCGCTGCGACAATCTTAAGCTAGGAATTAGGATTCAGGGCATAGGGAATGGGAAAACCCCATATCCCAAATCCGATACCCTATACCCCAGATAGAGATTAACGCCCCGGAACGGCAGACAGGTGGCTGACATAGCCTTCTGCAGAATGAGCTCCATGCGGTAAGCGAGTATGGAGGAGACCACGGGGGACTGAGTGTGAAACCATCTGGTTGTGAGTGGCAAAGCAACGAGATAGAGTAGCGCTGTACGGGAGCGAAGAAACCCGGCAGCAGCAACACACGAGCGTATCCAGTGCAGTTGACAGTTAGCGGTTAACGGTTTACGGTGGAGACACCGTAACCTGAAAACTGACAACCCAAAACTGAAAAGATACGGGATGTAACGAGTAGGATACATCAAGACCTCGGAGCCTATCTTGGTGAAGCGTAAGCTTCTGCCAAGATAACCCCGCAGGAATGCGAAGAACCCGCGATGCGTAGAAATGCGTGTTGGGGGATTTTTTGTTTTTTGTTCGTGCAGGATTATTTGGATTGGACGGCGAATAATAGCTAATCATAAAGGAGAATTGTTATTATGGCTGTCGTTATTAAGAAGGATGAGAAAACAGCTTTGGTTAAAGCGGCTATGAACAACAAAGAGTCGCTTGGAGAATTTAAAGCTAAATTCAAAGAGATGTACCCGGATGATTGGTATAGAATTGTTAGAACTCACGACAAACACAAGAAGGGTAATAAAATAAACAAGGGCTACGCGATGCCTCATCCAGATCAATATTTGGCTGATTTGTTCAACAAAAAAATCAGTCAGGACTAATTTCATCCGGCAGTGAGTAGCGTTATTAAGGGAGAGTTGCAGTGCACATAAAGTTATTAGAACGGCCAAGTCGCAATAATTCTTTAGTCGTCAAGCAGATCATTGACATCGCCAGAGAGTTAACAGAAGATTGGTTTACTGACGACGTTCCGGGGTGGATTGAAAACGATCTGTTGTTTCAAGATGTTCTTTGTTTAGAAGCGGGCGACCAAATCAGGGCCTTTATCGTATTTACCAGCATCGAAGGAGTGCTTAATATTACACTCATGGGAACAGAACCGGCATATCGCAACCATGGATATGGGTCAAAGATGATGGAAGTATTATTTGAATACGCTAAGACCCGTGGCTTTCGCAAGATTGAGCTACTTACAGTTCCGCCGGAGAAAAGATCGTCGTATCACTCTACAGTTGCTTTCTATAGCAAACATGGCTTTGTTAGAGTGAAAGAATATCCTGAACTATGGGATACCGGTGCTGCTAAGTTCACAAAATTCCTTGAATAAAATTTGAAATCAATTCACAAAAGCATAAAAATTTTCTGCCACTCATGTTGAAAGTTTACAGTTGACGGTAGTAAAACTGAAAACCGAAAACCGATACTGAAAACTGAAATATATGGCCCGGCGGTTTACGGAGTACAGTGGCAACACGGTACACGTGAACTGCGGCACAACTGACAACGAAGAACCCGCACAGCGTGATGAACGTTGGTGCGGGTTTTGTTTTTAAAGTTGACTATAGCAGCGGCGCTTATTATGTCGCTGTTTTTTTGTTTTGTTTGGATGCAGGATTATTTTGTTTTGCGGCGAATATATTAACTTGATCATATCTTACAGATATATCCGATGGGAAAAGCTTGATGAGCGCATTTAATGACTTGATAAAGTTGAAATATGAATTGATGCAAGCGTTGGAGGATGGAAAATGACTCCTGTAAATCAGCTACTTCCGAGAGACTATACGGGACTTCTTGCGACAATAAAAAATCGGATTCGAACAGCACAGACTCGGGCAATTATTGCTGCCAATTATGAACTGATCCGACTCTACTGGGAAATCGGGCAGATTATTGATATCCGTCAGAATAAGGAAGGCTGGGGAGCTGGGATTATTACCCGCCCTGCACAGGATCTGCATAATGAACTTCCCGAAGAGAAGGGGTTTTCCGAACGCAATATCAAGCGAATGCTAGCGTTCTACCGGGAATATTCCTCGCTGGAATTTGTGCCACAGCCTGTGGCACAAATAGAATCACTGCCAAAAGCGCCGCAAGCCAGGGCGCTTTTTCCGGTGGACGTAATACTTTCCCTGCCATAGGGACATCATATTTGATTTTCTCACCCTTGAATCGGGATTCCATGAACGGGAGATGTAAACACAGCTTATTGTCCATCTGGAAAAATTTCTGCTTGAATTGGGGCAGGGGTTTGCTTTTGTTGGTCGGTAATATCATCTTGACATCGGCGAGCAAGATTTTTACATCGACCTCCTCTTCTACCATCTATAGCTGCGCTGCTATATGGTTATTGAACTAAAAAAAGGTGAGTTCAAACCTGAATATGCCGGGAAAATGAATTTCTACTGCAGCGTGGTTGATGATCTGCTCCGTCAAGAATCTGACAAACCGACTATTGGTTTTTTAATCTTTTTTCAAAATTATGTTGACAGGTGTGAAGAAGGGTGATATAATTCCATTCACCGTCAGAGACTAGGCCGGACAACGGCTCAAAACTCGAGCGGTCGACCAGCGGGTTGAAGCCAACGCAATTGATGATTGACAATGAATAATTGACAATTAATCGAGAGCGAGAAGATGTTCGCTGGAAGTATCCGCCCCGCAACTGCTGTTGGTGATGATAGGTTGATCACTGACATAAGGTGACTGCAGCAGCAGCGCCGAACAGCAAGAGCGCACGTGACCAAAAAGTAGCGTGCTGACATCGGGGAAAGGGAGCCGCCCTTCAGTTGACAGTGGACAGTTTACAGTTGACAGTGGAAACACCGGACACCGTAAACAGCTGACTGACAACCGAAGAGGCAGGTAAAGACCTCGGCAGTGATGAGCGCAAGTGAGAAACTGCATAGTGAGGCGGCAACACCGACGCGACTTGAGATAGTAACGTCGAAGGCTGACACGGACTGCGAGAGCGGCGTGCGCCTTGGTTCCACAGAAAAAGCCGGGCTGCGAAAGTGGTCGGGTTGTGTGGAATAAGAGTGTTGCGACAATCTTAGCTAGGATTGGGATTCAGTGCATAGGGAATGGGGAAACACCCCAAATCCCAGCGCCTATACCCTAACCCCTAGAGTGATTAACGCCCCGGAACGGCAGAAAGGTGGCTGACATAGCCTTCTGTTGAACGAGCTCCATGCGGTAAGCGAGTATGGAGGAGACCACGGGGGACTGAGTGTGAAAC
>JBAXTZ010000068.1:0-11136 GCA_037129925.1 Bacillota bacterium
GAGTTAGAAATCGAAGCCGGGCTACGATCGGCGCATGAAGACTGAGTTAACAAATAATATTACAATCGTGTTTGCGCTTGGCAGCCATAGCAACCACACCGAAGCAGAGATGATTTATTTGGTCGGAGCAGATATTTTCGATAACTACCGCTGCGTAGACTGCGGTAGCGCTGGCTTTGTAAACATGGGAACCTCCAGCTATGGTACACCGCAAGACATTTGCCGCCACGTCGCCGCTGCCAAAAAGCGGATTTGTATCGGCAATATCGAGTATCATTATTTTGCCGGCTATAGCGGCGGCGCCAAGGCGATTATGCCCGGCGTTTCGACCCGCGCGGCAATTCAGGCCAATCACCAGCGAATGGTTGATCCCGAAGCCCACGCCGGTAATCTCGTCAGCAATCCGGTGCGGCTAGATATTGATGAGGTAATTAATCATTGTCCGGTGGCGTTTATCTTAAACGTCATATTAGACGAACAAAAGTGGGTAATTAAAGCGGTGGCCGGTGATTGTTTGCGTGCCCACCGATATGGCTGCGACTTTTTGGACACATTTATTAATTCAAGATCACCGAAAAAGCCGACATCTTGGCGGTTTCTGCAGGCGGATGGCCAAAAGACATAAATTTGTATCAGGCGCAAAAGGTGCTAGAAAATGCCAAACATGCCGTGTGTGATGGCAGTACGATTATTCTGCCGGCATCCTGTAAAGAGGGATTTGCTGCTGGAGTTGGTAGAGTCGCTATTTATGAAATCAGACAGCAGGCTGGAACGTGCTTTTGCTGTTGCCTTGGCAAAATACGGAGCAGCTGCCAAGGTAATTGTTATGCCGTATGGCGGTTCGACTCTGCCGCTAATGACAAGTTTGTAGCACTGCTCAGTAATGCCATGAATAATTGATGTAGATATAATTAATCAATTGCCAAACTCAGTGAAAACTACTATATTCGATTTTTTGGGATATACCTTTCGTGCACGCAGGTCGAGGAACAAATATGGAAAGCATTTCATCAACTTTACTCCAGCAGTTAGCAACAAAGCGAGCAAGGCAATGCGGCAAGCCATTAATGACTGGCGTATGCATCTGAAGCCTGACAAGACACTTGAAGATTTGTCTCGGATGTTCAATCCGAAAATCAGGGGGTGGATAAATTATTACGGACGCTTTTACAAATCGGAACTGTATTCCGTACTTAAGCACATGAACAAAGCCTTAGTCCATTGGTCAAGACGCAAGTTCAAGAAACTTGCTTGTCATAAACGACGGGCGCGTGAATGGTTGGACAAAATCGCCAGAAGAGAACCGAAACTGTTCATGCATTGGCAAATGGGGATTTATCCAGTGGTTGGATGATGGGAGCCGGATGAGCTGAGAGGTTCAAGTCCGGTTCTGAGAGGGACTTGGGGTGAAAATCCCTAGGTCTACTTACCGTAACATATACGTCAAAACCCGACGCGCGGCTGACTGGGTGATGAGCGGATGCACAAAGTACCTTGAAGACAAGTTGAAGCTGAAAGTCAACGCGACAAAAAGCAAGACTGGAAGCCCGTTGAATCGGAAGTTCCTTGGATTTGCGTAAAACAAAATAAGCAAAACCACAGGAATACGAGTACACGAAAACCGCTGAATAAATTCAAGGAACGGGTGAAAGCCATAACCAGCCGAAAACGAGGCAGGGCGATAGATTTAGTGCTGAGAGAACTCAAGAAATATACGATTGGCTGGCTGGGGTATTATGCAACAGCCGACCTGAGACAAAGACTGGTGACGATAAACGAATGGATACGTCGCCGGTTGCGGATGTATATTTGGAAACAATGGAAGAAAATCAGCGCAAGATTTCGCAACCTGAAAAGGCTCGGAATACCGGAAAACAAGGCTTGGGAATGGGCGAACACAAGAAAAGGCTACTGGCGGATTGCCAGTAGCCCGATTCTGCATAGAACGCTCACGATGTGCTTAATTTACTGAACCGCCGTATACCGAACGGTACGTACGGTGGTGTGAGAGGTAGGCTACTCAATTAATGGGTAGCCTACTACTCGATTGCACCCGAAAAGCACCCAAAAGTGTATTTCGAAATATTGCAAAGGGCACAAACCCTTATAATTACTGGCACGCCTGGTAGGAATTGAACCTACGACCCACGGCTTAGAAGTTTCTAATTGGCATTTTAAGCCGATTGAGCAATAACGGCATATTTGGCACAACCCCAATTCGAATCGGCGTTGCCGTTCCATTTAGTTTCATTTATTCCTATCACGATTTTCTCGTTTATCAAGCTGAGCGCACCCACATGCGCACCCAAAGCTATAGCACTTTCACCACCTGAATTTTCGAAAGTTTTGTATCTTGTCATTAGCTGCTTAATTCATTATCAATTGGAATGCTCTAATCTATAATGTTATTCAATCAATATAGGTAACTTTTTCAATTTTTTACCCATTACCAAGTTGTTATGGGTAAATTTAACGATTTATTACTCAGATGATTGGCTTCGTGTGAAAATATCATACAACGGTTCATTAACATAATAGTTTCCGACCCCGATTTTATCTTTACGCAGAAAACCGTCTGTAGCAAGTGCTTCCAAGTATTTTGCAGCGGTTTTTCTTGTGACACCTAAATCACGCTCAATAAACTCTATTTTCGTGTAAGGATGATTAAATAAACTGTTGAGCAAGTCCTGACTGTAGAATTTATGATTAGCGCGTATACGGTGTTTATAGTTCAGCATTAATTTGCGAATGTCCAGAATAACTGCAATTGTTTCCCGAGCAGTCTGTTCAATGCCGTCAAGTATATATAGTATCCAGCTCTCCCAGTCACCTTTGGTGCGTACGTTTTGTAATAGGCGATAGTATTCGGATTTATTTTTTATGATATAGCGGCTGAGATATAAAATTGGAATATCGAGACGTTTTTGCTGAACAAGATAGAGAATGTTAATAATTCTCCCCGTGCGTCCATTACCGTCGTAAAACGGATGAATACTCTCGAACTGATAATGAATAATTGCCATTTTTATCAACGGATCTGCATCGGAAAGTTCATCCGCGTTGATATATTGCTCGAGATTTCCCATTAACTTCAAAATTTCCTGATAGTTTTGCGGTGGTTCATAAACAATTTCACCAGTCTGATCGTTTTTTAATGCGGTGCCAGGCAATTTTCTGAACCCCGCGCGGTTCTTCTCTAAGCATGATTGTATCTCTAAAATAGTGTTATTAGTCAGCAATCCGGTTTTTAGAACTAATGCATAGCCTTTTTTAATAGCTTCGGAATAATTGTATACTTCTTTGACCGAAGAGTTGGTTATAGCCTTCGAAAATAGCCCTTCTTTGAAAAGCTCATCATGCGTCGTAATAATGTTTTCTACCGCTGAGCTGTCTTTAGCTTCTTGAATAGATAAAGTATTGATTAGAATGTTTTCATTTGGAATTGTTCCACATATGCCCTTGAGTTCTGCTAAATAGCGGTTAGCTTGAGTGCATTTTTTTAAAATTTTTCTGCTTTCGATTTCAACTGGCGGTAACAATTTCAAAACATTAGTATCCATGGTTCACCTCATAGTGGTTAGCAAGCTGCTATTATGAATCATCATAAAACTTCAATACATTTTACAATAAGGCAATGGATATAGCAAATTGATTATGCTTGTTGAAAAATGGGTGTAAAAATGGGTGACCGAGTGTACTTATGATAGTACTTTGATTGTTGTTAAAATATTCCAAAATATAAAAGGGCAAACGTAGTGCCAAAACTGCCTTGTAATTTGACGTTAACTGCACTTGACTATTATTTGGTTAACTGGGAATCAGATCGATTTTCGCTGTCCTAACGTCCGTAACCAACCAGCCATATCCCATTTTTTGACAAAATTTTTCGGCTTCTTGCCATTTTGCCAGATTGACAGGGTTTTCCCACTCCCGACCACCATTCTTTGTCCATTTTGGTTTTACTTCTACAATTATTATGGAACCATTTGCAAGTTTGACCATTGCATCTGGATAATAACGTGCTCGTTTTTTTTCTGAGGGGTTATCATATTCAATGATTATCGGTTGCTCGCAAAACGCAACTACGTCGTCGTATTGTTCTAGCAAATAGAAATACTTTGCTTCCAGACCAGAATCACAGCTCACTACTTTATTCATTTTTTTGCTAATAATATTGTAAATATCCTTCTTTATATCGTGTTCGCGCTTACGCCGAATGGTGGTAAAATCGACACCGTTTTTTATTAAGGGCCATCTGGTTGCATTAAATATTTTAATTGCTCTCTTAGTAAACCGATTTTTTGATTCTCTTTCCTTTTTAGCTTCAGCAACAGCGCTCGCTTCAATCTCTGCGCGCCATTCTGTCTCAGTCTTTATTTCGCTAATTATTTTTTTCAAATAAGCTCTATTAATATTACTTTTTTCGTTAAGAGATTCTTTACCTATACACATAATCACGAACAGTTCGTAAAGAATGGGCGAGGTCACATTTACTTTTAAATTCATTTCCATAAAAGTGCTAATCAAATTATCGTGGGTTTGGCAATTGCTAACATTTGCTCGTTCACGGTTAAAGAGAATGCTTATATTATTAAACTTATCCAACAATTCTGAATCGTTCGAACTGGCTTGATTGCGCAATAACTTGCGCGTTAGCGATGTTACCTTTTTAATTTCTCGGCTTTCAACTTGTCTTACCCTTTCCCTTGTCACGGGTGGAGTGCATAGTTTAGTACCAATATACTCCAAGGAGATGCGTGCATTTTTTTCATCTCCCAGCATGCGGAGTTTTAATATTTCTTTGTCCCTTGGATTATTGCAAACGATGCTTTTCAGCATTCCTTCACAAACTTCGAGTGCCGATAATTCTATGTGTTTTTGAATCTGAAAATTGTTCATGATATTTACCCCTAAAATAATTTATTTGAGAACTCAATAATCGTATCCCTGAAAAAACAACTGCTTGTCAAATATAAGCTTATAGCTCATTGACAAGCAGTTGTTTTTTTAGAATCGTTCTTGCTGATTCTTTGCGATGGAACTATTTGTGCTAGAGCACAACATAGGTGCTATAGCGTTGAAGCAATGGGGTGTGGGACCGTGGGGGCATGCCGACGATCAATTTGCTAATGCCGCTTTTATCTTCTAAGTGTCAATAAATATTTTCTTAAACACTGCATTGAGTCCTCTCGGAAAGTAGGCTAGGTCAAGTTTTTTAGGTTTTCATGATTAAAGGGTTAAAGGCTGGCGTGACCCCCTCGCCACAATTTCCGGGCTGGCATACTAATTGATCAGTTAGCGTTCGAGAATTGTGATATTGAAATATTCACTATCGAAAATTAATGTGTATTTTTCAATAATAAATTTGACAATTGTATATATCTCAACTATCCTTATATATAAAATTATTATAAAGGGGTACATTATGCAAAAGTTAAGGAAAAACACCACGGTCTTTGTTGCAACCTACTTCGTATTTATGCTGCTAACCTACATTTTACCTTATTTTGGGTCAAATTCACTGCTGGTAAACTCTCTTGTAGCCGGAGCAACCGGAGGAGTTTCACCAGCTTTTTTTGTTCATTTGATGTGTTTGCTGATTTTGATTGGCATTACGTTCATGCGAACAAAAGACACCCAAAGTAAATGGATAGTCATATTTCCAGTCCTTGCGACGATATTTGATTTAGTTCCTTTACTTAGTGCTATTCCCCTAGTCCCCACAGTACTTCATATACTTACAATTGTTTTGTGCGTTAAAATCGCCTCTCAAATTAAATAAATGCTTCGCAATGTCCATCTCTCCCAAAAATCAGATCTGTTAAACTGCAAAATAATAACAACAAATACCGATTAGCGTACTTCTATAAATTGAAAGTACGCTAATTGTGTGATTGAAAAGTTAAGAAAACTAAGGAGAGCAACAAAATGTTCACCCAAAACAAAAAAACACTAAGCATTATCCTCCTAATAACCTTCCTGTTCACCCAACTGGCATTCGCCGCCAACAACGAAATCCCAATGACTAACACCAGCGTTCCCGCAACTAATATTGGCGTCCCCACGGCAAACACCAGCGTCCAAGACGCAACCTCCGCAGGGAACAACCTGATGAACTACTATATCAGCCAATGGCTAACCGGCGGACCAGCTTGGCTAAAACGAATCCAAATATCCGGGAACTTCGCCGACAGCCAAGCCGTATGGCAAGCCAGCACCATCCAACCATTAACCAATTACGACGATAATCTTAATAATGTATTGTTCTGGCAAGCAAGTTATGCCAGCCTAAACAACACCGCCAACATCGGCTTAGGCTATCGTGATTTATCCGAAAGCCACAAATCGATATACGGACTAAACATGTTCTACGACCGCCAATTCACCGTAGCGGCGCTAGACGGTTCCAACGCCGGATCCCACCAACGTGTAGGACTAGGACTGGAATGGTTCTACGGACCACTGGAAGCTAGAGCTAACGCCTATTACGGTTTAGGCGACGACGTATTTTTAGGCAACTCCGGCGATTACGCCTACTGGGAACGCGTCATGAACGGCTACGACGCTAGTTTAAGCACAAACCTGTCGTTCATGTCCGCTCCCTGGTTAAAACTCGGTGTCGTCGGCTCAAACTACATGGCAACTCAATCCTATCAAGGAGTTGCCAACCCCGACGTATCCAATATCGCCGCAGTAGCTAATTTACAAATATTCCCGCAATTAAGCATCAACGCCGCCTACAATATGCAAAACACCGGCACCAACAACGCCAGCTTTGGCTTCGCCTTCAACCTGTTAGCGCCACCGGTACCAGCATTATTTTGCGGTAACGAAATCATCAACGATAACGCATCCAACGACATCAGCTACAAAATGCTGCAACAAGTACAACGCAATAATACCATTCAAACAGAACGATATACACTGTCAAGAGTCAGTGACGTAAACATAACAGTATTGGCAGGCAATTCGCCAATATCCGACGCTACAGTAACGGTTTTCGACAACAACAACGTCCAGGTAGCTCAATCGAGCAGCGGCATTAATGGAGTATATAGTTTCGAACATTTATATAATGGAAATTACAAAGCAACAGTAGTTAAATCAACTTATGACAATGCCTCAGCAACCTTCGCTATTAACGGTATTAACACCGCATTAACAATAAACCTGGTTTCTACAAAAATAGCAATTGAAGCAGTTTGGGCAAACGATACAGCAATGAATAATCAAAACGTAACATTGACTGGAAACGGAACAATAATAAATGCAACAACAAATTCTAACGGCATAGCTAATTTCTACGGATTAGCGCCAGGAACATATACGCCGACTTTAACAACAACTATTAATGATACGATTTATTCAAGCCTTCCGCGAACGATTACAATAGCTAAAGGTCAATTAGGCACGGCGAAAATAATCGGACCTCAACAACCCGGCTCCGGTAACGCCAACATTACCTTAACAGATAATCAAGGCAACCCGATCTCCGGCACGACGGTACAAGTATATAGCGGACCAGAAACGACCCAAACCGCAACCACAAACACCAGCGGCGTTGCCGCCTTCACAAATTTACCACTAGGAACATATACCTTTTCAGCAGTAAACAGTGGTATGGTGCGTTATTCAAACAACGTTTCAGTAACTAATAACACAACCGCTACCGGCGCCATAAGTTTCTCAACAAACTCTTTTGGCAATATCAACTTAATAATAACCGCCAAAGATGGAACGCCGATTAATAGCGTAAACGCTACGTTGGTAACGTTAAGTGGCCAACAAACCAATTACAGCGCAACCAGCGCTACAACTGGGATAGCCGCTTATACCAACATCCCGACCGATTCCTACGTTGCCGTAGCAACCTACGAAAACAACCAATATTCCAGCCCGGCTTTCAGCGTAGCTCCGGGAACAGCGGCAACCCCGAACATAACCGTCGGCGCAACTGCACCGTTGTATGTAGTTGTAAACGACAATAACATAGCCCAACCCGGATTAGTAGTAAACCTGCAACCGGGCAATATACAAGGCGTTACTGATACTAACGGAAACGCATATTTTAGCGACGCCCCGGTAGGTGTAATAAACACCTCTGTATACACTCAAGTCATTACCCAAAAAACCACAACGGTAAGTTTTGGCAAATCCAATATCTGCACCTTTAACCTAAACACCAAAGCTCAAGCCGAAATCACCGTGCTAGACATTAGCGGTACGCCGATAGCCAACAGCACCGTGCAAATGACCGGATTAAACAACGTCTTGTCGACTACCGATACTGAAGGAGTTGCTACGTTTACCGACTTAACACCAACAACGCAGCAACAACTATACGCGGTAATCAACGGTAGTGTAGTATCCGGACAACTGGCACTGGCCGCCGGAACAGTTAAACAATACGTCCTAAAAGCCGGATCCGGCAACCTGCAAGCCCAAGTAATTGACGCTTCAGGCGTTGGAATTGCCGGAGCGTTAGTAAACGCCGTGAACTTCAACAATTCCGCAACAATAAACGAAACAACCGACAGCGCTGGCAACGTCAACTTGCCTCTAGCCAGCGGCCTCTGGACCGTTACGGCGGTCTACGGCGGTAACGCCTATGCCTATAGCGCCAACGGCGATTCAAACGTTGAAATACTCGCAAATTCCGTAAAATACATTCAAATAACCGCAGACGCAATTTCACCATCCGTAAAAGTAATCGACAATGCCGGTGCAACCGTATATGGCGCATTAGTCTATTACAACAACGAAAAGAAAATGGTAACAACAAATATGTCCGGAATCGCCCAATTAACCGGCGCGACGAATGGAACTCAGCAAATATTAGTTTATCCAAATGGCAGAGGTCAATCTTATCATTATACCTATAACATAAACCTGCAAAATGGTGTAACCCAAATACTGCAAAACAAAACCGGCACAATGCGGGTACATGTAATCGACGGTAATGGTAATCCGTTCGTTGCAAAAGCCGTACAATTAATCAATCCTAACGACGGCAACGAAGTTGGTCAAGCTGATTATACTAATAGCGCAGGCTATGTCGATTTTATCGTTCCAATTGGCAATATCTATACCGCGTCATCAGGCAACGGTATCAGTTACTTCCGCCCGACAGAAAACCCGGTGATAACCAACAACACAATTACCGATACTTATGTGAAAGTATCAACACTCCCGACGGCAAATGTAACAGTTACGCTTGACGGAACGCCGATTGCAAACGCGTCGGTGACGGCAATATTAAATTCCATCCAAACACAGATGGTTAATACCAATAGCAATGGTGTAGCAATCTTTACGAATTTACAACCCGGCAATTATGATTTTCAAACAATATTTTTGTATAACAATAATACTTATAACGCTAGTGTACAAGCCTCGTTAGTAAATGGCACATACGAGGTAGCGTTAAATTATTCAACAACCATTACCGGTACCGCAACGGTGCTATTGCTTGATGCAAACAACGTACCAGTGGTTGGCGGAACTGTTTATAGCGATGTGAATTACGGAACAACAAATTCATCCGGATATGCAACGCTAACAAATTTGCAAGTTGGAAACGCAACAATTTTTTGCGGTGCTAACAGTATAACAACGAACATCGTTGCCAACCAAACCACCAACGTAACGCTAAAAAAAGCCATTGGCACAATAAACGTCACGGTTTATGACGCAAACGGTAACGTCGCACCAAACATTTCGATACAATTAACAAACGCTAATATGTATATAACAACAATAATTACCAACGCCATCGGCGTCGCAACTTTCACTAATCTACCAATCGGAACAAACTACAATTTCATGATCGGTGGAGCATGGCCAACGCTTTGGGGCGTAACCGCCTACGATGGTCAAACGGTAAACGTTGACATGCACGCAATAGGGTAACAACCCATATCAATCAACACCCTGCCCGCAAAAGCGGGCGGGGGTACCCAAAGGAGCAATATGAATCGATAAACGCATTGCAATAGAAGTAGTTTACCCGGAGCACGACGCTTACAAGACGCACACAATATAACGATTTGAGTGCATCTTGACATTTTTGCCTCCCGTTTCTCCGTACCCCTTTAAAACTTTACAACTCTATAACTTTAAAACTTTAATCCACGCAACCACATCCACGCATCCACACATCCACAACCACAAACAAAACAAGGAGTAACAATGTCACAACTACTAATAACATACATCCCAATCCTCATCACCATAATCGTACTATTAATCATCCTAAAAAACTCCATAGTCGTCGTCAGCGGCCAACAAATTGCCATCATCGAACGCCGTTGGTTTGGCAAAAAAATGCCTAGTGGACAAATAATCGCCCGTAACAGTGAAGTAGGTGTTCGTGCAAAAACATTAGGACCAGGCGCACATTTTCTAATACCGTTTTTATATAACACCTTAAAAAGTGATTTCATCGAAATAGCCGAAAACGAAGTTGGATTAATAGAAGCAATAGACGGTGAATCACTACCACCTGACCGGATATTCGCCAAAGTTATCAACGGACACAATTCGTTTCAGGACGCCGAATCATTTCTCAATAATGGTGGACAAAAAGGCCCGCAGATTGAATATCTGACACCGGGACAATATCGAATAAATCCGGTACTGTTTCGCATAAACAAAATAAATTCGCTACATATACCAAAAGGCAAAATCGGAATCGTTACCGCAATGGACGGATTGCCAATTGACAGCGGTAGATTGCTGGCTAAGGGTGTAGAAGGACATAAGTCTTTCCAGGACGGCGAAACCTTTCTGGCAGCAGGCGGGCAAAAAGGACCACAAATCAGCATCATGTTCCCCGGAACATATCGCGTAAACACATCACTATTTGTCGTTGCAATTGCTGACGCTTTAATCATACCCTCAGAAACAGTCGGTTTAGTAACAGCGCTAGACGGCAAAGAACTACCACCCAACGAATATGTTGCTGCAAGCGTCACAGAACACGATAACTTCCAAAACGCCGCAGCCTTTCTAAACGCCGGTGGTCAACGCGGACCACAACTAGAAGTACTACGACCCGGTACCTACTATATCAACCCCTACATGTTTTCCGTACAACCGCACAAAGTTGCCAAAGTCGAACGCGGTGAAGTAGCCGTA
>JBAXTZ010000069.1:0-11022 GCA_037129925.1 Bacillota bacterium
GGATAAGCGACCGGTGCTACACGATAGTTATTGTGATTATCAGGAAATGAAAGCCGTAGTCAAGGCGATACTTGCTTGAAAAAAGTCTCGAAAAAAATAGCTTAAAAGCAAATGACCGCACCGCAGAAATGTAAGGGTGCGGTTTTATTTTGCGCAAATATATCTGAATAATTTTGAACACAAAAAAGCCGCAGATAAATCTGCGGCCTGATTATTACTGTTTCGCTAATTAGCGCTTTGCTTGGAAGCAATCGCGGCAGTAAACCGGTTTGTCGTTAGACGGACGGAAAGGAACTTGGGTATCGCATCCACATTCCGAGCAAGTAACGTTGAACATTTCGCGACGTTGGCCAGCGCCAGCGCCACCATTGTTTTGTTGCTTGCGGGCACGACGGCAATCCGGGCAGCGAGTCGGCTCATTTTGAAAGCCTTTCTCTGCATAGAAGTCTTGCTCACGAGCAGTAAAAGCGAATTGGACGCCACAATCGCGGCATGCTAGTTCTTTGTCTGTGTACATTGTTGTTAGGTCTCCTTAAATTTTTTACGAATGAACTTTGTCCTGAGGCGTTAAGGAGTCTCAACAATCTCGGGGGTAGTCTTATTCGTTAACAGCACCTATTGTACACCACGATATTAATCCTGTCAACTAAATAATTGAAAGAAATGCAAATAAACTTTCCGAAAGGAAAAAAACGGTTGCAACGGGCGAGTCTTCCAGCCGCTGACCGCTAGCGGCTAATTGGTTTCTACCTTTAAGATCGACACTAATCCGTCCATGACGCTGGCGAATTTGGTCATGACCGCTTCAACCGGTTGCGGGCTGGTCATGTCAACTCCGGCGTTTTTCAAGATGGTTACCGGGGAATCCGAGCCGCCGGCTTTTAAGAATTTATCGATATACTGAGTGGCGTTGCGCGGTGAAGTCTGGATGCGTTCAGCAAAAGCAGTTGCTGCCGAATAACCGGTAGCGTATTGATAGACATAGAAGTAGCGGTAAAAATGCGGGATTCGCGCCCAGCCGCCATCGGCCGCCTTGTCGATTACCACTTCATTGCCGTAATATTTGACCAGCAGATTATGGTAAGTTCGGTCGAGATAGTCGGCGGATAGCACTTGACCCTGTTCGGATGCCGCGTATATTTGTTTCTCGAATTCCGCGAACATGACCTGAGTAAACACGGTGCCGCGAATTTGTTCGAGGATTTCGTTTAGAATTGTTGCTTTAACCTGGATGTCGGCGGAACTTTCCAACATATAGTCGGCTAACAGCACTTCATTGACAGTTGATGCGGTTTCAGCGGTAAAGGTGGCATAGCCGGAAGTACAGAAGGGTTGATTGTGGTTACTATAATAGCTGTGCATCGAGTGACCAAGTTCATGGGCGACTGTGGATACGTCGTCATACTTATCTTGATAATTGAGCAGTATGTATGGATGAACGCCGTAGGGTCCCCAGGAATAAGCCCCGGAACGTTTGTTTTGCGTTTCGAAAACATCAATCCAGCGGCTGTCAAACGCTGTGCTTAAGTTTTTACCGTAGTCAGCGCCCAGCGGCTTTAGCGCCCCGAGTATCAGCGGCCGAGCCTGCTCGTAGCTGTACTGCCGGTCGGCGCTGGCAATGAGCGGCGCGTACAAATCATAAACGTGTAATTCTGGTACGCCCAGCACTTGGCGGCGCAGCCGCAAATAGCGGTGGAGTACTTCCAGATTGTTATCGACTGCCGTTACCAGATTATCGTAGACGGCAACCGGGATAAAGTTTGGGTCGAGCGCTGCCGCCATGGCTGACGGATACTTGTGGATTTGGGCATTGATACAGTTGGCACGGACGAAATCATTCAGGGTCTGTGCCATAGTATTACGATATTGCTCATAAGTACCGTTATAAGCGATAAAGGCGTTCTTGCGTACTTCGCGGTTTGACGATTGCATCAATGAACTATAGCGCCCCGGACTGAGGGTAATATCTTTGCCCTGGTCGTCTTTAATAGTTGGAAATTTGATGTCGGAGTTGGCTAAAATACTGTAGACATTAGCCGGACTTGAAGCAGTCTCGGCCATTTGCGCCACTAATTGCTCGCTGTTCGGGTCAAGAATATGTGGTTTTTGGCGGATGATACTGGTAAAATAAAAATTATAGATTGCCAGTTTGGGTTGTTGGCGGACAAAGTCCTTTAGTGTCGCATCGCTAAGCGTTGAAATCTCCGGGGTGATAAATGCCCCGGCGGTATCGATTTTCGAGCCGAGTTGCTGGGCGCGTCCGACCATTTCGATTGCCGCATTGTCGGCAGTGTTCTCGTCGCTGGTTAGTTTGGCATACTGATAAATTTTGTTGAAGGTTATGCCAATGCGGTCATTGAGGGTCAGACAATTATAGAGGGTGTCTGCCGATTGACCGAGTTTGCCTTGAAAGTTATTGTAGTCAGCGGATAGCCGTTCAACTACTTTGTAGTCGGCATCCCAAGCGGCTACATTCGGATAAATATCCGCTAGTTGCCATTTATATTCTGTAGCGATTTGCGCACGTGTCGGCAACTCGGCGGCAAAGCCCGGAACAATTTGACCAATCAATAATAAGAAAATCAGACCAATGCGGGTGAATTTCATAAAGCCTCCCAAAAATATCGTTCTACAATAATAAGCATTATAGCATTGAATAAAATTTCACACAATTTGCAATAGATAAAGAAGGTGAAAATGAATAATAGATTATCTGAAGCGGTCATTGCGCTAACCAACAGAAATTATCGATTTTTTTTCTGCGGACAATTAATATCGCTCTGCGGCACCTGGATGCAGATGATGGCAATGAGCTGGCTGACATATCGATTGACTGGTTCACCGGCATTAATGGGGCTGGCAATGTTTTTCACCCAGGCGCCGTCTTTGATATTGTCACCGTTCGCCGGAGCCCGGGCGGATCGCTCCAATAAACGTAAAGCACTGATAATAATTCAGGCGGCATTTTTGTTGCAGACCGCGGCTTTGGCAATCTTGACTTTGTCCGGGCATATTACCGTCAACCAAATTTTGGTGCTGGCGTTTGTGCAGGGACTTATTACCGCTTACGATTTTCCCTTTCGCCAATCATTGGTGCCGGAGATGTTAGACCGACCGGAGCATTTGCAAAATGCCATTGCTTTGAATTCGTTGGTGGTTAATGCCGCGCGGATCGTTGGTCCATCGATTGCCGGCATTATTGTCGCGGCATTTGGTGAAGGTTGGTGCTTTTTATTTAATTCTGTTAGTTATCTAGGCGCAATCGTCGCTCTGCTGTGTATGCGAATTACTTTTATAAAAACCGTTGCCATTGAGGGTAGTAGTCGCATAAAAAGCATCCGAAGCGGCTTTAAGTATGTTTGGCATCACCGCTCAATTCGCGCGGTGATGGCGATGCTGTTTGTCGCCAGTTTTATCGGTACTTCCTATATGACGTTACTGCCGATATTGGTGCAAGACGCGTTGCATGGTTCAGCTCAAGATATGGGGTTCTTGATGGCAGCATCCGGTGGCGGCGCGGTTGTCAGCGTGATTTATCTGGCATTTCGCAATTCAATCGACGGTTTGGATAGGTTAATCGGCTATGCCGTCGGCATTGGCGGTCTGGCGTTTATTGCGCTCGGGCGCTGTAACGCGATGCTCATCGCCTATAGCATTATGCCGTTAGTCGGGATGATGCTGACTTTTCAGATGGCCTCGAGTAACACTTTTATTCAATCGACAACCAAAAGCGTGATGCGCGGGCGGGTTATGGGAATTTACGCCTTGATTTGGAACGGCATCAGCCCGTTTGGCAATTTGTTGTACGGTTTTGCCGCAGAATTTATCGGCGCCCAGTGGACAATTGCAGCCGGTGGGGTAGTCATGGTACTGTCTGCCGGAGCCTTTTTTTGGTTAAGCAACAATAGCGTAGCAGCTGATGCGGAAATATGAGTAGAAGCCGATGAAAACAATCCTTACTACATTAAATAGTCAATTCGTACACAGTAATCTGGCGCTCCGTTATTTGCGGGAACAGGCGCGCCACGACGGCATCGCAGTAGAACTATTGGAATATACTATCAACACCCGTAATGAACTGATAATTCGTGATTTGGTAGCGCGGGCGCCGGATGTCGTTGCCTTTTCGGTATATATCTGGAATGTACAGCCGACACTGGCGTTGATTGCCGACCTAAAGAAATATCTGCCGCAGTGCAGTATTGTGGTAGGCGGCCCGGAAGTTAGTTATGCAGTTCAGGAATTGCTGTTAGCTAATCCGGCGCTAGATTTCGTTCTGGCTGGCGAAATTGTCGGGCAGTTTTCACAGTTATTGACCGCATTGCAAACGCAGACTGATTATCGGGGAATTGCCAATCTGGGTTATCGCAACGACACTAATATTGTTATAAATGCTTGCGAGCCGCTGGAAAGTAATTTGACGGCGATTTTTCCGTATAATGACAGCGATTTTTTGCAAACCAATCAGATAATCTATTATGAAAGCAGCCGTGGTTGTCCGTATAATTGCAGTTATTGCTTATCAGCAGCCGGGCGGGGTGTGCGGTTTCGTGATCCGGATGTGGTTATTGGCGAATTACAGTGGTTAATCGACCGCTCTCCTAAGCAAATAAAATTTGTCGATCGGACTTTTAATGTCAATCCGGCTCATTATTTGCCGATATTACATTTTCTCAGCCGTGTCGACAGCACTGCTAATTTTCATTTTGAAATTGTCGGCGAGTTAATTACCGATGAGTTTTTGGAAATTGTAGCTGCCGCGCCAGTCGGCAGGTTTCAGTTCGAAGCCGGATTACAGTCGTTTAACCCGCCGACGCTCAGCGCCATCAACCGTAACAATAATTATGCGCTCAGCTGTGAGCGGTTTTCCAAACTACAAGCCAATAACAACAGTCATCTGCACATTGATTTGATTGCCGGATTGCCTTATGAAGGCTATAAGGAATTTGCCCGCTCGTTTGACCTGGCGTACGCCATACAATCCGATATGTTGCAACTGGGTTTTTTAAAATTGTTAAACGGCACGCCGTTGTACCGGGAAGTTGCGCAACATGGCTATGTGTTTCAGACCTTGCCGCCGTACACGGTTATTGCCAACAATTATATTAGCGCCGAAGAATTGTTGCGGTTGAAATCGCTAGAGGAAGTGTTGGAAATATTTACCAATAGCGGTCGGGCCAAGCGCAGTCTGGAATATTTGCGGCAACAAGCTGGCTCGGCATTTGCGGTTTTTCAAGCAATAGGCGATTATTGGCGCGCAGAGCGGCTGTACCTGCAACCACACAAACCGGAAAAACTCTACAAACATTTACTGACAGCGGTGCAAGAAAAATTCGCCGCACACTCAGAAAAATTTGCCCAATTGTTAAAAAAAGATGTCTATTGCCTGGAAAAAACATTGTTAGCCAAAAACGAACTTTGGTTTGACAACAACGAATTTCGGTCACAAAAAGACCAGTTGCTGCGAAACGAGCAGTTGCGCGAAATTTACTGCCCGGGGTTCAAAATGGATAGTTGGCGGAATTTACGTAATAATTTTGAAATTGGGATATTCTGCTTGGATGAACGCTATAGAGCGTTGCTATTCGATTATCGCACCCAGCCGGTTACTGTTCGGGAAATAGCCGAAGAACATTTTGGAGAAATATGCGCTACAACAAATATTCAAGCTTCTTAAAAAATCGCTACGGTGAAAAAGTTTATAAGCTGCCGCTGAAACTGGACGTAAGCTGCCCGAATCGCGACGGTACGCTTGGAGTTGGCGGCTGCGCGTACTGCGGCACGAACGGCGCCGGACATGAAACACTTTCGGAAAAATTAACCGTTGCCGAACAATTGGCAACCAATAGGGAATATATCGGTAAGCGCTATGGCGCAAAAAAGTTTCTCGCCTATTTTCAGGAGTATACCAGCACCCACTTGGCGGTGTCGGAGTTTTATGGTCATTTGGTACAATGTCAGGCAATTGACGGCGTGGTCGGGGTGGTAATCAGCACCCGTCCGGATTGTCTGGCGGAAGACTATTTGCAACTGTTGGCAGATTATCGAATGTTGACCGGTTTGGATATTTATATTGAAATGGGCTTGCAAACAGCCAACTGGCGGACACTGGCGGCAGTCAATCGCGGTCATGGCTTGGCGGAGTTTATTGATGCGGTTATGCGCTGCCATAAACACAATTTTGAAGTGTGCGCGCACGTAATCCCAAATCTGCCCGGCGACACGATTGCCGATACAATCGAAACCGCGCGGATATTATCAGCGTTGCAGGTCGAACAAGTCAAATTACACGCGCTGTACATCGCCCGCGGTTCGGCGTTTGAAAAACAATATCTGGAAGGACAGCTGGTGCTGGGGAGTAAAGCCGACTATATTGAATGTGTAATAGCGTTTTTGCAAAATCTCAATCCTGACATAGTCGTCCAGCGGCTAATCGGCCGGGCGCCGGAAGGTGACAGCCTATTCGCCAACTGGAACGAGAGCTGGTGGAAAATTCACGAGGAAATCGAACGGACAATGCGCGAGCGCGGAGCACAACAAGGTGACGTTGCAACATATTGCAGATAGTTTAAAAAATGTTTCACGTGAAACATTTTTTAAATAACCAAAAAGAAGTTTGTAGAAATTTGGTTGTTGAAATTGTTGTTTCCGGATAGAAAGCGCCAGCACAGATAAATTTATTCGATCGAATTAGTCGTCCTCGCTTTTTGCGGGGGCGTTTTTTATTTATTTATGACCTGTTTTAGAAATGTAGCAAAACTGTAGCAAAACTGTGTGATAACTGTAGCAAAACCGTCACACAATTGTGACATTTGGCTGTTATACTTAGAATATAGGGACATACAAATTCCCAAAGTATTTTGCATAACAAAAACAATGTCAACCAAAAGCCAATCTGCCGGTAAAATATTGAGCCGGTTGAAATAGGGAAATAAGCAAAAATGCGAGGAGTAAAAATTATGTGCGTGAGCAACCAAACAATCGAAACAGTCTATAACCGGTTCAAGTTACTGCGCCAAGCCGCTGGCTGGACATCGGCGCAAGTGGCAGCAGAGCTGGGCGTATCCCGGCAAACGATAGTAAACATCGAAACCAAGAAAACCCCGTTTTCGAAAATGCACTGCATAGCATTTATGGCAGTGTTGAACGAACGCAGCGCCGAAGTGCCGGATTTGAAAAAGATTGTTAAGGCGGTGTTGCAGTAGAAAAAAACGCCGTCCGAAACGACTATGTCGTTCAAACGGCGTTTGTACAATCAGCAGATAATGATAAGTCGTCACGCAGCAGAAGAGCTTTTTTCAGAGTAGTCCGAACTGATACATTTGAAGCCATAAATTTTGGCAAGCTCATGCGCGACAGAGTTAGTTCGTTTGATGGTTTCAGCATCAGACAGATCCTTTGTGGCGTTGTAGTTGTCCTCGCGAATTTTGTGCAATTCATCAACGATTGAGTCACGAATCCTTTTCATTAGCTATCACCTCACTTGGGGAATAAATATCGGTTGGTTTGTAACCTTCACGGATATTGATTGCATTGGTTTGAATATTGGTTTTTTGTTAATAACTGCATCATTTTGCTGCGCTTAGGCTCTTTGGCTTTGTTGAGCTCGCCAATAGTAACGGATGAAGTGACGGCTAAATAGTCACCGTTAGCAATTTCTTTGAAAAGCTCCAGTGTGTCAGCACGTTTCTCCTGTGCATCTTCGGCAAAATAGAAATTGAAGATTGTCGTTTCAAGATAAATTACTGGCTTTTTCATCACTACCTCCGATAATAATTGTATCACAAAAGTTCTCTTAACAGAATAAAACTAGGCTGAAAAGGTGATACATTGATTTATAATTTTGGAGTACTTATAAATCAAACGAAGTAGCAAAAAATGCCCGAAAACCAAAAACTTCTTGTTTGGCACTTGTTAAATAGGTGCTAAAAAAGGAAAACAAATAAAAAGTTTCAACACTTAGAAAATAAAAAGCAAAAAGATTTGCAACCAGAAATTATCGTGCTACAATCGTCACCGATGGTTACTGAAAATATGTTGGAGGAACGATTGGCAGAATATCTGACGGACGAATTATTACAGCGGATCGGCGACAATTTCAAGCTGCTACGTACCGCAGCCGGTTGGGGCAGCGGCGAGCTCGCCGAAAAACTCGGCTCAACCCGGCAGTGGGTGCACAGTATCGAAAGTAAACGGAAGAACTTCTCGAAAATGCACTGTCTGGCGTATATGAAACTGCTTGATGAGCGCGGCAAGGAAAAACCGGAAGTGAAGTATGTGCTAGAGGCGTTGAAGAGGATGCCGGGTAGCGATAAATAATTTCGTAAATGCGGCGCAAAAACTATGTGTCAGATTTCATCTTGAAGACCTTGATAGAGTTCCGGAGTGTATTATTTTATGCAACAAATAGTAACAGAACTAATCAGCCAAACGCTGGAAAAGCCAGCATTTACCGACGTTTGTGCCGTCATTGTAATTGGCTCAGCCGCTAACGAGCGGTTCGAATATGGTCGCTCAGATATTGACCTTGTCTTAATAACCAATCGGGGCATTTATCAGCGTGGAAGTATAGTGTTAAGTGACGAACAACACACCAGTGTTGATTATTCTATTGGCAGCGCGGATGCGATTATTAAACACTATTCAAATGGATCTGGGCGCCCATACGGATTTTATTTTGCCGATGCGCTAATTTTCCGCGATAAGGGTTACGCGGCGCGAAAAGTTATTGACGAAATCAGTGACGCGTATTTAAGGAACAAACAAAATACTATAATAGTCGAACCGGCCTGGCGATTAACGCTGACAAATAAATGCAACTTTGGCTGCTTCTTTTGCCATGGTGAAGGACTCAGCGCTGATGTTTCAAACAGCAAACCGGACTTTGCGAAAATCTATGACCTAATACTGCGGGGAATAGATTTGGGTTGTGACGATTTTACTTTTACCGGCGGCGAGCCGTTGATATATGCCGAAGACATAGCACGGATATTAATGAAACTCAATCGCCATCCGCATAAACCACAAATAACAGTTGTAACCAACGCGATGTTGGTCAAAGATGAGATTATCCAAGCCGCAAAACTGTACGGTGCAATCAAGTTCAACGTTTCGTTCCACTCAACCACGCGAGCGGTTTTTCAAGAGATTATTTGCAAAGAAGGTAATGAGTTTGAGACAGTTCGCGCCAACATTGAACGCCTGTCATCTGCGGGAATCGCTTTTACTCTTAATTACGTAGTATTAAGAAACATCAACGACAGCAGCGAAGCGATCAATGAAATAGTTGAGTATGCGTTACAAACCGGCGCAAGCGCGTTAAAATTCCTCGAATTGTTGATGATCGACAAATTGATTGGTTTTTACCCGAATTATTGTGATGTGCGCTTCGTCGCTGAACTACTTAAAGGGCGACTAATAAGCCAAAACTCGTTGATACGGCGAGATGAATATTTGTTATCAAGCAGTAATTTGAAAATCTACATTCAGCGTTGTCGCTGTCGGTTAGGATGCGTAAATTGTATCGAAGATATGGATCGTATAATCACCCCGGACGGGAAGTATGAACCGTGTTTTGTGAAAAATGAGCGAATAGTCGACTTGTCTAATGACTTAAGCAGAGATTTTGCTATCGGCGATGAGCTAATAAACCAGATGAGCGAACGCTACGGCGAGGGCAGTCCGCTGTTAGTGGGTGATCCAAAATACACAGAGATCCGCGAAACCTACTTCTATGAAACGGATTGCAAATATGAATTAATTGATGCGCTACTTGTTGCGAATAATTGGAGACTTGAGCGGGTAACCGAATTTTCCGAAGTAAGCTATTCTGATAATTCCGAGTATAACCAGAAGAATAGACTTACCTTCAAGATCGGACAACCAAAAGACTCACCCGGAGTATTTAAAATATTCGCTGTAAATTATGAATATAAGAATAGCGCTAATGGCGGCGTGACTATTGCGCGATTTAGCGAGCCGAGTGGACCTACAACTTGTAGCTTATCCGAAGCAGAGCAACATCTAGTCCGACATAATTTAACAGCAGCGCTTAAAACACAATGGAATTTGAACTACTATATTAACGGCGATAACCGCATGGCAATTGGACGATGTGAAGATATTACTGCAACAATCATAAGCAGTGAAAGCGCCCCCGTAAGTGACGAAATAAAGGTATTGTTGAAGCTGTCGGAAATATCACAGTTGTTTCCCGAGTGGTTGAAAAGCAAAATTAATTGATATATAGGATCGTAGAGGATATTCTATTTGCAAACCGTAAGAGTGCTTACCGGCATGATAATTACATAACAAACTAAAAAACCGCATAGCGCGGTTTTTTAGTTTGTTTGATCAGATACTATCAATCATTTTTGTCAGATTTACCTAACACCATGATATTATTATGACAAACAGCTATTTATCAAGCCGCGTTTTGAAACTAAAAGGATTTTCAACACTTCTTGTAGAATAATAGAACTATGAGAGGTGACAAAAATGGAACAGTCCGAGCAAGAAAAAATACAAAATTCCGCCGGGTTTCAGAAAAACATAGAAACGCTTAAGCGGGCGATATATACCATAGCTAAGAACCACGGCGTGAATGTTGAGTATTTGACGACTGTTGCCGACGAAATTAATAAACAGGACATTGTTCTGCAAGACGAAAATCCGCTGTGGCACGAATATGTCGGGATATTCGACAGAATCAGTTTTGACGAAGTTACAGATTACGGTGAATTTCCTGGCGATAATACTCCCATACTTGAATCACCGGGGGAGCATTGCTTAAAGGTATATCTTTGCTCGATGTGCGGTCGGAGAAAAAACTGTGATTGTGGCGATAGCGTTTGGCAAAATTCGCTGTTTGAGTTTATCGACTTGGTCAAAAATCGGCGACATACAACGCATTTTAGTGACGGGGCACATTTGGCGGCCTATCTGGCTTTTTCTCTGAGAAATAGTATTGTAGAGGCTCAAGCTCGTTGACCGCATAACACCCGATTTAGCTGACCGATAAAC
>JBAXTZ010000007.1:0-86853 GCA_037129925.1 Bacillota bacterium
TAGCGAATCCCGTGGTTATTGGGTTTGAGCTGGGTTAGGTCGAAAGTTGGGTTAATGCTCATCCTTAGACTCCCTTCAATGTGATAACGCCATATCAGTTGCTATTATCTTGCGCTAATTTTTTATTCTTTTGCGGCTTGCCGCGCAATCGATGCGACACTTTGCTTCGGTATATAGGGAATCATGAGCATAAAACTGTTGTTATTATCCCAACAATAGTCCGGCACGTAAAACGGCTTCACGAACTTAACCGGGTTGCCTTTTTTGTCCACGGACTTTGCCAGCTCTTTTTTGTATAAATCGTTTTTCAAAGCCGGTATATCGATATAGGCAACGTAGTATTCCATCGTCTCGTCCGCGCCAGTAATACACCCCGGAATGGTCATCTGAAAACCATTAGCGCCTTCTGTGGCCGTGGAATAGCTGACGCTGCCGTTATAGGCTACTTCGCCGCCAACCAAGAAGCCCCGTTTGCCGTTATACTCCCAGTCAACACCTTCACTCCAAGAGTGGGTGGTAGTCGTTGACTGGCGGATGGACTTTCCATAACTAACAGTAGTATCATTTGCCAGTGTATATTGAACCACGCCTGATCTGTCGCCGCCTTTCTGGATATAAGGAATCACGCCGACGCTCAAATCCTGCCCGTCAATTTTCACTTTGCCATAGGATTTTATCGAATCCAGCAAACTTTCAAAATCCACATTTTCCTGAAAATCGCGGATTGCGTTTACGTCGTCTGCGAGTGAAAGATAGGTACTATCAAAAAGAATGCGCGAGGATGGTTTGGTTGCCAGCCCCTTTGACAACGGCGAATACATGTTCCTCGCAAAATTTTTACTATTCCTGAAATCGTCCGGTTTGGATAATTGCTCAGGATCACGCAAATCAAACAGGCAGGTGTGCATGACTTTGTCGCTGTCACGCGGCAGTAGCGCGACCGAAGCGAATATGTATTCAAAATTCATCCCGCCCGGGCGGTCAGACAACCCCGGCACCAGTATCGCTTCACTATCGAGGCCATTGACCTTGTAACTGAACTTTCCGACACTATTGAATGTTAGCTGGTTGAAGGTATAGAAAACCGCGCCGGTATTTGCATACACATCCGCAGGTAACGGACCGTTGCCGCTGTTGTTCAGGGTATATTCCACCTTAATGCTCTGCGTCTGACTGTCCGATTGGGTGTTGCTGTAGCTGTAAGCGGAATTTGATGCAACTCTGTATGAAGGGCCTCCTGGAATCTTCTTTTGCGCGCCGATTGTCATAGAGGTGCTGCATCCATTGGAAAAATCCCGGCTGGATGAAACTACATAGTCCTCGCTTTTGGAAAATGCCGGAAACACTTTCTGCTTTACATCCTTGGCTACCGAGTGATACGGCCAACCATACATTACGGCGTATACCGACGCGCTTTTTTGCAGCATATATTCGTCCAGGATATTCCCGGCTGGCGCGGTCAGCAAGCGGTTTGTATTAATTTTGTCCGGGCTGTAATCAGCGGTAATGTCTTTTAGCTTGCCAATGAATTTTGCGGTATCGCTATCGTAATGCTTTACGTGTTCGAGCTCCGGAAAACCGAGCCACGGTTCAATACTGACAGTGTTGTCGCCATCTTTGCTGATTGCCATTCTGACACCGGAGTTCTGAATATTGGTGTTGTTCCAGATAGTACCGGCAGCTTTAGCCTGATTGGCAATCCATTTGCTGCGAGCACCCCAGGAAGTTGTATCAAAGCTGATTTTCCGTACACGCTCATACAGGCTTTGCTTGTTGCCTAATACGATTTTGTACTGCCCGGCCTGTCGGGTTACCGCAATCGGCAAGGCGTAGGTGGTTAGCTTGTTCTCATATTCGGACACGAGTCGGATTTTCTGGTTCTTCCACTCGGTCGTGCGTCCGTTGCTGTAGGCGTAGCAGTAGGCGAGTTGCCCGTTGTCTAGCGGCGCCACCAACTGACCGCCGACGACGTTGCCAAAATCAGGCATTTCGGCGACAGCTTGTCCAGCAGGTTGATAACCGATTTCCAAATCCTGATCTATCGATACTATTTTATCGCCATCAAATTGCGCCACGAGCAGTCTGGTCGGCGCAGTCAGTTGCAGTCCGTCAATCCCTGTTTGATTGGCGCGTTTGCACCAGATAATCATCGTGTTCGGGCATTCGCCGGTGTTGTCGCCGACGGCATAAGCCGCCAAATCAATGCCGTCAATATTATTTACAATATAGCTGTCCGGGATTCTGGCAGTAGTGCGATATGTTGCCGCGGCTGGACAATATTGCCGCTGACCGCTATGCAATTCGTCGCGCTCCTGCACATCGAAAACATCAAAACCGCCTTGGGAATACTGGTTGGTCAACAGTAGCTGATCTTTGCGCAAATCGGTGCTTTTGTTACGCCACTGCACTGCGCGGCCGGCGTTCAGGGCAAAAGCTTTCGCGCCGACGAGCAAATAATTGCTCAATTCCCGGTCGATTTTTATGACATTCCGCTCTAAAAAATCAAATGTCGCGCCGTAATCCTGAGTAACTTTGAATTCTTCGTCGGCCGCCTTGACCGGAGCGGTGAGTGTCACCATGTATAAACGGTTTTTTACGACAGCTTCTTGCTGCTCGATGGGCGCAACCAGCGGCACACCGTTCCATACTCCCATCAGTAAACAACGATAGGTTTTGTCCGGACGCTCCGAATTGAGCTTGCAGGACACCATCGTCTGACCAAAGCACAACGGATTGCCATCCGGCGCATACATCACCGTATCCGCGAGTACCGTACTACAAAACAATGCTACCAACAATGCCGCCAAAAGTACTGTTTTTCTCATATCTTCCCCCATTTACGCTTTCTTATGTCGATATTATATCAACTCCACAGTTCTCTTGATTTAGCGCAATGTTAGAATACTGCAATGATTTCGCTAGTAAACTATCAGCTGGCTATTATCTTTTGAAATATTTCGCCATCTTTATAATTCAAGTAAAACCGCAATCGACAGCGTCGTATTGCGGTTTTTTCGCTATTCGCTATTGCGCGGTGTACGGACTCGTCAGTGCGGCAAACTGTTCCAGCGTACAGCTATCCTTGCCGGTGTTCGCAAATTTTACCGCTACGCCGTTATAAGTTGCTGTCATATAATACTGACCGGCATCGTTTTTGAACAAGTCAAACTCTACATGAGCTGCATAAGGCGGATTGTTCGGGAGCGGACTGCGAATCGCTGACATTACCGCCAAAACAGATGTGTCATGACCGAGATACAGCGCTAGTTTGTTGGTTTGCTTGCCCTGGGCAGCGCGGTTCAGTTCACCGTTCAATCGCTTCATAAAATCGCTGGCCATATAGCGGGTTACGCCGTCAGTCGAATACAACTCGGCTTGATTGACAAAGCCGGCATTAACCATCTTTTCCGCATCGCTTTTGGTCAAACCTTTGGGTAGCGGCGCGTTGTTGGTCAACATACAATTTATATAGTCCGAAGCGCCGAGCAACGTGCGCATGTCCGGAAAATCAGCGCCCATGATCGCACCCCAGCGTTTCAGGTCTGCAGCATATTTCTTTTGCTCGTCGAGAAACATCGGCTGGCCCAATGTGGCGTAAATTAGTATTTTCACCGTGTCCGGGTTCTCCAATTCTGGACAGATAAAGTTCTTCTGTCCGCCGGTAATGGTAAACACCGGTATTACCTGCATTTGGTCCGGCAACGCCGGCTGGCCGTCAGCGAGTTTCGGTCCGGTTCCCGGCGGATAAAAGCCGGCAAGCAAGCAATCCGCACTCATGACCGTGCGATTCATCTCGGTAGATAACGCGTAGATTGACCCGGGAATATAATTCTCCGTGAGCAGATGGTACTTATCGACATATTTCTGGCGAAACTCCCGTCCGAGCTGGTATTCCTGTTGCATACCGCGCGGGGTTAGCTCACCGAGCGCAAACGGCCACTTGTAATTAACATTTTTAAACGCCGCATCGCTCCAAGGCGTGCGGTCGGCATGGCGCACTAGCGCTACCGAATAAACCAAAGTATCCTGGGCAAAGGTGCTAACTGAAAAAATAATCAGAACGATGAATATCAGCGAGTTAATTCTGGTTTTCATATACCTATTCCTTTCAATTGCAGTGTTGTTCAGGCAGCTCGGCTACTTTCAATATTATACCACTATTCCGAAATTATTTGACTTTTGTTTGAACAGACAGGACGGCATCCACTATAAACAGAACCGTATCCCTAAGTACAATGCTATTATACTTACCGGAGGTCGGCTATTTTTTTAGCTTCATTTATATTTATAGCAACCGGTCTCGTGATCGTTGATTACACCAACCGCCTGCAAATACGAATAGACTATCACCGTTCCGAAAAATTTCGCACCCCGCTGTTTCATGTCGCTGGCAATCCGGTCGGAAAGCTCGCTACGCGTCGGTAAGCAGTCATCTTGATTTTTAATTATCTCGTTATCGGTAAATCGCCATAAGTAATTGGCAAAGGAGCCAAATTCCTCTTGTAAAGCCAGAAATATCTTTGCATTAGTTATGGTTGCGTTAATTTTGGCGCGGTTACGAACTATTCCGGCATCGCCTAGCAGCTCCTGAACTTTCGACTCGCCAAAACCCGCTACCTGCAACGGATCGAAATTAGCAAATGCCGACCGGAACGCTTCACGTTTTTTAAGAATTATCAACCAGGACAAGCCTGCCTGAAAGGACTCCAACACCAGCATTTCAAATAATTTTCCATCGTCATATACTGGAACGCCCCATTCATTGTCGTGATACTCCCGGTAGATGTCAGAATTACCGTTTGCCCAACTGCAGCGTTGTTTGGTTGTTCCGTCCATTGTCAGTTTTTCAACCCGTTATCCTTAATTCATTCTGAATAGCACGAATATTATTCGACAACTTCACACTAATTCCTGCTGCAATTAAAGTCTGGCCCATTGAAACAGCAGTATTTTTGTTCATTTTTTTGAAATCCGCTGATTTTGTGGTAAAATGGTTTTACAAATAGCAGGAGGCGTAACTACACATGAACAAAAAAATCCGTCCGGGAACATACGAGCATTACAAAGGCCAGCCCTACGAAGTACTCGGCGTAGCCAGGTATAGCGAATCACGGGAAGACATGGTCGTATACCGCAGGCTTAGTGGCGATGATAGTTTGTGGGTTCGTCCGGTGAAAATGTTCCTGGAATCAGTTACCGTTGATAACCGAATTGTGCCGCGGTTCAGATTTATTGAGTCAAAACACTAAGTAGCGCAGATGTTTTTGGGTACAGTTGTTTCAGGTTTTCTGCCATAATTAATTATAAGCAGGTGATGATTATGATTAACAAAAGAAAAATCCTATGCCGAAGATCCGACCGTCTATCTTGATTCCGGCGGACATCCGGCTCCGTTTGAAAAGCTCTGGACCGGAAAAACTCCGACTGTGTACAAATTCAATAAAACTGGCTCAACTTCGCTTGCAACAATTCAAAAAGCGCTGATTTCAATAAATTCGGAAAACCTGCTGGCACAAGCCGGCGGAGTCGCACCAAGCAAAGATGACTTGCCGGTGCCTGGACACCATGTTTACGCGATATTAGCCTATGACGATTCTACCCAGACACTGACAATATGGAATCCTTGGGGTAGCGATTTCACGCCGAAAGCAAGCCCGGACGGACCGAAAAACGGCTACACTCGTAAACACGGAGTTTTCCAAATGTCCTTGACTGATTTCTATTCAATATACGCGTATCTATGCGTGGAGTAATGGCTAATTGCTGCCGAATATTTAAACAAGGAAGGAAGGCGACCATGCAGCACGAACAACGAAACTCTTTGCTAGCGGTATTTGCCGAAAATTCGTCAGTTCTTACGGTTTGGTTAATTGGCTCGCACGAAACCGTATTACAACACACGGATAGTGATATTGATTTCGCTGTCTTGTTTGAACGCGATACCACATTAAAACAACGGTTGCTTTTTGAAATCGAAGTCTGCGAAATATTGCACACCGACAATGTTGATGTCGTCAATTTGAATGAAGCGCCGATATTATTTGCTTCACGGACGCTTGATGAAGGGCGATTGCTGTTCGAACGAAACCGTGAGCAGACCAGTGATTTTATCGAATATGTCCTAACGTATTATTATGACGAAAAACTGCGCGCGGCTAGATATTTTAAAGATTACCGCGCAGCGTAAGGTTGATTTATGAGTAATTTTGATCCTGACAAACTATTACAAAAAATTTCCACTATTGAGGATTGTGTTGCAAAATTGGAAGTATTAGCAAATCTGACTGAAGCCTCATTTCTTGTCGATTTCAGAAACTCAAGTTCGGCAAAATATTTATTGCAAATTGCAATTGAAGCGATGATCGACATTTCCAACCACATAATTGCTCGTGAGCGACTCGGAAAACCCGAAACTCACAAACAAGCCTTTGAGAAACTTGCAGTCGCCGGCTTTATACAGCCAGAAAATGTTCCGACATATTTCCTGATGAGTAAGTTCCGCAACAAAGTAGTGCATATGTACCATGAAATAAACGACCGAATGATTTTCAATATTTTACAGGCAAACATTGCTGATTTCCAGAAGTTTATCGCAGAAATCAATACCGCTATAGCACAAAACTGAAACTTTGTTATCCCGAAAATCGCGCGCGGCTATACCGTGTTGCGATTTTTTTTGCTTTTTTGACTGTTTTCAGAATAGCTCTGTTGTTACTTTAGCGATCAGAAAAATTCCAGTAGCTCGGCTTTGGTTTCAGCGGCCAGTTGCTACCTAAATTCCGCAATTGCTCCGGCGTCTCGATTCCGGATCGTTCCAACAATTCGGCTAGTTTACCGCCAATATTCGGAAGTTCAGTCAATTTCTCCATGATAATTCTCCTCGAAACAAGTTATTAGTCGTTCTGTTCCGACCCCGCTTATCAAAAACCATTCTTTATTATTGCCTAACAATCGTCTGGTCCAATCGGTGAAACCGCCATCACATAGAAAATATTCCTCACCAAGAGTGTTCGTAGCGTAAATATTATAGCGCAGCAACTGATAATAACTCTGTTTGCCTTCGAACAGTTGCACCGAAATTCGCGTTCCGGCTACCGTACTGTATGTAAAATATTTTGCTATGGCTTCAAGCCACTGTTCATCATAAACTAAAATATCAATTCGCGGCGAAGGCGCGAAAATAGCCATTTGCTCGACTGCCGCAAGTAGCTTTAAGTAATAATGCAGTTGCTCAGTTACCGCTTCCAGTTCTGCCGATATCCCGACTTTTCGCTGCCCGCCGCTACACAAACTCAGTAGCCGGAAATGCGCGAGCACCCCCTTAACGTTAGTAAATTTTTGTGCGCGCACAACTCGCTGACTAGCGGCTAATTTGAGGTTTTCAACTGAATTTTTCTGTTGACGCCGCTGCGCTGCGTACTCCAACGCCAGACTATTCGTTGAATCGGCGTTAACCTCGGTATTTCTGATAGTGGACAACACTTTGTTTTGATCCGTAGGTGCAAGCGCCGAGCATGTGCCCAGCGGTGAGACCGGCGCTAATTCAAGTGCTTGGTATCCTGCCGGCAATAAAGAAAACGCCAGTGTATCCAGTTCCAAAATTTTCCGATAATCAACTGTAGAGGGCGTGACAAACCGGTTATTTTGATACTGCCAGAGCAGTTTCGGTATTGTTACATTGCCAGCCCGAACTCGAAATATTTCGAGCAACAGCGACTGCAAATCGGTCGGCTCCAGTTTTTCTTTCAAGACCGTAATCGCGTCGGTTTGCTCAAACATTCTTAATATTCGATTCAACATAATAACCGCTATAGTTTCTTAAGCGAACGGAAATATTCCAACAGATCGGCTTTGGTTTCCGACGCCAGCAACTTCTTGTTTATCCCCTGTATCGCGCCTTCAATCGCATACAGTTTATTAATACAGGCACAATCAGTCACCGCTGAAATCATCAAAAACGCCTGCTTGCTGCCTAAATTCCGCAATTGTTCCGGAGTTTCGATTCCGGCGCGTTCTAATAATTCAGCTAGTTTACCGCCGATATTCGGAAGATCAGTCAATTTGTTCATAGCGCTATGTCCCCTTTTTCGCATATTTTGCTTCATGCTCCAGCAGCCACTGTTTGCGGGCGATACCGCCGCCGTAACCGCCGAGTTCACCGTTTGCATTAATCACCCGATGGCAGGGAACGATGATGGACAGCGGATTGGCGCCGTTGGCGGTGCCGACAGCGCGAACGGCACCCGGGTTGCCAATCGCTTTAGCCGTATCGGCGTAGGAGCGGGTTTCGCCGGGCGGAATGGCTCGCAAGGCTGCCCAGACACTTTTTTGAAAATCAGAGCCGATCAAATACAGCGGCGTGGAGAAAGTCAGTGAAACTCCGGCGAAATACTGCTTCAATTCGTTTTCAATCTGCACCGTCACCGCAGTTGCCCCGGGAATAATTGTCGATTCAGTATGCCTCTGCAGCCGCACAATCTCCTGCTCGCAGCCGCGGCGGTCGACGAATTCCAGCAGGTATAACACCTGTTCATCGGCAATAGCGATCATCTGACCGAGTGGCGTTTCCAGTAAGACGGACTTGAGAAGGTTCTCATCTAAAATCATTTCTACCTGCCTATCTAATAATTTGCCGCATTAGCGCCACTGCGGAACTCGCCGCGATTTTCAAGCTGGCGCCAAGCCGACGCTGTTTTTGGTTCAGCACATCATAATATTTTCCGGGAATTAGCTCGCAACTCTGAGCCGTATCGCCGTTATTGAACACTACCAGCAACTCCTGACCGCAATGTTCACGCTTTAACAGCAACAGGCCATTGGTGGCAACGCTCATTTCCACTGTTCCGTTTGCCAATAAATCGCTCTGGCTGACACGAAACTTGTTTAAAATTTCGAACAAGCCAAAGATTTTTTTGTCATGACTGCGCTCATCCCAAGACATGCACTTTCGGCAATGCGGGTCATGGGCGCCGGTCATGCCGATTTCGTCGCCGTAATAAATATACGGCACGCCCAGATAACAATACTGAAAGATTATCGCCATGATCGCCCGTTTTTTCTTGAACTGGCACTCATCGAGCAACCGCGGCCGATCATGGCTACCGAGCAGATTCCACAACTGCCGGTTTATCGGCTCGGAATACAGCATCCGCGCCGAATTTAACGCATTAACAAATTCTCCACCGTTAATAGAACGCTGTCCGAAATAGTCGATTGCCGCTTCACGGAAGGTGTAGTTCATTATACCGTCAAACTGTTCCCCGCGTAACCAAGGTTGAGAATGGTGCATAATCTCGCCGACAATCGCTGCCTGCGGATTTATGGCTTTGACCCGTTTACGAAACGCCCGCCAAAATTCATGATCTACTTCATCGCAGACGTCCAACCGCCAGCCATCGAGATTCAGCTCGCGCTGCCAGTGACAAACGACATCCAGCAGATATTCCCGCACCTCCGGGTTAGCGGTATTCAGCTTCGGCATGTTCGCGGAATCAGCAAACATTTCATAATTGCTTTTTTTCATGTCCACAGTCGCGCCATTGATAAAAAACCAGTCCCAATAGCGCGACTGCCGACCGTTTTTTTTGCAATCTTCAAACGCAAAAAAATCGTCACCGCAATGATTGAAGACCGCGTCCAGCACCAACCGCATTCCCAGTGCATGCGTCCGTTCGGCAAGTTCCCGGACATCATCAACCGATCCGAAATCCGGGTCGATTGCGTAATAATCGGCTGTGTTATATTTATGATTAGTATTCGACAAAAACACCGGCGTGAGATAAACGATGTCCGCGCCGAGCTTTTTTATGTAGGGCAATTTTTCGACAATGCCAAGCAAATCGCCGCCCATTTTGCTGTGCCGGTTTACCGCGCTACCCCAGTCACCAGTCAGCCCGGTCTTAGGCACGCCGGAATTATGGAAGCGGTCCGGAAATATTTGATAGACCACCCCGCGTTGCATCCAATCAACATCTTCATAGATATCAGCCTCGGCGTTATAAGGGAATTGAAATCCGTATTTATTCCCAATCGGCTCCGGAGAAAATCCCCGCTCGCCGAAATAGCCGCGTTCGCCGGATAGCGAGTTCAGCTCAAAAAAATACCGGTAACGCTGACGTTCGACCGAACATTCCGCCTGCCAATAGTCAAACAGCTCATCGCTGGCAACTTTAATCATCGCAGCTACCTGATATTCGTTTTCCCAGTCATAACGGCATTTATAGAATAACCGGCAAGCCGCCATGTCATCTTTGGCAGTACGCAGGCGAATACTCATCGTCGCGGTATCCACTGCAACCGCCCAGGGATAATCACAGATATGCCAGATTGCATGTTTGTTCAAAACTACTACTCCTTAACCCCGCCCGCCATCAGTCCGCCGGCGATATATTTTTGCAATACGAGAAAAACGATCATCAGCGGTACGCTGGCTACTACCGAAGCTGCCGCAAACATTGTCCAGTGCGCGTCGAATTGGTTATTGATGAACTTCTGCAACGCTACGGCAACTGTCTGCATATCCATCGACTGTAACGCCGCGCTGGAAATCATAAACTCGCTGTAAGTGCCGATAAACGAAAATAAAAATATTACCGCAAACATCGGCATCGCCATCGGTATGATAACTTTATAGAATATCTGCCAGTGGTTGCAGCCGTCAACTTTGGCGGCCTCGTCAATTTCATACGGCAGGGCATCCATATAACCTTTGAGAATCCAGATGTTAAATGCGCTGCCACCAGCGAGGAACAGCATCAACGCCCAAATACTATCTAAGGCATTAAAATAGTACAGCAAAGTGTATATCGCCGCAATCGCCATCCCTGCCGGAAACATTTGTATCAACAACAAAAACATCAAGCCGTTTTTCCGTCCTCTGAACCGAATCCGTGAAAAAGCGTAAGCCGCGGAGCCGGTCATCAGCAGTTGGATCACCGAAACGCCAGTACAGAGCCAGATACTGTTAAGCATGGCGCGGACAAAGTTTAAATTCTCCGAGGTCTGAAACAACAGCACGTAGTTTTCGAAAGACAGTTCTGCCGGGAACACCGACCCTTGGTAAAAAGTGTCGCCTTTACCCAACGATGCCGAGACGACCCAAATTACCGGAAACAAAAAAATGATTATTACCAGCCAGATAGTAATTCTCGACAGCCACAACGCCAACCGGTCGGCCGGACGTACTCGATCACGCATATTACTTTACCTCCTTGAACTGTCCGGACAGCTTCATCTGTACCAGACTGATAGAGGCGATTACTACAAATAGGATTACCGCCAACGCCCCGCCAAAATCATAGCGGAATAATTGAACAGTCATTTTGTAGGCAGTCGATGCCAGAATATCGGTGGATCCGGCATATTGCTGGCCAATGACCGCCGGACCGCCGCCGGTAATCAGGAACGCTGCGCCAAAATTATTGAAGTTGAACGCAAACGATGAGATGAGCAACGGATAGGTCGAGGATGCCAACGACGGAAAAGTGATCCGCCAGAACTTCACCCAACGCGAAGCGCCGTCAATATCGGCTGCTTCATAAAAAGTTTCCGGTATCGCCTGCAACGCGCCCAAACTAACATTCATCATAAACGGATAGGCAAACCACACGCTGACGAGCAAAATGGCAGCCCGCGCCAGATAGGCTTCGTTTAGCCAGGGAATACTTTCGTTGATAATATGCAATGACTTGAGCATCAGATTGATACCGCCGTAGTCGGCATTGAGCAATCCTTTCCAGGACAACGTGGCAATCGTTGCCGGCAACGCCCAGGGAATAATCAGCAACGTGCGGTAAATATTACGTTCACGCATAAATCTGTTATTTAGCAACAACGCCAGTAGCAGCCCGACAGCATAGCCAACCACAGTGGTCACTCCGGCAAACACCGCCGTCCAGGCAAATACCGGAAAAAACACTGTTTTCATATCGCCGGTCAGCATTTCTACATAATTATACAATCCGACAAAAGAATAATCGTTCATGTGATTGATATTACAATTCGTAAACGACAAGTAGATCGTGTACAGCACCGGCAGCATCGTCAGCAATGATACTGAAACCAGCGCCGGCATCAGAAATGCCAAAGCGGTCTTATTTTCTCGATTGATTTGATTCATAACAACATCGACAATTAAAGCCGGATTACTCCGGCTTTAATTGTCCCACCCCCAATATTTTATGAGCTTATTTGTTTTGCAGATCCACACCTTTTTTGATATCGGCTACAGTCTGTTTAGCGCAGGCTTCCGGCGTAAATTTGCCCGCGGTCATTAACTTGCAATTTTCGCCCATCGGTTTCCAGACCGCGTCCATAGCCGGTACGTTTGGCATCGGTTGCGCGTACTGAATTTGTGCCTGGAAGCCTTCGGCAAGCGGATTTACCGGTTTTTCGCCCAGCAATACTGACAAACGTCCGAATTTTGTAATATCCTTAGTGCAGTTGTCCTGCAGATATTTTAACAAATCAGTAGCTTCCGCCTTGTTTTTTGAACCGGCGTTGACAATGCCCATCTGCACGCCTAGGAACGACGGCATTGGTTTCCCGTCAACCGCGGGAAGAGTGGCCACACCGACATTCATGCCGATTTTGGTCAACCCTTTTTCGCCGCTCAGTTCCCACGGACCGCTAATATACATTGCAGCTTTTTTGTTAATAAAATCAGCTTTGGATCGGTCGCCATCCGTGGAAGCTGCGATAATTTTGTCGGTTACAAACTGCATGATCATTTTGTAGCCTTCAACTCCGCCGGTGTTGTCCAAGCCAATATTATTTGTGTCATATTTGCCGTTGTCAAACTTGAAAATATACCCACCATGCGCGGCGATGAACGCGTAAATAAAATACGGCTCATTCAAATTATAAGTAAACCCTTTGGTCTTGGCGATGCTCATGAATTCTTCATAGGTCTTCGGGGCATCCTTGATCATGTCTTTGTTGTAATACAACGCGTAGGTTTCGGCAGTTATTGGTACACCATACATTTTGCCATCATACATACAGGCATCGAGTGTCGATTTGATATATTTGCTGCTATCAATGGTACCGGCAGGAATTTCTGCAGCAACACCGGCTTTTGCCAGTTTTCCCAACGTATCGTGCGGCTGGCCATAGACCACGTCCGGTCCGACGGGACTTTTGGCGGCGGCAACCAATGCCGCGAATTCTGAGTTGTCGCGGATAACCTTGACCGTGTTACCGGTTTTCTTTGCCCATTCTTCGGCTTTTGTCCGCACAAAGCCGACTTCTTCGTCTTGCAAATGCGACCACACCACGATCGTTTTGCCTCCCGCCGATTTTGTGTCGCCACATCCGGCGAACAGCGACGCGCATAGCGCCACTACCAGCATTAGGCTCAAGAACCTGAACTTCTTACTCATAGACTCCTCCAAAAATTTTACTCTCTCCGAGTTTAAGGTTATTATTTCGACAAAAAGTATTTTTTTCCTGCACACTTGAAAAAAGTTTTTAAAAATATTTCAAAAAACCATTGCCACTTATTGACCAGCGGTTGCATTTTTTGATTATTATGCTACAATGTCTATATATTTATAGACGAAAGTGAGTAATGTTTATGATTTTGTTAAAAGAACAATTTTTGGATGCGACACTGACCGAAATTAAAAATGGCTTTAGCGAGAAAGCGGATTGCTTTACTTGCCTGTTATGCGGCGAAGTTTTTGAAAAGGGGCGAATTTATCCGCACGCTGCAAATCTATATGAAGCAGGACGGTTCGTGAAACTGCATATCGAACTGGAACACGGTTCGGTTTTCGACTATCTGATTGCCGCCGACAAAAAAACTACCGGTTTGTCTGACCACCAGAATAATCTGTTGAAACTATTCTACCAAGGCGCAACAGATGCGGAAATTCAGCGCCAACTGGGCATTGGCAGTAGTTCGACCATCCGCAATCATCGCTTCGCTTTCCGCGAAAAAGAACGTCAGGCGAAGTTGTTTTTAGCGCTGATGGAACTGCTCAATGAGCAGAGCGGCAAACCGGCGCTAATAAGCCCGCACCGCACCGCTACCCAAATCGATGACCGCTACTACACCACCGATGCCGAGGCAACCAAAATATTGAAAACTTATTTCCCGGACGGCGCAACCGGACGGTTGACAACTTTTTCGATGAAAGAAAACGCCAAACTGATCGTACTGCGGCAATTGGCGCTCCGCTTTGCGAGCGGGCGAAATTACAGCGAAAAAGAAATAAACGAGCTGATTAAGACCGCCCACCCGGACTACGCCACCATCCGCCGCTACCTGATCGAATACGGCTTTCTCGACCGCCTGGCTGACGGTAGCCAGTATTGGCTAAAACAACACGACCAACAAAATGAAACTGGAGAAAACAAATCAACCATGAACCGAAAAAAAGAACTAACCCGCGAATATAAAGAAACAGCGCTGGAAGCCGGTATCTACCGAATTCACAACACTGTTGCTAAAAAAAACTTAGTAGTAACTGCCACCGATTTGAAGACCATCAACGGCAAACGTTTTCAACTGCAAATGGGCGGACACATGAACAAAGCCTTACAAGCCGACTGGAACAGCTACGGCGAAGCTGCGTTCGAATTCGAAGTGCTGGAACGGCTCCCGGAAAATCGCGACCCGGCGTTCGACAAAAAAGCCGCGCTCAAAGCACTCGAAACCAAGTGGTTGGAGCAACTACAACCGTACGATGAGCTGGGCTACAACGTCAGGAAAGTTGCCAGAGTTGCCAAGTAGCCGGAGTTGTCGAGTAGAGCGAGTTGTCAAGTAATCAAGTAGAGATTAGTTGTCGAGTAGAGTCGAGTATTAGAAACCGTTATTTTCGGCTACGGTTTTGTACCACAGTCCGCTTTTTTTCACTGACCGCTGCTGTGTTTTTAGGTCCAGGCTGTAGAAGCCGTAGCGGTTTTTGTAGGCGTTGCACCACGACCAGCAGTCGATGAATGTCCACATGTGGTAGCCCTTACAGTTACAGCCTTCTTGAATTGCCTGATGTAGATATTTCAGATGGCGGCTGACAAATTCGATTCGATAGTCGTCTTCAATCATGCCGTCTTTTAGGAAACGGGCCTCATTTTCCACGCCCATACCGTTTTCGGAAATGAAAAACGGGATATTTCCATAGTGATCGCGGATAAATATCGACAGATCGTAGATGCCCTGGTAATGAATTTCCCAACCACGATAAGGATTCATCAGCCGACCGGGCATTTCGTAATGATCATATAAGTGACCGGGCTTAAACGGGCTATCCGGATGCGGCAGGTATTCTTTGGCTTTGAAGCGGTAGGGCATATAGTAATTTACGCCCAGTAAATCGACGGTGTTGTCGCGAATAATCGCCAGATCGTTCGCCGTCATTTCCGGCAGGATATTGTATTCTCGCAACAGCTCCAGCAATTCAGCCGGATACTCGCCTTTGACTGCCGGTTTCAGAAAACTGTGCGAATGAAACAGCTCGGCAATCTTCGCCGCCCGGACATCGGCCGGGTTTTGACTGCGCGGATAATGAGGACTGAGATTGAGGATTACACCGATTTGTCCGTCGAGCCGGAGCGCCCGATATTCCTCGACCGCCCGCGCCGTGGAAACATTAAGGTTGTGCATGACCGTCATCGCCCGATTACAATCCACGACATTCGGGAAATGATAATCATCCAGATAACCGCAGACAACATTTATTATCGGTTCATTATGGCTAAACCAATATTTTACCCGGTCGCCAAATAATTCAAAACAGGTTTTGGCAAACAACGCGTAATCTTCGACCACTTCGCGGCTTTCCCAACCGCCTTTGGTAAATTCCGCCAGCGGCAAGTCAAAATGAAATAGATTAATGAACGGCTCAATGCCGTTTTTAATCATTTCATTGATGATTCCATTATAGAATTCTACCGCTTCCGGATTGACAGCGCCAACGCCGTCGGGAATAAGCCGCGCCCAAGCAATTGAAGTGCGATAAGAATTGTGGCCGATAGCTTTCATAAGTTTAATATCATCTGCGTAGTTGTCGTAAAAACTGCTGGCGATTTCCGGGCCGATTTCGTCATAAAACCGATACGGTTCTTTACTAAACCAGTAGTCCCAAGTGTTTTCAGCCTTGCCGCCCTGATGAGCGGCACCCTCGGTTTGAGTCGCTGAACTGGCGCTACCCCACCAGAAATTTTCCGGGAATTGATAGTTTTTCATTTTGCCGCCCGCCAGGCATCAATTTGTTTTTGCATTTCGGCGAGCACCTTGTCCAAACCGGCGCCTTTGGCTTTGTCGGCAAAGTTCCGCACCGCTTCGTCCACGTCGACTGACCCCCGGAATAACGTCGGGGCAAATTCATTGCCGATGTTTTGTAGCGCCGACAATTCACTGCGCACCGGTTCGCCGTCAAAGAAGAAGCCGAAAATCGGCGATTTTTTTACACTGGCGTTGAACTCGCGGAATTTTTCCCACTTGTCCGCCGGGTCGCCCTTGACAGTATACAGGATAAAGAAGTTGCCAAACAGCCAATGCGGCGGCGAATAATCGCCATGCCGCGCCGTAAATTCGATTTCCGTTGCGCCGACTTTATTGAAATGCACACCTTCAACGCCATAGCTAAACATATTGCGTAGCACCGGATCGGTATTGACCAAATTCAGCAACGCCATCGCCCGTTCCGGATTTTCCGAAGTTGCCGATATCGCCGTCATCGCGCCGGCAACTGAATTTACCGTGGCAATAGGCGGATAAGCCGGTGCCGACTCGATTGGAAAACCTAAATCGCGCGACCGCTCAAGGTCGATGTAGGGATTGTTGTCAAATGCCGCGCACAATAACTTGCCCTGGGTAAACAATTGCAACGGTGCGTCTTTTTCAGACTTGCTGACATACCCTTCCTGATAAAACTTGCGCATCTGCTTGAGCACCGCTATAAACGGCGCATCTTCAAACTGGTTGATTACCCGGCAATTCGGGTCATCGACGCGGACGGCGCCGGGAATGTTATAGTCAATAATAATGTCGTATTCACGGAATTTATCCCAGTTGCTGTAGCAATAGACATTGGGATCAGCTTTGTGCATTTTGGCAAAAATCGGTTCCAAATCCGCCAACGATTTAATCGTCTTAAACACCGAACTATCCATACCGGCCTTTTTTAACAAATTCATATTGAATGAATAGCGGGCTTCGACAGCAACTTCCTTATTGGTCGGTACGGCATAATGATTGCCCTTGATAATAGTACCATCCCAAAACATTGGATCAACGGCTTTCTTAACTCCCTGCCCGTATTTCGCCAACAAGTCATCCAACGGCATAAAGAAGCCTTTTTGCGCGCCCAACTGGAAACTATTGACCCAGGAAGCTGTAAACACCAAATCATATTTGTCGCCTGCCGAACTGAGCAAGTTCATCTTGTTCGTAAACACCGTTCCATCGTAAGATGTCCACTGAATATCCACGGTGGCATTAATTTTCGGCTTGATATACTTGTTAATTTCTGCGACCACCAGATCGGCATCTTTAGGCTTATCGCCGTACACCCACCAGACCAGATTGACTTCTTTGCTTTGATCGACTGCCGGTTTGCCACAGCCGCTAAGTCCTAGCGCTAGGCAAATAATCAACAATACCGCGACCAATTTTGCATTTCGTGTTTTCATAACTCTCCTTGCGATGATATTATTTTTTGTGTTCAGTTTTTGCCGGTTGCCTTCCATGTATCGATTTGTTTTTGTAACTCGGCGATGAATTTATCCATTCCGGCGGCGCGTAACTCGGTGTTGATTTTGGTTAGCAGCGCATCGGTATCGCCGGCTCCGTTCCGAAGAATGTCCCGATACTTGGCGACTACATTAGTCATCGCCGTAATCTCGTTTTGCACCGGCGAAATGTCGGCATTGAACCCGAACAACGGCGACCAAATCATAATGTCCGAGGCTTTTTTGTACTGCTCCCATTTGTTTTCCGGTTCACTGTCTAAAGTATAGGTTATCAACCGATTGCCAAATAGCCAGTCCGGAACTTCGTAGTCGGCATGTGCCGGCAATTGCTTGATCACATTTTCTTTGCCCGCGACTTTTTGGTAGTGAATCCCCTCGATACCGAAACCGAGCATATTTCGCAGTTTGCTGTCGGTGTAGAGCATTGACATAAATTTGTAGGCGCGCTCCGGATTTTTACTACTATTGTTAATCGCCATCATTGCGCCAAAAGCCATATTTACACTTACCGGTCGTGGATAAGCCGGATAGACAAGTATCGGTACATTACTGCCGCGATTGCTGTCGATTTGTGAACTTGGCGTATAGTTACCGACAAACGCCAGGACTTTACCGGCTTTGAAATCTTGATCTTTATTATTATTTACGACATCTTTATAAGTATAGCCTTTTAGATACACTTCGCGTTTATTCTTGAGGATTTTAATATACTCCTGGTCTTCATAAGGATTTATCACCTTGCAGCTGGCATCATTGAGTTTTACCGCGCACGGCAACCCATTGCTCAACATCCAGTCATATTTATCACTGCCATCCAGCGTACCGAAATCAGCAATGCAAATTATTCCCGGATTATCTTGTTTAACCTTGTCAAACAGCGGGAACAAGTCTTCGATTTTTGTTACACCAGCCAGATCAAAGTTGTATTTCCCGACAATATTTTTATTGTAATACCAGCCTTGCTGTAGCGGATAGGTGTACACCGGCATGGCAAAAATATTACCGTCAATTTTCGCCGAATCTATCAACCTAGGCATGATGTCAATTGTTTTCTTCAAGTCACCGCCATATTTTTCTGTCAAATCGTTCAGCGGGTAAAACACACCTTGGCGAGCATACCGCTGATAGTCAAAGGTCCAATTGGAAGTAAAACACAAATCGTAGTCGTCACCGGCTGACACTGCAGCATTCATTTTGCTTTGATAATCAGCCCAAGTTATGTATTTCAACTCGACTGTCGCATTGATTTTTTCCTTGGTATATTTGTTGACCGCTTCCATAACTTTAGGTAAATCCTTGGGCGCGTCGCCCACACAAATCCAGGTCAAATGAACTTCTTTGTTCATGTCATCCGGGGGCGGCGTCGATTTATTGCCGCATCCGGAGCTGACCAGCAACATCAAAGCCAGCACGACCACCAAGACGAATGGTACCAAAAATGCGATTTTCTTACTCATTCTCTCCTCCAAAAACTAACTCTATCCATTCTTTTTATTATTTCGACAAAAAGTCTTCTTTTCCTGCATACTGAAAATAATTATTTAGCATCAACTTTCGCAATGAAAACAAAAAGCCTCCAAGTTTCAAGAATAGGTTCCTTGACGCTCTGAGGCTTTTCATTTTCGGAAAAATTACTTGACCGGGAGATCTTCTTCCGAATCATGTTCTGGCTTTGGATTAAGATTTGGATTGGCGCCCGCTCCGTCAACAAAATCTACCAGACCTGCAAGCCCCGGATCTATATTGCCTTTTGGAAGACCGTTCGCTACAACCACACCCGCACGGGCATTTTGCGCTTGTTTTTGATTAGCTTCCCCATTGGCAGCACCAGCAACTGCGGCTGCACCGTTTATCGCCGCCTGTCGCGCCGCCTCAATCTCCTGCAAAACACCGTTAGAAAATGGCGGAATTATTGTTTCCACACCTTTCGTTCCACCGCCAGAGCTGTAACTTATGACCGGAGCAACTCTGCCGACCGCGATATTGGAATAGGTCAAATTATGAACGCCCGCACCTGTAAAAGTTATCCGGCTCGCATTGATACCGAAATCATTAGCCGCTGCTGGTTGTAACACATTACCGGTATACCAGCCGAGGTTGAAGCTACGCGCCGCGCCGCCAACGTTGAAGGTGGCAGTACCACTGACAACAATTTTCGAGTTCGCTGCTGCCTGCGGCGACTGCAATATATCTCCGTCAGTCGCACTGACCGACAGCGTGTTAGTTGTAACCGCTCCCAGCACCACCGAGCCGGCGGCGTTTATCGTGGCGTTTGTTCCGCTGAGCGAAACAGTATTGTCCGACAGCCCGATACTGCCTGCGATGAGAACTGTATATACATTGTTGAGACCTTGCGCATCGCCCTGGACATCGCCGACACGTACAAGACCGGCGCCGCTTCCGCCGTTTAGCGTGGTTCCGCTTAGCGTGACCGCTACGATAGTTCCCTGATACGCCCAACCAACCACGCCACCAATCTTGACTTCTCCGCTGCTGCTGCTGCCGTTAATCGTTACGTCATTGATTACTCCGCCCTCAATGGCTCCGTTCGTCGATCGTGCCACTATTCCGCCGATATTAACTTCACCCGCCGTACTGTTAACGCTTATCGTTGCTCCGTTAATCGTTACGTTATCGATCAGCGCCCCCGCGTAGTTGGGGTAGCCGTGATATCCGGCAATTCCACCGGCAAATATGTCGCTGCTCCGGCTGCTGGCGCTCATCGCTACGCTATTTAACGTAACACCACTAATGGTGGCAGTACCTCCCTCGTTCCAACCCGTTACTCCACCGACATCGACATAATAGCCGCTAATGTTGCTGCCGCTGATTGTTATATTACTAATAGTATCGTTACTTATCGTCCCGCTGTTGTATCCGGCAATTCCGCCGACATCAGCATACTGTCCGGAAACACTGTTTCCGCTCACTGTTCCGCCGTTAATCTCAAAGCCGCTAAGTGTCCCACCGTTGTTTTTCCCGGCCATTCCTCCGGCATAGACTGTTCCGCTGGTACTGTTTCCTCTTATCGTGGCATTAGTGACCGTTACAACTCCGTTTGTACCGAATCCCTTTAGTCCCATTCCGCCGCCAACATAAACGTCGCTGCTGCTACTGTTGCCGGTTATCGTCACACCGCTGACTATCACGCCGCTGGCGCTCGACCCGTCCGATCCCATTCCGCCGCCGACATAAACAGCACCGCTACTGCTGTTGCCGCTTAGCGTTACACCACTTATCACAACTCCGCTGAGCGTTCCGCCGCCTTCTCCGATCGCTCCTCCGACATCTACATAAGAACTCCACGCTGCACCACTAATTGTTACGCCGGTGATTTCTATACCGCTTATTAAACCGTTGTTATACCCGGCTGCACCACCGGTATCCGCATAAGATCCCGCGTTGCCGTTGCTGCTAATTGTCCCGCCGGTTATCATTGCAGTATTGATCGAACCAATGTTTTTCCCAGCCATACCACCGGCACAAATGCTGCCATTCAAACTATTCCCACCTATCGTTGCACCGGTTATCTCAATATTGCTGGTTGCGCCGTAATTATATCCGGCCACGCCGCCAACATAAATATCGTGTATTCCGCCCGTTCCCAGTATCGTCCCGCCGCTGATCGTAACATTGCTGATCGATGCGCCTCCACCGCTGGCTGTTCCGTTACTTCCCGCGACACCGCCGGCATAAACCGAACCGTGTGCATCATAGTTGTTGCTATTTACCCCAGCGCCATTAATCGCAACGCCACTTATTACAACGCCGCTGATTGTGCCGGAAGTGTTTTTTCCGGCTGCGCCGCCGACACTGGCTGTACCGAGTGAAATACGTGAACCGGTCATACTACCACTGTTGCTAATCGTTCCGCCGCTCAATGTGATGCTGCCGATTATTCCTGAGTTTTGTCCGGCTACGCCGCCAGCATTGAGGCTCCCGGATGAACCATCGGTACCAGTCGTAGCATTGCTACCGCTAACCATCGTATTGACCGATATAACACCATTGATTTCGCCGGTGCTTTGTCCTGCCACGCCACCGGCGTTTATTGTTCCGGTTGTTACATGGCTACCGGGGTAGTAAAGTGTACCGGTTGCAGTGTTGCTACCACTGATTGTCACGCTACTGAATGTAACACCGGTTATTTCTCCCTGGTTATACCCAGCAACTCCGCCGACATTAATGGTAGCCGCTGTAGCTGACTGCCCGTCAATTGCGGTTGCAGAGCTGCGACCGCTAACTAAAGTGCTGTTGACTGTGACGCCGTTTATTGTGCCTTGATAGTTATGCCCGACAACGCCGCCGGCATATACTTCGCCCGGTCCGGAAGTGTTCACGCTGTTTATTGTCACGCCTTCCACTATGCTATTGCTGATGGTTCCATAATTATCACCGGCTACGCCGCCGACGGTTACACCGTTTCTATTGCCGCCTATTGTGCCGCCGCTGATTGTTGCCTCGCTGATTACTCCGCTGTTGTATCCGGCTATTCCGCCATTTACCGTTGTTCCACTCAGCATTCCGTTTGACAGGGTAACGTTTCTAATCGCTCCTTCATTGTATCCGGCGAGCCCGCCGACATAGCCGATATTGCTTGAACTCACTCTGACGCCCCGGACTTCCAGGTTGCCAATTGCGCCATTTGCGCCGATGTAGCCAAACATTCCCACATACTGCATGGCTTCCGGCCATACCGGCGGCCAGATCCTGATGCTGTTAATGTACAAGTTGCTAAGTGTGTTACCAAATCCGTCGAATTTACCGGTAAAATGAGCTGTCCCGTTACCTATCGGTTTGAATCCGGCAGCTACCGGAGTTCCGCTGCTGATGTCTATGTTCCAGCCGCTGGTCGCCGTTGCGTCGATGTCTTTTCCGAACGCATAATTGTTGTTCCATAATCCGGATGAATTACTGACCGCTGCCAGCGATTTCGCCGTCGCGGCATCGCCGGACAGCCCCAGTTCGTTTATCAGCATGTATCCCGTTTTATTGCCGCCGGTGATATTGACGAAATCTGTCGGATTAAGATAGTCTGTCGGATTGTAGTAGATTTTTGCTGTTGATGCCGGATCAACCAAGTTGATTGTTATTCCTGATGCCACAGTTCCTGTGCCTGCTCCGCCACTGTCAGTACGGAGTACCACGTCGCCGTTAACGGTTAAAGTTGTTCCCTCGTTCTGCCCGATGCTTCCTCCGGCTATCACCGTTATTCCACCAGCGCTGATTGTTGAATTCCCAAACTCGATGCTGTCAACATCAACCAGCGAACTCGCGCCGCCAGTCACGCTCACTGTACCAAAATTATTCGCTGCGTTGTTCAGTGTTATTGCGTTATTGCCGGCATTGATTACTGCTGCGCCGCCTACAGTTATCGCTCCGCTTTGCGTTACTGCTCCGGTAGCGGTTACACTTAAACTGTCGCCAATAGTTGTTCCGCCGAGCACCAAAGAGCCTCCGGCGCTGAAGTCCGCTCCCGCCGCGGTCATACTAAATACACCAGATACTTCGTTATTGGCATAAGTATCCAGATATATCCAGCCATTTCCGGCATTTATTGTGAGATTGTGAAACTTGAATCCCTGCTGATCCTGCCGGACATTCTTGTTGATCGCTGCCGCTCCGGTGTTGAAATCTTCTGCCAGTGACTGATGGGCGTTGCCGTGAATATAGTAATCAACAAAGGTCAACGGTATCAGAGTTTCCGTTCCCCTGGTTCCGGGACCATAACTTATGTTCGGCGCAACTCGCCCTTGAGCGATATTCGAGTAGGTGACATCGTGCACACCGGCTCCGCTGAAATTTATTCTGTTTTTGCTTATACCGAAATCGTTGGCATCAGTCGGACTGTCGATATGTCCTTTATACCACCCGACGTTTAAGCTGTGCCCGGAACCACCAACATTAAAGGTTGCTACACCAGAGATGATCATTTTTACAACTGCAGCCGTCCCTTCGGCTTGAAGGATATCACCGTCTGTTGTTGTAACATTCAACGAAGCGAGGTTAACCGCGCCGAATGTCAAATCATCTTTATCCACAACTGCGGCTGCTCCGCCCGTCAATCTCAGCGCATCAAAATCATTTCCGGCGTTAGCAAGCGTTATCGCGTTGTGACCGGCATTGACAATCATCGCACCAGCTGTTATCGCCGTGTTCTGCGTCACCGCGCCGTTAGCGACAATATTCATGTCGTTGCTTATCCTGCTGGCCGCGAAAGCAAGCGCGCCGCCTACAGTAATATCCGCACCGGCCGCCGTCATACTCAATGCCCCGGCCACTTCGTTGTTAGCATAGGTATTCAGATAGATCCAGCCGGTGCCGGCATTTATCGTCAGATTGTGGAATTTGAATCCCTGCTGATCCTGTCGGACGTTTTTGTTGATAGCGTCTGCCCCGGTATTGAAATCTTCCGCCAACGACTGATGTTCATTGCCGTGAATAAAATACTCCCGTCCGACAACCGGTATCAGCAGTTCATTACCTTTTGTCCCGCCACCGGAAGTGTAGTCGATGTCCGGCACTACTCTGCCGACAGCGATATTGGAATAGGTAACATTATGTGCACCCGTTCCGGTAAAAGTAATGCTGTTTTCGTTTATACCAAAATTATTGGCATCGGTCGGATCGGTTTCCAAACCTGAATACCAACCGACATTTAAGTTGCGCGCTGAACCGCCGACACTGAAAGTAGCAGTGCCAGTGACAACAATTTTCGAGTCTGCTGCTGCCTGCGGCGACTGCAATATATCTCCGTCAGTCGTACTGACCGACAGCGTGTTAGTTTTAACCGCTCCCAGCACCACCGAGCCGGCGGCGTTTATCGTGGCGTTTGTTCCGCTGAGCGAAACAGTATTGTCCGACAGCCCGATACTGCCTGCGATGAGAACTGTATATACATTGTTGAGACCTTGCGCATCGCCCTGGACATCGCCGACACGTACAAGACCGGCGCCGCTTCCGCCGTTTAGCGTGGTTCCGCTTAGCGTGACCGCTACGATAGTTCCCTGATACGCCCAACCAACCACGCCACCAATCTTGACTTCTCCGCTGCTGCTGCTGCCGTTAATCGTTACGTCATTGATTACTCCGCCCTCAATGGCTCCGTTCGTCGATCGTGCCACTATTCCGCCGATATTAACTTCACCCGCCGTACTGTTAACGCTTATCGTTGCTCCGTTAATCGTTACGTTATCGATCAGCGCCCCCGCGTAGTTGGGGTAGCCGTGATATCCGGCAATTCCACCGGCAAATATGTCGCTGCTCCGGCTGCTGGCGCTCATCGCTACGCTATTTAACGTAACACCACTAATGGTGGCAGTACCTCCCTCGTTCCAACCCGTTACTCCACCGACATCGACATAATAGCCGCTAATGTTGCTGCCGCTGATTGTTATATTACTAATAGTATCGTTACTTATCGTCCCGCTGTTGTATCCGGCAATTCCGCCGACATCAGCATACTGTCCGGAAACACTGTTTCCGCTCACTGTTCCGCCGTTAATCTCAAAGCCGCTAAGTGTCCCACCGTTGTTTTTCCCGGCCATTCCTCCGGCATAGACTGTTCCGCTGGTACTGTTTCCTCTTATCGTGGCATTAGTGACCGTTACAACTCCGTTTGTACCGAATCCCTTTAGTCCCATTCCGCCGCCAACATAAACGTCGCTGCTGCTACTGTTGCCGGTTATCGTCACACCGCTGACTATCACGCCGCTGGCGCTCGACCCGTCCGATCCCATTCCGCCGCCGACATAAACAGCACCGCTACTGCTGTTGCCGCTTAGCGTTACACCACTTATCACAACTCCGCTGAGCGTTCCGCCGCCTTCTCCGATCGCTCCTCCGACATCTACATAAGAACTCCACGCTGCACCACTAATTGTTACGCCGGTGATTTCTATACCGCTTATTAAACCGTTGTTATACCCGGCTGCACCACCGGTATCCGCATAAGATCCCGCGTTGCCGTTGCTGCTAATTGTCCCGCCGGTTATCATTGCAGTATTGATCGAACCAATGTTTTTCCCAGCCATACCACCGGCACAAATGCTGCCATTCAAACTATTCCCACCTATCGTTGCACCGGTTATCTCAATATTGCTGGTTGCGCCGTAATTATATCCGGCCACGCCGCCAACATAAATATCGTGTATTCCGCCCGTTCCCAGTATCGTCCCGCCGCTGATCGTAACATTGCTGATCGATGCGCCTCCACCGCTGGCTGTTCCGTTACTTCCCGCGACACCGCCGGCATAAACCGAACCGTGTGCATCATAGTTGTTGCTATTTACCCCAGCGCCATTAATCGCAACGCCACTTATTACAACGCCGCTGATTGTGCCGGAAGTGTTTTTTCCGGCTGCGCCGCCGACACTGGCTGTACCGAGTGAAATACGTGAACCGGTCATACTACCACTGTTGCTAATCGTTCCGCCGCTCAATGTGATGCTGCCGATTATTCCTGAGTTTTGTCCGGCTACGCCGCCAGCATTGAGGCTCCCGGATGAACCATCGGTACCAGTCGTAGCATTGCTACCGCTAACCATCGTATTGACCGATATAACACCATTGATTTCGCCGGTGCTTTGTCCTGCCACGCCACCGGCGTTTATTGTTCCGGTTGTTACATGGCTACCGGGGTAGTAAAGTGTACCGGTTGCAGTGTTGCTACCACTGATTGTCACGCTACTGAATGTAACACCGGTTATTTCTCCCTGGTTATACCCAGCAACTCCGCCGACATTAATGGTAGCCGCTGTAGCTGACTGCCCGTCAATTGCGGTTGCAGAGCTGCGACCGCTAACTAAAGTGCTGTTGACTGTGACGCCGTTTATTGTGCCTTGATAGTTATGCCCGACAACGCCGCCGGCATATACTTCGCCCGGTCCGGAAGTGTTCACGCTGTTTATTGTCACGCCTTCCACTATGCTATTGCTGATGGTTCCATAATTATCACCGGCTACGCCGCCGACGGTTACACCGTTTCTATTGCCGCCTATTGTGCCGCCGCTGATTGTTGCCTCGCTGATTACTCCGCTGTTGTATCCGGCTATTCCGCCATTTACCGTTGTTCCACTCAGCATTCCGTTTGACAGGGTAACGTTTCTAATCGCTCCTTCATTGTATCCGGCGAGCCCGCCGACATAGCCGATATTGCTTGAACTCACTCTGACGCCCCGGACTTCCAGGTTGCCAATTGCGCCATTTGCGCCGATGTAGCCAAACATTCCCACATACTGCATGGCTTCCGGCCATACCGGCGGCCAGATCCTGATGCTGTTAATGTACAAGTTGCTAAGTGTGTTACCAAATCCGTCGAATTTACCGGTAAAATGAGCTGTCCCGTTACCTATCGGTTTGAATCCGGCAGCTACCGGAGTTCCGCTGCTGATGTCTATGTTCCAGCCGCTGGTCGCCGTTGCGTCGATGTCTTTTCCGAACGCATAATTGTTGTTCCATAATCCGGATGAATTACTGACCGCTGCCAGCGATTTCGCCGTCGCGGCATCGCCGGACAGCCCCAGTTCGTTTATCAGCATGTATCCCGTTTTATTGCCGCCGGTGATATTGACGAAATCTGTCGGATTAAGATAGTCTGTCGGATTGTAGTAGATTTTTGCTGTTGATGCCGGATCAACCAAGTTGATTGTTATTCCTGATGCCACAGTTCCTGTGCCTGCTCCGCCACTGTCAGTACGGAGTACCACGTCGCCGTTAACGGTTAAAGTTGTTCCCTCGTTCTGCCCGATGCTTCCTCCGGCTATCACCGTTATTCCACCAGCGCTGATTGTTGAATTCCCAAACTCGATGCTGTCAACATCAACCAGCGAACTCGCGCCGCCAGTCACGCTCACTGTACCAAAATTATTCGCTGCGTTGTTCAGTGTTATTGCGTTATTGCCGGCATTGATTACTGCTGCGCCGCCTACAGTTATCGCTCCGCTTTGCGTTACTGCTCCGGTAGCGGTTACACTTAAACTGTCGCCAATAGTTGTTCCGCCGAGCACCAAAGAGCCTCCGGCGCTGAAGTCCGCTCCCGCCGCGGTCATACTAAATACACCAGATACTTCGTTATTGGCATAAGTATCCAGATATATCCAGCCATTTCCGGCATTTATTGTGAGATTGTGAAACTTGAATCCCTGCTGATCCTGCCGGACATTCTTGTTGATCGCTGCCGCTCCGGTATTGAAATCTTCTGCCAGTGACTGATGGGCGTTGCCGTGAATATAATAATCAGTTTCAATAAACGGAATCAGCAATTCAGTTCCTTTTGTTCCGCCTCCGGATGTATAGTCAATATTCGGAGCTACCCGACCAACCGCTATGTTGGAATAAGTAACATTATGAACACCGATTCCGGTAAAAGTAAGTGTATCCTGGATAATTCCGAAATCATTAGCATCTGTGGGCGCGTCAATCGATCCTTGATACCAACCGACATTTAGATTGTGTTCTGAACCGCCGACATTAAAGGTTGCTACACCAGAGACTGCTATTTTAACAGCCGCCGCCGTACCCGCCGCTTGAAGTATATCGCCGTCTATCGTGCTGACAGAAAGTTGATTTGCGGTGATTGCTCTGAGCGTTACGGAATTCGCGGCACGGATAGCGGCATTCGTGCCGTTGAGTGATACTGTAGCGCCCGACATATTAATATTCCCGGCAGTTAGCGTAACATAATAATTGTTCAACTCCTGACCGTCGCCTCGGACATCGCCCGTATAGACTGCGCCAGAAGTACTGCTGCCAGATAGTGTATCATCGTTTAGCACAACGGCTCCGTTGATCGTGCCATAATTCACTCCAGCGACACCGCCTAACGCTACATCGCCATCCGAATTGCTTGCGTTGAGTGCGCTGTTATTGACAGTGACAGACCCGATTGTCGAATAGTTCACCGCAACAATTCCACCGATGGAAACATAGCCCCGCGAAACACAGTCTCCGCTAATTGTCGCATTGTTCAATGAAACATTTCCGAGTGATGCGCCAGCGCCGGAAACAAATCCCGCCACTCCACCAACATAGACTGCACCACTAGAAATGTTGTAACCGCTGATAGTGCAGTCGTTCAGTATTACGCCAGTGATTGTGCCTGTTCGGTTTTGTCCGGCCGCGCCGCCAACATAGGTATATCCGCTGGTAGAATTTCCGGTAATCGTTTCATTTGTTAGCGTAGTATTGCTGATAGTACTATAATCGCCGTAACCAACCACGCCACCCACAGAGACCGCGCTCACCGAAACATTACTGCCGCTTATCATCCCGTTACTGATGGATACACTATCGATTAAGCCGCGATTATACCCCATAGCGCCGCCGACAAAAACAGCTCCGCTGGTACTGTTACCGACGACCGTAACTCCGTTAATTGTCGCTCCGCTAAGCGTGCCGTGACTCGCTCCGGCCACGCCGCCGACGTTTACGGCGCCTGTCGATAAATTGTCGGCACTTATTGTCGAGGAAACTAATGTAACGCTCTGAATTGTGCCGGTATTGTCTCCCGCAACCCCACCCGAATTTATCGTTCCGTTGGTACTTCTGCCAGTTACAGTCATCCCGCTGAGGGTTGCGCCGTTAATCACGCTAGAGTTGTTTTCTCCGGCGACACTGCCGACACTAACCATCCCGCTTGAAACATTGGCATCTTTTGAAACAGTGGTGCCATTTAAAGACACACTGTTTAGCGTGACGTTACTAATTGATGCCGCAACACCAACGATATTCATGTTTCGCCCAACCACGCCGCCAACATAAATTCTACTGTGCGTACTACTACCGTTGATTGTATCAGCGCTTAGCCGCACAGCACTTATCTGTCCAATGTTGTCTCCCGCCGCGCCGCCGACATAAACCTTACCCCACGAAACATTGCTGCCACTGAGAGTGGTGCTGTCTACTTCGACATCGCTGATTTGGACGGAATAATTATAACCAGCTACTCCGCCGACAAATACATCACCGGTGCTACTGCTGCCGCTTAATCGCGCATTGCTGAGTGAAACATTCCGGATTGTGCTGTAGTTACATCCTGCAATACCACCGACATACGCGTTTCCGGACAAAAGATTGCTCCCGTTGAGCAAAACACTATTTGTAGAGCCGCTGCTAATAGTGCCGGAGAGATGAAATCCAACCACGCCGCCGACATAAGCCGTGCCAAATGTGCCACTATTAACCGCGAGCGTCGCATCGCTAACTGTAAATCCGGTTACTATTCCTGTTCCCGGAGTCACACCGGCTGAATTGTAACCGACAACACCGCCTAAATAAGCATTGTCAGCGATACCTGAACCACTTAACGTTAGCGCGCCAACAGTTGCACCGCTAATCGTTCCGGAATAATTCTGACCGGCAACGCCGCCGACATAAATTGTTCCGGCTGAACCGCTACCGCTAATATTGCCGCCGCTGACACTGAGGGCATTGAGTTTACCCATGTTGTTACCGGCGATACCGCCAACATAGCCGACTCCGCCAGCCTTATAACCGGTAATTGTGGCATTGCTTAAATTCAAACTGCTGATAGTCGCGGCGCTGCCGACATAGCCGAATAAGCCGACATATTGGGCGGTCTGGTCAATCAGCAGGTTGCTGATGGTATTGTTCTGGCCGTCAAATCGTCCATAGAATTTATGGTTATCGTCGCCGATTGTAAGGAACCCAGCCGAACTATTGGCATCGATATCCTGATTCATCTGATACGCGGCATAAGTCGATAGGTCGTTGCGCACGTTATTTAAATCAATATAATCATCGACAGTGTAGTTGCCGACAATTCTGCTTGCTCCGGTAATAAGACTGGTTGCAACGCTTGCTAACGGTCGAGAGCTCAACGTCGCGTAGCCTGATACAATCGCAATTGTCTTACCGTTTGCAAAAGTGACATACCCCGCGGTATTGCCGCTGCCAAAAGCGTTAAGCGTGATTCCGCTGGTTGCTGCAAGGTAGTCGCTGATAGTAAAGTTGGCGGCGCTGGCAGTAAGATTGCTCAAGCTACTCAAACCGAAAGTCAGATTGTTTTTATCAGATACCGCTGTCTGGTCACCAGTCAAAGCCAGTATGGCAAAATCGTTACCGGTGTTCGCAAAGGTAATCGCATTACTACCAGCGTTGATAGTCGTGCTGCCGGCAGTTATTGCAGCAGTCTGGGTTATTGCGCCGCCGGCGCGGATATTCAAGGTGCTGGCAATACTGCTCCCGCTGATTTCTGCGATATTTAAACCGGCATTGCTATAGGTTATCGCTACACTGCTTAATGTTCCACTGGTCGCGGCGACTGCAACCTGACCGGAGGTGGTTGAGCTGTTGCTTAGCGAAAAAGCATGGTTGCCGGAGCCGCTGAAGCTCGCGCTGACTGACCCGTTGATGACATTGGCACCGCTTAGGTTTATCCCGTAGCCGCTGCCGCTATTGCCAACGGTCACAGCGCCCGCGGTTATCATCCCGGTTTGCGATATTTGTCCGTAGTTTTGCAACGTCAGGTTGCCGCTGCCAAGCAGCATATTACCAATTACAACACCATAGGAACCGGCATCAATATTAGCGCTGGCGCCGGTAATGCTGACAGTGTTTTCAATGTAATTCGCGCGCGACAAGTCGACTGTAAATCCCGGAGCCGATACAGTAATACCGCCGTGCAGGCTGCTGGAAGCTGCCTGGTTGACATTGCCGCCGGCAGTCAGCGAGAAGCTGCCCAGGATATCACATGATCCCAGTGTAACCGGACCAGCGGCAAGAATTTCCGCTTTCAAAGGTCCTTGATCGGACGGGTAGCCGCTGACTGAAAGTGTACCGCCAAAATTATTGCCTGTATTAAGCAACGATATTGTACCAGCGGGGTTGTTGAACCCTGCCCAATTGGTAACATTGAGATTTGTTCCGGGCGCCTGGCTGATTGTTTTGATCGTTGCATATATCGCCAAGCCGTTGGCGTCGCCGCTGCCAGTAATAGTTGCTGAACCTAATGTCAAATTCTTGTTGTCCTGCTGGCGCACCCGCGCCGCGGCAGCGGTTAAACCGAGAATGCCGTTGAAATCATTGAACGAGCTTTGCAAGTTGATTGAACCTGTGGCTATTAGTGCTACCGCGCCGCCAATAATTTTTTCACCACTGCTAGTACCCTGAGTCAAGTCACCACCGGTTGTAATTTGCAGCGAACCAGCACTACCAACATCCGTGCCGGCAAGATTGAGAGCATTGGCATCGCGGATTACAGCACTGGCCGCCGTCAGATTCAAATGGTTAAAATTATTGTTTACATTATTCAGAGATATAATGTTACCGCTATCCATCAACGTTGTCTTGCCGCTGATAGCGAGTGCGCCGGATTGTGTGATGCCACCGTTTGCGGTCAATGTCAAGCCGAAATAATCAGTTACATCGGTCAATGTTGATGTTGCCAGTGTCAATCCGTTGATATCCGTAATTGCTGCTTGTCCGCCGCTCAGGCTTAATATTGAAAAATCATTCCCTGAATTCGTTGCGGTTATATGACCACTTCCGGCATTGAAAGTCAGCAGCTGTCCAGTGGTGTTAACTATTCCGTCAACATTTATTGCGCCGCCAGTGGTGATAATGTTCAGCGGCGCTGCTGTTGCCGTCAAATTATTAATAAAGTGAATAGCGCCGCTGCTGGTTGCCGCCAGCGTTGCCGTGGAAATAGCCGTCACCGCGCCGCTATAGGTCTGATTATTGGCGTTGGTATAGATATTGCCGTCAATGGTGAAATCACCACTGACGTTCAGCGCCACTCCAGACACCAAACTGATATTGCTGCCGGTAACACTGTACGGCATGTGTCCGCCGGAATAACTGCCGACAATTGTCCGCAAGGTGCTCAATGACGGAGTATCAGTATATAAATAGTTTCTGTTAATATCATAGCTACTACCGGTCAGATAGCTCGCCACCGCATTGCCGCCGTAATCGAGATTATATACATAGACCATAAACGGTGATGACAGTGTGCCGCTGTATGTTATTGTATATACATTGTTGCCGGTAACCGAGGCCTGTCCCAGCGACGTTCCGCCGCTTAGTAAGTTAACCGTATAACTGCTGCCAGCAAAAAAGCCCAGTAACGAACCAGTGATGTTTATTCCCCCGGCAGTTGCGAACATTATCCAGTTACCGCTGTTTGTCGGCGATACTGTCCACGGTGTGCCCGACGGCGGGTTGGAGGAATATGTTCCGGTTGTTCCGTAAGTTCCCACACTTAACCCGCCCAGCGTTGTATCCGCCGACTTGTTCGACCAGAGTACGTAGCGACCGCCACTGTTCAGCGTTATTGCGTCCGCGCCGAACGTTGAATTATTGATAATGTTTCCGCTGGTTGCTGCGAGATACAGATTACCACCGCTATTAACAGTTATTTTGCCGCTGGTTGTGAAACTAAGATTGCCGTTGTTGGCGCGAATGGTGTTGTTAGTACCGGCGAGCGTACTTGCTCCGTCAACTGTTACCGAACCGCCAATAGCAGTCAAGGTTAAGCTGCCAACAGTACTGGCACCAAGAATGATGTCGTTAATATCTTTAATTGTAGCAGTTTGCGCCGAGATTGCTAACGTGCCAAAGTAGTTGCCGTTAACGCTGGCATCTACGTTATTGGCAGTTAATGAAGTATTATTCATAGTAGTGTAATACAGATTCAGCTCATTGCCAGCAGTCATTTGTACAACATTTTGCAACTGCGAAAAGTTGTCCGATGCCGACACAGTGATGTTGTTGGATGCTGCAAGCGACAACCTCGAGCTACCGGCGGGGATATTATAGTTAACAGTAAGATTATTAGTGTTCGTCGTATCGCCAATGCTTATTTCCGAAAACCCCGGGCGATACACTGCTGGATTGCCGCTGAAGTAACTGGTGTCAATAAAACCGACTACCTCTTTACTGACCGTAACATTGGCGCCGGAAGTGTATGGTTTAATTGTCAACTTGCCGATTGATTTAACCGACGTTCCGCAATTTTCTTCAAAAAATTGCTTGTCAGCGGCAATCGTGATGTCGCCGGTGTAGAGCGCCAGCGGATTACCGCCGTCGCCGACAATAACCGGTTGCGAGTCGCCGCCGACGCAAATCCCCAGACTGGACGAATCAGCGCCCTGCAAGCCGGAAAGCTGTATCGCGCCGCTAGATGAAATAATGCTGGTTGTTCCCAACATTTGAATTCCGTTGACGTTAACCCCGTTTCCGGCAACGCCGGTCAAAGCGATTTCACCGCTGGCCGTTTGCAGCGTTGCGCCGGATAGTTCGATTCCCTGATTGTTTTCCGAAGCGCTGGAGCTGCCGACACCGTTTATTTCGATAGTGCCGCCCGAGCCAACCGCAATTGTTGCGCCGCGCAAATCAACACCGGCGCCACCAATCGTATTCGATCCGTGACCGAAAATTTTCACATTACCAGCTCCGGCTGATATTACAGCATTTCCGGTATAGATACCGTCACTGATGTAGTTAGGGTAAAGATAGTAATCCGCATTTCCCCAGGCATATTGCGCATCGCCGTTGGCGCCGCATCCCTTGAGTTCGATGTTGCCGCCGTTGCTGGTTAACCGGTTAAGGTGCGCGCCGCTACCAAGTAAAATTATCGCGCCGGATTTGTCCGCGTCGCTGTCGGAATTGAGCGCGATATTCAGTTGCCCGGCACTGGATATGATGTCAGAATCGCTATACAAGACGACATTCCGACCGGCAAGCAAGGTGGCAGTGGCAGTAACGCCGACGCCTGGGTTGTCAAGTATGTCGCCGTCGACAAACAGACTGTTTGCGGCTTGCGCCAAAAAACTACCGCTTAGTGTACTGTTATTGATTGTCAGATCATTGCCGTCTCTTATGCTCGCGCTAGTACCGGTAACGGCAACGGCTCCAAAATCATTTGCTGCGTTTGTCAATGTAATCGCGTTGCTCCCAGCGTTAATCATCGCCGTACCCGCAGTAATCGCACCACCGGTTTGCGTTACTTCGCCATTTGCGTTAACGCTCAGACTGTCACCAATCGTCGTTGCTCCGAGCGTCACGAAATTCGCGGCACGGATAGCGGCATTAGTGCCAACAAGCGAAACGGTAGCGCCGGACAAATTTATATTTCCGGCAGTTAACGTAACATAATAATTGTTCAGCGCCAGGTTGTCGGCACGAACATCGCCCGCATAGACTACACCGGAAGTACTGCTGCCGCTAATTGTACAATTACCAAGCACACCCTCAGCCGGCCCAGCGCCGTTAATTCCAACTAACCCGCCGATATAGGCTGTGCTGGCTGACGTGCTGCCGCTGATATTGACATTACTCAAGTTAGCGTCGCTTATCGTTCCGCTACTATATGTCGTCCCGTAGCTGGACGTGCCGTTTCTTCCGGCAATGCCGCCAACCGCAACCTGTCCGCTGCTACTGCCGACATTGATTACGCCGCCGCTGACCGTAACACTGCTGACATTACCCATATAATTGTAGCCGACTACCCCGCCGGCATTTCGCTCTCCGGCATTTACACTGCCGCCAACCGTCACGCAATTAACCGCTGCGCCACTAATCGTGCTGGCATTATATCCGGCCACGCCGCCAATATTGCTAATACCGCTTTGGTCATTACCGCCATTAACCACCGAATTGCCGATTGTCACTCCAGTCATAGTCCCCTGACTCCAGCCGGCAATACCGCCGGCATAAACGCCATAACTATTATTGCTGCTACTCCGGATTGTCGTAGCGTCAACGACCGCGATGTTTATCCCAGCGCTATTCCGGTTGGCGCCAGCAACTCCGCCGGCAAATACATAGCCAGTGCCGGTGCTGCTACCGTTAACTTCCGAGCCGCTTACCGTGACGTTGCTGATAGTTCCGGATTTGTTCTCTCCGGCCACGCCGCCGATATACACCGTTCCGCCGGAAGTACTACTGCCGTTTAGCGTTGCCCCGTTAACCGAAATGCCAGAAATTACACTGGTATAGTTATTATGCCCGGCGATTGCGCCGATAGAAACTTCAAGATCATTGCTGCCGCTTATTATTACGTTTGTCAAATTTAGGTTACTGATTGTAGCATCGCTGCCGCTAATATAACCGAACAAGCCGACATACTTTGCGGTACTGTTTATGAATAAATTGCTCAGGGTATTATTACCACCCGTCAGATTAGACCCGCCTGTAAATTTACCTGTGAACGGAATAGCCGCGTTACCCATCGGCGAAAATCCGGCAGTTACCCCGGCGTTGATGTTCCAGCCGCTCGTTGCCGCAGCGTTGATATCTTTTCCCAATGCGAAATTTTGGTTCCACAGTACCGAAGTATTACTGATCGCTGCCAGTGATTTAACAGCTGCATTATCGCCCGACAATCCCAAACTGTTCACCAGCATATAAACAGTTCCATGTCCGGGTGCTGCGCTGATAAATGGCGCGTAATTTGTCTGCCCCGTTTCCATATAGTTTACTGGATTGTAATAAATTTTAACATTGCCACCGGTAGCGGCAGTGTTCAGATAAACTCCGGCTCCGGTGAAATTTATCGCGCCACTACCAGTTCCGGTATTATCCGCCTTAAGTGTAATGCTTCCGGCTCCGGCAGTATTTATGATGTTGTTAAAAATATTTACATCGTTATAAGCGGAAAGTGTCAAACTGTTATTGGTAGTCCAGCTGACAACGTCATATACATTAACATTTCCGGCACCGGCGGTTACATGCGTCCCGCTTTGGCTCAAAATCACCATGTTCTGCGAATTCAAATTGTCTCCGAGTACGGTGCCACTCATGTCAGAACTCGTTCCGCCGATATTAAAATCAGCCGGATCGATCAGCCATGTTCCACCCGTTCCGCTAACTGCTCCGGCGTTGACTACCGCGCTATCGAGCCCGGTTATTTTCGCGGCAGAAGTCTCTATTAATCCGCCACGTGCGATTAGCGTAGCTTTGGATATATCAAGTGAACCGTTCACTTGATCGGCGATAACTGAAATCACCCCGCCGCTCCCGTCAATTGTAGTGGCTTTGATCAAACCTCCGACATTTATCGCGGTTGCGCCCTTAATCTCCACCAATCCACCGGATGCAAAAATACTGCCTTGCATATTGATTGTGCCGTTACGTTCGCTGGTATTAATCATCCCGGTTTGCATAAATGCCAATGGGTCAACGTGCGAAGTGGTGGCGATTAGTCCGGCGACGTTGATTTGCGCGCCCGGCGCGAACAACATTCCATTCGGATTCGACAAATAGACTTGCCCGTTGGCGTTCAGCTGCCCATAGATGGCGGTCGGGTTGTTTCCCAATATCCTATTGAGCGCAACAGCGCTGGAATTCGGCTGCTGAAAATTGACTGCTTCATGCTTGGCAATGTCAAAACTTGTCCAGTCAATCGCCGCCCGTTGCGTACTTTGCACAATATTGGTAACTGCACCGGATTGAGCAATCGTTGCCTGCCCGCCAACAACTACACCGCCTTCCGGCGCAGCATTTACAGCCGCCAATTGCCAGCCGCCAGCCGCTATATCCACGGAATAAGGCGCGACGATTAGCCCGGCGGCAAGGGCGGCCGCTGCCCATTCTTTGGTGTGGGCTTTTAGTCCAGAGTTCAGAGTTCTGAGTCCAGAGTTAATGGAGCGGGCGAAATTCTGACATTTCTCTCTGGCAACTTCGGCCACTTTGGCACCCGCCCTCGTCACTGACCGGGCGAAACATTTCATCCACTGCGGCAGCACTCGCAACATTTGCCGTCTAATTTTTCTGCTCAGCTTCATAATCACCCTCCACACTCAACCTCGGTACCTTACCAAAACGCAAAACAACAGACACCTGTGCAATTACACAGATTCTGTTGTTTTTAAAAACTTATAAAACAGCAATTGCACCGGCGTCCAATCCATTTACGCCTCCGATAAAAAAGACCACAGGAAAAAATCCCATGACCTTCAGTCTATCTGATCAGCAATAATCCGATTATATACCGACATAAATTAAATTGTCAATATTTGAAACAAGAATTGTTGGCGAGCTGTCCGCAATATGCTATTATTAGTTTACAGAGCAGTTCTCCGGAGGCTTTATTATGCGATTATTTTTGCTGTTGCCAGTATTGGCTTTGATGATATTTATTAATAGCGCTTGCACAAGCGCCGCCGAAATAGCGGTTGCCGACAAGTGGCAACGCTTCGATAGCGAAATTTCACCACGCCTCGCCTACTTCAAAACTCCCGGCGCGGCAGTTGCCGTTGTCGATAACGGCAAACTGGTATTGTGCAAAGGCTACGGTTTGCGCAACATAAATAAAAAGCTACCAGTTGACGAGCGCACTTGTTTTCAACTGGCCAGCATCAGCAAATTTATTTTGGCGCTGACCGCTGGGACTTTAGTTGATAGCGGCGCGCTTGATTGGAACATTCCGGCCAAGCGTTATTATCCACAATTAGACCTATCGGATGCTAAAGTCGAGAACCAAGCCACACTCGCCGATTTACTCAGTCACCAATCCGGCTTGAAAAGTTTTGACGGTGATGACTGGAGTGCAGCTGGTTACAATAAAACTGAAATTCTGGCACGCACCAAATATCTGCAACTGGCAAATTTCCGCACCCGCGCCCAATACTCCAATGTCGGCTTTCTGCTCGCCGGCGAAGCAGTCGGCGGAGCTTATTCTTCGACTTGGGAACAAGCAGTTACCGACAAGTTATTCAAACCGTTAAAAATGTCCGACTCTGCCACTCATTCTACTAATCCGGCTTATCTTTCCACCCACAGTAATTTTGCCAAACACTATACTTTTGATTTTTGCAAAAAAGTGAACACGCCGGAGCCGATGACCAACTTCGACCCGCTCGGTCCGGCCGGAACGATGGCTTCGACCGCCAGCGACATGAGCAAACTGCTGCTGATGCTAACTAATGGCGGTTATTATGACAATCAGCAAATTCTTCGTTCCAGTACCATTACTGATATTTACACCCCGCAAATAATTAACACTTACGGCGGTCCGGAGGGATTCTCGAACGGCAACAACGGCTTGGGTTGCAACAGCTATCTATTTAACAACCAGACTGTAGTCGAGAAAGACGGCGTGCTAAACGGCACCTGTTCAGTCATCTCGCTGATACCGGCTACTAATTCCGGCATTGTCGTCTTGTGCAACACCGATATGATTGATTTTCGCGGCGCCGTTCGCGAATTGTTTTTGGAATACGTTCTCGGTTCCACCGGGAGAAATTTGCAAGAAATAAACTACTTTACACCTTGGCGCATTGAGTCGGGCAGCTCCGTCAGTTATTAACTGCCAGCGCCGATACGTCCCAAAGCATAACTGCTTCCTGGCTGCTACCGCTCGCCAAATATTTTCCATCCGGACTAAATGCCAGCGAATGATAATAACTAAACACGCCGGTTAGTGTTGCTAGGCATTTTCGCTCCGCAACCGACCAAATTTTTACATCATCCCGGCTGCCGCTGGCTAGATATTTCCCATCCGGACTAAACGCCACAGTTGCCACAAAATCATTATGCTCGGTTAGCGTAGCCAGGCAACTCCGCTCGGCAACATTCCACAATTTAACCGTTTTGTCATCGCTGCTACTGGTGAGATATTCACCATCCGGACTAAAGGCAATCGCATCAATGAAATCATCGTGTCCAACCAGCGTTGCCGCGCAACTATTATCAACAATGTTCCAAAGTTTAATCGTTTTGTCGCTACTGCCGCTCGCCAGATACCGTCCAGCCGGATCAAATGCCAGCGTCGTGACGATGCCGCCATCTTCGTTCAGAGTTGCAAAACAGCGCCGGTCGGCGACGTTCCATAATTTTAGCGTGCCATCCCAGCTGCCGCTCGCCAGATAACTTCCATCCGGACTGAACGCTACTGCATCAACCGTGTCGATATGGTCAGTCATTGTTACGACGCATTGTTTTATTGCCAAGTCCCATATTTTTACAGTTTTGTCCTCGCTGCCGCTCGCCAGATACCTGCCGTTCGGGCTAAACGTCACCACTTTAACATAAGCGCTGTGTCCTGATAACGTTGCCACGCATGCCCGGCTTTCGACATCCCAGATTTTAATTGTTTTATCATCACTGCCACTTGCCAGGTATCTGCCATCCGGACTGAAAGCCACGGAGCCCACAAAATCGGTATGACCATTTAATGCTGCATTTCCCGCCGCCAACCAAATTTTATCCGTAAGGCTAAGTGCGTTGTTATCGATTGACAGCGCATTTTCTGTATATACCGCCGCTTCGGATATTTTTCCCAATGCCACTTTGTTTCGCGCCGACAGTACGTAAGTCGCAACATCCAGCGGATTATTTTTTATCAACTGCTCACAGACCACATCAGAATCAGAATATTGCCTCATGTCGTTTAGCAGCCGTGCATATTCCGACAACGCCATTTCATTATCCGGCGCAAATTTCAATGCAAACCCCAGATCATAGACCGCGGCATCATACTTGCCGTATTTTGCCAGCGCCTGGGCGCGCAACAAATAATCACTATAGTTTTTTGAACCGGCGCCCACTGCCTGACTTTGCAGCGGCGCGTAAACCGAACCGTACAACTGTAACGCGTCATAATAACGGGCGTTATCCCAGGCATAATCGGCTTGACCAATAACATATCTGTCATCATTGGTCAGTTTAATCAGCAGGCTATAGTCGGCAACAGCCGCGTCGTATTGATTAAGCAACTGCTCTAAAAAAAGCCGCTGTAAAACCAAATCCGGGTTCTCCGGGTCGTTTTTGATCATCTGGCTAAAATAGCCCAACTTTTGCTGGTCGGTGGCATTTGCCAACACCTTGTCCCAAATCGCATTATCTTTGGGATTTATCGACAAAGCTTTTAAATAGTCTGCAGTCGCCGCCTCGTAAGTGGCATCGGCTAATTCCTCTATTTTCGCCCGTTCGATATAGGCATCATAATAATTAGCATCCAAACTAATCGCTTTATCAAAACATTTCAAAGAAAGATTGTTGTTGCCAGCCGTCGAAAATTCCAGCGCTTTGTTGTACCAGGCCTGCGCGGAAATATTATATTGCTTGTTCGACAGCGCGATAACCTGCTGCTCGGACTTGGCAATTTTTGCTACTACCGCTTTTTTTTGTTCAGCAGTGGTCGCTGCCGCAAAATCGGTTTTTAGTTGGGCAATATCTGCAAACAGTTCCTTGACTTCGGCCTGGGTCTGGGCATACTGTTTAGATGCGTCCGCTTGCTGAAGCGCGTCAATTTTCTTGCTGCGCAGCAAATCAATGTTGCCGGTATTGACCTTCGCTCTAATTGTGCAAACCACTTTCATACCGACTGGCAGCTTGATTTCCTGATAACTCTTATCCTGAACTTCGACAACACTCGAAGCCAACACGTTAATTTCATCGACCGTCACCTGATAGTTTTTGACCTTGGTATAGCTCTCCACCAGCACCCCGGCCTGTTCCGACGCCGAACGCAACGCCTGACTGAGCGCCAGTTTTTTGGCATTCAGTATCGTTTCATTTTCGCCCATCGTGTATTCACCAGTCGCATTGATTTCTTGGACCTCGGCAAATGCGATGCTGACCGTCATCAGCAACGCCACCACAGCGATTAAAATTAAACTAACTATTCTCATACGTCACACCAACCAAGCCGGAATGAGCCAATTGTTCCTATCTATCGGCAACAAATCTTTAACCAGACAAATTACACAGCCGGCGCCGATATTTTGACCGGTTGTTGCTAATACTGCAAAGTTTTTTATCGCAGCTCGTCCCGGATTGCCGCTTTTTTTTATTTCTATCGGATACAGCGTATTATCCTCGTGTATTATCAGATCTATCTCATGCTGGTCCTTATCACGGTAATAGTATAACGGCGGACGACGACCGGCGTTATAATAACTTTTTATTATCTCGCTGACAACCCACGTTTCAAAAAACGCTCCGGACATTGCACCGCTTTCTAACGCTTCGGCGGTTGTCCATTTTGTTAAATACGCGCACAATCCGGTGTCAAGAAAATACATTTTTGGCGATTTAATTAACCGTTTCAAAGTGTTGTTATAATACGGTTCTATCAACGCAACTATGCCTGACGAAACCAATATCGACAGCCATTGTTTTGCGGTCGGCGCACTCACGCCGATGTCTTTTGCTAGTTCACTGTAGTTCAGCGCCTGCCCGGTGTGGGCGGCAACGGCTGTCAAAAATCTCAAGAACGTCAACTCATCGCCCACCTGTGTCAAATCTTTCACGTCGCGCTGTAAATAAGTTTGAACATAAGACGAATAGAACAGCTCGCGGCTAATATTTTTTATAGAATATAACGCCGGCATGCTTCCGGTGAAAATTCTGGTAAACACCGCTGGCAACTCCAGCGGTTCAGCGCCGTTAACTTTGCTCATCAGCATTTTCGGTTCAACAACAAAAGGATCCGAGCTAACCCCGGAAATCTCGTTTCCGGACAAACCGAGGAGATTCACTATCCCAACCCGCCCGGCGAGTGATTCACTAACATTTTTCATCAGATGAAACATTTGCGAGCCAGTCAGCCAGAAACTGCCATTGTCTTTATTGCTGTCGACGTACATTTTTATATAGGGTAGCAACTGCGGTGCGTATTGAATTTCATCAATAATAACCGGTGGCGAAAACCGCTGCAAAAACAGCTCCGGCTCAGTGATTGCCAACTCGCGCAATAACGGATCATCTAGTGTAACATATTTACGATCGGCGCCAGCGAGTTGTTTTAGCAGCGTCGTCTTACCTACCTGCCGCGGACCGCTAATCAGCAGAACCGGAAAAGTTTCATTAATCTCGCTAATTGTTTTTTCGAGCGCTCGTCTTATATACATATCTACCCCGACTTTTCTAAAGTGTGATTTTATTATAGTCGGATTTCGATTTTTGTCAACTCGCATAAATTGGTAATTACCGGGCAGACTTTCAACCTCGTAGCAGGAATTTAACCTTTGTTGGCGAATATAGGTAATAGCAATACTATTCACATTCTGTTGTCAGTAGAAAAGGAGACTTTATGAGCAATCTATACCACAAGAGGTTTATCCACGCTGTTTTGATTTCTGTAATCACTTTCAACCTGTTCATTGCCAGCGCTTTTGCCAGCGACCAGCTGGTAATGGTCGTTGCCGTCACCCGGCATGGCGACCGCACACCGTTTGACCAGATTGTAAATTCGCCGATTGATTGGAAAAACGACGCCGCTGAGCTGACACCGACCGGGATGAATCAGTTGTTTAATATCGGCAGCAACTATCATAAAAATTACATTGAAACCCAAAAATTGCTACCGGAAAAATTTAACAACAAATATGTCGCCGTCTATTCGAGCGATACCAACCGGACGATGATGAGCGCCGAAAGCCTATTGTACGGACTATATCCGCTGGGCTCGGGCGCGTTATTGCCTGACGGTCAGGCGGCATTACCCAAGCGCTTTCAACCAATTCCGATACGGACAATCGCCGCCGACTCCAGCTTGATTATGACTCCCTATCCGGATTATCTGAAAATTATGAAAGACAATGTTTATGGACAAGCCGAATGGCAACAAACTGAACAGCGCAACCAGGCTAACTTTGTCCGCTGGGCAAAAATACTCGGCAACAAAATAACCGGATTAAATGACGTAATGACCGTAGCTGATGTTTTGCTGGTGCGCTCCAAGAACAATATTCCCTTACCCGCCGGCCTTACCGATAGCGACCAAACCCAAATATTGAAACTCTACAGTTGGGCGCTCGCCTACGAGTACCAAACCAAAAAGGTATCCACCATTTGCGGTGGCGAATTGTTGCAACGAATCGGCAGCGATATCAGCGCTAGAATCGCTAATAGCAACGACCGCCGGCTCGTGTATTATTCCGGGCATGATCTGACAATTTTACCGCTGATGACACTAATGAACCATCCGCTAGCCCAAGCGCCCGGCTATGCCGCGCACATTGAGTTTGAATTATATCAAGACGACTCCAAAAACTACGTTATTAAATTGATCTACGACGGCAAGCAAGTTGACCAATATCCGCTGAACAGCTTTAATCAGCTGGTAGCCGCTACAAAATAATCTGTCTATAGTCGCCAAAAAACCCGTCCGGCAGTTATCTGCCCGGCGGGTTTTCTTTTCGGTTTATTTTGCTTATAGCATAAAACCGCCAGTTTTCATGCGGTCGATCATTTCGATAAATCGACCAAAATCGACCGGCTTCTGTACAAAAAATTTGGCATTCAAGCTGGTGCTAGTCTGAATATCCTTATCCGATTCCGATGCTGTCATAATCGCTACTGGTATATCGCTCAACTTGGGGTCGTTCATCATCGTTGCCAGAACTTCCAAACCGCTTATTTTCGGCAGGTTCAAATCAAGCAATACCAAATCCGGTTTGCGAGCAGTAGTGTACGCTCCCCGCTGATGCAAAAACTCCAGCGCCTCATAGCCGTCCATTACTACCGAAAAATTGTTACTGACAGCGGTGTCCCGAAAAGCAATTTCCGCTAATTTTATGTCCGTAGCATTGTCCTCGACCATAAATATCTCTAAAGGCTTTTTAGCTGTTTCAGCATCGATCGTATTTTTGTTTAGCTCTTTCTTCACTTCGCCACCAGCTTTCACAAATTATTATTTTTTGTTCTTGAGCGCATATTGACTTTTCAGGCATGAATATGATGTTCCCGGCGGCGCTGAACAGAATTTGGCGCCACTTCGACCCGCCCGAAAATATTTGCCACAGTTCTCGCTTTGACAGCGAATAAAGCGGTTTTGTGCCGGAAACTGAGTGAAATCCTCGATAATTCGTCCCCACATCTCCGCCCATAAGTCCTCGGATTGATAGCCAAATACGAAATATTCCTGATCGCTGCGTTTCGTGGTCAGTTTCTCAAAATCCAAAACCAGTTTTCGCCGTCTGGAGAAAATCAAAAAGAAGTCGTTGAAAAACTCCAGGATTGTATTCTTCATTTCCAGATCCAGAGCGGCCTGATTGACAGCCGTAGTTGGTTTGTTATCTGTAACCTGATTCTCAATATCAAGGATACGGGAAAACAATGTTCTCAGCAGCGTCGCAAACTCTTGATTACCGGCGCCGGAATTTTTCATCCGACTGGCTTCAATCGTTTGTTCGATACTAATCAGCAAATCGACCGCTGTTTTGACCAACTCGACCATCAGTTTCAGCTTTTCCGTGAATACTACATAACTACTTTCTGCCGGGACATAATTAACGGCATCGGCATAACCAGGTACGGTTGAGCCGGCTTCCTGTTCCCTGCTTTGCAAAACCTGTGGCGTTGGAAACCGGGACAATTCTTTTTCCAGTTCATGAAATACCAAAATTTTTCTGATCTTGGCTTTATAAATCAGCCACTTGTTGATTTTGGCATAGGCGTTTTTTTCGGCCTGTTTTTTGTTGCTAATAAAAATCATTTGCGGGGTGGTATTCCCGGTATTTTCTACCGGCATTATTTCCGGCGAAAATACTGGTAGTCCCCAATGATTTACCCAGCGCTTGATTTCCTCATCGCCATCTATTTGCGCAAACGACATATATAGATTAGCGTAATCATCCGTATCATAACTAACGCCCGAAGTAACCACCGCTTTCGTGTCGGTACCAGGCGATGTTTGGCTGACACAAACCGTCATTTTTTTGATTTCCTCGAGACTATAACCAATGCCGGTCAGTCTGTTAATGATATTAGCTTTAACAATCTTGCTGTTTTCATCCGAGCGGTTACCATTCTCGACATCTTTACGTAAAAAACTCTGCAACGTCAGCCAGAGATATTTTTTATAGATTATCCATCTCACAAGCCACCTCTTTCGGAAAGAACCTATTAATCATTAATCATAATACACTATATCTTTACCCAACGAAAGTATTTTTAACTTTTATGCGCAAATTTTATTCATAATTTTTTGATTATTATAGTTGACAATGGTTTATCTATACTTTACAATGAGTTTCGTAGAGAAAAATACTTTCTCATAACAAAAAATCGTAGGAGGATGTTATCATGGCTGTTCAAAAAATCAACTCATCATCCAGTCTAGTTGAAGTTATCGACCGTATTCTTGACAAAGGTATCGTTATCGATGCTTGGGCTCGCGTTTCGTTAGTTGGTATCGAACTTTTGGCAGTTGAAGCTCGCGTTGTTGTAGCTTCCGTTGAAACTTACCTTAAATATGCTGAAGCTATCGGCCTTACTGCATCAGCAGCTGTTCCTGCGTAAATTTATCTCAGCACTTTTTAAGCCATCTTCTTTTTCGTTCGACAGAAAGAGGATGGCTTAAATTATTTATTAGGAGGTAATAACATGGGTAGCCGCAAAAATCGTTTAGAAAACGAGACTAGCAGACGTTCAGAGGCCGCAACAGCCGCCAACGCTGCCAAAGCCAGTCGACAATCATTGACAGCTCAGGTCGATGCAGTTCTAGCCAAAAACAAGTCTGCTCGGCTGACAATGAGCGCTACTTTACACACCCAGTTGTCCGATTATATTTCCGGCGTGCGCGAAAATACCGCCGGTTTCATTACCGGACTGACGGAAACTCGCCGAGTCATGACTGTAGACCAAGCTCTGGCGCTTGCTAATGCCGATGCCGACCGGCGGAAGCAAGCTAATAATGATTTGCTACAACGCCGAAACTATCTTCTAGCGCTACTGGATTTGGATTTCAGCACCGTCCGCTAGTTTTTTAATTTATTTTGATTAATATAGTTGACAACAAATTATCTATACTTTACAATAAGTTTCGTAGAGAAAAATACTTTCTCAAAACAAAAATCGTAGGAGGATGTTATCATGGCTGTTCAAAAAATCAACTCATCATCCAGTCTAGTTGAAGTTATCGACCGTATTCTTGACAAAGGTATCGTTATCGATGCTTGGGCTCGCGTTTCGTTAGTTGGTATCGAACTTTTGGCAGTTGAAGCTCGCGTTGTTGTAGCTTCCGTTGAAACTTACCTTAAATATGCTGAAGCTATCGGCCTTACTGCATCAGCAGCTGTTCCTGCGTAACCGAAACCAAAATAAGAGCCATCTTCTTTTTTACTAGTTAAAAGAGAAGGTGGCTTTTGTGCAAAATGAAAGGAAGGGAAATTTATGGGTAGCAGAAAAGACCGCTTGACCAACGAGATTAACCGACAAAAGCAAGCCGCAATCGCGACTGCCGATGCCATCGCCGGACGCAAAAGCCTCAGCGCTAACGTAACTGCAGTTCTTGCCAACAACGCGGCCACGCAGCGAAAAATGGGTACAGCTTTACGAAAAGAGCTGTCCACGTTCAACAAAACATTGCGTAAAGATACTGACAGCCTGCTGACTGGTATTGCCAAGGCTCATCAAAGTATGCGTAAACAACAAATTGCAGCAATGGCAGCATCAGAAAAAAATCGTATGCAAACCGAAAGCAATCGGCAAACAATGGCCGGAAAAGATCAAGCTGCACGGGTCGCCTCTACCAAAGCGATGCAAAAAGATACCGCCAGCTTCTTAAACTCCTTTATCCGTTCGCATCAGGCAATGGGAAAATCATTGCGTAGCGCTCTATCCGGTTTTAATAGCGAGTTGCAAAAAGAGACTCTCGATTTGATGATCGCTTTTGCGCTTTCTCACAAAAACATGGGCGACCTATTACGCAAAGAACTTGCCGACAATAATGCCGGAATGCGCAAAGATACCGCCGCGATGATGACGGCTATTGCCAATTCCTACCGCGCAATGTGCGAGCAGTTGACCGCAGCTATGGCTAACGCGGAAAAGAATCGTTTACAAACTGCTGCTGCTGATCAATCAGAGCGACGAAGTAATTTGGATGCCATGCAAAAAGATACCGCGAAATTTTTGAAACTGTTTATGCTTTCACACCAGGAAATGGGCGCAACTATGCGTTCGGATCTTGCATCATTTAACAGCGGTATGCAAAAAGACACTGCCGGCTTATTAAAATCATTCGATAGCCAACACCAGGCGATGAGCGCTGCCTTACGCAATGGCTTGGCAAACGACAATGCTGATATGCGCAAAAACACTTCGGACTTGATGACTGGAATCGCCAATGCTTTTCAGGCAATGAGCGCCCAACAAACAGCTGCTATGAACGCCGCGGAAACAAGCCGTCTGCAAGAAGCTGCTGCAAGCCTTTCAGATCGTCGTAAGTACCTGTTAGATTTGCTCGACTTAGATTTTGGTGTACCGGCTCCCAAGGCCAAAGCGCCAGCTAAAGCTCCAGTTGCTCCAGCTCCGGCAAAACCGATTGCCGCACCAGCTCCAACTCCGGCTCCAGCGGCAGTAATAGCTCCGACTCCGGAAAAACCCGCTGCTCCAGCGCCAGCTGCCCCGATTATGCCCGCTCCGGAAGCACCCGCAGCTCCGGCTAAAGTAGTTCCGGCAACTCCTGTTGCAGAACCGACAAAGGCTGCTGATACTGCTCGCGGTTGGGTCGTAGTCAATCCACCGAAACCGGCTGCGCCGACACCGGCACCGGCAAAACCGGCTGCTGCTACTCAGGCGAAACCGACTAACTTTAACCAACAGAAAAAGCCAAAAGATAAATCACACCTGAAATAGGGGATTATTTTTGACTATCCTATCGCAACTCACAGAGCGAGCGATATAGCTATATAAAAATTATTATATCGTTACCTATATTAATAGCAAATTCCTTCCTACAAGCACATTCGCCGTAGGAAGGAATATTTTTTCTTGGAAAGGAATTAAATTATGCGAAACAATTCATCTGATTCATCAGTGCAGAACGAAATTTTGGATGCGCTGTGCTCGCAAAACAGCGAAATAGTCGTCTATATGATTAACGGCTTTAGGTTGAGCGGCAAATTGAAAAAATTTGATGCCTTTACCTTAATCATGGAAGTAAATGATGCGCCGTATATTGTATACAAGCACGCCATTTCGACCATTATTCCCCAGAACCTGGTTGATTCGCTGTAAGCGAAATACTGTCCAGACGATTCAACATTGTTTGCCATTCAAAAGTAACCCGGTTTTTAAACTCACTTAAGTAGGCATCCGGAATGATTTTCTTCCCGCTATAACTCATATTTAGTTGAAAATTAGGCAAGACTATTTCCAAAGTTTGCTGTTCTATTGAACCATTCGACTCCTGAAAAGCTGATTTTGCGACCATCGTCGCGATATCAGCTATTTTTTTTATTTCCCATGACTGGAAGTTCCGCAAGTTGCCATCTTGGTCGATGAGCACAGCAACTTGCCGGATAGTTTTTCCAAGTTTCCAGAACGCCTCGTCGAGAAATTTCACAAATTGCCCTTCCACGCGATCTGCTGACTGCATGGTCGAGCTCAACAGCCGGAGAAATCCAATCAGCTTGTCCATTTCCAGAGAATACTTATCGTAATTACCCAAAACCTCACGTTTTAAACACGAGCAGACGATATCGAACAAGTCCAGCAAGTTAGATATTTTCTCGTACAGCAACGGTAGCGCTGTTGAATTCGGGATGTGGCTATTTTGCGTATCTCTGCACAATTCCAGTTCATTTTCCAATATGACCCGCTTATTCAAAAATTCTTCTTTATAACCACCGATCCCCGTCAATAAATAGTCCACAGTAACCCCGAACTCAGCGGCCAACTTATTGATAATTATCGAACTGGGGTTTTGAATTTTCCCGCGCTCGATCAAACTCAAACTTTGCTTGGTGACCGAACCTAACCGCTGCGCAACGCTGTCAAGGCTGTATTTTTTTTTGTCATCTGCCCGTAATGTTTCTCGGAGAAAACGCACCCGTTCACCGACCGTCAAAATTCATCACCCCTTTAACTTTTCCGCACTATTGTGATTATTTAGCGCTTTACCTGGCTTTTTTCAGTTTTTAATTCAGTTATCGCCTGCTCAAAATCAGCTTTGGCGAGCGCCCGTAACGGCGTTGTCCATTCGGATTGAATATGCTCGCGCACCAAATTTTTCACGGCGTTGCGGCAGGTCAATTCGATATCCGCACCTGACCAGCCCTCGGTATTCTCGGCCAGCTCGGCAATAACTACATCATCGGCAATCGTCCGCCCGTCGATATGAATTTTGAAAATCGACTGGCGTTCGCTTAATGCCGGCAATGGAACCTCTATTACCATATCAAAGCGTCCGGCGCGTAGCAAGGCCTCGTCAATCAGATCGGGGCGGTTCGTCGCGGCAACAATTGCCACGTTCCGCAGTTCTTCTACACCGTCGATTTCGGTCAACATCTGACTGACGATCCGATCCATAGTTCCCTCGCCACCGCCGCCGCTACCACGGCGTGGCACCAGCGCATCAAACTCATCAAAGAATATCACGCACGGAGCGGCTTGTCGAGCCTTTTTGAATATCTCGCGAACCGCCTTTTCAGATTCCCCGACCCACTTCGATAATAACACTGGTCCCTTGACCGAAATGAAATTTGCCTGACATTCGGTCGCCATCGCCTTAGCTAACAGCGTTTTGCCGGTACCCGGTTTACCATACAACAATATCCCTTTAGCCGGTGTCAACTTGGCCTGTTTATAAATATCTTCATATTTCAACGGCCATTCGATTGACTCCTGCAGTTTTTGACGGATGTCGGCCAGCCCGCCGATTTGATCCCAGTGAACATTTGGCGTTTCAATCATTACTTCACGAATGGCCGACGGTTCAATTTCCGCTAACGCCTGCGTGAAATGATCCATTTTCACTTCCAGCTTTTGAATCAACTCGATTGGCACATGATCAGCGGACATATCAAATTCCGGCAAAATTCCCCGTAACGTAGTCATCGCCGCCTCGCGGCACAATGCTGCCAAATCGGCGCCAACAAAGCCGTGGGTAATATCGGCAAGTTTTGCCAAATCGACATCTGCCGCCAATGGCATCCCGCGGGTATGAATATTTAGGATGCACTGCCGACCTTTGCGATCGGGAACGCCGATATATATCTCTCGATCGAACCGACCCGGGCGGCGCAGCGCGGCATCGATAGCATCTGGACGGTTCGTGGACCCGATAACTATGACCTGACGGCGGTCTTCTAATCCATCCATTAACGCCAGAAGCTGGGTGACAACCCGTTTTTCCACTTCGCCGGTCACTTCAGCACGTTTAGGCGCAATACCGTCTAGTTCGTCAATAAAGATAATGCTCGGGGCGTTTTTGACCGCTTGCTCAAAAATTCCCCGTAATTTTGCCTCGCTTTCGCCGACGAATTTGGCGATTATCTCCGGCCCATTTATAACATGAAAATTGCAATTAGTTTCCTCGGCGACCGCCTTGATAATCAGCGTCTTACCAGTGCCAGGCGGTCCGACCAACAGTACGCCGCGCGGCGGTTCAATTCCCAGATGTTCAAAAATATGCGGGTGTTTCAACGGCAATTCGACCATTTCACGAATGCGTTGCATCTCCCGATCCAGACCGCCGATGTCCTCGTAGCTAATTTTTTTGCGCGCGCCTTTTTTGTCGCTACCCTGTGCCAGCTGTTTTAGTTTTACTTTGGTAGCGGTACCGATAACGCACACCCCGTCCGGTTTAGTTGAAATAACCCGAAAATCGTTCGACCCCGAGCCAAACAAAGTTACCCGCACCCGGTCACCGGTGACAACCGGCATTCCACCGAGAATTTTGCTCAAATACGCCGAATCCTTGATGGTGCGGGCGACCGACACTACATCGATTGGTTCGAGCAGTATTTCTTTGGCTTCGACAACCGTCGCTTTAGTTACAACAATTTTGTCATCCAAGCCTTTTTGAACATTTTCCCGGGTAATCCCGTCAATCTGAATCAAGCCCTTGTTGCGAACGTCGGCAAATGCCGGCATGACCCGCGCAGCGGTGCGACGGTTGCCGGTTATTTCTACGATATCGCCAATTTGCACGCCGATTTTTTCGAAAACGCCCGGGTCAATCCGGGCGATATTTCTACCAACATCCTTAGACAATGCTTCGGAAATCTTCAATGTCAATTCTGCGTTCTTCATGTTCCTACAATTATCTCCAATTCACAAATATCGATCGCTAAGACCGGATTTCTTCAAAAAAGTGGACACAAACAACCATCATTTGTGTCCACTTTTAGTATATCGCTTAAACTAATTGCCGACCAATTTTTATTTCCAATATCCCATTGCGATAATGTTGTTCGATTGTCTCTGCCAGTACCGGTACTTCTAACAAAATCTCTTTGGCGTATTTGCGACCGGGTACTGATTTTGCAGTTGCGCTCACGACTAAAACGTCTTCTTTCAATTCGACTACGATCTCTTTTTCTTCAACGCCTGGTAATTCCGCCAAAATCATTACCTGAGTGTCTTCGACAAAAACATCGACAATCGGCTCGCGCACATCTTCAATGATCGGCCCATCTTCAGTTTCCTTGATATTGCCGAATTTTTCAACAATCGGCGAACCATGCCCGCCCATTTTAACGCTGAAACCGTAAACCCCTTTTAATTTTTCATCGAGACCTTTTAAATCTCCGGTTTTGGAAAATATTTTCTCACCATTTTTTTCCAAATTACCAGCTACCTCGATAAGTTTAGCCAATCCGCTAAAAATACCACCTAGCCCGCCAATATCGATGTTACCATCGGCTTTTTTCTTGTCTATCATTTTTCCCCTCCACTTTGATTGCTTGCCTCTATTTGTTCGATATTGCTGATTTGTTCACGGATATTACGATTTTCATTGATCCACTGGGTGTCTAATCCGTATTTTATCATCGTTTCAACCCCGGCAATCGCCGCGCTGATGTAAACGCCAATCAACGGCACACCGCCAACCGATATTAATATATCAGCGTTTAACACCAGCCCTTTATCTAACACCCGATCCAGCAAATCGTTAAGCGTTATTCGTTGCTCACGTGTTGGTTTCATAAATTACCGGCCCCCTTTATTGCAAATTAACTCAGGTAAAACTATAAGGCGGCCAAGGTCCGCTAAACGTTACATTGATTCCCGGGCGTTGCATCAGCTTGTCTAGTGCAGCCCCTAATCCATCCACCTGAGCATTATCTGCCAAACAGGCAACTTTCATTAACACTACCTGGTCCTTTGATTCCGGTTTGGCTTTTTCGACCCGGTGTTCGCTCACCAAAGCAGTGAGTTGCGGATAAATTTCGTGAAATAATTCGTCGGCATAGCCGGCAATTTTATCTTTAAGTACCGCCTGCATTTTTTCCCGGATGAAAAATGCCCGCCCCCGGCTACTCGCGGCAATTGTCTCCTGAAACTCTTTTAGTTCGGCATCCGTTACCACAAGTTCGCTGCCGATCACGCGGCAATCCAGCGCAATGGTAACAATGTATTCTTTTTTATCACGCACCCGGGCTAATTTGGTTTGCAGTGAATCATAATTATCTGACAGCCATTTAATCAGACTGGCTTTGGCGGATTCCCCTTCTAGTCCTTTCACGATTGTATTGAAAGCAAACGGCAGCGTACTTGCATAACGGCTGCCGACTTCTTCAATAACTTTTTCGTGACAGAGAACCGCGGCCAGCACCCGCTGCTCGTCTTCCGGCGCCACGATTTGCGGCAGGGTATTGTGTGCCACAATGACAATGTCCCGATACACAATCGGATAAGCGCTTTCACCTTCGATACCGACGAGCGCGGTAAACAATTCCCGACCGTCGGGATTTTCGGCTACGCAATACAAATAGTGGGCGTTTTTTTGTGCTTCACTGTTCAAGTTGTTCATGTTTGACCTCTTCTGCCAGCTGATCGATTGGACACAGGCACTCTACCAAGTTATTGACAACGTCGTCGAGTCCTTCTTTGATTTGGTCAACTACTAACTGTAAATCATAGTCGGCCTTCAACCGCTCCAATACATCTTCCAAGTCCATCAGCGCCGCGCCCAAATGTTCTTCTTGCTCTTCGGACAGGCTGCCGCCTTCAATCCGTAACCGTGCCTGGGTTTTTAGCGCATTTTTGATAATATCCACCAGCGCCAAAACCAATCCCAACACACCCTGTTTCAGATCGCCTTCTTCAATATTAATCCGCATTCATGCTCCTCGTGCGGGGTGTTTTCAATCACTTCTTAGCGATAACCCCGGTACCCCGACAATTAGTGCAGTACAAACCGCTGCCTTCTTCAGTGCCGGTGCCATGGCAAATCGGACACTGTTCGGTTTTAGCCGGCACCGTTACCATTCCTTTTCCCTCGCAAGCGCCGCAATACAGCCGGGTAGTCGGCGAAACGCCGCTTCCTTTACAAAAGATGCAAGTAATAGCCGGCTCAGCGACTTCAACGATACCCGTGCCATTACATACCTGGCAGGTGGAAATAGCCGACATTACATCAAATGGATCCTTACCACTACCGTTACAAAACGCACATTCAATTTTCAACATAATTTAATCCTTCTTTCGCTTGCGCAATTTATTTTGAGTCAGGCTAATTGGCAACAGCCAGCCGGGCGCGAGCGCTTATCCATCCGCACCAAGGACAACCGATCGTCAACAGCTCGTGCCGTGGCGATATTTTGCCGCATTCCGGACAAACTTCTTTGTTAACTTTGGCCTCGGCCACAAGTTTTTCGTTTATCAACAAGTCGTTGGGGAAACTTAATCCATATTTGGCTGCCGTCTCAAACGAGGCGACTGCGGCGCGAATCTTGATTCCCAACAATTCGACACCGACTAACGAAATCGTGATGTCAGCGTTAATGATTATCCCTTTGTCTAAAATCCGATCGACTACGTCGAGAAGTGATGATCCGCCGGTACTTTTAATTGGCTGCACTATTACTCCTCCTCCTCGCTCGGTTCGCCCGCTTCATAGGAAACAACTTCCAGTTCATGATTCAACTTTATCGTATAAGTGTTTTTGTCAAAAACTGTCGGATAACCTAATTTTTCCAAGTATTTGTTAGTCTCGGTAACGGTAAATACTCCCAGCCATTCGCGGCCTTTCTTCATCAGCGTCACGACATTGATAGCTTCCTTGGTCACTTCAAATTCCTGTTCCACAAAACTAACGATCATTTTTTTTGCGTCAATGATACTCGCCATAATTTTACTGCTCCTCCTCTTCTTCGGTGTCATTTTCAATGGCATCAAGAGCTTCGAGTAATTCTGACTCGCGTGAATTATAGTCATCCTCGCTTATTTGCCCCAAATCCAGTTTTGTCTGCAACTCAAACAGCGCCTGGGTAATTTTGGTCTTATCTTGTTTTTCGCCATCCACCATTTCGGCTACCCGCTTCAAAACCATAGTGAGCACATTGAAAATCATAATAATTAGCCCCTTCAAATAGTCGTGCGTTAAATATCGATGCTGATTTCTACAAAATCGTATGGCGGAATCGGTCCGACATATTTTAGTAAATAATTGTCGCCAAGCGCTGCTTCGACCTCGTTAATCGCCTCGTCAAATTCGACCTGACGCGATTTTTCTACCAAAAAACTGGCATTCAAAACCATCGTCTCGCCGTACAGACCGCCTTCGACAAACTCTTTAGTGTATTTTTGGAGAATTTTCAAAGCCTTGTCCTTGTCTTGTTCGCGCTTGGCTTCAACAGCCGCTTCAACTTTTAACCCGAGTTCCATCCGCTCGTTGCGGCTGGTTAGTTCGGACATTTTCGCCAATTTATTGCGTTGTTTTTTGATATCTTTGTTATCTTCGACAATTTGCGCGTACACTTTGGGCATATCAATCCAAAATATTTTCAAACCCATTTCATTTTTGTCATCAACTTTTTTTAACTCAGACTTAAACTCTTTGTAGCGAGGTTTAAGTAAATTGTTGACTACATCCGTCTCCGATACCGTGCCAAACCGCACCGGTAGCAAAGTATATTCCGTCAGCACCCGTTCAATAACTTTTTGGTGGGATATTGTGTTTTCACGGCTGACCGAATAGCGGTTGATGGTCGAATCGCTCATGACAATGGCTAAATCTTTGTAATACTCCAAATAAATTGATTTGCCGGCGCCAATCGGTTTGACATCAAAAGTTGTTGGTCGTTTCGACTCCTCGACTTCAATTACACAATAGATATACCGCGGTTTTTTGATTGCGATGATAACCACATCCTTTCATTACACTCTATTTGTCGGTAACGTTCTCTGCTAATCCTGATTGCTTTCGGCTTGGACAACCTTGACGACATAGGCATCCGCCGGATTCTCCGGCAGTTGGCTTAGTCCAAAATTGCTACAATACTCGTCAATCAGCCGGTAAGCAACAATCAGCGCCTGCGCCCGTTCCGGTTGAATTGCAATTTCGGTGTTCTTGTCCGGATGATGGCTTTGTAGCAGTCCATTCCGCGCCGCCCGTAATTCCGTCAGTTCCGGACTGGCGCTTACGACCTCTAGCGTTGCTTTGGCTGCCGCCAAATCGCCGGCAGTTATTAGTTTGAATTCAATCGCCGCGAAATTCTTCGGCGGAAGCGGGCCGATAAACCGGACTTCAAGCTGATTGATACCGTAACCGGTCTCCAAAGTTCCAACCACCGCGTTAAGCTTACGTTTGATAGCCCGTCCCTGATCGAGGGTAGTTAAGAACGCGGAATTAACCGCAATCTGATCGCCGGTAGCCGCCAATATCGTGAATTTTTCTGCACGGGTGCCAAGTTCCCGAATCACCAGTTCTTGCACTTCGCGCTTGCGGCGCGCCAGCGCTGCGCCCATCATCTCGCCAATTTTTTGAATTTCCGCCGGAGTAATCTGTCCCTGCTTCATTAATTGTTCTTTGAACCGCTTTATTTCCGGCTCGTCACCGGCAGCGGCCATCACTTTTTTCAAGTCACGCCAACTGATAATCAAATCAAATTCAGCTTTATCTTTCATATCAACGACAATGTTTTGCAGTTGCCCGGCGTTCTTTTCGAGAATTTCCCTGGCGACAGCAACATTTTCCAAAGTCATGCCGATTTTCGCCGTAACCGTCGTAAACGTCTTACTCAGGGTTTCGATAACTTTTAAGTGCTTGATGTACCAATTTAGCGCCGCTTCATCGGTCAGGGTTTCCTGAGTGAACTCCTCGGCAACACTGACCGCGAATCCGACATCATTATACCAAACGGCGAAAACCGGCTCTGTTTTTCCGTTGATTTCCACGCTATCTAATAGCTCTGGTTGTTCGACACCTGCGATTAACGCGTAGATATATATCCGATTACTCAATCGTCCGTCTCCTTGTCGCAACTATAATTTATTGATTGGATCAATATTTCAAAACATTGCCGCGCGCCGGCTTTTTCATACTGCTGGCGCCTGTCCGGCTCTTTTGGTCCAAATCGTGTAGCGACTTGACTGGCTGAGCATTTTCTTCAGCAAGATTGTCCCCGGCGATTTGCTGCAATTCAGCTAGCAACACATCCAATCTAGTCATAATGGTATAGCGTTTCTGCTCCAACATCGCCAACTCTTTTTCCAGACGGTTTTTTTCTTGGGCAATACTATGCATTCTTAGATAGGACCGGCTAAGTTTATCCGAACTACTCAGCCCTTTGACGTGGTTTTTCGGCATCGCGTTACGCATCTCGCTGCTGCTAGTTATCCGCTTCATATCATAGTCCTCCCTGCCAGTAATTGCTTAAGCGCTTTTACTGCGGCGCGCCGGCATCTTTATCGGCGTAATCGCCTTGTTGCAATGCAAGTTAATCAGATGGGAAATCTTTTCCCGCACCAGATTGTGTTTTTTGTTGTCGCCAGAGCGGCTGGTCACGGAACTTAAAATCTCCGCCACCACCTGATGGAACCGCGGGCTGCTGCTGTCGACCGGGACATTCATAACCTGAATAGCTTTGGCAATCGCGATGCTGCTCCGTACCGTCGGCGAAACTTCACATTCTTCCACCGTCCGCAAATCACGGATAATATTCACTAATCGTTCAGCATCCTGATGATCCAGCCCTGATTTTTTCTCAGTAATCTGGATTTCTGTTTCGCGGTCAAAAAAATCTAAATCAATCGTAATCATCCGGTCACGCAATGCGTCCTGACTACGGTATACGCCGGCATACTCTTCCGGATTGCTGGTAAAGATCATCGAAAAATTCGGATGAACATTCAAATAATGATCAGCGCCGCCGCGAGCCGATGGCAACGACAAAATCCGCTCTTGAAGAATCGATAAAAACACATTATTGGCTTCCGGGCGCGAGCGGGTGTACTCATCGTAAATCAAAGTGTAGCCATATTTACAGGCAACTGTAACCCGGTTATCAGCCCAGCTTTGCGCCATATCTTCTTCAGTTTTGTGAACGCTATGGATAAAGTTGTCAATCACCCGGCGCATCCGATAGCCGGATTTTGCGCCAATCAAGTCGGCGGTGTTACACGACTCATCACCGTGCAGTAACACTACCGGCCGGCCAATTTTATTCGCCACATGCAAAGCCAGCGAGGTTTTTCCAGTTCCGGCGCAACCGCGCAAATGAACAGCATACCCAGCTTCCAGATAAGACATCGAGCGGTAACATTGATCATGAATGGCATCGGTTTCCACAAAATCAGCTTGAGGCACAGGCCGGATCACCATTTGATGTTCAGAACTCTTCATTATTAAATCCTTCCGATTAAAAATCTCGATTAAATTTTCCGTCACAACCGCTAGTTTCGGGTGTCGGAAGTCGTCTGTAAACTATACTACACCTCGTGATTGATTTTGTCAATTATATTTTATTTTTCTTTCCAAAACAAAAGCGCCACCTTAACGGTTAGCGCTTTTTATAATAATCATTTTCTCATCTCTGAATACCATTTTCTCGTAGTGCAGCTGAATAATCGCCGCTAATTTTTTAACATCAATCGGTTTGCTTAAGTACTCGTCCATACCAGCGTTTTTACAACGCTCCTCGTCGCCAGCCATCGCAAACGCGGTCATCGCAACAATCGTAACCGGTTGTTTTCCCGGCTCAAGTTGCCGAATCCGCTTAGTCGCTTCAAAGCCATCGAGCACCGGCATCTGGCAGTCCATAAAAATGATGTTGTAATCGTTTTTTTTGAAACTTTGCACAGCCTCTTCGCCATTCACGGCAATATCGCATTTCAGTCCGATATTTTGCAATTGTTTAACGAAAACCTTACGGTTAATATCGTTATCTTCGACTACGAGAATTTTCATTCGTTCGGAAAATTTTCCCACCTGGGTCGACACCCGGGTGATGAACTCACCTTCCACCCGTGGCCGATAGACCTCGCCCTGCACAACAGCGGCGACGCAATCCAAAAACTCCTTTCGCTTATAGGGTTTGGCGATATAACCGGAAAAGCCCTGCTCTTTGACTGTTTTTACCGCGCTACTTGCAGTCGCCGAGGTCAGCAGAATCCTTGGAATAGTCTTGTTGTAATAACTGCTACGGTCGACCAGTTTGTTTTCAATCAAAATTGCGCCAAGCTCAATATTATTGTTTAGCAACCGACTGGCCGCACTCACGCTATCCGCCACTATGACCCGGCAGCCGGCCTCTTGCAGATAAATCCTGGCGATTTCCCGATTAATGGCGCTGTCATCCACCACCATGATGCTTTTTCCAGCCAGACTTGAATAATCGGTAGTGGCGACTCCGGGCATCCCGCTTGTAACCGGATATTCCAACTCGAATGAAAATACCGATCCCTTGCCGGATACGCTCTCGGCGCTGATTACGCCGCCCATCGCCTCGACCATCGATTTGCAAATTACCAGCCCCAGCCCGGTTCCGCCGTGCGCCCGGGTCGTTGAGTCGTCAGCTTGTTGAAACGGCCTGAATAGTTTTGCAAGCACTCCTGACGGAATGCCAATACCGGTATCCCGCACCATAAACTGCATTCGACAGAATTCCGGCGAACTATCAATAACTTGCAGTTCAACAAACACATAACCGTCATTGGTAAATTTAATTGCATTTCCGACCAGATTTATCAGCACCTGCTTTAACCGGGTCGGGTCGCCGATAACAAACTCCGGCGCATCCGCCCGCATCAATATACTAAGTTCCAGGTTTTTTTCTCTGGCACGCGCCGCAAATGTCCGCACCGCGCCCTCGACTGTCGCGCGTAAATCAAAAGCGATACTTTCAAAATACAGCTGGCTGGCTTCGATACGGGAAAAATCCAGCACATCATTGATAACGGCTAGCAAAACATCCGACGATTCTTTGATCGTTTGCAGCAATTCAAACTGCTCATCGTTGATTTCAGTATGTTCGAGCAGATTGATACAGCCGATGATGCCGTTCATCGGCGTGCGAATTTCGTGGGACACGTTCGCCACAAAATTACTTTTTGCAGCATTTGCCGCCTCGGCTTGCACAGCTAGTTTCTTGGCAACCTGCACCGACTGGGTTAGCTGATAATTCGACTCTATTAGTTTTTGTTCAGTGCGTTTTTGCAAGGTAACGTCTTTGAACGACCAGACCCGGCCAACCACCTGTTCTCCAAGCAACAGTGGTTGCGAATTGCGTTCAAAAATCCGCCCGTCAGTGAATTGAACAATATCGATACGCGTAAGCCCTGTTTTCCCTTGCAGCTCGCGGATTTTCGCAGCAAACTCTTTGGGAGCGGTCAGTTGCGACAGCGCGTAATCCAGAATCGGCTCGTGCTGATTGAGTTCTTGCAACGCTGCCGGCATTTGCCACATTTCCGCAAACATCCGGTTATAGCGGGTAATTCGCCCTTCGTTATCAATAACTAAAATTCCTTCAGCAGTAGCTTCTAACGCCGCAGTAATTAGCGAATGACTTTGTTCGATTTCCTGCTCGGTCTGACGACGCAGTAGCGCCTCGCCAATGTGGGTGGCAATTTCTTCCAGTTGCTCAATAACTTCACGGTTAAATCGCCCCTTGCGCCGGTCATTAAACTGAATTAAGCCGACAATTTTATCAGCCGTCCGAATTGGCACCAGCGCGACTGAAGCGTAGCCCTGATAAATACATTGGTTGTGTGGTTGAAAACGCAGGTCTTGAGCGGCTGACAGTTCGAGTAACGAAAAAGCATCATTGGTAAAAAAGCTACCGCCCTTGGTCAATAAACCGCCGTCCGGTCCGGAATTTCCAGTCAGCACCAGCCCGCAAGTACATTCCAACGCAATCGTCCCGTCTGGCTTCCGGCAAACCGAGCCGTCCGGGCTATGCGCGAGCAGCGACTGCTCACTGCGCAGAAATTTTTCGGAAAATCCGGTTTGTGAAAAATAGGGAAAGTCGTCACCAGCTTGAAGCCGTATGCCGATGGCATCAAACCCGGTCCGTGTTTTTAGTAACTTGATGATTTCCTGAACGGAATCGGCAAAAACACCCGATTCGTTTAGCACCCGCATAATATCCCGTCCCATTTCAGCAAAAGTTTCCACTTGCTTACGGTTAGAGACATCCATTACAAAAGCAAACATCCGGTCATCGGCCAATTTTACCGCATCGACCAGCCAATAGCGCAGGCTGCCATCTTTATGCCGGTGCGGTATTTCGCTAATCGCCCGCCCTTTCTCCTGCAACTCGGCAAAATGCTTCATGCCAATTTCTTCATCCACTATTAAATCAGCAATATTCATCTGCAACAGCTCTTCTATGCTATAACCAGACAGCTCACAGGCGCCGCTGTTGGCTTCGATAAAATTCCCTTGCCCGTCTGTAAAAAAAATCGTATATCCGAGCGGCGACAGCTCGCGCATTATTTCCCAAAAATAGTCCTTATACATTTTTCCCCTCCGGCAACGCCGCGATAACCAGGCGCATCTCTGCAAGCAACTTTTTCAGGTTAATTATATCGCCGGCATTTGCCGCTTGTTCGCCAGCAGTTGCAAGCGTTGCCAGTTCCGGTAGCCCAATATTGGCAGCCGAGCCTTTTATTTTATGCAACATCGCTAAACCACTTTGCAGCTGTCCGGAGCCAAACGCTGCCTCAGCAGTAGCGAAGTCTGTATTGATAAGCACGATGCCAATTTCCAGAAGCTCAGCGGCATCAGTGGAGTCGAATTCCCGGCTAATCATCAGCCGTTCATTCAATTCGGCAAGGGAATATCCGGGAGATTCTTTAGCAGTCACAACCGATTTCCTGCGAATAATTTGCATCAATTTAGCAACAGCTATCGGCTTACTAAGATACTCATCCATACCAGCTGCTTTGCACTTTTCTTCGTCACCAGTCATCGCAAAGGCGGTTAGCGCGACAATTGTCGCCCGGTGTTGAAACTGTTTTTCCAAATCGCGAATTTGTTTGGTCGCTTGGTAGCCGTCCAGATTCGGCATTTGGCAATCCATAAATATCAAGTCATAGTTAGTTTTTCTACAAAGCTCAACTGCTACCGCACCGTCAACTGCCACATCACAATTCAAACCATTCCGTTGCAACTTGCGGACAAAAAAACTCCGACTTATCTGATCATCTTCCGCCAGCAAGATTTTCAAATTGACATCGAATTCATCCACTGATTGTTCAACTTGTAGCGACAACGACGAGCGCCCGACCATTGTATCAGCTTCTCCCGTTATCACCTTGCAAACACAGTTCAGCAGCTCACGACGTTTATAAGGTTTGCTCAAACAACCGCTAAAGCCATGTTCGTGTAGCGATTTTACCGTGCCGTTGCTACCAGCGGAAGTCAGCAAAACCAGCGGTATCCCCAAAGTTGCCGGAATCGCCTGCAGCGCATAAGCCAAATCGTAACCGCTCATACCAGGCATTTCATAATCAATAAGAATCGCGTGGAACTTTGGTTGACGCTTACCAAATATTTTGCCCAGCACCACCATCGCGTTCTCTGCCTCGACAACGGTTGCTCCCGCTTCCTGCAAGTAGGTTTTAGCAATCTTTCGATTGTTGGCATCGTCATCGACCACGAGAAATGTTTTGCTCTGTAGCGCCCGATAATCAACCGGAGCACAAACAATTTGCGCGGAATCAATCGCAAGCGGCAAAACAACTGAAAATTTCGTACCGACACCCAGCTGACTTTCGACCTCGATTTCACCGCCCATTGCCTCGATAAGTGATTTACAGATTGCCAACCCCAAACCACTGCCACCGTATTTGCGAGTAGTCGAACTATCAACCTGGTGAAACGGTCGAAACAGTTTGCCAAGCGCTTCTGGGGCTATGCCGATACCAGTGTCGCGCACCGAAAACTTGATTGTACAACTATCTGCCTTAATCGTCAGCAGCTTAACATCAACGACTACTTCACCCACTTCAGTAAACTTGAAGGCGTTGTTGACCAAATTCCCCAGCACTTGTTTCAGCCTTACCGGATCACCGACAACAAATTGCGGAACATCGGGTCGCACTACCAGGTTGAAAACCAGACTCCCACTCACGCTCTTGGCAGCAAGCGGATTCACCGCGTTCTCAATCGCGCCACGCAAATCAAAGGGAATCGACTCCAGTTCCACCGCTCCGGCCTCAATCTTGGAAACATCCAAAACGTCGTTTACGACCGATAACAAGGAATCGGTGGCAGTCTTTATTATTTGAATCATTTCCGACTGCTCAGCGGTTATTTCAGTCTCTGACAGCAAATCGACAAAGCCAAGGATGCCGTTCATCGGTGTGCGAATTTCATGGGAAATATTGGCAACAAAACTGCTTTTGGCAGCGTTTGCCGCTTCTGCACGAATTGTCAACTCTAGCGCCTCAGCATTGGTTTGCCGCAGCAACTCGTTCGTCTCCCGCAGTTGCTGTTCATAGCAAACCCGATCAGTAACATCGTGGATAACCGAGAACACCAATTCTCGATTCTTTATTTTGACAAGGCTGGGAAACACTTCGACATTTCGCAGCGTACCGTCCATGAGCCGGTGGACAAATTCATATTTCATGCCGCTATTTTTGGCGACGGCAGCCAGTTTTTCTAAGACCTCAGCTGGCGGAATAGCATTAACCTGGCTGATATTCATTTGCCGCAACTGCCCGAGTGTCCAGCCGTAAAAGCTCACCGCCGCGCGGTTGGCGTCAAGGATGCTTCCGTTGGCCGGGTCGATTATCAACATCGGCGCCGAATGCCGTTCAAACATTTTGCGAAACTGTTCTTCGCTTTCCAGAAGCTTTTTTTCCATAAGCAAGCGCTCGGTCACATCGCGTGCCGACCCATAGATTAGGGCACCATCCTTCTGAGCATACCATTCGAGAAATCGGTAGCTTCCGTCACTGCAGCGATAACGGTTGATGAATTTCGTTACTTCATCACCTTTTTCGAGCACGGCCATTTTCTCCCGGGTCAACGCCAAATCGTCCGGATGAATGTAGTCTAAAAAATTTTTCCCTTGCAGTTCCGCTACCGGATAACCAAGAGTTGCCGACCAGGCGTTATTTATTTTTTGCAACAAACCGTCAGTTCCGGCAATGCACAATAAATTGCTGTTTGTTTCAAAAAAACTACCATAGGACTCCATCTTTTCCAGTTGCGCTTCGTCGAGCTTGCGGTCGGTAATATTGGTAATAACAGCAATGACTTTTTCGCCTCCGAAAGGCAATATTTGGCAATGAAAAAATTGCAACTGGGATGCTACCGGCAAAACATAGTCAAACGAGCGGACTTTTTCGCCGCGAAAAACCTCTGCCATATTACTCTGGATTTTCATTGCCAAAAATTCCGGTAAGGTTTCAAAAATGCTTTTCCCTAAAAATTGCTCCGGCGGTAATGCCAATTCATCAACGTGATGGGTCTGATAATCCAGAAAAATCCCATTATCGTCTAAAATAAATAACATATTCGGTAACGCGTCCAACAATGATTTGTTGTACAGAGATTTTTCGGCGGCCAATCGTTCGGCGTTGGTTCGCTCGGTGATATCGCGAAACGACCATATTCTGCCGATAATCTCGGCGTCGATTTTCTGTGGTTGCGAATAGCGTTCAAATATCCGTCCTTCGGTCAATATAATTACATCATTACTAATGGTTTCCGGTTGCGTGTATAATTCGCGTACCTTGCCGAGGAATTCTTCCGGCAGCAGCAGTTGATCGAGGACAGCTTTCAGTAAGTCACCGTCGTTGTTCAAACTCAAAACTTCCGCCGGAATCCGCCACATTTCGGCAAAGCGGTTATTGTATTTTAACACCTGTCCGTCATTATCGACGATTAGTATACCGTCGCCGGTCGATTCGAGCGCGGCATTTAACAGCGCCAAATACAGATTGCGTTTTTCTTCGGCTTGTTTGCCAATGCTGACATCACTCAATATCAACTGACAAACATCTTTGTTTGTGGTATCACGCGACAGCGTGCTGTCCAATTTACCCCAAAACCGCGTTTTGTCCGGTTTGACAAGTTGCAGTTCGCACACCTGTTTTTCGCCAGTGGCAAACAACTGCTTTTGCAGCAAATAGAAATCATCCTGAAAGTGCTTATCAATATATGTGAAAATCGGTTGATTGACAAATTGCTCTCGTCCGGTTAATCCTAGTAGCTGCACCGCCGTCAAGTTAGCTTCCAGCACCATCCCGTCCCTGTCAAGGGTACAATAACCGACCGGCGCCAGATTGTACAAATCAAAATAGCGTTCCCGCTCGATTTCCACCTCAAGCTGCACCCGCCGCAACTCGTCGTTATGAAGTTCCAATTCAAACTGTACCAGCCGCAGTTCGTACAGCAACCGCCGACTATCTTCTGGTGACAGGGCCGCCAATTCTTCGGACGACGTCTTGGCGGTTCGCGCAATCATTTTTTCGGCACGCTGCCGCAACCCGTCGACAAATTTCGCCACCGGTTGCATTTTTTTAGCAATCTTAGCTTTTTTGGATTGGCTGTTCTTGCTCATTCCAGCTCCTCGAGTTTATTTCATGATTTATCCGCAAACTTATTTTTAGAAGGGCAGGCCTTCACAATTCGATTCTATAACTATTGACCCGTCGGGCTACAATGTCCTGCAATAACTGGTAGTTGAACAACGCCGAGCGGGCGCTGATGTTTTCGCAGTAGAATTCGCCTTGGCTCACTACCGGTTCACACAACCGGCTGGTGCTAAAAACTTCCAGGGCCTCGCTGATGCTTTCGGAATCAAAAGACTTAAAATCCCGCAAAAATGTGAGAATACAATAAACTTCCAATACCAAATCGTAAAACAATTTGCTATTATCGGCATTGCCGGGGGTGGCGCGATTGTAAAAAAAGCGGTTGTCCTTGAACTCGCTGATTTCCAGCCGCAATAGCGGCCAATCGAGCGGCTGGCTGCTAAAGAACCGCTCCAGCTGACTGCCAATTAACTCGCACAACCGTTGTTCATTGAAAATTTTCTTCTTGTATTTGAGATACGCCGTATATTCGGTTAAATTGTAATAAACATAGCCGGTAGCCAGCGCAACACCGATGCCGATAACGCTATCTAGTACTATCAATGCAAAAACTCCCAGTTGATCTTTGGCCGGCACCAGCAGTTCGATAACTACTGCCATAATCAACCCCATCCGCCTTGCCTTAATCTCACCGAGCAAATCGAACGCCAGCGCAACGATGATAACTACGAGCATTAACCGCATTGTTCCGGCCGGAGCATTGTTCCAGGGAATAATGCAGTTGATGGCGCTCGTCGCCATCGCCGGCAACAGAAAGGCCAGTAACGCGGTTTTCGCCGCACTCCGCATCAAAACCAACCGATAATCGACGACCATCCATACTGCTAACACACTATACAACAATGCTGTGCCACCCAGCGCCAGACTTTGTGTCAGCTGAGCGCAAATCAGCGTACTGATTGCCAAAATATGAAACTTGCTATCGCGCAATATGTGGCGGAGTTTGATTTTATTCATTCCGCTACCCCGTCTGCGGAAATCGCCATCAGCCGCTGCAACAACAGCTCCCGCCCGGCTAGCAGCTTTCGTACTGCCAAATTATTAGTATAGATCGTCGGTAGTTTTTCGGTTGGGTAAATTGGCTTGGCATAGGCGGCGGCAATCTGCGCCGCGGTCGTTTCATCTAACTGTCCGCTCTGATAGCCGTTGGCCCACAAGTAATACAGCGCTATCCGCATGTTATCCATCAACTCCACAGTTTCGCCAAGCGCCTTCAACCCATCCAGCGGTAGCTTTCGCATTTTGTGTTCGGCGCGCAAGAAATCATCCAGTTTGTCAATCTCGACAATCGCGCTTTTTAATCGCTCAAGGTCGCTTTCCTGCAATCGGTAGTTATTTAGCAAAATTTTCCGAACCAACTCCAGCAATTCTACGGCAGTCGCCTCGATTTTCAGCGCTTGTTGCCGATGACCGCTGGCATCATTGCTCAAATACCAGCGACTGAGCAACAGAATAATAACGATTCCAACCAGAGTATGCACCAACCGCCAACCGGAATAAACAAAAACATTCTCGTGGTTAGCGGCATTGTGATAAAAATACACCACCAAAAACATTGAGCCACCGGCGCTAATATACTCTTGCCAGTTAAACCGTTCAGCGATAAAGAAAATTAGCAAATAACCGACAATCGCAATCCAGGGATTCATCGGCAACGTGTAAGCCGCAATCGTGCCGATGCCCAATCCGAAACAGGTCGCCCAAATCCGGCTGCGGGCGCTCTGCCAGGTATCCGAAATTCCGCTGCCGACACAGACGATAATCGTCAAAGCCTGATAAAAATAGTAATGCCCGCCTGTTCCCCAAGGAATCACCAACGCCAGCGCCAGGGTGACGAGAATTCCCAGCATTATCAAATGCAGTTTTTTGTCAGCAAACGTGCTCTTGACGACGGTCCAAGTTTGCATATTAATTTAGCGCCTGCTCAAACACCGCGCGCACAACCGATTTTTCAACTTTACCTTCGTGAATTTTCACGCCGTCCACATAGAAACACGGCACATAGTAATAGTCAAAACCGCCGGCAAATTCGGTTTCTTTGGCTTCATCAATCAGTTGCAGCGAAATCTTGGCGAACTCCGGCCGTTCAGCCAGCAACTCAGCTATTATTCGTTGGGCTTTTTTACAATGCGGGCAATGCTCCAAAATAAATAATTGAATCTTTTTCATGTAATAACTCTCCTGCTTTCATAAGTTATTGCCAAAAAACCGCGCTGTTTCGGCGCGGTTTGTTTAGCTTGATTTCTATTCCTTAATCATTGCGCACATCTGATATTGTTGGCATATATCTTCGAAACACTCACAGAATATTTCAACCAGTGTCGGGTCAAACTGGATTCCCGAAGAATCGATAATTGTCCGTCGGCTCTTTTCCAGACTAAATGCTTGTTTGTAGCACCGTTCTGATACCAGCGCATCAAACACATCGGCTATCGCGACTATTCGCGCCGGTAGCGGAATGTTAGTATTGCTTAGCTGTTCCGGATAACCACTACCATTCCAGCGTTCGTGATGATAACGGGCGACAATCCGGCTCATTTTTATAAAATCATTATCCGGATAATTTACCGCCATTTCCTGCAACGTAATCGAACCGAGAATGGTGTGGGTTTTCATGATTTCATATTCGTCTACGGTATAGATGCCCTTTTTGCTCAAGACCGCGTCGCTAATACCCACTTTGCCGATATCGTGCATTGTGGCGGATATTTCCAATGTGTTTATAAATGTTTCATTAATCAACCCGGCGAATTCCGGGCGCTGCATAGCCTTTGTGGCGATTGTTTTACAGGTTGCAGCAACCCGAATCAGATGGTCGCCAGTATCTTTATCTCGGTATTCTGCCAGTTTTGCGAGCGACACTATTGTCCCCGCCTGCGAAGAAAGCAGTTTCCGATCACTATTCTTGCGCTCCTCAAATTCATCAATCAAATTTTGATGTAACGACTCAACTTCGTCAATAGTCTGATTCAAGGCGTTTGCAAGGTCGGACAGCTCATCATCGCTACCGATTGCTAATCGCTCCTTTTTGTCACCTAGTTTACTCGCATCATAGTTTTCCAGATATTTTTCGATTTTTACAAATTTACTAAACAGTACTTTCCGAGCGACTAACAAGAATAATAGTATCGCCAGAAACAAAAATAGCAACACGAACAGCATAAATTGGCGCATTTTTTCATAACCATCGGTGTTGGTTTTTACAACCGCGCTGACAAATAACGGCTTGTTTTCCGATGTCCAGAAAACAAAATAGCCGCTTTGCCGACTGGAATCCGGGGCTGCATAAAAATTAAATGTCCGGTTTTGGTCGATTTGATCAGTTTTTAGCCAAGGCGGACCGTTAGGGCTTAACTCCAGCTGAACGTCTTTGACCGCACTCTTGCGAAGAACCGCCGCAAAAAATTCCGTGTCGATTTTTTTACCAAACAACAAATACCCTCTTGGTTCACCCTTGCCGTCGCCTGGTAACACCGGCGCGATTGCCACTAGAACCAATTTATTATCATAATTTACTACACCCTGAAAAATGCCGTCTCGGCTTGCGGCTATTGCAGAACGTAGCGCTCCGCCGGTTGCAAAATAAGCTGCGGATTTTTGCTGATCGGCAAAGCCACTATCGCTTTCTTGCCCGGAAGCCACGCTTAACAATTTTTTTCCGTTGTTGTCAAAAATCGCCATATAATCAACGCCAAGCTTCACCAGCGACAAAGACTTCGACTTACCGTACTGCTCTGAAAATTCCAGGTTTTTGCTGCCGACGAAATTATAGGCCTCGTCCCAGAACCCCCAATCATTACACAGCGTAACCAGCACTTGCTGTTCCTGACCAAATGCCGCCTGTACCTGGGATATTTTTTCCTTATACTCGACGTTTTCGTGCTCCAAAGTGCCTTGAATCCAAAAAATATAGCCGAAATATGCCAGCGCTACTATCAATATCGCCGCCATGCCTATCAGACTGATAGTCAAACTATTCTTTATCTTCATACTGCTTTCACCTGTCTTTCAACAGTTCCTCGCGCTTCAGGAAATTGCGAACTTTTCACAAATACTCCAACTGTTCGTTAAAATCTTCTGATAAGATTGTACCACGCCCGGCTGATTATACAAACTAAAACAATGTCAACAAGTTAACGATTTAGCAATGCATCGCCGTACTCCTGCCACAATATTGTGATTTAGCAGTTCATAGGCTTGTTCGGGCATAACAAAACGAAAATCGACGATTTCCTGACCATCGATTTTGATGCTTTCAATCTCAATAGTTGTTAAACAGGCTGCCCGAAAAGTAAAATGAATTCGCTCCGGATATTCCACCGTCGACGGCAACCATTCCACGTCCGCCAACTCCGGAACAATATTCAAGCCAATTTCCTCATACACCTCGCGCGCACAAGCATCCACCGGCGATTCATCGGCTTCAACTATCCCGCCGGGCAATCCCCAATAGGGTTTATAACTTGGCTTGACAATCAACAGCTCGCCGGACTGGTTAAACAACAAAATTTTAGCGGCAATTAGTTTCTTAGGCAAACTGTCATAATATCTTTTACTTGAAACTGACTGCTCGCTTTCATGAATACTCGATAAATATCTAGTCACATTAATATCATCCTGCAACGGATATTGACAACCAAGTTGTTCAGCAACTTCCCTGCCGATGCGGCGAATAAGTTTTTGCGAATTGCTCAGCGCCTGCCAATATTGCTCGCAATCGGCTCCGGCATAGATGCCCAAATATTCCGCATAAACATCTTCTGGTAAAAACCGTTTTAGCCATTTACAGTTTGCGCCGACATTAATGCACCAGTTGTAGCGAATACCAATATACCATGACAACAGCTGCTCAATGTTGTCCTGTATCAACATCAACGCGTGTTTGGCGTACGGCAACTCATCCCGCAGCAACCCTTTGGCGACATAGGCCTGCAACCACCACAATTCATTCAACACCGCGTCAAACTGTTTTTCCGTCGGTTTTTTTACGTGCCAGCCGCGGTCGTCCGGCGGCGATAACTGCCCGCAGCGGTTGTCTTTGTCGAGCAACACTTTTGTCAAGGTATCCTCGTTGACAATTTCATCAAGATATTCGAGCGGTTTAAAAGACAAATCAATGCGAACACCATCGAAAAATTGTAGCAAAAATGTCTGCGTGACCTGATTGCCGCTCTGCATTGGATTTTCAAGTTGTTGCTTTATCACCAGTTCACCAAAACGATTTATCCAGCTCTGGTCACTCACAAATTTTTCTGCATAACTAACAGCAAACACAATATCAAAGTCCCGATAGCAATCGGCTGGCGCTTGTGAATTAACCCGCGAACCGTTCATGCTCACCACTCGGACGGCTTCTTCTTCCCGGGCAAAATCCAACAACAGTGTTAGTACGTCTAATTCACTCCGCATAAGTTTATTTCCCCGATCATATACAGAACTGCTTGACCAGTTATTAGCACGCGATCACCGCGCACCGTACACAACAAAGTTCCGCCGCGCTTGGACAGTTGTTTGGCGTTCAGCCGCTTTCGCCCCAACTTTTCACTCCAATAAGGTGCGAGCATACAATGTGCCGAACCGGTAACCGGATCCTCGTCGATACCGATATTGGGCGCAAAAAACCGCGAAACAAAATCACAGTCCTCACCTACCGCCGTGATGACTACGCCCCGGGTCGCCAAACCCTTCAAAACGCCAAAATCCGGTTGACAGCGCCGAACATCGCTCTCAGTTGGCATTACAACTACATAGTCTATGCCACTAAATACCTTTACCGGCGCAAATCCCAAGCCCCGGGAAATAATGTCCTTTTCCGTATCATCATCGTTCAACACACACACCGGAAAATCCAACGTAATCCCGTCCGCGGCATTCATCGCCTTGAGCGTTCCGCTGTTGCTATGAAAAGTTATTTGCTGTTCCTCAATATCTAGATAATTGAATATTACAAAGGCGCTAGCCAGTGTCGCGTGACCGCACAAATCAACTTCCGCAAGCGGCGTAAACCAGCGGATATGATAGCCATCATTTTTTTTGACGAAAAAGGCAGTTTCCGACAGATTGTTTTCGTAAGCAATGCTTTGCATTAAGCTATCATCCAGCCAATCTGCCAACGGGCAGACAGCCGCCGGATTGCCGCCAAACATTTGCGTTGTAAACGCATCGACCTGATAGATTACTGTTTTCATATTTACCTCTCTTGTTGTTAATTGGTATTGCGATTTTCGGGGTACTTTTGCATATTTGCAGAGCGGATTTTTGAATACTGGTTAGCTCAGACATAGATAGTTTCCTCAATATATTCTATCGCTTTTCGCAACTCCGTGGCTATCGCACTGCCGTCAGTACAATTCCCGACGCCGGGACTGGCGAAATCCAGCTCCAGCGTCAACAACCCGTCATAGCCGTCGGCGTTAACGTGCCTGAGGAATTCCCGCAATGGCAGTTCGCCGAGACCAGGAGCGAGATGCTGAATGCCCTTTCCAAAACTGGTACGGCTTTTGCCCGGCAAATAGTCGCTCAAGTGAATATTCCGGATATACGGGCGAAACATTTCGTAGCCACGAAATATGTCCACACCGTTATCGGCACAATGCGTAGTGTCAAAAGTCATCGGTAGTGGATTCTTTTCCAAGCATTGTAACAACTCATCATAACGACAGAGAACCGTCGGCAATCCGGCAGGATAATTTTCGGTAGCAACCGGAATGTTGCCAAAGCTGTTAAAAAAGCCAATAGTTTCCAAATGATCAGCATCGTTGCAAACAAATACTCCCTGCGGTTTAATCGGGGTAAAATGACTGGTAACCAGTTGCGCGCCAAAATATTCGGCAAGCCTCAGCGAACGTTCGACCGTGGCACGTTCTTCGTATCCAAATTTTGGCAGCCAGATGCGCTGAAAAGCGTGCACGCTGCTCACCGCTAAATTGTGTTTTTCGATGACCGCGATGATTTCTTCATCGGACATCCCCGCAACTACCTGATTCATTAGCAGTTCAATATTCATACAACCGCTGGCAGCGATAATGCCAAACAGTTCGTCGCTCTTCATTGTGTAGCAGAAACCAGTTGAAATTGATAGTTTCATCCTTTAACCCGCCTCTCAGTCAATCTCATATTTTTCCACACGGGCGCACTTGGTCACGATATCCAGAAACCAGCGCTGCGGTTTACCGTCCTGATACTTCCATAGTGTGACAAACTGCGGCTCGACTCTGAACAACACCGTGGTTTTCAAGTGACTGTAAGCTGCATAAGAGCCGGGATGAATTTTGCGGTACTGCTCCCGGAAAAACTCGTTCTTCTCACCAAACGAGCGTCCTTCAGCATAAGCCCAGCCTTCAATCTGAACATTGTCAAAACACAGCGCGACATTAGGGTTGGCGCTAATCTGCTCATATTTTAAAAATTCGCTATCGGTCTGAAAATAAATCGTCAGTCCGAAATTCACTACGCTCATCGTCCGTGCAGTTACCCGGTCATTTTTTGAAGTCGCCAATACCATTTTCCCTTTAGCCGAAATGGCAGCTTCGACTTCTGCCCGCAGTGTTTCATAATCAATCAACACAATTTTACTTCCTACACAAGTATAATAAGACGATTTCGAAATGTTGGTATTTACTCTTTAACCTTTCGTTCATTTCATTCCGAACATTATCGCTTCAACGCCGGCAATAATAATATGCAGCACTGCCATGTGGACTTCCTGAATTTTGTCGGAGGTTTCACCGGCTGCAATCAGCTCATAATCGCCGATGCCTTTGAGCGCCCCGCCGCTCTTGCCGAGTAAAGTTACAACCACTATGCCGCGCGCTTTGGCGGCTTGCACTGCTTTGATAATATTCGGCGAATTACCGCTGGTTGAAATTGCTATGAAAACATCTCCCGAAACACCGAACGCCTCGATGTCACGGGAAAAAATATCGTCAAAGCCGTAATCATTGCCAACACAGGTAATATGTGCCGGGTCAGCAAAACTGATCACCGGCAACGCCCGACGGTCTTTGCGAAACCTGCCGGTAAACTCTTCGGCAAAATGGATGGCATCGCAGGCACTGCCGCCATTACCGGCAATCATCGCTTTATTGCCACGGTTGAACGCGTCAGCCAACGTCTTGGCAATTTGTGCAATAACAGTGATATTATCCGGTTTGCTGAATTCGGCAAAGGCTTTTATTGTTGCGTCCCATTCTTTTTGAATTAAATTGGTATCCATTTCATCTACCCCCACATAATTTTCTAACTGGTCAGCAGACATTTTTCACAAAGCAAATCACCCGCTCCACTTCCTCAAAGCCGCAGTCTTTATGAAACTTCTCGCTGGCGGTGTTTGATGTCATACAGTCCGAGGCAAGTTGTTTACAACCGTTCGCTCTGGCAAACTCTTCGGCAACCTTAATCAAACTCTTGGCAATGCCTCTGCCGCGATACTCATCCAGCACATACACCGCTTCTACATACACAACCGGCGAACCGTCAGTACCGTTAACATAGTCGTTGCGAATCGAGGTATTAATGAAGCCGACATAATTGCCGTCAATTTCATACAAATATCCGGTTTCCTTGTTGTTGATCAAGAATTCCTGACAACTGGCCAACATTTCCGCGAAGGTGTGGTGTTCTCCGTACATCCCGAACGACAGCCGCGCCCATTCATTCAAATTTGATTTGTCAACTTTGACTACATTAGGCATGTTCTAACCTCTTTCATCAGATTTATCCACATATTATACTTCGACAGCTCATCACATCGAATAGATTTCAGTCCAGGCGTAACGATAGCCGACTGTTTCGGCGAGCATTAGTGACTTAATGTTGGTCAGCCATGTTGAATAGTAAGGAATACCGCTAATTTCATAAGTATAACGGGATATTTCTGCTACCAGATATTTTGCCAGACCATGATGGCGGCAATCCGTCGAAGTGGCAACGCCGATTTGGTACATACATTCGTTCTCTTTGCCGCAAGTAGCTAACGCATCCAGTTTTGAATCCGCGTATGCTGCCAGTGCAAATGAACCGGGGAAAGTCAGCCTTGATGTTGCCGGTTCAAATTCGGGCGACGCGTCAAATTCATTTATTTCCTCAGGAAGATAATATCTGAAAGAATAACCTTCAGGTTTAGCAATACTTCTAATTTCAATCAATCGCGCATATGCAGCAACAGCGCGGTCAGCGTCAGTCCGCACTTGATTTCATTGCGCTTAATCAACTCTTCAATCACTGGCAACCCGAACCAGGCACATTCGCTAACTTCGCTTTCGTCGAAACTCGGCAACTTCTCAAACTCCGCATCCAGTTCGCCACAAACAATGACATATTCCTTATTAGAAATTCCGTTCATCGGATAATAGCGATGAATTTCTGAAAGATTATGAATATGATAGCCGCTTTCTTCAAACACTTCACGCGCCGCGGCAGCAATCGCCGACTCCCCGGGATCAACCATGCCCGCCGGAATTTCCCAGCCGTGCGTGCCAGTCGGATAGCGGTAAGCTTTCACTAGCAAAACTTCGTTTCGCTCATTAGTCACAACACAGCCAACGGCTGCATACTCGAAATCGACAATATGATAGCGTTCGATCAATGTCCCGTTCGGCGCAATTACCTTATCGGCAAACAAGTTCACCCACTTGCTGCGATAGACAACTTCGCGCGATATACGCTCAAACTTTTTTTCCATCACTACTCCTGTTCTCAAAGTGATTGACAACGGGCTTTTTGTCTAAACACTATTAATACAAATTCAGTTTTTCCATGGCGTCCCCTGATGAAATACCATCTGCCAACCTTTACCGGTTTTTCTCCATATCGAAGACCGCAGCGAAACAACACGACTATTATCTGGCATTTTTTTGTCCGTCGTGAATGTCGCCAAAACAATATCTTCAGCTAATTGCTGAACCTGAAAATCAGAAACCAAAAATTCAACGCTGGCAATTTTTGTAGCTTCTGGCAACTGCTCTAATATGTCTTGTTTGCTATATTCCTCGCCCGAACTGCCAAACTCTTTGAAATCATCCGCCAGCAAAACATCCAACTTCTCTCGCGAAGAACGCACTTCTGAAGCCAACAGAGCTATTTCCAAATCATATATCAACTTATAAATATTTTCATTCATATATTCACCTTCAACACACGTTTCTACTCGCAAGGTTCCAATTCTCGCATCATAGCCTGCAGCGTTTTATAATCATCCACAATCACGTCCGCACTGGAAAAATCCTGCTGTCCGGAATTGGGATTAATAAATCCTACCGTTATCATTCCAGCGTTCTTTGCCGCTTGTACTCCGTTGGATGAATCTTCAATTACCACACACTCGCTAACAGTAGCGCGCAAACAACCTGCAACATAGACGAATACATCGGGGTGCGGCTTTCCATGCTTAACGGATTCGGTGCTGACAACCGCGTCAAAATAACCGGATATTTCGTGTTCGCACAACATTTTTTTAATAAAACTGGCACTTGCCGAGGAAGCTACAGCCATAGTGATATTGCTGGATTTGCAAAATGACAAAAATTCGCGCACGCCGGGAACCAATGGAACCTTCCAGCCTTCTTGTTCTAACAGACAGTTTTGTTCCTCAAGTTCTTTAACAATTAACGAATTAACACTGCGTTGCCAGCCGAAGTGGCTAATCCATTCACTCCACATTGCGGCTGATGGCCTGCCGACATGCCGGTCATATTCCGCGCGAGACAACAAATAACCTTGACAAGCACACACTCGTTTTGTGGTTTCAAAATGCAATCCCTCACTATCAATCAAAACTCCGTCCATATCAAAAACAAACTTTTTTCGCAACCATTGCATATTTTCTCTCATAATTCACACAGACCTGCAATAAGTGCAGTTACCAATAATCTTTTTTTCATATCATACCCCGATTTTTATAGTATACCAACACAAACCCGCGGCTGCATTACGGTCTTTTATCTCGTCTCAAACAAATCGCCCGGATTCCCGATGAACAAAACATAGGCTTCCGCTTCGACTATCAAAGTTTGAGCAGGATCAACCAGACTGTCGAATTTAACAATGCCTTCCGGTGAATAGACAATGATCCTGCCGTTCGCCGGAACAGAACTGGCGAACAGCGCTTGTACTTTTATTTTGCGCGCGGCATTGTAACCATCTTCACTGATCGCTATCCGTTCTCCCGACCGCCAACAAGGAATGGTTCTGGCATCAACGAACTGCATGGCGCCGACAAAAAGAATCGAAGCGTTATTTTCATCAACAATTCTGACTCTAGACAAGTCACATCCGTATGGCAAAATCAGCTTGCAGTTGTTTTCATCCTTCATTCCATATGCAGTACAAATGCGCTCCGATGACAAATAAATGATTCCCGGCAGGTTGCTCACTACGCCGGTTCTGAAAAAAACACCTGGTTCATTCAACAACAAATCACCGGCAGTAAGATTGCGCGGCAACCAAATCATTGCTTCAAACGCAGATGTATCGGCGGCACTGTCCGCTGTAATCCGTTGTGACAGTACCAGCGCACTGCCGGACTGTTCTGACACTTGCAACAAATACTTACAATCGTTTTTCGTACAAAATTCCAGATGATATGCATCGTCTAAACGAAATTTGCCGTTTCCAGTGTGAATATATTCGTCTTGCGAAACAAATTCTGCGTTCTTAAGTTCACTGCGCTTAAGTGTGTTTGTTTCTTTATCAAACTTGACCAGTGTAATACTGGCTTCGTTACAATAAACACCTTCATAATCGGTAATCCCTTCCGGTAACGGTTGGCTCACAGGAGTCAACGACACAAACGGTTCGCTTTTTTTTATGAAGTTCTTTTCTTCCAGCGCTGCCCGCATTATCTTTAAGTTAATTGCACTTGCTTCGATATGTCCGGCGACAATAGTCGCAACTGCCAGCTTTTCGTTCGGCGCGACTGCGAGCAGGCAGTTAAATTCCACTGTGCCGCCACCTTTGCTGATTACAATAATTCCCTCGGCGGCAAATTCCTCTACCGCAACACAATCCCAACCTAAACCGAATGCCGCTAATGGTGTTCCAATCGGCACCGTCTGTGGCCCCGCCTGTAGTCGTGAACACTCTCTGACCCATTCCAACCCAAGCAACTCACCGGAAAACAAAGCATGTGACAACAGACATAAGTCGGTTGCGGTAGACGCTATCCCACCGGTTCCAAATGCGCTGACATATTCAGCCGGTCTTCCGATTCCGGTTTTTGGATTATACATCCGCGCAACATTTTGATTGCCATTTATAAAACAGCAGCTCGTATTGCGCATCCCGGCCGGCAAAACAATATTGTTTTCAATGTACTCTGCATAACTCATTCCGCTCATCCGTTCAACAAGCACTTCAGCGAGCGTGAAGCCGTCGTTACAGTAGACGCTGATTATTCCCGGTTCGCACTTCAGGATGCTATCCCGTAAACCTGCCAGCGTCTCACTAATATAGTTGCTGTTTTTTGCAGTGCAAATTAATCGCGAATAATTACTACCAGGTATTCCAGACGAATGATTAAGCAACATCCGCACGGTTATTTGTTTAAAGCGCTCATCGATCATTACAAATTCCGGCAGATACTGCACAACCGGGTTGTCCAGTTCGATTTTTCTTTGTTGGCACAGTTGCAGCACATCAATCATCGTAAACACTTTGCTGATCGAACCGATGTTGTATTGCGTTTCTGTGTTCGCCGGAAAGGATCGTTCACGGTCAATCATCCCGAACGCTTCGGCGTAAACTATCCGGCCATTATCCATGACCGCAGTCGTCACACTGGATGCGCCGTTACTGATTGCCGTCCAACTCTCCGTACGTGCCACCCGCACATAGTTGCTAACTTTCTCGCTATTTGGCACCGATTCACTATTCACAGTATTCTCCTACGGATTATTTATCAGCGGCTTCAACTCTATCCCGTTATCAACCCTCTACAAACTCCGGCTTGCGTTCACAGAACGTTACCGCCCGCAATCCGGCGCTGTCGCCGAGGTCATAGGCCTGACGCAGTTTGTAGCCCAGCCGCTCCACCCGGTGCGCATCAGAACCAGCTGTAAAATATTTTCCACCGAGTTCTCTGAACAACCGCGCGATTATCAGCAGACTATCGGCTGCACCAGCAAGGTCAAACCGCTCGGTATTTATTTCCAGTGCCAGCTCCCGCGCTGCCATCAATTTTAACAATTCATACAATCCGGCTCCACCGTTGACAATCGTCAAATTATTGTCCAGATGTTTGTTATAACGGCAAATACCGTCGATATGTGCAACTGCATCCACACAATCATGCACTCTCAGCGCTTCCGTGTATTCTGCAAAATACTGCGAGTAGATCTCCGGAATGTCCTTCTCCAAGTAAACCAGTTCGGCATAAGGCGCTCCACCTACTATGTGCATCGAGCCTAATACATAATCCCAAGGATAAGCCTTAATCAACTTGCAATTTTTCGCTGCAACACTCGGTTCCATTCCCAGTTCCACACCGATACGAAAATTATCACAGCGAAGCGGCACATAACTGTCAAACAATTTCTCACAGTCAAAAAGCGATGGCTGACTGTCATAATTACGCGGATTGATATAGTCCATGTGATCGGTTATCGTAATACCAATTCCCTGCTCGCTGGCGATTTTGAGATACTCTTTCAATTCAGTCTTGCCATCTACAGAAAATTCAGTATGCACATGACAATCAAACAGCTTCATTATTACAGCTCCTTAACACAGGTCACAAGGTTCCTTGAACGGATTCGCAAAAATCTACACCTCACACGGTTCAATACTTTCAGCAAATCTCAATAAATACCCGTCAGGGTCCATAATTAAAAATTCCTTCTGCCCCGCCGGTACACCGTTTACCATATACCAGCTTTCTTGCATTTCCAGTTTAATTGGATAGTTATGCATGTTTATTTTTCTATACAATTCTTCAACATTATCTACTGCTATCTGAAAGTTGATACCTCTGCCGTATGGGTATGATAATGCCCCGGTATCCCAATGCCCGTTTACTTCTTCAATCATAATCTGCGAATCATTCAGCGATAGCATAACAAACTTATCATCCTTGCGCTCGTACTCCAACTTAAACGACAAAATGTTCTGATAAAAATGCAGACTTCGGTCGATATCAGAAACGGATAACTCCGGTATTAAAGCGTTAAACTTAAACACTACTTCCCCTCTCCGCAAATTGATATTCATTCAATCGCATATTTTTCCACACGGCGCGTCTGTTCGCAATAGCCAAAAACCTACGCTACTGTTTATTTCGCAAGCATCACAATCGACTGCTTGTAACCATCCGGCATGTTCAAACCTTCAATTTCTTCCACATCAAACCAGCCACCCTGCTTGTGCTCATTGCTGATTTGAAATTCAAATGTATCAGCCGGACTGCACAGATAAGTAACAATCAAAACAACTACATCGCTGAATATTTCGTATTGCCAAACATCCAGCAACTGCAGCGCGGCAACCGTCAATCCGAGTTCCTCGAAGATTTCCCGCTCCAGACAAGATTCCGGCGTTTCACCGCGTTCCAGTTTCCCGCCCGGCAGTTCCCACTCATTTCGTTCGTTTCTGAGCAATATTACTTTACCGTCTTTGAAAATTACGCCTTTGATTGACACCGGAAAGCTTGTTGAAATGTATTCCAAGTTAATCATCATAAGCCTTTCATCTATTACATATCAAACTATATTGCCTCAGCGCTGGGGATAATAATGTGCAATAACTTCAGGCTTAACAAATCTACTCACTAATTTGTATCACCTACATCGCCCTGCATATCGCATCAATAATCTTACCGAAAAACTCAAGCCATGTTTCCCAAACTGGTTTTCTGCACTCAGACATGTAAACCTCTCCAAAAGTAAAAATAGTATATTTATTTATTTTGCAGCCAGAAACTGAAATCAATTCACTGCAGCTGGAACTTCCACAACCGCAAAACATTTTTTCAGATACCCGAAACTACCGTTTTAGAGTAATCATACTAGTTTTCATATTCGGATTAACCCAATGTCGTTTTCCGGCGAAAATGCTCATCCCTGGTTATCGCCATGCGAACATCCCACTCGACTTTGGGGTTGTCTGATGGCGCACGTTTCAATTCCGTGAATACGGCTTTTGGAACGCTCGCACACTACGCGGATTATCACAAGAGTGTACCATACTTCGCCGTTAATTCATTAACTTTTCATGGCATGGTTCCATCACCAATATGCGGTCAAATCCATCCCGCTTGTCGTTGTCGTTATTATTGCTCCATTCGTGAGAAACAACGAGAACAGTTTTACCTTTTATACTCGAAATATATCTTTTTATCGTTTCTTTAGTGTTCACATCCAGATTTGCTAACGGTTCATCCAAAATAACGATATCCTTTGAAGATAACAACACTCTCGCAAGCCCGATTCGCCGCCGCTCACCGCCCGACAATTGCACCCCGCCGTCTCCGACAGATGTTTCCAACCCTTCAGCTGTAGCATATTTTGCCATGCCGAGCGACACAAGCATTTCAAAAATCGCCGTATCTTTTATCGAATCATCGAACAATGCCAAATTATTCCGCAGGGAATCGGAAAACAAAAACACATCTTGTCGTAATATGGAAAAAATACCGTATACATTTGCTATGTTATCAAGCGGCTCGTTATCTATGGTAATAACGCCACAGTTAATTTCATGATACTTCAACAAGCAATTAATCAAGGTTGTTTTTCCGCAGCCACTTTCGCCCTGAATCAGATATTTTCCGCCTTTTTGCATTTCGAATGAAACTCCATGAAACAACCACGAGGGCGCGTCTTTGTGCCGGAAAGATATGTTGTCGAGCATTATTTTATGGTTAAAGCGCATAACTTTTGTATTGCCGTCTTCGTTTTTCCGGGTAATCAGCGCCACAAATTCTGTTTTCAGCGTTTTTACAGCGACAATGTTTTGAATACATCCGGCTATAGCTATGAGAGGGTAACTTAACTGATCAATCATCCCCACTGCAACAAAAAACTGTCCGGCGTTAAATTCCTTTGTGAACACCAGGTATGCCGAAAAAGCAATAATGGCAAAATAACTGAAATAAGAAATCAAAGCCATCAGTCCGCGCATCAACGAATTGTAGTTACTGTTTTTTAGCGATGTCCTGCTCACATCAAGATTGCGTTCCATAAATTGCGCAGTAATCTTTTTTTCCATTGAGAAGTTTTTAATTACTTCAAACCCTTGCAATATATTGGTTAAGCTATTGATAAACCGTTCTGCTTTTTCAACATATTGACCCTGAAAATGTTGTAGCTGCTTTTCCAAAAGTTTGGGTAAATACATCGGCATAGTCAGCAAAAACAACGTCAACAACATAACTTTCCAGTTTAACATTGCCAAAGCAACGGTAACCAATACAATCTTCACACAGAACATTATTAGCAACGTGAGCGAGGAAAAATATTTGTGCTTGATTTCTGAGATCATTACCGTAAATTTTGAAATATAGTCACCGATTGTTGAACTTTGGAACACCGGGTATTCCATCTGAACAACCGAACCAAAAAAATCGCGTTTCATGTCTCTCTCAGTGTGGTTAACGATGGTGTTTTCCATACGAAACGCAATTTGCATAAACAGAATTTCTGCAAAAATATAAACCGCAAGAAGAAGTATCGCCTGGCTCAAGAGCGTATAGTCGAACGCAAGCGCGTTATTCAACACATCTCCTCTTTTAAACTGGACCATTACCGCAAATACGCTCACAAAAAACGAAAATATACAATAAAGAAAAAAGTATCTGAAACTCGATTTTATATAGCGATTAATGTTGATCACCTCCAGTTTCAACTGAACTACTACCGGCTGGAGCCGGAAGTTCTAATTGCCAGCCAATCCGGCTAAATATTTACTCTACACTGAGAGCCGCAGACGCCTTCACCGCATCCAAAATCACCGTCGTAAAGCCGATCTTGCCCTGCTTGTTGTAATCGTGAAACAGCAGTGAGCGGCCAATGTGGCCATCGGAAACATTCCACGGACGATAGTGAAATTCGCCGTCTTCATCCCAATATTCCAGCAACTGTACCGCAAATCCTGCCGCCTCAAACACGCTTTTCAAAGTCTGATAATTATATACAATAACATGAGACGCCGCCGGATGGTCTGCCGGACCCGGCCCGCCAATTTGCACAATCTTCTGGTATTTGTCATCAGGAAAATACCCGTCCGGTACCGCACAACGCACATAGCCACCCGGACGCAAATACTCATAACAGATTTTTGCCGCAGTCACGCCTTCATCATAGGTCAGGTGTTCCCAGACACACTCGGACAGTATTGACGCCAGCTTTTGTTCGCCGAACATGTTTTCCCAGTCAGACGGCTTCAGCAAATCCAACTGCTCACGCTGCGTCGGTAGCCAGCCTTCATAATTTTGTTTGGCTGCGCCAATTATTACCCGCAAATCGTTCATTATTTAACCTACCTTTCTCGCATATACCAAAAAATGCGGACTGAGCGCCGGTTCACAATATTCAGTTTTTCGTTTGACACAACTACATCAATTCTCCGTAACAGAATCGCCCGAACATCGAATTGGTCTTAACCTGTTGAAATTGGATATTAAACATTTCTATCATACAGTAATCTTCATCCCGTCAAAAGCAAAATCGAGATTATTATCAGCGTAACGTTGCTTGATAACATCCAGATAGCCCTCGCCCCACACATTCAGTTCAATTTCTTCGATATGGGTGAGCAGTGTTTTTTTAGGCTTAATCTCCCAAACCTTGTTCATCAAATTTTCAATAGTTATCTCGCTGCCGACATCTTCGAACAGACCGCATTCGTTTAGCAGCAAATCCAAATCAGTAAATTCATTATACCGTTCAAAACTAATCGTATCACACGCCGCGTATAGCGCTTTTTTGCCGCAGTGTTCCAGATAATAAGCGTATATGTCCGATTGTGTACCCTTATAACCTACCGCCGTCACCGTCATATTGCCAAAATCAACAACGTCACCATCTTCCAGCAAATGCAACTTGCCCGTCTTCTGATAATTAAGCAGATAATCAATCGACGGTAATTTTTTAATTAATTGTTTGTAAACCCTCGCCGGTATATAAACATTAATCGTGTGACTTGCGCAGTACGCACGAAAATCATAATTAGCTTCCAGTAAAGGACGAAATCCAAATGTATGATCCGGATGCCAGTGTGTAATGAACAAATTATCAACCCGCTTGATATCTCTACGGTTAAGCGAATCGGCAATATCCTCGCCGCAATCAATTACGGCATTAATGTCATCGACGAATAACGAGCAACTGTTACGCCTATAAGGCTCGCCAATCACTCTGGCTTTTTGGCATACCGCGCACTGACAAAACGGCCGTGGTGTCGGCATCGCCCCGCCGGACCCCAATATTGTTAGTTCCATTTTTTTGTCACCTCCGTCTGCCGATTTACAGCACAATATTCCCCTCGTAAATGTCCCGGATGACATCTTCGATGTCCGGCTCTTTTAATGATAAATCCGCAACCGGCACCAGCGCCGAGATGCGGGCAATCAAGTCGCTTGCCGATATGTTATTGCGCTGGAAGGTGAAGGTCCAGCGCGGACCGTCGATTGATGCAACTTCCACAAAAGGAATATCAACCGCTTGCGGCGGCTCGTCAAAATCAACAATCAGCGTATTCGCGCCGCCGAGTTTATCGCGCACATCGCTGGTTTTCATATCCAGCATAATTTTGCCGTGGTCGATCATGACGATCCGGTCACAGATTTCTTCGACATCACGCATATCGTGAGTTGTCAGTATAACAGTCAGATCACGTTCGTTGCGCACTTTGCGGATAAACTGACGAATTTGTTTTTTGACTACAATATCCAGCCCGATCGTCGGTTCATCGAGAAACAACATGCTTGGATTATGCAACAGTGCTGCCGCCAGATCGGCGCGCATCCGCTGTCCCAGACTGAGCTGACGCACCGGTTTGTCAATGAACGATTTTATATCCAGCACACTCTCAAAAAGTAGCAGGTTGTCCTGATAGTCTTGCCGGGGAATACTGTAAATCCGCCGCAACAAGTCAAACGAATCGACAACCGGCAAATCCCACCACAGCTGCGTCCGCTGACCGAAAACAACCCCAATATTTTTGGCGTTTACTTTTCGTTTCAAATGCGGCACGTTCCCCATAACCGTTATCTCTCCGGAAGTTGGAACCATTATCCCGGTCATCATTTTGATGGTCGTAGACTTACCGGCACCGTTCGGACCGATATAACCAACCAGCTCGCCTTTGCCAACCGAGAAATTCACGTTATCAACCGCACGTTTGTTCTCGTACTGACGGCTGAATAAATAGCGCAGAAAGTTTTTATCGCGCTTGGCAATCCGGTAGTCCTTGCAGAGATTTCTTACAGTAATCATTCTTTCACCAGCTTATCAAATTCAGCAGTTCACAATCAATAGCAATTTCATGCTAGTTTCCGGCGCTTTCGTACCTTCGGAGTCCGAGCGCAAATATTTTCAGCGACAACAAGAAAAACGCTACACCGACCAGCGGTGCGAGCAAACCCAGACAATAATCGTAGCCATTCTCGCTCTTACCGAGCAGCACTGCTGCCGGATAATAATTTATGAATGCCCAGGGAAACACGTAGGTTACGGCGAGTTTTATATAGCGCGGATAAATATTCAACGGATAAATGCAGAACTCGCGCAACGTGTAATAAAACACCCCGCCAATCTGCGTTGAACGCTTAACCCAAAAGCTCAACGCGCCGACAATTATCACTGCGCCGCCGTTAATCAGCACCCCGCCGACCAGTGCCACGAGATAATACAATATTTTCGTCCAGCTGTGCAAACTGGCATCATTCGCAAATGCCAAGCACAAAAATATCACAGTAACGATAATCTGCCCGATAAAGGTGTACCCGAAGCTGCTGCAAATCAACTGGACAATCAATCCCTTGGGTCGTAGCAACAAAATATCCAGTTTGCCCTCGGTAACCGCCGACTCCAGAAAATAAATCGAACCCCAAAACAGCACCCCGGATATTGCGTAGGTCAGCAAGCCAGTGCCATACAACACCGTAAGTTCGGAAAAGTTCCAACCGCCGATGGTCGTAAACCGCTGGGTCATCAGCCAAAATATCGTGTAAGTTACAAAGTAACAATAAAAATTCGCAAACATCCCGGCAAAAAAACTGGTCTTATATTCGGCGCGCGAGCGAAAGAACATGCCGATATAGGCAAAATACAACTTCAAATTATCCATATCAGCCACCCTGAATGATGCAATATTTTACCGCCCGGTAATATACCAGCCGCAGCAGCAGCGACAATCCGGCAATCCAAATCAGCATCACGATATAATTACCGGTTATTTCGGATACCGGCAGGTCTTTGGTCAGCAAGTTTATCGGGAAGGTGTACAGAAAATAGAACGGCGTCAGCTTGGCGGCAAATATCAGCCAATCCGGGAAAAAGGCAATCGGAATAACCGCGCCGGACAACAGCCGGATTGTGTCATCTACCAGCCGTCGATAAGGCCAGATTTCAATAAACACAAAAGCCAGATAACCAATCAGCGTAAAAATCAGATTGACCAAAACCAACCCCAGTATAGCGGCAATCATCGATAACAGTATTTTGCCGATGCTCCAATGTAAATGCATCAGGCAGGGAGAATAGACAATAACCATCGGCAGGCTGCGGCAAAACAGCGCTGCGGCAGTACCGCCAAACGCTGTTCCCCAGAAACTAAACAGCGGGTTGACCGGTTTAATCAGGTCAATCGCAAAATTCCCGCTGCTGATTTTTTCCGCCACCAAATCGGTCACGCGGTTGTTGTAAAAATCATTCAGCACACCGGCCAAAATAACATAAGCCGTCATATACGCCAACATCTGGGCATCTTTTTGGAAAACATACGCCCAAACGGCAATCTGTATTGCCACCCATAGCAATATTCCGAGTACGCTGGTAAACAACGTCGCCCGGTAGGCAAAGTAATTTTTGAATGCAATCCGTAAAAACGCTCCAAAGCAATTCATCTGTCACTCCTGTCAAACTGTGCCGCCAAACTCTTCAACCTCAATCCAATACCGTTGCGTTATCTCGCCGTTGCTCGTTTCTATTTCGTCTTCCAGTAGCCGATATGTCCGCCAAATCTCGTGAGCTCTTCGTTCAGATAATGCCGGAAGCTGGTGCTTCCGACAATATTTCCGTCTTTGTCAACTAGATAATACAAACTCGCCGCTACCATTCCGGCAGGACAACTATCAATCGAACGGCAGCATTCCACCAATTTCAGCAATTCTTCGAACCGACTGCCCTCTGGCGGAATCATTGTGCCGGGTATGCGGTCGCGTCCTTCAGCCCGCCAAACAGCGCAAAGATCATCTAACTGGCTTTTGAAGACTGCGGAACATTCCTCCAAGTGTACATTGAGATATTGCTCTTTCAT
>JBAXTZ010000070.1:0-10963 GCA_037129925.1 Bacillota bacterium
TCAGGAACTAAATACTTCTTGGAGAGCGATTGGGGTTGTGATGACACCGGTCGCTCTTGTGCTTTTAGCAGTTTTAATTGGTTGATTGTTGTGAATAATTGTTACACTGCCGCTCGGGGAATAATATTTAGCCGGAATTACCTTACTGCCTAAAAAGACAGTCTTGCGGATTATTATAATTTGGATTATAATAACATCGAGGTGGCAAATAATGTTTTATGGTAGAGAAAACGAGCGAGCGTTTTTGGATGGACAGTTTGGCCGTCGCGAATCTTCCTTAGTTGTTGTGTACGGTCGGCGAAGGATTGGCAAAACTACACTGTTAGAAAAATTCGCTGACAAAAAAAAGCAGTTGTATTTTTTGGCAACCGAGGAAAGCGAGCAGGCGAATTTCGATAAGTTTTGCGCTATTGCCGCAGACGTATTTGCCGACAATATATTTCTCGAATTGCGCTCTGACTGGGAGATGGCGTTTAAAATAATTGCTGAAAAAAGTGTTCGTGAACGAGTTGTAATTGTTCTTGACGAGTTTCAATATTTATGTTCTGCAAACAGCGCTTTTTCTTCGATAATTCAGCGCTGTTGGGATGGATTTCTTAAAAATGCGAATATTATGCTAGTTTTGTGCGGTTCACACATTGGCATGATGGAGTCGCAAACATTAAACTATACCAGTCCGTTATATGGGCGGCGAACCGGTCAAATAAGACTAAAACAACTGACATATTCGGAAATGCGCCCGGTTTTTACGGATGAAAGCGCCTATGCCCGGATTCTCCGCTATTCGGTGTGTGGCGGAGTGCCAAAGTATGCTGAAGCGTTCATAGGACAGGGAGATTTGCTAGATCAAATTGGTCGCGACGTTCTGGACAAAAATGGATTTTTGTACGAAGAACCATATTTTTTGCTGAGCAAGGAACTTACCAGCACCGGCAACTATTTTTCGCTTCTCAAAACTATTGCAGCCGGTGATCATAAAATTGGTAAAATCGCCGCTAAATTGAACACTATGCAGTCTCAGCTTACGAAGTATCTTAAGGTTTTAATCGACATGGATATCGTCGAACGCCGAGTGCCGGTAACTGAAAGCGATCCGTCTAAAAGCAAACGCGGACTATATTACATAACTGACAATTTTCTGGAGTTTTGGTTCAAATTTGTATATCCGCGGCGTGATGAATTGGAAACTTTTCGTAAACAACGCGCAATGACTGAAATCGCGAAATATCTACCGGAACGGTTAGCAGCGTTTGTATATGAGGATGTCTGTATTCAATATGTCTTGTCGGAAAAGTTTGAACAGGATACCGGACTATTTTTCGAACGCGCCGGTCGCTGGTGGAGCAGTAACGAAGAAATTGATGTTGTCGGAATTGCGGCTAGTGACAAAAAAGCCTTGATCGCCGAGTGTAAATACTATGCTGGAAAACTTTCGCGTATTCAGCTGGATAAGATAGTTAGTAAATTGCGGCAAGCAGAAATAAACAACAGTTTCGGCGCTGATGTTCAAAAGATTTTTGCTGTGTTTAGCATCAATGGATTCGAGTCTGATGCGGTCGAATTTGCTCGGTCTAATAATGTGTTGTTGTTTTCTGGTGATTGTCAGTTAGTGATTCCAAATTTAGTAAATTAACAGGAGAGCGATTGGAGTGTAATTACGCCAGTCGCTCTAATAATTTCCGGTGTGGCTTTTGGTTGAAAAGCTCCTAAAGGATTTTTGAAAATATTGTCGAATGTAATACGGAGAATAGTTGAAGTGAAATGTCTAGAGGAGTTGCGATGAAAGCGTTGTTAGTGATTATTCTATGTTTGCTATTGTTGCCGGGGCTGTGTTGTGCAGGTGAGTTATCAGCGTTGGATATTGCCAACCGCAATGCGCGATTTTTTGCTGATGGCGTAGGCGTGGATGCTGACACTGGTATTCCTTTTGATACGATATTTGTGGACAAAACCACACGGGCGATTAAGCAAGACCGCTATGTCAACACTACGGAAATTGGGGAATATCTAAGTATTCTTGTTCTTTGTGAGCGCGGGATAATAACTATTCCAAATATGTCGCCACAACAGGCGTTGCGACGGATAAATTCGCTGTTGAACTGTCTTTGGGATGCGCCTAATTGGAAGGGCTTGTTCTATTGGCCGTATAACATTTCTGCTGATGGCGCGTTGGTTCCTGGTGAAGGCGGCAAAGTCGTACCAGCAGTTGATAATGGTAATCTTAGTTTTGCCTTGGCTGGTGTTGCGGGCGCTTATCTCAATGATAAGTCGTTTAGTAAATCGGTCATTTGTGAAAAGGTCGAGTTGTTGCTGGCGCGGCAGATTCCCGGCTGGCAGGCGTTATTTGACCCCAAGCGGCAACTTTTGCGTGCCGGTTGGAATCCGGTGAATAATGCTGATCTTGGTTACTATATTGACCGCAAAGCCAACGAAAGCCGGTTGAGTGTAATCTGGGCGATTATTGCTACTAAGGACAGTTCCGCGCCGGTGCCGTTGGCGGCGATGGAGAATATGCCGTTATTTACCGGCGAATATACGCTTGCAAACGGCAAAAAGCTGACTGCGGAATTAACTTGGGACGGCACGATTTTTCAGGCTTTGTTGCCGGCGATTTACATCAATGAAAGTAAATATATCAGCGACTACTCGTTGATTAGTAATTTTGTTGCCGCACAGGCGGACTTTGCCAATCGCCACGGCTTACCAGCGCTGCTGTCGGCATCATCAACTATCGATGACGGTTACGCGAGTTTTGGTTTGAAAGAGCTGTCTGAATCTTATGTAAAATTTGGCAATGCTGCGCCGCCCGATGACTGCGGCACGCCTCACGCCTCGGCCTTGGCGTATTTGGTTAACCCGAAATTGAGTTTACAGCTGTTGAATGATTTGTATCGAAAGTATCCTCAAATAGAAACGCCGTATGGCTGGTACGATGCGATTAACGCCAAGGGCGAAACTGGTTCGAAGCTATTGTCGCTGGACCAGGGGATGTTGGTGTTGGCGTTGAGTGGTAACGACACTGCAAATTGGGTGGAAAATTATTTAAACAGCAAACAGTTGTTGCCTACGCTACAGGCTATTTACAAGAGTTATAGACCACAATAAGAATTCTGAAGTGAGGTGAGCTATATGAAGGTGATTATAGTATTTTTCTTGCTACTGTTGGTATTTGGGAGCGTTGCGACCGCTAATGCTGATAATATCGTTTCTAGGAATGGCAACAAACTTAGGTTGGATAATCGCGATTTCTATTTTGCCGGTACTAACTTCTATGGACTGTTTACGATGCAACCGGCGGAGATTGATAAGGCAATGGCGGCGATGCAGGCTGATGGCGTAAAAGTTGTGCGGACTTGGTGTGCTTCACACGACTATTGCGCATTTGAACCGAAAAAAGGCGTGTACGATGAACAGCGTTTTCAATTGTTCGACTATATTCTTCAATCTGCCAATAAACATAATATTCGGGTTTTGGTCTGTCTGGAGAACTATTGGGAGGCTTATGGCGGTATTGACACTCGGTTGCAGTGGGAAGGGTTGCCGGGTGGTACCGGTCCTAATCGGGCTAAGTTCTATACTACCTTGGGTTGTAGAGTAAGCTATAAGAATTTCGTAAAGCATGTAATATCCCGGACTAACACGCTAACCGGCGTTGCCTACAAAAACGATCCGACAATTTTCGCATGGGAACTTATGAATGAGCCGCGCTGTCAGGGTGTCGGCGATGATTCGACTGGATATATTCTGCGCGCGTGGGTTGACGAGATGGCGGGATTTATCAAATCGTTGGATAGTAAACATCTGGTTGGTACTGGCCTGGAGGGACATGGCACTAATTATGGTTTTGGCGGCGATGATGGTAATCCGTTTATAAAAATTCAACGCTCGCCGTATATCGACTATTGCACGGCGCATGTATATCCTGACGAACCGTGGGCCGGATTGAATCCGGAGCAGACCGGACAATTGATTAGTCGGTATATTTACGACGCCGAAGTAATTTTGAATAAGCCGTTCTTTCTTGAAGAGTTCAATAGCCGAAAAAATCAGACGGAGTATTGGCAGGCAATGTATGGAGCGATTGAACATGATAATGCTGCCGGAGATTTGTTCTGGGATTATTATCTTGCCAAACCGTATTCGGAGTATGAAATGACTCCGGACAATCCGTTGCTGAAGGCAGTCTTCCGGCCGCACGCGTTGGTTATGCAAAATAAGTAGATAAGCTCGTTATGATTATTGATGCGTTCAATGAAGCGTTCACAAACTAAAACGCTGGAGGAAACGATGACGGATATTGATAGAATCCGCGGCGCCTTGTTTGGTGTTGCCGTGGGTGATGCGCTTGGCGCGCCGGTTGAGTTTATGAGCGCCGAGGATATTGCACGAAAACATGGCAAAGTTACTATGATGTTGGGTGGCGGCTGGCTGAATGTTGAACCGGGGGAGATTACCGATGATACACAAATGTCCTTATGCGTCGCCGAAGGAATTGTGGCAGCACCGCTTGCGCCTGTTGAAGAGGTCGGCGCGCGGTTTATTGACTGGTATAATACTAAACCAAAGGACATTGGTAGAACATGCCAGTCGTCGATTAGAAACGCGATGAATAATTCGAAGAAAAGCGGTAAGCCGGCTGCCAAAAGCGACTGGATTGCCGCTGCCCGGACTACAGATAACTCACTGGGCGGTCTTTCTGCCGGGAACGGGGCTTTGATGCGCACTGTTTACACTGGTCTGTATTATGGTCAAGAGCATGAGGCTGCAACTGTGGATATCGCCAGAATGACTCATTGGAATGAGGAGAGTACTGACGCCTGTGTGTTGTATTCAAATCTCATCGCGAAGTTTACTGAGGGTACCGGTATTGATGTTGCAGTCGAGTCATTGAAAAACACTCGTTATTCCGGAGATGTTCAGAATCAAGCTCCGTCTGGATATGTAGTTGATAGCATGTGCTGCGCTTTGGATAGTTTGTTTTGTACCGGGTCTTTTGAAGACGCAGTTATTGTAGCTGTTAATCTTGGTGGGGACGCTGATACTATCGGCGCGATTACTGGCGGATTGGCTGGCGCGTTGTATGGTTATTCGGCTATTCCGGGGAAGTGGTTGGAGACGCTTGCGGTGGATGTTTCGGAGAAGTTATTGCGATTGGCTGATTTGGCGGATCGGAATCGGGGTGGGGTTGAGAACTAGCATAGTATAGTGAAGTAATATTATCGGGGGCTATGTGGTGGCCGGGGTATTTTTTATAGTAAAGAGGCAAAGAAAATGAAGAAAGTATTGTTCATATTGACATTGCTAACGTTAATTTCTTTTCCATGTTTAGCGCTTCAAGTTTGTTTTCTCGAACATGGCGGGTCACCCAATCTAAGGATTTATGTAACTCAAGACCGCTATTTAGCCGATGTTTGTGTATATTTCACTGACAGTGAACAAGCTGCCGCTAACAATACTTGTATTTGGTATAAAACTAATGACATGCAAGCGGATAAAAGATTCCTGATCGTAAACCACCGTACAGATGCCGACTTAACAATTCTATTTGTCGATAACAAAGCTTTCGCGCAATGGATAAATTATGACAAGAAGAAACTGCTTGATTAGCTGTCTTTTATATTTATTTGTGTGCGCGATTTCGACGGTTTTACAATAATTCCGCTAAACATATGTGAAATTAGCTCGAGCTTCATATTTTAATTTATTAATAAACATTATTGCAGATAATGGGTTGACTTGACCAAATTTCGGTAGTATAATTTGCTTACACTCAAAAACGAAACGGCAAAACCGGATCGAATATGAGTGGACGTACGGCAAGGTTGACAGCTTGCTGAAACGGATCCGCCCCGCAACTGCTGCTGGTGAAACGCAGGTTAAGTTCATCAGTTTAATGGAGCCCAAAAGGTAAACCAGACATAGCAGTAGTACCGTAGTTACCCAAGCATACGCGGCAGCAACGGGGAGAGGAGCCAGCAAACCGCTGGCAAATACCCAACTCGCAACTGTTGTCGGTGAGAGCAGACAATCTCATCGATATAAGATGATGGAGACAACGTCATCTGACTTAACAGTAGCGTCGTAGTGGTCAAAGCAACACGATGGCAACGAGAAGGGGGCCTGAAAAAAAAACAGGCGTCTGACCGACGAGCCTTGACCGCCGGCGATGAGCCGACGGCCAAGACTTACGAGGGAAAAACAACAAAGAACCCGCACACCTTTTGTGGTGACGCGGGCTTTTGTTTTTTAAATCACTTTGTATTTTCGGGTTTGACGTTTTTGTTTGGTTTTATAGTTTTTCCTTTAAATAACCAGGTTTGTTTTTCCAATCTAGTAACTTAGCATAGGTTTTCCTCTTCATATTTGTCTCATTCCTTATACTTTTAACAACATAATAATTGCACATTGTCTATTTTTATCAACTTATATCGCAAATGAAGGAGTCGTTATGTTCCCCTTTAATGAAATATTAATGCCCGTTCAATTAACGGTTCTAGACGCAATTGTGGGCTTTTTGTTGTTCTAGTAGGAATATCACTCGTGAGTTCGCCGTGTGAGTTCGCCGTGCGAGTCTGATATTTGATTTTTATATAAGATGGTCTCACTGCCCCAGTATTGCCAACCCTTTTTCTAGTATTATTTTGGCTCGTTGCCGCGCTTTTGCTGTTTCAATATCCACTACGTTTTCTATACAATTACATAGCGTTAGTTGCAGTTTTTTTGCAGTCTTAGGCGGAAGAAAATCTGTTATCGTTTTCGAATTTATACTTTCTGCAAATGTATTTAGTGCTTCCTCTAAATCAACTTTATTCAAGTTCGTTGCGTAAAAATATGAATCTAGCTGGTAGCACCATGTTCCGCAATGCTCGCAAGTAAATGTTATTGCTTTTTTTCCCGAATTTGTGAGCCACGGTTCTATTTTATGAATTATTTTCACGGTACTCCCCTCTTTTCCAATTAAGCCTCTCTTCCCTGCTAATAAATGCCTTATTTCTTAGTTGTCAGTTTTGGGGATTTCTTTTAAATATTTATATAATGTTTCCCGGCTTACTCCAAAATCTTTTGCTACTAACGTTTTTGTTTCGCCTGCAGCAATACGTTGTTTAATTGTTATTACTTGAATGTCGTTTAATTCTTTTTTGCGACCTTTATATACGCCTTTTTGCTTTGCTATCGCTACGCCCTCTCGTTGGCGTTCGCGTATTAATGCCCGCTCAAATTCAGCAAAGGCTCCCATAACCGATAACAACAAATTGGCCAATGGCGAATCCTCGCCGGAGAATGTGAGATTTTCTTTGACGAATTGTATCTTTACACCTTTTGCGGTCAACATTTTTACTATTCGCCTTAAATCATCCAAATTCCTAGCCAGTCGATCCATAGAATGTACAATGATGGTATCCCCTTCTCGCGAAAAAAGTAACATGTTGTCTAATTCTGGTCGGTTCGTATTTTTTCCTGATGCCTTGTCTATAAAATTTCGATCAGTATGTATTCCTTCCAATTGTCTGCTGACGTTTTGGTCTAATGAACTTACCCTTATGTATCCGAGCAATTGTCCTTTCACAATAATACCTCACTAATTTTTTTTAAGAACATTTTTGCGCAGGTTATTGCGCTTTTTCTCATATCTGTCAAGTTAAAGTCTATAATGTCGCGCGGAATTTGTCAATATATTCTTTTAACCACTCTAACTTGACACAAATCAGGGGAGGGGGTTGACGTTGCTTTAGGGTATAGCCTAACTTGACACGGTTTTTCTGGTTAAATAGTTTGTCAAAAACCGGTACGCTCGGATTTTTTTTGATTTCTTGGTTTTTTTTCGATTGTAATCGATTTTTCTGTTTCGCGATGTAATTTTGGTTTTTTGATGCTGTTATGTTTCGTGGTTGTCGGTTCTTGGAAGTGCTGCGGTAGAAATCTTTGTTTTTGAATTTTCTGTCGCGGTGGGGAAGTGTGATTTTGTGTTTTTATGCAAAATATTTTGAGGTGTGCGATTTGGCAGGGCAGTGTGCTATCGGTGGTGGAGTTATGGTGCGTTTTATTTTTCGCTTCAATATATAAGGGAGTAGAACGAGAGAGGTTTGTTTGTTTTTTTACTGAATTTTCTTTATATTTACCGCAAAGAGAAGTACTATCTATAATTGAAGTATCATGAAAGGATTTTTTATGAATACAAAATATCTATTGATATTTGTCTTAGTTGTAGTTTCGTTGGTTTCCGGTTGCGCTCGTGTTGATAACACAACTTTTCGTTGGGCTATACCTGAAGAGCCTGCCACACTTGATTCTCGCCAATCACAGGGTACAGCTGAATCATACGTTTTGTATCAGTTGTTTGAAGGATTGACTACTGAGAACGCTAAGGGCGATGTTGTTCCTGGCGTAGCTTCTAGCTGGGAAATCGACGATAATGGCTCTCACTATGTTTTTCATCTGCGCGATTCTAAGTGGTCTAACGGTGATCCCGTGACCGCGTACGATTTTGAATACACTTGGCTGAAGACTTTATCACCGGAGTTTGGTAGTCATTCGGCTGAAATGTTGTATTTTATCAAGAATGCCGAAGCTTATAACTCGGGTAAAGTTAATGCTGACTTAGTCGGTATAAAGGCTATTGATGCCCACACTCTTGATGTCCGGTTGCAGGCGCCCGCGCCTTTTTTCTTGAATTTGGTTGGCTATAATACTAAATATTTGCCGGTTAATAAGAAAGTTGCTGAAGCTAACCCGCACTGGATGGAAAGACCGGAGTCGCTTGTTAGTAACGGGGCGTTTGTCTTGCAAAGCTGGGATCATGGTAGCAAAATGTTGTTTAGCGCAAATGATAACTATTGGAACAAATCCGCAGTTAAATTAAAGGCTGTTAGTTGCGTGTTTGTCGATAATGCCCAGACTGATTTATCGATGTTTGAGAGCGGGCAGTTAGACATGTCTGAAGCCGGTTTTCCGGCAACTTCTTCGGATAAGTTAATCCAAGAAAACAAGCTGAAGTTTTATCCGTCGCTGGCGCTTACTTATATCGGCGTTAATTCTAAAACTAAGCCGTTTGATGATGCGAGAGTGCGAAAAGCGCTGGCTTTAGCGATCGACCGCAATGCATTGGTGAGCGCTAATAAAAACAGCGGTCGCAAACCTGCTTATGGATTAGTACCTTACGGCATTATTGACTCGGCCACCGGGAAAGACTTTCGGGTAGAGGGCGGAGCTCTTTTTGACGAAAATGTGTCTTTGGCTAAACGGTTGCTGTCTGAAGCCGGATTTCCTGATGGTAATGGGTTTCCTGCCAGCGCGATACTTTATAGTACTGATAGCGCTAGCAAGCAGACTTGTGAAATTATTCAGGATATGTGGAAGCGTAACCTTGGTATAGCTGTTACTCTGACAAACTGTGAGTGGAAAGTTTATCTTCAACAGATGCAAAGTGGCAATTTCAGCATTACGCGTGGCGGCTGGAGTGGTGACTATATTGACCCGTTGACGTTTTTGAATCTGTTTGTTTCGACTGACGGGAATAATCGCGTGCGGTACAACAATGCCAGATATGACAAATTGGTGCGAGTAGCGCTTGCGACCGGTGATCAGTCGATACGGATGCGTGATTTGCATGCTGCTGAGAAAGTTATTATGGATGATATGGGCGTAATTCCGATATATTTTAGCAGCACTTCAGCTTTAGTTGCTTCTAACGTTAGCGGGGTTATACGTGACGCTACCGGGTCGGTTTTATTGCGGGAAGCGCAAAAGAATTGAATATTTTGTTGGTTTAAAATACGAAACACTCCGGGTGAGCGGAGTGTTTCTGCTATTGTTATGATATTTTTTGAATATATCTAATAATTATTTAAACGTGAATTTAACGTTTTTAGTACGCTCTTTGATTTGCTTCAATATTTGAGCTTTTTTGGGGTTTGGTGTGTTGATTTTTTCCATAAAACTTTTCGCAGCGGCTCCGGTAATTATTGGAGATGGTTGTCTTATTGCTGTCATATAAATCACTTCTTTCGTAGGTTAATTTGGGTTAACGGTTTTATCGCGAAATGTGTTCAAAAGTATACTAACATTATTATACGTAAATATTGGAAAAGATACAACAAAGAAACAGTGGAATGTGAAGTGAGAAATACAAGCGTTAGTGTCTTTTATAATACTGTGTACCGCTTGATGTGTACCGCGTATTGAGTGATTGTTATTTCAGTGATATACTATCGACTGTGTTTATTTGTTTATGACTTTCGGAGGTGGCATTACGTATTTCGATAAAATAGAACTTAAAGACAAATTTGATATTATTGAGGGCACCGGACGCGGCATGAAGGATGATTACCTTGCTTTTGTTGAACGTGTAGTACAATATATCTCTCATGTTGTCAGCTCGGAATGGCGGTTGGAGAAGTTGAAAGCTAAGATTGTCGATGCTGCCGATGGCGGTGAATATCGTACTATTCGTGAGGAACTCGAGAAAGAACGCACACGGCGCCACAATGAATTGATTCGCTCTGGTAGAGCACTAAATGATAACGATTTGCTGTCTAAAGGTTTTCTGTTGTTTGATACTGATAAAGAACTTTACGGGGATTTTTTGGAGCGTGAACGGTGGGCGGAAATTGCTAATCACTTGTTTTTACGTCTGGAGTGCCAGAAAGTTCGTTCCGGTGAACCGCGTGCGATTGAACGTCTTGGGACTTTGTTGTCTTCTGATCAGTTAGTTACTTCTATTTATCTACAGTTGGTAGTCAGGTTTATGCGAATCGGCTATAGCAGGCTTATTGATAGCGCAGGTGGGCATCCGTCGGATGCTTTGAGTTTGTATTTGCGGTAAATCTGTTCGTCTGGTTTAAAATGATTAAAGTAGCTGTGCTGAAGTTGTTTGCTTCAGTACAGCGGAGGAACGACCAAGGGATTTTATCACACAGAGCCGCTGAGCCGCTGAGACGAGGAGAGTGGCAATTGTTAATTCTTT
>JBAXTZ010000071.1:0-10457 GCA_037129925.1 Bacillota bacterium
TGCCAAAAATACGAAAAAAGCCGTGTGGAAAGTTTTACCTTTCTACACGGCCCCTCTTCGATTGTATCTTTGTTTAGCGGATAGCGATCTCCTGGTCTAGAACTGAGTGACCCACCAGTCGCTACTATTACTTGTTGAAGCAAAATTGGCAGGTGAACAACCAGCGTCGGAACTTGTGTGACTCCCCGCGTAATGCGGGTTTCCTCCTGAATTTGCGAGAGAATATCCGCCGATACTGGATGCATATCCGTTGTTCGAATACAGCAACAAAGCCGGGCCACCGGTACCAATAATACCATGGTTGACAATACTGATGAATGGCGCTGCACCCGAAATGTTGTCAACAAATATAGTTCCATTGGCATTCAGCATGATCGCGTTAACTCCGATGCCGGGGCTGTTAGCGACATTTGCAGTGAGTACCGGACGGTTAGTGCCGTCCAGTGAAATCACGTTAATTCCCTGCGCTTGCATAGCGATAGTGTTCGCTGTCAACGAACCGTGAACCATGATGTCGGCTGCATTTGCCCGGTTGCTGGCGCTATCAGTAAAAGTGTTGGTGGTTAAATCACCCGTGATACTGAGCGGATAGACTTGTTCTTTGTCAGGACCGTTATCCACATCTTTTGCAGCCAGATACAAAGAATCCGATGCGTTAGTATTGGTGCGGGTAGTATTGACCGTGACATTAGTTGAACTGCTATTTGCGCGAACCAAATTAGTTAACAGCGTCTGGCCGGCAGCGCCGGAATTGTTTACTGTCAAAGTGTGGGCGCCGCTGCCGGCAAAATAAGCATCAACTGCGGTATTTACTCCGGCCGGTGCGCCTGTCGGTGTGACATCGATTGTGGCGTTGCCACCGGCGCCAAAGGCAGCGACACCGATTTTATTGTAGTTGCTGCCAGCCGCCGGAGCAATCGGTGTGATAGTAATTGTTGTACCGTCGGTTTTGGTAATCGAGGGCGCGGTCAGCCAAATGCCGCCGTCACCGTTGACGGTGCAGTTGATGAGTATCAGCGCGTCTGAATTATACAGAGCCGCGTAGCCGGTACCGGCACCAGGAGTGTTGAGCGATACAGCGCCGCCGATCGAGTTGCTTTTGTTAATCAGTTTGATATTAGAGCTACTGCCGGTTGTCGTAAATGTAGCAGCGCAGCCGATAGTCATTGGCGAAGTTTGACCGATACTGCCAAGGGAAGTAATGCTTGCGTTACTGTTGGTCATTATCTGATAATTTGTGTGGCTGTTGGCATCGTTGGAATAAGTAATAGTACCGCTGGCGGCACTCGAGTTACCGGCTAAAATCAGATTTTTAGCGCTCAGAGTGACCATGTTTGCGCCGCCAATGGTTGTGGACTGAACGACTAACGAAGGTGTGTCAAGTGAAGTGAGATTTAACACCGGTCGTCCTGATACGGTTGGTATCGTTAGCGTAATACCGTTAGCCTGAGCAGCGAGTATGGTTCCTTCAGAAGCGTCGCCGGTAGCATTGACGATGACTGTTGAATACGTCCCGCTGTTGCCGACAACTACGCCGTCGTTAGATAAAATTGCCACATAATCCTTGTAGGTAATTTTTTTCCCCGCAGTTGTTGATGCCGCGGATGCTCCTGGGCGAACTTTTATTTTGCCGCCGTAGGCAGAACCGCCGTGGCTGCCTTCGGTGAATACTATATTACTGCTTAAAAAATTTGCGTCACTAATATCGAGGGTTGATAAGACAAGTGCGCCTACCGAAACCAAAGAATCGGCATTCAGGCTGCCAACTTGAGTGCCAGTGACGTTCGGACAGACGATAAAGACTTGTCCGTTAGAAGAAGGCGCTCCTCCGTTGAGCGTTTTGATGGTACCGCTTATGTTTAGCTGGCTCGTTCCTGTGTAGCGATTCAAAATGGCCCAGTCGGCATTACCGCCCATTTCGAAAGCCAATGTACCGGTGGAAGTTAGAGCAAAAGCTGAGTACTCGATTATCGAGCGTGGTTGATTTGCAGTGACAGTAAGGGTTGTGGCAGTAGCGGGGTCGCCATTATTATAAGCATAGGTGCAATTAGTCGGAGTGCCGGCGACCGTAGGGACGCTTGCGGCGAAAATTGGTAAGGTAAGCAACAAAGCAGAAAGTATGACCATTGGCAAAATTATCAGGTATTTATTCACGTTAACCCTCCTCGTCTGAAAATCGTTCCAGTGTCTATGAACTGTAGCCGTGTGCCACGTCTTCGATGTCTCCTGTAGTTCCGAAATCGGTTAGTTCAACCGAAAGAAGTACTAATTCCGGGACGCTCCAGGGGCATTTGTTTTCCATAAATTTTCCTTTCAAAAAAAAACGACTAACCCTAATGTTATAAGCGTTAGCTCGTAATCATCGTGGCTGTAGTGCGGCTTTTAATTATTTTGCGCGTTACGCGAACCGGCGGATGATTTCTGGTAGCAATTTGTGGATGTTGCCCATTGCCGCGTCTAGTGTTTCCACAACTTCGGTATGGGTGAGCGGCTGACCGGTCATGCCGGCGGCATAATTGGTGATGCAGGAAATGGCAGCAACCTTCATACCCATGGCGTTAGCGATGATTACTTCCGGCACTGTAGACATACCGACGGCATCAGCGCCGATGGTATTGGCGAGTTTGACTTCGGCCGGTGTTTCGTAGGTCGGACCGGAATTAGCCAAATAAACCCCTTCGACAACCGCAACGCCAACAGCGGCAGCCGCGCTCCTGAGTACTGCGCGCAATTCCGGGTCGTAGGCATAAGTCATATCCGGGAACCGCGCGCCTAGTTCCGGATGGTGCGGACCTTGCAAGACGTTGCACCCCATATTGTTGATATGGTCACGGATGATCATCAAGTCGCCGGGCTTATAAGTGGTGCCACCGGCAGCGTTGCTGGCAAAGAATTTGCTGCAACCCATAGATTTGGAGATGAACGCCGGTAGCGCAACTGCTGTCCAGCCCAGACCTTCATAAAAATGTTTGCGACCCTGCCAGACTAGAAATTCTTTGCCGTCGATTTCGGCCAAAGCCAGTTTTCCGGCGTGTCCGACAACATGCGATGTTCCAAAACCGGTAATTTCGGCATAGCTGACTTCTTTTTTTACGTTGAAAACTTTAATCGCATCGCTCCAGCCGGAACCGAGGACAAAAGCCGCTGTCGGATTGGCATCGGGAAAATGGGCGCGGACATCAGCCGCAGCTTGTTTGAGGATGTTAATGTCAATTAGTCCGTTCATGGAAGCCTCCTTAATTTGTTTTGCTGAAATAACTATTCGCCGTTAAACGGCTATTTCCTGCTACAACAATTGATTTTTTGATAAAACTGACAAATATTCTACTTGCTGTGCGGACAGCAAAGTGTGCTACAATAATCCTATTATTGAAGAGCGGAAAAAAATACTGTTAGAAGTGGGGACAACATGAAGAAATCCGGAACGATTTTTGGGTATTCGGCATGGGGCATCAGTAATTTATTTGTCATATATATTGTGTGGAGTAGCACCTATCTCGCGATGGCATATATGGTTGCCCCGGTCGGGGGATTTCCACCGTTCTGGTCGGGCGCCACCCGGTTGCTGGGCGGCGGAATAATTTTGTTAGCGATTTCCGTTGCCAGGCGCCAACCGCTTTTCCCCGGCTGGAAAATACTAAAGAGTATCGGCTTATCTGCTTTGCTGCTGTGGGTGCTGGGTAATGGTCTGGTTTTATTTGCGCTAAATCGCGGATTGGGGTCGGGTGTAACAGCGGTTATAATTGGCACTACGCCGATTTGGTCAATAATAATTGATGCAGTCGCGTCCGGTAAACGACTAAGCAAGCGCCTGATTATCGCTATGTGCGCGGGGACGAGTGGCATGATCGTGTTGAATGTGCCTAATTTTAACGGCGCAATTGATGTTGTCGCGCTTATTGCGGTAATTGTCTCGGCGATGGCTTGGGGCGCCGGCACGGTCTTCCAATCCCGCCGGCTGAGTTCTGTAAACGTTGCGACACTGGCTGGCTGGCAGCAAATTATTGCGGCTCTGGGATTTTATACGCTATCTTTGTTGTTTTCTGAACAGTTACATGCCGTTTCTAGTACAGCGGTCTATGCGCTAGTATATTTGACGATAGCTGCGCAGGTTATCTCGATGCTGGCGTTTACTATCGCCGTCAGCAAGCTTCCGGTAGCGGTGGTTATGAGCTACGCGTATGTCAACCCAGTTTTGGCATTGGCGCTCGGCTGTTTTTTGAATGGCGAAAAAGTAACGGTGTTTACTATATTAGGCGCGTTGATAATTACCCTTGGCGTGGTTGTGATTTTCTGGAAGAAGCGGATGTAGCGTTCGTTGTGCGACGCAGTTACCAGGAAAGAATGGGCTGTGGGTATAGTGGCAACACGGTACAGTTGTTTTTTGTTGCGGCATTTTGGCAGGATAATTTAGGTTGCTGGCGAATATTAATTATCAACTTGTTAAAGAGGATTTAAAACATGATTGATACGAAGATCCAAGGAAAAACGGTGCTGATTACCGGCGCTAATCACGGCATCGGCGCGGCGACCGCGCTGAAATTTGCCGAACAGGGCGCTAATGTCTGTTTTACTTATTTTCGAGGGAAGTGTTCTTTTTCGGCGGCTGAGTTGCAATCTGCCAAAGCCAAAGGTACCGGTGGCGCGCTGCTCTATGCCGCCAATCAGCAAAATACTGGCGCGGAATTAGTGTCAAAAATCGCTGCAACGCCGGGTAAGGCTGTAGCAATAGAGCTTGATTTGGCGGATGCTAATAACATTGGCGTGCTTTTTGACTGGTGCGAGCAACAGTTTGGCGTTGTTGATATTCTCGTCAATAACCATACCTTTTGCGAACTGGATACGTTTGATGCTCAGGCAGTTTCTGCGGCAGGTTTTGGCATACAACTAATAACCGCCGGGCTGATTGATAAAAATTTCGCCATTAACACCCGGGCTTACGCGCTCATGATGCGTGAGTTTATTGCCCGTCACACGAAAGCTGGTAATAGTTGGGGCAGAATAATTAATATCAGTACTGATGCCGCCCATGCGCACGAAAAAAATGTCAGCTATGCCGCCAGCAAACACGCCATTGAATCCTATAGCCGCTCGGCGGCTGTCGAATTTGGTAAATACGGCGTGACCGTGAATATCGTTGCCCCCGGGCCGATACAAACCGGCTATTTGTCTGAGGCGCAGGCACTGGAAATCGGTCAGGGTACACCGTTACGGCGGGTCGATCAACCGGAGGATGTGGCCGATGTAATCCTGTTTCTGGCATCAGAGCAGGCGCACTGGCTAACCGGCCAGTTGCTGTACACTGGCGGCGGCTGGACTATGCACCAATAATCGTTAATTTTAAAATTCTCGGTATGAAAGTGAGGCGGTTATCATGCAAACTATCTTGATTGTTGACGATGAACAGGACATCCGTAACTCGTTAAAGTTATGCTTGCGGGGTGAGGGTTATGATTTCGTTGAAGCGGCGAATGGCCGGGAAGCTCTGGTTGCCGTCAAGCGCTCGACGCCGGCATTGATTATTCTCGATTGCATGATGCCGGTGCAAGACGGTCTGGCGGCGTTAAAAGAAATCAGGAAAGAGCCGGCGGGTAAATTGATACCGGTCATCATGCTGACGGCATTATCCGATGATGTCGACATTATTAAATGCTTTGAAGCCGGAGCTGACAGTTATATCAGCAAACCGTTCAAGTTCGTCCACCTGCAAATGCAGGTCAAAGCGCTATTACAGCGTGCAGTCAGTTCGGAGAGTACTGCCAAAACTGCGGCAGCTACACTTGTTTTTTATAATCTGGAGTTAAGGCCCGCCGAATATGCCGTTGCTATTGACGGTGTGCCTGTGGAATTGACCCCCAAGGAGTTTGATTTGCTAAAGTTTTTCCTGGAGCAGCCAAACAAGCTGCACAGCCGCGATGATATTTTGAATCATGTCTGGGGTTATGATTTTGAAGAAACCCGCACGGTAGATTATCATTTGAGCAAGTTGCGCGAGAAACTCGTTAAGTGTCCGGAGTTTGTCGGGGCGCTTATTAATGTCCGGGGGCGCGGTTATCGGTTGGATGTGCGCGGTTTTGGGGAATAGGGAATAGGGAATGGGGACTAGGGAATGGGGTATAGGGGATATGAGTAAACTTGAGCGGCAGCTGTTTGTCCGGTTGTTGTGGTCGCTGTTGGCAGTGCTATTGCTGCTTTCGGTTTTTTTTGTCGGCTTGGCGATGTACAAAACGCAGAAGGCCTGGCAGAATAATTTTACCGAGGCCGCAACAATGACAGCGCGGGCGCTAAAATCGCTGGTTACCGATTTGGCCGGTTCCGGCAGCGATAGTGCCGAAACTATTCCGAACAAACCGGTCGTGGCGGATTTGCTACGCGCGGCGCAATTCACTGATTATGAAAATAGCGTTGTTCTCGATGGCAGCCAGCGGGTGTTGTATAATTCCGCCGGTGCAGGCTACAATCTCACGCCGGAGGACATTGCCCGCTGGAACGAGCGCGCGGACAAAGCCAATGGCGCGGTTGTGGATGATAATCCCACTGGTTTATTCGAGCAACTGTTTCAGACCACCTTCATTCGCGCGGTCACCTTTGACATTGACGCGCAGCATCAGAGATATACGCTGATAACCGCCGCGCAAGCGCCGCATATTTTCCAGCTTTTCACCGAAGTGGCGAAAAATGTGCTGCTGATGGTGGTTGCCGCGTTTGTGATTTTGGCGCTGTCGTTGCGGTTTTTTATCCGTAAAATTCTCAACAACATCAATATTATTAATGATTTTCTGGTTCATGAAGCGCAAAATCCGCAGCCGCGCAAGTTGGAGCTGTCCACCGGTAATGAGTTGCAGACTATCGCCGAGCACCTGAATTACTATATTGAAGAACTAGAGAAGCGCAACACACAGCAGGTAATGTTCTCCGCCAACGCCTCGCATCAGCTACGTACACCGCTCACAGTCATCAGTTCCCATGCCCAGGCGTTGGCTGCGGGAATAGCCACCGCCGACGAGGTAAAAGAATTTGGCGAAACCATTCTCAAAAACTGCGAGCGTATGCAGAAAACTACCGACGCGTTATTGTTGCTGACCCGCATTGACAGTCAATCGATCGGCGGATTGCCGAAAACACTAACCAATATCGCGGCGCTGGTTCGTGAACAGCTGGACGCGATAGTCAACACCTATTCGCACAAAGGTCTGGTGATTGAAAGAATTATTCCTGATGAGTTGTATCTTGACACCAATCCTCAGCTTATTACCCAGGTAATCCATAACATACTGGAAAACGCCGCCAAATATACTTTGGCGGCGGGTAGAATTACGGTTAAACTGTATGAGGAAAATGCCCGGACCATCTTTAGTGTCAAAGACAGCGGTATCGGTATTGCGAAAGACGACCTGCCGCGAATATTTGACCGTTTTTATCGTGCCGACAAATCTCATTCCCAAACGGTCAAAGGATCCGGGTTAGGCTTGGCGATTGTCCGGCAAATAGTTGACTTGCTGGGCGGGGAGATTATCGTGAATAGCGAGGAAGGTACCGGAACGGAGTTTATTGTAATTTTCCCCGGTTAGTCGCTAACCGACCGATTCAACCCCACGGTCAATAGGTAAGTCAATTAGTGCGGCATGTTTATTGCTAGCAGGATGGTGTTAATTAAGCATTTAAGACAGCCGTTTCCTTCGAAGTTAGAGTCACTGTTTTTACCGCTGTAGATTTTCTTTAACATGATGTTGTCCTCCTCAAATTTGTGTTTTGTTTTCTGAGCCTAGTATAACGTGGATTTAACCGGCAATGGTTTGCGCTATGATAGATGTTTGTTAGGAGTTTGTTAGAAGTTTGGGCGGGTATTTGAGAATGAACAATGGCGTATTAGTTTTGAAACATAATGCAAAATATCCGCACCGCGTTTATACGCAATGCGGATATTTTTTTAACCTGCACGAGCAAGAAGTCTCCCGCCTCTAAGTTTCAAAATGAGTGAACACGAAAACGAAGGCGGGAGATGAATTGCCTCCGCGTGGGTGTAGTGATATAATTGTGGGTATTGATGTAAAAACAGTTCTATCAAGGAGAAATCCGATGAACAAGGCATACAAATATCGAATATATCCAAATGGCGAGCAAGAGATATTGATAAACCGAACATTTGGTTGTGTGCGGTTCGTATATAACCAGATGCTTGCTAATCGAAAGAGTATTTATGAGCAGTACAAAGACGATAAAGAAGAACTGCGAAAACAAAGATACCGACTACCGGCAGATTTCAAGAAGGATTATGAATGGCTCAGAGAAGTAGATAGCTTGGCGCTGGCAAATGCGCAATTAAACCTGCAAACCACCTATCAAAACTTCTTTCGCGATAAAGCTATCGGATTTCCGAAATTCAAAAGCAAACATCACGATCACAAAAGCTACACCACCAATAACCAAAACGGAACAATCAGGCTTATAAACGATAACCACTTACGGCTGCCGAAATTGAAAGATGTAAAAATTAAACTGCACCGTAGATTGCCGGATGATGCCAAAATAAAATCGGCAACGATAAGTAAAACAGCTACCGGCAAATATTTTATAGCGATACTGATTGAATATGAAGCTGCTGTTTTAGCGATACAGCCGACCATAGAAAAAACATTAGGTTTGGATTACTCATCGCCAACATTGTATGTCGATAACCAAGGCAACAATGCAGACTATCCGCGATTTTATCGTAAATCCGAACAGAAACTGCAAAAAGAGCAACGCAAGTTATCGAGGCGCAAAAAAGGCGGTAAGAACTACCGAAAGCAAAAACATAAAGTAGCTCGAGTCCACGAGAAAGTTGCTAATCAGCGTAAAGACTTCTTGCATAAGCGTTCAAGACAGATAGCCAATGACTGGGATGCGGTAGCGGTAGAAGATATTCATTTGCGGGGATTGGCTGGCAGCCTCAAGCTTGGAAAATCGACCAATGATAACGGATTTGGAATGTTCAGGACATTCCTGGAGTACAAACTGGGTGAACAAAGCAAACGATTGGTCGTTATTGACAAATGGTTTCCTTCGAGTAAGCGCTGTAGTCATTGCAACAAAGTCAATAATGAACTAACGCTGGCTGATCGAATCTGGATATGTCCAAACTGCAAAGTGGAACTAGATCGAGATATAAACGCCGCAATCAACATCCGAAATGAAGGCTGGCGGCTGCTACAAGTAGCTTAGAAAAAACAGAACCGTTGGGCAAACGGGGATAGCTTGGTAATAATACTGACACTAGTCGGTACTTCCCAAGAAGCCCCCACCTCTTAAGGTGGTGGGAGTATGTCACTCATAATACGGCAAAGGGGTCGTTGGTGCTATGGCGGTTATTGCTTCAACAACATCTTGTATTCTTTGGCTTCGAACTTAAATATCAAATACCACTCGCCATTGGTGGGTAATTCTTTGTTTACAATGAATACATCGCCGTTATAGACCGGCATCTGTGGTTTGAGATCTAGTTGATTGTTCTTTTCTAACAGTAGTTCATGCATGAAGACGTCTTTTGCTTCCACGCTGGGCGTAACAACTGCGCCGAAATTGTCAATCATGGTAACGCTCGGTTGGACACTCATAGTAATTGGGGCTTTGGTGTTGTTGGCGTAGGACCAGTTGACGGTATAATAGACTTTTCCTGCGGGAGGGGTGATTTGAATTGAACCGTTTCCACCTAAGCTATTACGGCGGTCAGCTTTGACGACGATGATGTCGAGTTTGTCAGTTTTTATTGTGCTATCCATTGTATAAATGCGCGCCTCAGCTAAATCAGTTTGTTGTTCTACGCCTGGCTTGAATATGAAAAATAAGGCAATCAAGGCGACAATTGAAATGGTTGATAATATCCACATTGTTCTTTTTTGCATTTGGGCTCCTTTTTGAAAAAATTTGCCAGCCAATTTACTATTATAAATCGAATTGACAACAGCCCTAGTATAACAAATTTTCGGTTCAAGTACTATCTAAAACAGGCGCTCCTGCAAAAAGTAGAACCATTTCTAGCCCCCGCTGTGCAGGTTTAAAAGCATTCAAATGATTTGCAGCTGATATATTATTGTAGCGCACACATATATGTGAGGAGTTTTCCAACGACCGATGAAAAAGTTTTGACTTTTTGGTAGATTTTTAAAAATAACGCTTGACAGGAATAACATCTCGTGGTAAACTATTTCTCGCCTCCAGAAACAGGCCGTGAATAACGGTTGAAAGTTTGGGAGCCGGTCGACAGGCTGAAGCCTTATAAACATTGCGTTTGTGAGCTGTTTGTCGACGCGAATCCGCCCCGCAACTGCTGTTGGTGATGATAGGTTAATCACTGACATAAGGCGACCATAGCAATGGCGCCGAACAGCAAGAGCGCACGTGACCAACAAGTAGCGTGCTGACATCGGGGAAACGGAGCCTGCAACCACCGGCAGACGAGAAACGTAGGCTGACGG
>JBAXTZ010000072.1:0-10455 GCA_037129925.1 Bacillota bacterium
TTATTATGCCGGGCGGCGGTGTAATGGTTGATACGCCGGGAATGCGCGAACTGCAGTTATGGGGCGATGGTGATGGTTTGGATGATGCTTTTGACGACATCAGCGCGTTGGCGGCGCACTGTCGGTTCAGCGACTGCCGGCACGAAAACGAACCGGACTGTGCGGTAATTGCAGCAGTCACAGCCGGAACCTTAAGTAAAGAGCGGTATGACGGGTTCGTAAAACTCAATGTTGAGAAGATTAATTTGAAAAAAGCCAAAAAAATCGCCAAAAAATAGCAGCGGACTTAATGGAGAATGAAGATGGCAAACAGCGAACATCGCGACAATATTATGACTGATACAATACGAACTTCGGCAGTAGCCGGAACTTTTTATCCGCAGAAGCGTGATGAATTAGCATTGCAGGTCTATGCTTATTTGAATGAACACGCCAAAAAAACAGATACTCCGCCAAAAGCGCTAATTGTTCCCCACGCCGGCTATGTGTTTTCCGGCAGTACTGCGGCAGCCGCCTACAAACAACTACAGCCGTTCAAAAACAACTACAAACGAATTGTGCTTGTGGGTTCGGCGCATCGAACTGCAGTAACCGGTGTGGTTTTGCCGAGCGCGGAATATTTTTCGACGCCGCTAGGAATGGTCAAGCTTGCGAAAAATTTCATCAAAAACATTGTTGCGGCAGGAATTGCAAAGTATGACGATAACGCCCACCAATATGAACACTCCTTAGAAGTTCAACTGCCGTTTATTCAAATGATTTTTAGTAACGTTGAAATTATTCCGGCGTTGATGGGCGATATTGCCATCGAGCAAGCGGTGAAGTTTTTGAATTCAGTATGGGGCGATGAAACCACCCTGCTTATAATCAGCAGCGATTTGTCACATTATCATAATGCCGCCACCGCCCAGCTGATTGATGGTAATACCAAACGAAAAGTCGCGTTGAACGATCCGGCGGTTAGTAACGAGCAAGCATGCGCTGCTATACCGATAAATGCGTTGTTGTATCTGGCGCAAGTCAAAGATTTGCACAGTATGCTAATCGACTATTCCCATTCTGGCGAGCAGTCTGGCGACAATGACCGGGTGGTTGGGTACTTGGCAGCGGTTCTTTCGGCGAATGCCCACCCGGATTATCAATTAGGGTCGGTTCTGCTACGCATCGCCCGGGCGGCGATCAGCGCACGCTGGAGCGAAGTCCCGGCGCTGTTGTTTCCCGACTATCCAAGATTAAGCGAGCCGGGGGCAACTTTTGTCACTCTGACTAAAAACGATAATTTGCGTGGTTGCATCGGTTCATTACAGGCGCATCGGACGCTGTTTGATGATGTGCAGAAAAATGCCGTTTCGTCTGCATTTAAGGATTCGCGGTTTTCGCCGTTAATCCAAACGGAATTGGAACAAATTAACATCGAAGTATCATTATTAAGCGCGTCTGAGCCACTACAGTTTTCGAGTGAAGCCGAATTGTTACAGCAACTGCGCCCGGACATCGACGGAATAATTTTCCGCTATCGTAATAGCGCCAGTACCTTTTTGCCGCAAGTGTGGGAGCAGTTGCCGACCGCTGAACTATTTATACAGCATTTAAAACAAAAAGCCGGATTGGCAGCTAATTTCTGGTCAACCGAAGTGGAGGTGTCCCGCTATACTGTCCAGAAATGGAAAGAAAGCGATTACGGGAGGTAACCATGCAAACGTTAGCCAAACATTGGCATGCCGAAACTAACTTTGTGGTTTGTGATCTCTGCCCACGTGGCTGTCAGATAGCCGAAGGTAAGCGCGGAGCCTGTTTCGTGCGCCGGAACGATCAAGGTAAATTGCTGACCGATGGCTATGGCAATTATAGTACGGCGGCTATTGACCCGATGGAAAAGAAACCGTTGTATCATTTTTTACCGGGTACGAAGATACTATCGTTCGGGGTGATTGGCTGCAATCTGAGCTGCAAGTTTTGTCAGAACTGGGAAATAAGTCAGAGTCGTGATCTGGGCTTAGTCACCCGTGAGTGTACACCGGAGCAGTGGGCGGAACTCTGTATTCAAAAAGACTGCCGTGCAATCGCTTTTACTTACAATGAACCGCTGATTACGTTTGAAAATACCTATGCCGCCGCTAAGCACTGTCACGAGCGCAATATTAAAACGGTAATAGTGTCGGCTGGATATGTCAACAAATTGCCGTTGGCAGAATTGGTTGAATTTATCGATGCTGCCAATATTGACCTCAAGGCCTTTAACAATGAATTTTATCAACAGATATGCGGTGTCAGTCTGCAACCAGTACTTGAATCGTTGCAACTGATAAAAGAACGCGGTGTCGCGCTGGAACTGACTAATCTAATCATTCCTGAATGTAACGACAATCTAAACGAAATCACGGCGATGTCTAAATGGATTACCGCTGAATTAGGCGCGGACACGCCGCTGCATTTTTCGGCATATCATCCGGCGCATAAATTCAGCAACCGCTCCACAGATTTTACTACATTGCATAATGCCTACAAGATTGCTAAAGACTGTGGACTTAACTATGTCTATATCGGCAATGTGACTAACCCACGCTTTAATTCAACCTTCTGTCCGCAGTGCCAGGCGCTGTTGATCGAGCGTAGCGGTTATTGTACACGAATTGTTGGATTACAAGATGGCAAATGCGCGACTTGTGGAAAAGAAATCACCGGAGTCTGGAAATGAAAACCGGATTGAGCCGAAACTTATGTTTCAGTTCAATCCGGTTTATTGTTTATTATTTATCCGAAATTATGCAGTTGCTTTAGTGGTTCGTTTCTTATATTCCAGATACAAGAACACGCAAAGCGCAATCCCCGCGGCGATTAGCGCCGTTACTTGCGCTGATTTGAAATCACCGATACCGGCGCTGTAATCGCCGCGCAAGTATTCGAGAAAAAAGCGGGCTACGGAGTAGAGGATAATGTATAGGCAGAAGGTTTGACCTTTGTAGGAATTGGTGCTACGAAACATCAGCAACAGCGCAAAAATCACGATGTCAATTTGTCCTTCCCAGATTTCCACCGGCCACAGCGGTTGCAGACCATAGACGCTATGCGCCAGTGTGTTTTCCGGGTAAAGAATACCGAATTGTCCGCCGGTCGGATGACCAAAAGCATCGCCATTTAGCAAATTTGCAGAGCGACCGACTGTTTGACCGATGATTATCGAGGGGGCGACGATGTCAGCTAACGCCCAAGTGTCGATTTTGTGAATCTTGGTGTAGATTATGCCGGTGATTGCACCAAAAAACACCCCGCCCTGAATTGACAAACCGCCCTGCCAGACGTAAAACACTTCGATAAGGTGCGAGCCATAATAGTTCCAATCAAAGAATACTACATCCCAAATTCGGGCACCGATTAAACCGGCGATGCCGCAATAAATCCCCATGTCCACGATATGGGTATGCCAGCCGCGGCGGTCTTGCTTGGCAAAAAAATAGGCAGTCCCAGTGGCTAATATTATTGCCAGCGATATTATCAGTCCATAACTGCGAATCGGAAAACCGCCGATTTCGCCTAAAAATCTGTACATGAAACCTCCTGAGTTGGTGAAATGGTTAAATGTTAATGGTGAAAGGTCGAGATTTCACACTTCGCTATTCACTAGACAATTTTAGCTGGTAAATACTTCGACGGCAAGCCTTATTTGACAACGACAGCTAAATTGCTTAGAATAACGAGGAGTTTTTTGTAAAGAGGTAGTATATTATGAATGAGAGTTATCGTCCGGCGGATATCGAGAAAAAATGGCAATCAGTATGGGAGCAGAATGAAAGTTTTCGAACTGCAGCTGCTGATGACCGTGAGAAATATTATATTTTGGAAATGTTTCCTTACCCATCGGGAAAGCTGCACATCGGTCATGTGCGCAACTACTCTATCGGTGACGTTGTAGCCCGCTACAAAAAGATGTGTGGTTACAACGTTTTGCATCCGATGGGCTGGGATTCTTTTGGGATGCCCGCGGAAAACGCCGCAATCAAAAACAATGCCGATCCCCGGCAATGGACGCTCGACAATATTGACGTAATGCGCGGACAGCTCAAAGAGCTTGGATTAAGTTACGACTGGGATCGGGAAATCGCTACTTGTCTACCGGATTATTACCGCTGGACACAAAAATTGTTTTTGATCATGTATGAAAAAGGATTGGCATATAAACGCAAGGCAGCGGTGAATTGGTGTGATGAGTGCAATACCGTACTGGCGAATGAACAAGTACTAGACGGAAAATGTTGGCGCTGTGATTCAGTAGTTGAGAAGAAAGCGCTAGAACAATGGTTTTTGAAAATTACTGACTATGCCGACCGCTTGATTGATGATTTGCAAAAACTTACCGGTTGGCCGGAACGGGTGCGTACGATGCAAGAAAACTGGATTGGCAGAAGTGTCGGCGCCGAAGTAGAATTCTATTCAGATAAACATCAAGAAGCAATCAAAGTCTTTACCACTCGTCCGGATACTTTATTTGGTGTGACGTATCTGGTACTGGCTGCCGAACACCCGCTTGTCGAGCGCCTTATCAAGGGCAAACGTAATGTCAAAGCATTGCGGACATTTATTAATGACACTCGGGCGATGACTGAAATGGATCGAACTGCGACTGATACCGAAAAAACCGGCATTTTTACCGGTGAATATGTACTGCACCCACTGAGTGGCGCTAAAATACCGGTCTGGATAGCCAATTACGTGCTGGCTGACTACGGCACTGGCGCAGTAATGGGAGTGCCGGCACACGATGCCCGCGATTGGGAATTTGCAAAAAAATATTTGTTGCCGATCCAACAAGTTATTAGCGATGAAAGTTCAGCGCTAGCAGTTCTGCGGTGGACCGGCGCGTATTGTGGCGGCGGCGAACTAATCAATTCAGGTGAATTTGACGGTATTGACAATGAAATTGTCAAAGAAAACATTATCAAGGCGCTTGAGAATATCGGCAAAGGAACAGCGCGGACTAATTACCGGTTGCGGGATTGGTTGATTTCCCGACAACGTTATTGGGGCGCGCCGATTCCGATTGTTTATTGTCCGGTGTGCGGTGTTGTTCCGGTGCCGGACGAGCAATTGCCGGTTGTCTTGCCGGAAAATGTGCAATTCACCTCGGGATCAGTTTCGCCGTTAGCTACAAGCGAGCAATTTGTGAATTGTAACTGTCCCAAATGTGGCACTGCGGCGCGGCGTGAAATTGACACGATGGATACTTTTATCTGCTCGTCTTGGTATTATCTGCGTTATACCGATCCGAAAAATACTGAAGAAATGTTTTCCCGAGCTGCCAGCGATTACTGGATGCCGGTTGATCAATATATCGGCGGGATTGAACACGCGGTGCTACATCTGTTGTATTCGCGGTTTATTGTGAAAGTGCTACACGACTGCGGCTATGTTAGCGTTGATGAACCGTTCAAAAATCTGTTGACACAGGGAATGGTCATCAAAGACGGTTCGAAAATGTCCAAATCCAAAGGCAACGTTGTCAGCCCGGATGAAATCATTGAGAAATTTGGCGCGGATACAGCGCGACTGTTTATTTTGTTTGCGGCGCCGCCGGAGCGGGATTTGGACTGGAATGAACAGGGTGTTGAAGGCGCGTTTCGGTTTATCAGCCGGGTGTGGCGAATCGCGGCGCATTATCAAGCCACTTGTATTGCCGGAGTGAATGCCGATTACGATTTGGCAACATTCTCAGCGTTAGATAAGGATTTGCGTCGAAAATTGCACGTAACGACAAAAAAAGTTACCGAAGATATTGGCGATCGATTTAACTTTAACACCGCGATTAGCGCGGTTATGGAATTGGTCAATGCAATATATGCCTATAAGGAACTTGAAGAGCAGGGAAAGGCACAAATGCCGCCGGCTTTTTGCCGGGAACTGTTTTCCGTACTAATCAGGTTACTTGCGCCGCTAACACCTTATTTCGCAGAAGAATTATGGCAGGAGTTGATTAGCTCAGATAGCGTCCACGCCGTGAACTGGCCAAAATTCGACGCGAGCGCGCTTGTTGCCGATGAAATCGAAATTGCGGTACAGGTCAACGGCAAGTTGCGCGACAAAATTGTTGTAGCCACCGGTTCGACGGCTGAACAGCAAAACGCCATTGCCATGCAATTGGCGCGAGTAATCGAGGCTTTAGCCGGAAAAACACCGAAAAAAGTTATCAACGTCCCCGGAAAGCTAATTAATATCGTGGGATAAACAGAGGCTCGCGCTCGTTTTTTCGGGCGCGAGTCTTGTATTTATTTGTATTTGTGGTATATTTATTGTGAATGCTTTGAGTGCGCCTAAAGCGCCTTTCAAACGGAGCGGTTTCGAATCGATTTGAGTGGGCGCGAGAGGGGGTGAGGCTGTGGATCCGCAACGAAAAAAGCTGCTGATTGTATCGGTAATCTTTATTGCGGTTCTGGTAGCTGCTTACTTTCTTTTATGGCGTGAACCGGCAGCTCCGGATTCTGTGACCCCGGTAGCCACACCACTTACTCAACCCGTAAGTAACGATGTAGTCGTTTATGTAAGTGGTGGCGTGATAAAACCGGGAGTATATAAACTTGCAGTCAACAGTCGGGTGATTGATGCGGTAAACGCCGCTGGCGGCATGGCGATTGGCGCGAACCCGGGCGCTGTGAATATGGCGCAGATGTGTCTGGATGGTATGCATGTCAATGTACCGATGAAGTTTTCCCAAGACAACAATGTTTCGCCAAGTGTCAATCCAAATGGTACGCCGGCAATGGCTTATTCCCCCGATGTTTCTTTAAATACCCAAAAAATTAGCATTAATACTGCCGACAAGACCGCTCTCGCTGCGTTACCGGGAATAGGCGACGCGCTCGCACAACGAATTATCGACTATCGTACCAAAAATGGCAGTTTTTCGGTTATAGAAGATGTAAAAAATGTGTCCGGTATCGGTGACGCGCGTTTCAATAAAATAAAAGATCAAATCACAATTTGATATGGTAAAGAACTTTGAATTTCTGATAGCAGCTTATATTATTGGATTGCTACTGGCGGCATTTGGTTCGCTGAAAATAAATATGACCGTAATTGCCGCAATTTTATTGGTTGCGGCAATTTTGTCTGTAGCGCTTTATTTGGTTCGCCGTCAACAGCATGTATTGGTAGTTATTGTGGTTGCGGTTGTGATTTTGTCGGGTGTGTGGCGTTGGAATCAAGCAATTATCATTCCGGCTGATGACGTCAGTAAATACAATGGTCAACAAGTAGAATTGCTTGCAAAAATAGATGAAATTCCGTCGATGGTTTTGGCAGAAAAGGGTGGCTACACGGTAAGTTTTTCGGCTAATGCCGAACGAATATTTATCAACGGCGTTGAACAAGCTGATTCCGGCGGGGTATTGGTGTATGCGATCGTGGCAACTAAAGCTGATATACCTGAATATGGCGAAACCGTCCGTATCTATGGCAAATTAGCCGCGCCGTTAGCCTATAACAATCCCGGGCAGAGCAGTTATGCCGAATATCTGCGCCAAAAAGGGATAACGGCAACGATGCGAACTGAGCGCCTGCAAACAATTAACCGTGGTGGCTGGCTGGCATGGTTGGGTCGTTGGCAGCAACAGGCGAAATTAGCGGCGATTGAAAATATGCCGCCGGAGATTGCTGCTGTCTATAATGGAATATTGTTCGGCGGTTCGACTAATATTCCCAAACATATTCAAAATGAGTTTAGGCAAACGGGAATTGTCCACATCTTATCGGTATCAGGAACGCATATTTCATTAGTTGCCGCAACCGTATTTTGGCTGTGCAACATTTTCGGCACATCGCGCCGCTATGGCGCATTAGTTGCAATTTTGACCGCTTGGCTGTACGTTTTTTTTGCCGGATTTGTTGCCGCTGCCGTGCGCTCGGCGTTGATGGCAAGTTTTGCGCTGTTAGCCATTGTAATCAACAATGAGAACAATATTAAACGGGCGTTGTGGTTGTCCGCATTACTGATTTTATTGTATAATCCGTTAAACCTTACAAATGTCGGATTTTTACTAAGCTTGTCGGCAACTTTTGGTATCGCTTATTTTTTTGGTAGCGTGTATCAACTATTTGCCCGGGTGCTACCCAAAAAAATCGCTCAGGTACTGGCTTTTACCGTAGTTGCTCAAGCCGGGTTGCTACCTTTTGCCGCGTATTTTTTCAACGGAATATCGCTGGTCTCGTTAGCTGCAAATGTTATTGTAACGCCGATAATCGATGTCGTCTTAATCATTGGATTATTTTCGGCAATAGTACCACTGATAATTGTCAAGAAGCTGGCGCTGTTTTTGTCGATGTGGGGGCTAAAGGCGGCGATATGGATTAATTCCGGATTGGCCAAATTACCCGGTGGCAGAATATACTTGCCGGCGCTTACCTGGTGGCAGGCGGTGACTTATTATATCTTGTTACTATTTGCCACACTAAAACTACAATTTAATAAGCGGATACTGGTAATTGGCGGCGCGGCTGTTTGGCTAATCGTTCTGCTAATCTGGATATCGCTGCCAACCAAACTGCAGATTCATTTCATTGACGTTGGTGAAGGCGCGGCGACATTGGTGATTACGCCGCATCATCACGCAGTACTTCTCGACAGCGGTGGTAATTACAAGAAAAGTGCTGAAAGTTTTGATGTCGGCGAACGGGTTGTTGCACCGTATTTACTCCACTTTGGTATCCGGCAGCTTGATGCTGTGGTAATCAGTCATCAACACATCGACCACGCCGGTGGATTGCCGGCGGTATCCGCTGCAGTAACAGTAAATCGGGTAATTAAAAATGGTGCTGCCGCGAATTTTAATATTGACGGTGTCGATTTTGTTTTCACCGAGGTCGTATCCGGAGAATCGAGCAACGCTAATGAACATATGTTGATAACCCGGGTGAGTAGCGGACAGCTATCGGCGCTTATAACCGGGGACCTGGGTATGAACGGAGAATACGAATTAATAAAACGTCAAATCCCAATTAATGCGGATATTTTGGAAATTGGTCATCATGGTTCGAAAACATCAACATCGACTGAGTTTCTCCAAGCCGTACAGCCGCACTACGCGGTAATATCGGTTGGCAGAGATAATCGTTACGGGCATCCGACGGCTGTCGTGCTCGATAGAATCGGTCAATCCACAGCGAAAATGTTACGAACCGATATTAATGGCGCAATTATTTTTGAAGCCGATGGCGCCGAGTGGATGGTAAAACCTTTTATAAATTAATGGCTGACATCCAAAAAAAGAAAGGCATTTGAGATGAAATTAATCGAAATCAAGCGAATAATTGCTGCTAATATTCAAAAGCCAATATTTTTGGTTTATGGCAAAGATATTTACGGACTGCGCTGTGTTACCGAGGCGATAAAGGAGCAGCTGCTAGCACCGGAAGAAACGGATATGCTAAGAGTTTTTGACAGCGACCCGGCTATTGATGAATTTCAGTCAACGACGCAGTCATTGCCGTTTTTTTCAAACAAAAATGTAATTCAATTTAACGACTGCAAATTGTTCAAGGCTAAACCGAGCGAAGAAGGCGAGGCGGAAAAACCGAGCAAGAAAAAGCCCACGGATGGTTGGGATGCGTTGTTCGAAACGCTGCCGGAGTTCAATAAGTTAATCATCGTCTGTCGGGATAATATCGACAAGCGGTTGCGAATTTATAAAAGTATCCTGAAAATCGGCTGTGTCATTGAAGTAGAAGCGCCTAATGCCCGCAGCGCGCGTGAATATTTTGAAGATGGCGCGCGCCAGGCTGGCTATCGCCTGGAAAATCCGGCTTCGTTGTTGCTGCAATCAGCGTTAGAAAATGCAACGGATATATCGTTTGGGATGTTAGATAACGAATTGGCTAAACTCATACTTTATCAAGGCGATGACCGGTTAATAACCGCTTTGAATCTCGAAAAAGTATTCTCGGCAAGCTTTAATATGTCAGTATTTAAATTTTGCGACATGCTGAGCACCCGCAAGGCTGGAACGGCTCTGCAACTATTAGAAAAACTTTTGGCAAGCGGTGAACCGCTAATAAAATTATTGAGCTTGTGTGCACGGCAATACCGATTGCTGACCGTTGCCAAAGAACTTTTGACAGCGGGATGTCCGCCTCGTGAAATTGCCGGTAAATTAAAGGTTCAACCATTTGTCGCTGATAATGTCATTCGCGATTGCAAGAATTACTCATTAGCGGAATTGCGGGCGGCAATTTGCGCCATAGCAACACTAGATGCCGGACTAAAAAACGGTAAAGCGAGCGTTGCTACGGCCTACGCGGTTTTCGCGAGAATTTTAGTTGCTTGAAAAGCGAGACAGGGACTGTTCACGAAATAATCCGTCGTTTCTCTGGCGCATTAAGCCAAACCGTAGCTACTGTTCGCGAAGCGGGCGGCGTAAGCGGTACTGTCTGAGGAGGCACTCAATATTACGCTTGAGTGCCTCCGAGTTT
>JBAXTZ010000073.1:0-10332 GCA_037129925.1 Bacillota bacterium
CAAAGTGCACGCCCACCGACGTTGCGATTACCGGACTGCCGATCCCGGGCGGGCCGTCGAGTATTATCAGCTGCTGTCCGGACATTTTCTGTGACAGGTTCTTGCGGACTTCTGTCACCAGCTTGCCGGTTGCGCCGTTGCCCATGATCAGCTGGGCACCAGAAAATAGCGCTGGATCAGTTTCACAGACGAACATATCCCCGGCATGATTGTCCTGCAGCCGGATTGCCTTGTTACCGCTGGCATCCAGCGCCGGGCAGACAAATTCACAGACGCCGCAACCTTCGCACCGAAGCCGGTTTAGCACGCCGTTTCTAATTGCGCCAAACTGGCAACGGTCTTCGCATTTGTCGCAATTGATGCACACCGCATAATCTTTCACTGCTTTTTTCAACCCGAAATATTTTTCCCGCAGTAAATCCTTACGGCAGCTATACAGCAACTGCAGATTCGGCGCATCAACATCACAATCGGCGAAAGCGTGATTGGCGGCAAGCCTTACAAAGGCCGCAGCAACTGTTGTTTTGCCAGTGCCGCCTTTGCCGCTCAATACGGCAATCTGCTTCACGCGTCACCTCCGCAAATACTCTGCAACAATCCTGCGAACAACGTTTGATATTCAGAATTACACAGCGCCGCGATTTTGCCGCGCGAGTTCAGGTCTGCCAACTCTGCGTTGTATGGTATTTCACCGATAACCGGAATGTTGTTTTGCGCACAATACTCACGGACAATCGGTTCGTCCGGTAACGCTTTGTTGATCAGCACCGCATACGGTTTGCCAAGTAATTCGGCCAGTTCGCGCACCAGCGCCATATTGTGAACACCAAAAGTAGTCGGTTCGGTAACCAGCAGGCAGAAATCACAGTCATTGATACTCTCCATAACCGCGCAGGAACTGCCGGGCGGACAATCAATAATCGTGGTGTCCCACAATCCGGAAAACCGCTTCAGCCGCTTGATTATTGGTATACCGTTCGCTTCACCAATGTTCAGCGTGCCGCTGCAGACCATCACCCGGTTGCCGCTGCCGCGGGTTAGCGTGCCGATTGTCCTGGAACTCTCGTGTATGGCCGCGACTGGACAGACCAGAGTGCAACCGCCACAGTAATGGCATAGTTCGTCAAACACCATAATTTTGTTCCCGGCATATGCCAGCGCGTTATATTGGCAGAAATCCACACAGGCTCGGCAACCTGTACACAAATCTCCGGCAATTTCCGGAATAGTAACCGAAACTTCTTCGCAATAGTAATTAAGCGGTTTGAAAAACAAATGTCCGTTAGGCTCTTCAACATCGCAGTCAATATAAACTGCGGCTTTGGCTGCATACGCCAGATTAACCGCCACAAATGTTTTGCCGACACCGCCTTTGCCGCTAAGAACTGCGACGCTTTTCATTACTGACCTCCGCGCCGATGAAAACCGGAATGGATTTCAGTCAATTCCGCCAGCGTACCATTGCGATATTTTTCTACTAGTTCAAAGATTTTCGCAGGGACAGCCTTGAAAATTTTAATTTTAGCAGCTTTCAGAACGTCAGCAGCGTTTTGACCGCATTGCGTTGCGATCACAACATCCACTTTGTTGTCAACAGCGGTTTGAGCGGCAAGAATTCCCGCGCCGCCTTCGGCGTTGCACGCAGGATTGTCGATAAATGTATATTCGCCGCTCTGATCGTCGAATATGGCAAAGAACTCGGTCCGACCAAACGACGGATTAATGCCGCTGGTGGTTACTTTAATGATGGTCGGAATTAATATTCGCATTTTTCTCCTTATTCGGGGAATACTTGCTGACGATGATGTTTGCCGCGTCCTGCAGATAATCCGCCTGCATATTTTCAAATTCGCCTTGGTCAGCAAGCGCTGCCAGTGCCGGATTAATCGGCATTTTTGCTAACACCGGTGTAAAATTCTCATAACCGATCTGATCGATTTTACTTGGACCGAACAATTCAATCCGTTTGCCGCAGTCACATTCCAGATAGCTCATGTTTTCCACCAGCCCGATAACCGGCACTTTCATCTGATGGGCCATCTTGTGGGCTTTTTTAACAATCATCTGCACCAGCGATTGCGGTGAAGATACGATGACTACGCCATTTAGCGGTATTGCCTGAAAAATCGTCAGCGGCACATCACCGGTTCCCGGCGGCAAATCGACCAGCAAATAATCGAGATTGCCCCAGACTACATCCGTCCAAAATTGCTTGGCCATATTGCCGATCAGCGGCCCGCGCCAAATCACCGGATCGTCAGGATTTTCCAACAACATATTGGACGAGATAATCAACATACCATTCTTGGTACGTGCCGGGAAAATTCCCAGCTCGCTGCCGGTAGCTTTTTCGGTGATCCCGAACATTCGCGGAATCGACGGGCCGGTAATATCGGCGTCCAATATCCCGACTTTGTAGCCCATCCGGCTCAGCAGCACCGCCAGACTGGCAGTTACCATCGACTTGCCGACACCGCCCTTGCCGCTAACGATACCGATTACGTGTTTGATGTCATTTAGTTCATGCGTTTTCACCCTAAAATCTTCAAGCTGCTTGTACTCTTTGTCTTCGCTCATTTTTGTTCCTCAATCTTTCTTTCTATTTCTTTCTCAAGATAATTACCGATGGCGACACGCGCCGCAGCTGCTCCCAGCACCGAACAGTGAATCTTGTGCAGTGGCAACCCGTCCAGCGCTTCAACAATACTGTCTTCGTTGATTGCCAGTGCATCAAAAACATTCTTGCCTTCCAACAGTTCGGCGGTCGCGCTGCTCGAAGCAATCGCCGCCATGCAGCCGAACACTTGAAAGCTGGCGCTGGTAATGATGTCGTTTTCGACTTTGATATACAGCGTCAGCGCGTCACCGCAGCCGCTGTCTCCGGCATCACCGATTCCGTCGGCATCCGGCATGGTAAAAGGATTGTGCGGATTCAAAAAATGTTCGATAACCTTGTTGGAGAACATTAATCGCTTACCTCGTTTTCAGCGGCAACTCCGCATTCCTGCGCCCGACGGCAGCCAACACCGTTTTTCCAGCGTTCACAGCGTGGCTTGCCGCATTCCTTGCGGACCGAACACTGCTCGGAAATTTGATAATTGCCGCCGTGAATACGAATCGACTTGCCGTTGATTAGCGCCGATGCAATTTTCTGCCGTGCGGAATTCAGAATCCGCTGATAAGTTCCGCGCGAAACTTCCATCACTTCGGCAGCGCGGTCTTGCTCCATATTCATCAAGTCTGAGAGACGTATTGCTTCAAGTTCTTCAATTTCAACAACTTCTTCGTCGATAACGTGACAACCGGCGGAAAAAAACGACTGCTCGGGAACAAACCCCACTCTGCGACACTTTTTTGGTCTGGACGTAAAAATCACCTCGTTTCTATTTGTGCGTATGCACATAATAAAACGCTAGTCACTAATTGTCAAGCGTAACTTTTAAAATAAATAATGACCGCAGATTGAAATAAAGCGTTCCAAAACTGCGGTCATTATTAATTATATCGGTTATTTTTTGGTAAACCATTTGTCATAGATAGTTTTCAGCTCGCCGCCGCGAAAATCAAACAATAGAAGTTGTCGCCAAGCAAAAATCTATTCACCGTCGCAAATCCGCTTGCAGCGCAAACTTTTTCAACAGCTTCTTCGGCAATCCGATGCACAACCGGCGGTCCCATCGGCGTAGTTCGCTTGTGAAATTCGATAATTACCAGTTTTCCGCCCGAAACCAAAATCCGTTTGCACTCTGCCAATATTAAAGCCGGATTATCTAATTCATGGAAAACCGTGACCATGAGCGCAAAATCACAGCACTTGTCTGCTAACGGTAAAACATCAGGAGCGGATTTCAAAACAGAAATATTTTCAACGTTCCGCTCGCGAACTCTATATTCCAGCAATTCAAGCAATTGCTCAGATATTTCTAACGCGTAAACCTGCTCAGCGTCTATTTCGGCGGCAGCAAACGAAAACAAGCCGGTACCGGCACCAATATCGCTGAGCGTCATCCCGCGCTCAAATCCAGCCGTATGCAAAGTAAGCCGGGGATTCAACTCGGCAATCCGTTCAGGATTTTCAAATTTCTTTATCCGAATATCATTCATATCGTTTTGTCCGCTGATTGCTGAAAAACTTTATAGGGCAGGCTCTGACCGCACGCCAAACAAATCATTTCATCGTTGACTTGCGGGAACGGTTCGCAACACTGCTGGCAGATCGCAATTGGCGGCAGTTTGCCCTTCTTCGTCACTTCGCACATTTTGATTTTTTGACAACCAAGTATCTGGTCACCGGCATCACTAATATTTTTCAGCAACTCGGCTAAACTCTGTTGCTGCTTGGTGGTTATCCGCATAAACCATTCTTTTACGACCTGCCACTGCGAAAGTTTCTCATAATCAATATATACCCGCACGCCTTCGCCGCTTTGCTGATCATAAAACACTACTGCGAACCGGCCATAGTCGGCGATTTTCATCCGTCCGTTGCCGGTAGTGCACGGCGTCAGCAGTTGTACGCTGTCCGGCAGGCAATGTGCGCTCTCACAAATTACGTTATAGTTTTCCACGCCGTCGAGATTCATTTTTGCATATTCCACGATATAGCCGCCCAGCAAGATTCCCGGCGCCGCGCTGCCGTGAAAAGCTTTGGCACGTTCAATATATTCATCATAAGTAAATTCTGCAAACATCATAATTTCAAATTATCTCCTGTCGATTTCTCCCACCACAGCAATGCCCAGGTGGTATTAATGTCTTTGCGGTAGCCGTTTTGGTCGTTGACCAATTGTCCGGCGATAAATTCTTCAACTCGCGTGTAATCCGCAGCTGCAAGCGGATAACTTCTTACAATATCGCAGCGGGCTTCACGCAAATTATTGTAATAGCGTTTGCTGCTAGCGTTAAAAAATTCTATATTGGCATAAATGCCCATACTATGAAGCAGTTTGTGTAGTATCGAATATTCCGGCAATGCATAGTAATCAATCTGCAAATACTCACACAGTTTTGCTTCAAGCGCATCGTAGCCGTCAGCTTTGACAGTAATGTAACAATAGTGCCGCGCCGTATCATTAATCAGTCGCAAACTCCGTCGTAAATCATCCTCGCCCGGCAATGACCGCGAAACCAGAACCACATCGTGCTGTGCAAAATCAATGCCCAGCCGGGCTTTTGTCCAATCCGCTTGAACTAATCGGATATTGTCGATTTCGTTTTCGGCGGTTTTTGAGGCGATAGCTTGCAACATCGTTAGCGACTGGTCGAGCGCGGTCACATAATTAGCAGTCGCAGCTAACGGCAAAGCCAATGCGCCGGTTCCGGCGCCGACATCCAGCACACTGGCTTGCGGCGATACTCTTATTCGCTTCAACATTTGCTTAACATAACCGCTGGTATTGGCAGGCTTTTCTGAAAGCGACTGCTGCCAGTTCGTCCAGAATTCTGCACCATTGCCAACAAAAGTTGCCCGCTGCATCGCGGTGCACCAAACTGCGTTCCAGTCAATATTCACCTTTAATCCTCCGTCCGGTTTGGTTAAATATAAAGCGGTACGCAAATTTTGCGGTTGTCCATACTTTCAATATCCAATACTCTTACTTTGACACCATAAACTTTTTCCATGTTCGCCTCGGTCACAACTTGCTCTGATGTGCCGGTTTCCAAGAACCGTCCGTGTTTCATCAGCGCCACCCGAGTAGCAACTGAGAACGCATGATTGGGAAAATGCGTTGTCATAATGATCGGCATTCCGTCGGCTGCCAGCTTGTCGATCAAATGCAGCACCCGGATTTGATTGCCAAAATCCAGATGTGAAGCCGGTTCATCTAATAACAGTAATTTGGGTTGCTGAGCAAGTGCCCGGGCAAAGATCACCAGTTGCCGTTCACCGCCGCTGATATGGGTATATAGCTTGTTTTGCAGGTGAGCAATTCCCAACGACTCAATCGCAACTTCAGCGATTTCCCGATCGGCGGCGCCGGGTGACTGCCAGACCTGAAGATGCGGCGCGCGTCCGGCCAGCACGACATCGAATACTGAAAAAGGAAATATCGGCTGGTGTTGTTGCGGCACATAACCGATAAACTTGCTCATCGCGCCGATGCCGGTTGCGGTGGTTGTCTGATCGCTAAGCGCAATCGTTCCGTTATCCAACGGAAAAATTCCGGCAAGGCATTTAAGCAACGTCGTTTTACCGCAGCCGTTCGGACCGAGAATACAAAATATCTCGCCCCGCTGCAAAGTGAAATTAATCCCGGTAAAACCGCCGCCGGACTTGTCGCCATAATAGTACTCGGCATTACTAACTTGCAACAATCAAAACCACCCCCTTTGTTCTCTGGCCAGAATGAAAATAAAGAAAGGCGCGCCGATAATTGCCGTAAGAATCCCAATTGGCAATTCGATCTGTAACATGTTCCGGCAAATATTATCGATAAACAACAAATAGATTGCCCCGAGCAAGCCGCTGACCGGCAGCAATTTCTTGTGGTCCGGACCGACCAGCGACCGGCCGATATGAGGAATTATCAATCCAACCCAACCGATAATACCGCTGATACATACTGCCGACGCGGTTATTAAAGTACAGCAAACAACGATTAGCAAGCGGAATTTGTCGGTGCTCACGCCGAGCGCCTTGGCTTCTTCATCACCCATCGCTAAAACATTCAGCCGCCAGCGCACCAGTAACAATATCGTAATTCCGCTCACCATCGGAACGGCTGCGAATAGCAGGTCGTTGTTTCTAACTGCCGCAAAACTACCCATCAACCAATAAGTTATGTTAGGCAACTGATCAATCGGATCAGCAACGTATTTCACCAGCGAGATTAACGCCGCAAATAGAGATGCTATCGCCATTCCGGACAGCACCAGCGCCAAAGTGGCATTACCCTTAACGACTTTACTAATGCCATAGGCCGCAGCAACGGCAATAAAGGCGCAAACGAAAGCCGACAACTGGATAAATGCGCCGTTGCCGGAGACCAAGATGCCAACCGCAGCGCCAAAACCGGCGCCGGACGAAACACCCAAAATATCCGGCGACACTAGCGGGTTGCGAAAAAAGCCCTGATATACCGCCCCGGAAATTGCCAGACAGGCGCCGACCATAATCGCCGCAATTATCCGCGGCAACCTAATCTGAAAAACAACCGTATCGGTTATTTCCTGCTTACTACCGTCAAAAACGTGCCCGGTTAAGGCGTTAAAAACATCAGTTATCGCGAGCGGATATTTACCCAGCATAAACGATACCAAGAACAATACTGCCAAAATAATCAGCAGTAATATAAATTTCAATCTCATCAATATTACCTTTGTTCGTTCAGTAATTCGGCCAATTCGTTGTCCGTCAGTTGATAGTGCAAAAATTTGGCGTAAAACTCCCGGATTTTGGCATTTAAATCCAATTGTGCCGTCTGCGCCGGATATAATTTATGCACCAGCCAGTACATACCGATAATCTGTCCGGGCCCGGGCGGGCTGGCAAACCAGGAAATCGGATTTACCGGTCGGATAATAATATTTCTGTTCTTTACCGCGCGTAGCTTGTTCCAGCTCTTATCGTTAACGATCTGTTTGTAAAGTTGCTCCTGTGCACCGCGTCCGATAACAATCACATCCGGATCCCACAGCAATATCTGTTCCAATGATACATCGACCATCCCGTGACCAGTCTTTGCAGTTACGTCGGCAACATTTATTCCGCCGCAATAATCCAATAAAGCCGTATGCCATGCTCCCTTGGGATCAGTACTTAAACCATTTTTACCTTCGGCGCAGTAGACTTTAACCCTGCTCGCCGCCGGAATAGCCGCGACAGTGTCACCAACATAACTCATAGCTTCTTTGTAAAACTTGCTCAGCTCCTGCGCCTGCGGTTCGGCACCAAGCAGCCGGCCCAGAAACTCGATTGCCGGTTGATAATTAAGCAATAAATCCTTGCCACAATCCACACCGACCACCGGAATGCTGCCGAATTTTTTCTGGCGGTCTTCAATCCCGGCGCTCACTCCGTCCATGATTACATCCGGATGCGAAGCGATAAAAGTTTCATAATTTCCGCTACGGGTGCCGCCCCAGCCGCCGACATAGGGCAACGCATTGTATGGCGGATTGACAAACGGCGGTTTGCCGTCGAACTCAATACTAAGCCCCGACAGTTTTTCCGGCGCGATTAAATATACCATCTGAGTTTCCACCGGGCCACCGGTCAACACCCGGTTGATCGATTTCGGGACAGCAACCTGCCGTCCAAACATATCGGTTATCACTCGCGTCTCCGACACTGCCACAGCAGGCTGCTGCCCGCGATTATTAGGACTGTGATAGTAAATTACAGCGCCAACTGCCACAATTATAATCACGGTTACAACAACTTTTTTCCAATTTGCTATTTGCATAATTACAACTCCTATGAAAAACCAATGCAACTTACATAATCAATATCAACTAATTCTTGAGCGCTGGCGGCAATCACTACCGGGTTAATACACTTTGTTAGAATATGTTTAGCTCCCTGATCACCGGCAAGCGCCAACAATTCTTCGCGATAGCTCTTCAAAAGAAACGCCGTTGGCACACCGAGATAGTCGTTATTTTTTGTACAGACGACCGGATGGTTTTCATCTACCGCCAGGGCCACTTTAGCAATTGTAGTAGCCGACAAGTACGGCATATCTGCCGGCATGAACAACAAGACTTCGGCGGTAGTTGCCGCTAACACCCCAGCTTTGATGCTTTCAGCAATACCGCATTCCCATTCACGGGAATAAGTTACAGAGACACCGCTTTGGCGTGCGATTGCGGCAACTAATTCCTGTTGATGACCGCACACCACGACGATTTCGTCAAAAACTGCCGCGCTTTGCAAATTGTGAATCGCGATTTCCAACATTGTTTTGCCGTCTACAATATGCAATAGCTTGTTTTCAACTCCAAAGCGCCGCGAACGACCGGCCGCCAGGAGAATTGCTGTCCGTATCATGTGCGGGCGAACCCGCAGTTAGGATAAACGCATTCCGCGCATTTACGACACAGGCCGCCATAACCCATCGCCCTGATTTCGCTCGCTGTCGGTTTGTCACCGGCGAGCAACCGCGGTAAAATCGCATCAAACATCGTCGCTTTGGCAAACATCCCGCAGGCCGGGAAGCCGACTACCGGTTTTCCTTCGACGTAGGCCAGCATGAACATTGCGCCCGGCAGCACCGGCGTTCCATAGCAGACGATTTCGTCGCAACAATTACGGATTGCGGTCGGCGTGACATCGTCGGGGTCAACCGACATCCCACCGGTTACAATAACAATATCGCAAGTAATAAGGTACTCGGAAATTTGTCCGGTAATCAAATCGGCATCGTCAGTCAACACACATTGGTGATGAACATCGGAACCATAGCGCGCTAATTTTTCCGCAATAATATCGCCAAAACCATCTTTTATCCGACCGCTGGCGACTTCACTACCGGTAACGATCAATCCAATGCTTTTGAATGCAAATGGCAGCACCTTGACAACCGGTTGACTGGATTCGCTGCAAATACGGCTTATTCGATCCAGTTCGGCATCAATTACATATAGTGGTACAATTTTTGCAGCCGCAATATTTTCACCGGCGCTAATCACCGTGTTGTCATACTGAGTGGATAAAAATATCCGCTCGTTATCGTTGATTTTATCGACTAGTTGCCGGTTGATTTTTAGCAATCCGTCAGTTTCGGCCAGCAAATCTACCCGTCCTTCTTTGGCAGCGGCAACTGTAACTCCGGCGCCGCAGCAGCATTCCGCAACGAACTGAGCTGCAGTATTTTCCATTACTTCATGGGCCTCCGGTTTCAATACGTAAACACTGCGTTTGCCGCAATCGAGCAGGATGTCGACATCGTTTTCGGTAATAACATGACCGAGTTTTAAACGTGGTCCTTTAAATTCTTTGGGAATGATTTGGGTAATATCCTGAGCCAAAGCTATTCCTATCGAATCCTGAGTATCAACTACTTCAATTTTCATGTACTGCTCCACAATTCATTTTTTCACCGCTCAGCGCTTGCAAAGCATGCGGTAATATTGGCAACAATATTTCTAAACTCTCCCGTACCGCCTTCTCGCTGCCGGGTAAATTGACGATTAGGGTGTTGTTTCTGATTCCGGCCACCGCGCGGCTTAATGCTGCAAACGGTGTGAATTGCAACGAACGCGCCCGTAACAATTCGGAAATTCCCGGAACTTGCTTTTGCAAGATGGCAATTGTCGCATCTACCGTAACATCGCGCGGCGCCAAACCAGTACCGCCACAGGTAATTATTAAATCTAGTTTAAGTTGATCCG
>JBAXTZ010000074.1:0-9612 GCA_037129925.1 Bacillota bacterium
TATGACAATAGCGCCAGCCCGGCAACATAGCGGTTAACCGGGCCAAACGGCTTCGCACCGAATTTGCGCTCCACTAATCTATAAATGAAGAATGCCGGTGTCATAGTGATAATATAGCCCAGATAATTTGAGTAAGGAATACCATAATAACCGGTATAGCTATTTTTGGTCCAAACCCATTCTGACAACTTCGTGGCATCCAGCGGGTCAACTGCCATATCAATACCGGCAATCAGGATACTGGTAACAAACGAGGTGAATAGCAACGTCTTCCAGCTTTTACCATAATTCAAAAAGCTTCCCTGAGTAATTAAATTAGACAGAAAAAATGTCGGTAACATCAATACCCAGAAATAGTTCAAGCCCAGCAGGATGGGAACGACGTCCAACTTGTAGCCGAGAGCGTCAGAATAGTAATAGTGTCCGAACGGAAAACCAGTGTGAATGCTCAGTTCTTCTATCGACCAGCAGTAAACCAAGGCAAACAACGCAAGGAAGGACGCGCTCTTGAAACCACGAGTATAGGCAAAGTAGGTAAAAGCAAACAGCGCGAGCGGAATAACTTTGCCATACGGTCCGCCGGGAATTGCCGGCAAATGTAGCGAAGTACCGAAGAACGCTTTGACAAAAATGTAGACGAACACCAGGAAAAATAACGAACAGGCCGCAAGCAGCAATTTTTGCGGCGCGGTCATGCCCGGTGGGATGATGCCGTGATTGTCTTTGTCCAGAATAGTGTTTTTCATCTAACCTCCTAATAGAACAACTGTGAAATATAGACGGTTAACGTCCGGGTTTGCGCCGCGTTCTGCGGGGCGGAAACCGTATCCTTGTATTGCAACAGGAATTTACCGTCGTGCCAGGGGCGGAAATTCGCGGTGCAGCCCGCGCTCAGGGTATTGGCAGAATTGTTTTGCCAGACCCCGTTTACAGCAGTTTCCCCGCCGCCCTCGTAGAACAAATCCAGCGCCAGCCACAACCACTTGGTGATGTCGTTACTGGCGTGGAACTCAAACCCAAGCTCGGGATCCTGCGACAATGTGCCTGAACGATAATTATTGTTGTCGCTAAAAAAAGTCGGTTTGACGTACAGTTCCAGCCATGATTTGCCCTCATCCGGAGTGTAGCTGTAATTCACCAGGGGCGTAACCGACCAGCAATTTGAACCGGGATTAAGCAGGTTATTCTTGTCATAACTTCCCAACGGCGCTACAACGCTCACATGCAAGCTGGCATAGGTCTGGGGAACAAACTTGGCAAACTCTTCGACACTAAGCGACGGGCCGCCAAACAGGTTGATATCCCAAATAAAGGTCGGATCGCCCATGCCGGAGTTGTTAGCAGTTGTCCCGACGTTGTTGCTAAGATTCATCGTTTCGTAGGGTACCAGTACGTTCCAGCCGGAACACTTGCCGTCAATGCCGAACGTGCCGGTAAGCCGGAACGTATTGGTAATTGTGTTTATCTGGGTGGCATCGACCGATGACCGCGTCTGGCTTGATGCGAAATAATACGCCGGATACAGCGACCCGTCCGGAACATCCAGGAAATCCCTGGCCATCCCGGCAAATACTGTTCCAGGGCATAAACTGGCCACACCGAAACAAATCAAACCCAGTACCACTCCCCATAATTTTTTAGCTTCCTGCTGCATATTGCCTCCTGTTTCAAAAATCCGGTTTCATCTTTTTCCGAAAATAACCGCTGACACTTATTTTGTCAGCCCAGTAACTTCAAAAAGAGTTTTAAATTTATCAAACACCGCATCGGGCGACATATAGCGGTCATCAAAATTTTCCTGACCAATACATTCGAAGGGTATATTGTTCCGCTGACACATTTCGCGTGCCAACTGACTCATAGCGTTCTGTGTCCGATGCCCAACATGCCCCAACAATACAGCATCACACTTATAGTCGCGAACCGATTTCAGCAAATCCTCACAATAAAGATCAGCCGAATGGAGCGATTGACGAATCATCGGCGTAGCAAGGACGTATTTTTTTGCAGCCGACGTGTAAAAACTGTCAACGCTGGATAAATCCAGCGGAATATCATAGAAATTCGTGTAGTAATTGGATACACAGACCGCTCCGAGTTCTTGCGTTAAACGCGGAAAAAGTTCGGAACTCCAAGCCGGTGTGGCATCATACCACAGAAACCGGATTTTTTCGCTGATGCCTTCTAGCCCTTTTCCGGCGCGATAGGCATTTTCGCCGGCCAGCAGCGCCCGCTCCAGCCAATCCGTGATCCATGGATACAGCGACGGTTTGGTCGACGCAACCCATGATTTTAAAGCCCAAGTCATATTCAGTACAGTGAAATCCAGCGGAAATGGCCGGGCGCGTTTCAGTTCCTGCAACTCCAGCATCAGCTGTAACTGCTTGTTTGATTCGACACTGATCTCGTGCAGCCGCTGGGAATCTGTTTTTTTGCCTGTTACGGTTTCCAGAAATGCATTCAACTTTTTTAATTGTTCACCCAAATAAACAAAATCCTCGTCGTCGGTACCATACGGCACATTAACGATAAACCGCGGCACCTTGGACCAGGGTTTATAACTTTCGGCAATCCGTGACAACGCATTCATTCCGTCACAGGCGGAATTGACCAGCACCAGCGCATCCGGCACCGGCAGTATACCGCTCAGGATATTGTACTGAGCCAATCTTATCGCATTGCATGCCCGGCTCTCAATTCCGAAGTCGGTAACTTTGTCAATTTTGGCATTTATTTGCGATTGCGGTCCCATTATGCCGATACCGCCTAACAGAATCAGATTATCAACCGTCAGGTTGGCGGCAATACTGATTTCCGGAAATAGCTGTGAATCAACAGAAAAAACCAGCGGGCGGCGGACAGCGACTAATTCAGGCACTTCTGCCAGCGTCAGTTGATACATGGCCTTAGCAGCTTCGGCTTTCAGGCCGTCAAACTGTTCTTTAACCGTCATTTCATGTCACCTCCTGTCAACGTTTCGCAAAGAGCCTGAATCCGTGTAGTTATCTGTCCAAAACTATCAGGCATATACTCGCGTTTGAAAAGCATGCAGGGCACGCCCGCCTCTTTCATTTCTTCTTGTAAGATCAGCATACCGGCTGCCGTTGCATCGCAACAATCCAACCACTGTCCGATAATACCGTCAATCGCATAATCCTTCACGGCTAAGGTTATAGCGGCTTTTCTTTTTTCTTCAGCACCAATCAGTATTGCGCAATATGGATAATCAATCAGCCGAAATCGCGCAAACGCTTTCGCCCAATCGCTGCCTTCAACAATCTGTCCGCCAATACTAATGCCGCCGAAACAGGTGAAATCATACGCCAGTAAGCCACCCACTTTTTCCACAGTTTCCGCAACCAGGCTGTCATCGCCGCAGGCGCCGACCAACATCAGCCGCTTGGACTGGCTGGCGGCACCGCCGGAGACGGCCGGCGGATAGCAGGTTAATAACTGGCGCAGCAAAGAATTATATTTTTCCTTGGGCATCGACTGCCCGGCGGTCATCACTGCGGACCAATCCGCGCCGGACAGCGGCGGTTCGCCGCGCTTAAACAATTCGCAAAACTGCTGCTGTAATCGCCTGGTTTCATTGCACAGGCTGATAGCCGAACTCAGGCGTTCTGCCGGAATCTCTATACTGTATTCGGCTTCCAGCTTTGTTTTTAGTTTCAAAAGCTGTTTTTTATAGTAATCTGCTGCCGATTCATCGGCTACATGCGGCAGCATCAGTTGGATAACGGGCAACTTGCTTCCACTTGAACGCAAGTTTTCGGCAAAAATACTCGCAACATCACACGTCCTGGGTATTACAAGGCCATCCAAAAAATCATATTTTCCCGAAATGACGCTCTCGAAACAATTCCGGATAAAACTGCAGGTGCTTTCCGGACTGAAATAAATATCGGCATTCGCTGTATCGGAGTTACCTGTTCCCCTGATTCGAAACGGCAACATTCCGGCAGCAATTATCAATTCCTCCGGCACAAACAAACAGGTATAGCCAATAACTTTGCCGCCGTTTTTTTTCCACTGACTAATGAATTCGTTATCAACTGTTTTAGCAACAGCAACAAGCTGTTCCAGAATTTGTGGTCTGTCCATATTTTCGCACACCTTTACATTTATTTTGAATGAAATTTAGTATATTCAACTCCTCCGGTTACAGAGAAAGTTTTCCTGAGTTTAGCAACTTAAAAGTAGAATGCTTTGTAGCACTTCGGTTTAGTCAAACTGCGGCTCGTCTTCGATAACTATCTCAGTCAATTCTTCTTCGCCGGTATAGAAATTACTTTCGTTTTTCAGCCAGTTCACCGCCATCAGAAAGCGGGTGTTCCAGGCATCTTCGCTGTGTTCGATGTTGAGCTTGTCCAGCACCAGGACGCTGGGCATTCCGGATTTCTCTTTCATCCGCCGTGCCATCGCTACGGCACGCTCGACAAAACCTTCATCGTCGAGTTCTTCACATTCCTGCGATGTCGATTCGCCGGTGCCGATATCGAAATATAGTTTGCAATGCCGGTCGAAACTTAGCTGTTCGACCATTTCCATGGTTTTTTCGTATTCCACTTCCACCGCCGGTGAAAAGAAAGTATAGCTGCGAATCAAATCCTGATGGTTGGCGATAAATTCCAGCAAGATTGTCGCGCCCAGCGAACTGCCGCCAAACGCGGTAAGATCGCGGTTCAGGGAAACCCGGAATTTGCTGCAAATAAACGGATAGATGGTCTCGCGCCAGTCCAGAGCGTAGGCTGCGCCCTTATCCCAGGGCAGGTACTCCGCCATTCTTTCCTCACAACCGTTATCAATACCGACAATAATCTGGGTCAGACCGGTATCGGCATAGTACTCGTCCAGCCGGGCATCCAACTCCCAGCTACCGCTACCGGAATCGTCAAACAGGTTCTGCCCGTCGTTCATATACAGGACCGGAAACCGCAGTTTTTTGTTGTCGTTGTAGTTCGGCGGTAAATAGATCCAGATATTGCGTTCGCAATCAAGATGCGGTAAATACATATTATCTTCAATCAGCACTTTGCTGCCGGAATCGTTTCTTCTAAATAATCGCATAGTTCTCCTCGAATAATTCTTGCTGGCAAATTAGTCTATTCGGCAGGTTTTGCCGTCGACTGTGCTGGCGCGGCTGCCACTGCTGCTGTTGCCGCTGGTGCTGCCGCAGCTTGCGCTTTGATTTTGACGAGTTTTTCGGCTGCCAGCACCGCTGCGCCGACCGCGCCCATGAACTGCGGATTAACCGGCAACACGACAACTGTTACGCCGAGCGCCTGTGAGAGCGCCAGCCGCAATCCCTCGTTCGAGTAGCAACCACCGGTTACGACCAACTTGTCGTTCACACCGGCGCGCCGCGCCAGTGTGCTTACCCGCCCGGCGATGGAAATGTTAATACCGGTAATGATGTCCGGCAGCGGCACTTCGTTATTAATCAGCGAAATAACTTCGGATTCAGCAAACACGCTGCACTGACTGCTGATCGATGCCGGTGTTTTGCTGATGTTCGCAGCCGAACCAATGCCGTCATAGCCACACCCCAGCGCATGTGCCATTACCGAAAAGAACCGTCCGGTTCCGGCAGAACAGCGCTCGTTCATTTCAAATGCCACCGGCATCCCCTTGGGACCTAACGCCGTCGCTTTGCAGTCCTGACCGCCGATATCAATGACAGTACGCACTGTCGGATCGACGAAAAATGCGCCCTTGGCATGGCAGGTAATTTCCGAAATGTCCTCATTGGCAAACTCCACCTTGTAGCGACCGTAGCCGGTGCTGATAATATAGTCCAAATCTTTTACCGAGCTTAATCCGGCGTTTTTCAACGCGGCAGCCATCGCCAACTCCGCGGTCTCCTCCGGCTTGGTTGTACAGTTCACGATTTCGCCAAGAATAATTTTTCCGTCCTTGATAATTGCCGCCTTACCGGTAGTCGATCCCAAGTCAATTCCGCCTGTAATCATAGTTCCCCCTAAAATTACTCATATTGTTGTTTGAAAATATAAACGACATAATTCTGTCTTACAACGCGTGCAAATGGCCGATGCCTTTCACTACTAAATAGCCTGCCACAAGCACAAGTGTGATGTAGAAAATTCGACCAGAGTTGCGGCCGAGAAAACTGCTGATTGGCGACAGTAACTTCAGCGCCTTTTCCTTAAACAGCAGGAACATCAGCAACGCCAGAATCAGCGGCAACAGACTTATGAAGTTTATCACCAAACTGGCGCTAATTACTTCGGCCACTGCCACCCCTTTGGTCATCGCCAGCATGTGAATCGCGGCAATGTACGGCGGCAGACAGTTGGCGCTCGCCACGCGCAACCCGAAGCCGTATCCGGCATACGCCAAAATACTGCCGGGCCGGGTGTTGGTTTTTGCGGGCTTGGGTTTGCGGTCTTTGAGGGCTTTCACAACGATTATCACTATCGCCAGCGCGGCGATGATAAAATCGCCGATGGCGTGCGCCAAATTATGCGGATTACTCTTCACTATCGGTGAATTGCCAACGAAAAAGATCACAATCATGGCAATGATAAAGTTGGCAATTACGCCACCGATGATAAACGCCAAACCGCTGCCGACCTGCCGTGATTTGCCGGACAGTACCGCGAAAAAAATAACAAAGGATGTCGCGCTGATCGCCGATACGATTGCTAACGGTAAGCTGCTCAATAATACTTCTGCCATGACTCCTCCTACACGCCCAGTTTGTTGCTGATTACCCGTACTGCGGTTACCGCCGCGTTGGTTTCCGGCAACTGCCACAGCGGACGACCCTCGCGGTCGTACTGTTTCAATTCCTCATCTTCGGGAATAACACCAAGAAATTCAACACCGACCGGAATTACGCTTGAGTCAATTACGGCGCGGTTGGCAACCGCGGCAATGTTTTCCGCACCGAGCATTTCGGTAATAACCCTTAAGGTATCCAAGCTGCGCTGTGAACCATCGACAACTACGATAACTCTATCCACGCGTCCGGTAACATCGCGGTTGATTTGCTCGATACCGGCTTCGGCATCAATGATAACGCCATTGAAAGAGCCAATTAATGTTTCGATGGCGCTCCGCAACAGCTTGTTCGCCGGGCAGAAACAACCTTTATTGGTGTTGTGTCCCATCGCCAGCAGCGAGTAGCCTTCACGTTCGATCAGCGCCTTGAATACAAAATATTCCAGTTGTTCCGCCGCCTGCGCTGCCGCCGCCACGCCGCCGACTTTGGCGGCGTTAATTACCCGTTCGCGAACGCCGGACAGCGTCTCCACGGCGCGTTCGCCGATTGCCGAAGTCAGCCCGCCGACCGGGTCGGCATCGACCAGTAACAACGGCTGCACACCGGCCGCTGCCAACGCCCGCGCCAGCAATGCCGAGAATACCGTTTTACCAACGCCGCCTTTGCCGCAGACCGCGATAATCGGCGCGGTTTTTTTGTTCATATCAGCCATTTGCTCCCTGCTCCTTACTTGCTTCGGTTCTTATTTTTAAAACTTCGCGGATGTCATCGCAGACAATCTTGTCGCCGCAGCTCGAACAATCATTGGCACAATCAATATCGTAGCCCCGAATTGCCCAGTTTTCCCTGACCATTTCCCGGGTAATTTTTTGAATTTGGGCGGCGATGCCGTTCAATTCCCGAACTGCGGCAGCGTTTGCGGTAACAAAAACAATCTCGATTGCTTCAATTTCAGAGCAATTCTGCCGGTACAACGCCATCAGCGCCTGTCCAAGCGTCGTGAAGTCAAAACCTTTGGCGGCGGCATCCTTGCTCACCCGGCTCCAGACACAGCCAGACATACTGCGCACCATGTAGCCCTCGACAAAATCGCTGACAATACCGGCGGCTTGCAGCCGGTCGTAGTCGGACGGTTGCAGAATTTTGCCGCCAATGAGGATAATCTGCCCGAACGGCAGGCTGGCGCCGGCAGCTTCGGGAATATCCGACCCGAGCAGCGTGATTTTACCGTTATTGATCAGGCTGATATTATCCGTATACAGCATAATCGCCGCTGAACCGGCTTCGGGATTTCCCAATTCCATGAAGCTGTCGCCGCGGAGAATCACCCCCGGATTGGCACCGGCACCGATTTTCACCGGCAAGTCCGAAAGGTTGTCAAGCGCGATGAACTCCCGGCAGAGTAAGCCGTCAACTATACGCTGTTGGATAAAATCCGCCAGTGGCGGGAAATAAGCATCATAAATCATCACGCACCCTAACCATTTCATCTTTTTTCGAAAATTCGCTAAATCCCGGCGGACTATTCACTGACCGGACACGAACGCCGCTGCCGCAAATGGCCGTACAGCCAGATACCAATAAAAACGCAGACTATACTCAGCCCCAACCACTCAGAATTGCCATTAACCCAGTCGCTTACCCGCAACAAACCACCGCTCCATGAATACGCAGTTCCCAGTAACCCGGTTATTCCAAATGCACCCAGCATCAATGCCGAAGCGGCAGCAAAACCGGTAACGGCAATATTGTATTTCCTTAACCGCGCCTGCCGTTCGGCGGCCCAACTAAAGACCGATGACATAAACACGCAATCCAGCGTGTCGATTAACACCATTCCGGACGCAAACAACACCGGCAGCGCCAAAATCAACCACACTGCGCCGCCGTGCAGCGCCGCGGTTGCCGCGATGCTGAGCAAAGCAATTTCAGTTGCTGTGTCAAACCCCAGACCAAACAAAAAACCGATTGCGTACATACCGCGCGAACTGCTCACGTTAAACAACCGCTTGGTAAACTGCGCTATCAGCCCGACCGGAGCGGCTGCATAGCCGGGGTCTTTCAAGGCGGCGCGCAGGGAAACAACATTTAATAGCGCCGTAACACCCAGAAATAACGCCGAAACCAGCGTGCCGATTATACAGCCATATTCCTGCAATGCTCCGCCACTGGCTTTTATTTGATAAGCGCCAAAAACTACGGCCACTGTCAAGATAAATACAATAGTCGAATGTCCCAGCGCAAAGTACAAACCGGTAGTAAGACTGTATTTCTTTTCCGCCAGCAATTTGCGCGTAACATTGTCAATAGCCACAATATGGTCCGCGTCCAGACCGTGGCGCATGCCCAAGCCCAACGCCACCAACCCTAATCCCAGCAATCCGGACTCCGCCGCCAGCGCCACCAGAACCGCAGTTACTACGATAGCAAGCGCTGTTATCATTTTTGCCAGGAACAATCTATACATCGTTATTTCTCCAACCAATTTCCTGTATAATTCTTCGCCGCAACCAGCCTCTGCGATTGCGTAGTGTCAGCAATCGATTTTTTTGCGAGAATATTTTTCCACGGTCAATCTTTTGGCTGTTTTCCAAATACGGGGCTGTGTAAAAAGCCACAGTGCTAAATAGCATAATAGACTACAGAACGAGAAGATAAAAACCGGTTAGGAACGCATAAAAAGCAAGCGTTCCGAGCCGGTTTTTGGTATAATATAAGTGCTGATAAACGCAGTAAATATAAGGGATTAGAGGATGTTTTGCAGATGGTGGAAGACTTGGTTTTGACAAGTGAAAACAGTGATGAAATTAAGGCTGTTCCAAAGAAAAAAAGAATGCCTTTGCACGATAAAGTAGTTTTCAAGGATT
>JBAXTZ010000075.1:0-9390 GCA_037129925.1 Bacillota bacterium
GTTATTATGGTGGCCCAAGATGGGTTCGAACCATCGACACCCTGATTAAAAGTCACAGTGCCGCTGCCCAGGTTGTTGCCGGTGTCGCCAAGATTAATTGTAGAATTCGAAACAATGCTGGTGATTGTTGCTGCTGAACTGTTGTTTTTGGTCAATACTCCGGTCTGCGAAATATCGCCGGTTGCATCAGAATAACCAGCTTTCATCGTCAATGCTCCAGTGATGGTCGACGTGCCAAGCGTGATATTTTTTGTCGACCAAATATCAACATTAGCTCCGGTAACCGAAACTACGCCAAAGTCCTGTACATGTTCAGCGGTATGGCTAAAATCATATTCAAAAACGATGTCACCGGTAGCCGCAATACTGGAACTACCCACAACCTGTACTTTGTTTTGGGTATTGGCCTTGGTGATATTCCCGGTTGTCTGCAAGATTAAGTTCCCCGAGATAACTTCACCTCCGGATGAATAACCCGTTTCTACTTGTCCTAGTTTCATGTTCCCGGTATAGCCAGTCAGCGTAACATTTTTTCGGGCTGAAAGATCAACGTAAGCGAGACTATCTGTCGCCAGCGAGTTCCCGGTTTCCGACAACACAATGCTCCCCCAGTTTGAACCAAAAGCTACGTTGCCGCCGACGATTATCGCCGTTCCGGCGGACTGGGCGATGTCAAAAGGCGCATATAACTCGAAGCTGCCTGTAACTTCATAGTTGCCGAGTGTATAATTACTTGGATGGTTAGATGCGCCGGTCAAGGCGAATCTCAGATTATGCAACTTTACCAACGGATCGACAGTATAGCTTGGTAACGGCGCGTCCAGCGAACTGCTGCCATAATAGAAATCGTGTGCACTGGATCCGGTGAACACCGCTAACGCTGTTCCGGTTCCCAGCAGACTGTTATAAGACCCCATCGTGATATTACCGCTGGCGGTCATACTGATTGCCGAGTTGCTCAGCATCGTTATGATACCGCCATTCATCCCCAATATACTGCCGGATACTGCATCTACCGTCAACGCTCCGGAAGCGTTTATTGTACCTAATGTAATATCCCCGGTAGTCGCTTTGACGCTTATCGCATTGCCGGATAGCGTCATTGCGCCGCCGCTGAATACATTACCGCTATTTGTCAGGTCGATGTTTTTGCCGGTAATAGTAATCGAGTTAGAAGTAATCGAAGCCAAGGTCGCCTGGACGATGTTCTTGTTGCTGAGGTTAAGCGAAATTGACGTACCATTTACATTGCCAATTTGATAAGCTCCCGTCGAATTCGGCATATTGATACGTAGTTGTCCAAGGCTGCCGCCGCTGAAAGTCAATGTCGGCGCCGCCGCGTCTTCGGTAGTAACATTCGTATAACCGACATCATGCGAACCGTCGCTGGTGAATGTATAGGTCACCGGTGTCAAACCAAAATTGTTAACATCAGCTGTAACATCGTTGGAATTACACAACCAGATCATCCCGCCGGTTTTGCCGGTCGTAAATGTTGCCGAATGTCCGCTGCCGCCGGTCATATTAATTATTTCATTGGAATTTGAACCATTGCCGGTAATACTGCTGTTGGCTGAGGTAACATCCAGGCTTCCGCTGTAATTACCGGTAATATTTATGTAACCGTAGGATGCGTAGTGACTGGTATCGCCGGTATCGGTAATCGACAAGTCATGTATACTGGTCGCCTTGACCGAACCGAACTGACCGGTGATTGCCATGCTGCTATCCGGATCTGGTGTCAGGTAAACATACTCAACATTCCAGGTTGCGCCCGGCGCCTGCGTAATCGTCGCCAGTGGCATATTGAAGCTCAAATTTGTCATGGGGTTATTCGGGCTGTTTCGCGTCATGGTAATATTACCGTAAGTGTAGTTTCCTTCATAGAGCGGTAAATTCATGCTCAGATAGGTGAAATCAACTGCGGCAGCGCCGTCGTGCAAAAGCACAGGCACCGCTACATCATTGGCCGTAACCCCCGGATCGGAGTAAATCAAATTGGCGTGCGTTCCGACATTTACTGTACTTTGTGAAGCGAGGACATACCACAATTCATAGCTGGTGTAATTATCCGCAGAACCATAGGGATTAAAACTCGCCGCGCCATCGACGGCAATCGCATATTCGCTGGTGAACGGTTGAACCCAGATATTCTGAACATTATCGATGTAAGTCGTCAGATTGCCGGAAAGGTCTGTCTGCAGGTTCATCGCGCTACCAGACGCCGTTACTACTTTCAGCGTCGCGTTCACGCCGGTTAATTTTGCGGTTCCCAGTGTGTTCCCGGTGTTTCCAAGCGTAATGTCGGTAAGCGCGGTAGCCGTCAGCGTTCCCAATGTTGTCATTACTATCGACGTATCGGCCAACTGCGAGATTCCGCCGTTAGACGAAACAATATTCAGTGTATTTGCCGAAAGAACATTCCCGAGCGTCATATTACCGCCATTATGCACTGTTGCAGTACCGCTGGTCAGGCTGACAATGTTCAAAGTATTATTTCCAGTCAGCGTAATGTCGCCCGGCGCGCTAAAGCCCAGAGTTCCGCCGACGGACATTGCTCCTTGCTGTTCAATGCTCTTGGCGTTGCCGGTGCAATCATATTTCAACGTGTAATTCCCTGTTACCTCGGTGTCGCCAAGACCCAGCGACTCACCAAATTGCTGAGAAGTACGAGGCGTGTGAGTAATGTTTATGTTTGCTCCGGTCACTGCCAGCTTTCCGGTAAAAGTATTTGTGCTGGTCAGACTGACTCCGGTGTTTGTCAGAATAACATCATGCCCGGGCGCGGCAAAAGTGAACGTCGGCGAAAAATCGCTCTTGCCGAGATTGAGCGCCGTGCCGCTGGTCTGGGTGATATTGCCTCCGGCGGTTACGCATAACGTTCCCAGTGATGCGACCGTGAGCGTACTGTTAAAATAATTAGTTATGTTTCCAAGAACAATAGCATTACTGTCCGCTACAGTTATCGCATCGCCGGTCGCGCTAAAGCTGCTGAAGTTGTTTCCGCTGTTGCCCAAATTGATACCATAAAAAGTATATTTATCCGCTGTAGTCCCCAGGCCGCTCCGCGCCAACACATTGGTCGCGCCGCTCAACACCACTGCAGTTCCGGCAGATTGTATTACTGCGCCACTGGCAGTCACGGTCAATGTGGCGGCGGTAATGTTCGCCAGTTCCATGGTCCCAGAGGGATATTCCGCATACAGTGAAACGTTTTGCAGACTGCCGCTGACTGTCCCGAACGTTGGCGAGCTAACTGTGGTTCCCCAGCCGTTATAGGCGGCATTATGCGCTCCGGCCGCAGAAAAATTGTATGTGACCGGGTGGTCTGTATCATTAGCGTTATTAGACAAATCAATATCCGTTGCCGCGGTGAATACACCGGTGCCGATATTCAAACCGCCAATTTGGGTTATGGAACCGCTGCCGGATGCTCCCGCAGTAACAGTCAGCGTTGTAGGCAGCTGTATCGTGCTCTCCAAATTGATAGCACCCAGCGTGAGGTTGTTTTTGTCGACTACTGTTGCGTTGAAAGGCGGATAATATGTGGTAGAGAATGAGACTCCGAAAATGTTGAAGTCGTTATTTGGATTGTTCAGAACAATGTCACTTCCTGTAAGGCATCCTGTTATGCTAAAAGTTTTCCCGCTCACGTTTGCCGTAATCGCGCCAGTCTGGGTTACCGTTCCGTTGGCGACAATTGTTGTATCGCCGCTGATAGTGGTCGCGCCAAACACTACCGCTCCGCCGGTCACGCTCAGGTTACCGGTAATTACTGACATATTTGCGCCGCCGAGCGTAACTGCCGTTGCTGAATTCAATTGCAGTGTCAGATTGGAAAGATTGCTACCGCTAATTGTTCCAAGCGTGCTAATAACTAGACCGACACCGCTCACTGTGTTTTTTAGCAACGCATTATGCGCGCCGCCAGCGCTGTAGCTATAAGTTACTGCGCCGCCAAAAGCATTGTCGTATGTCGATAAATCAATACTACCGGTTGCGTTTAATGTCGATGTTCCCGACACCGTCAATGCCTCTGTCTGAGAAATTCCCGCTCCGGAAGTAACATTCAATGTCGCCATACTGGTCATATCCGTTCCGCCGAGTGTTACACTGCTATTAGGCTGATTAATCGTCAGATTGCCTAGCGAGCCGCTCAACGTCGCAATAGCCAAAGTAGCCGAAGATTGATTTCTCATTTTCGCGTCATGCGAACCAGTGCCGCTAAAGTTATAGGTCGCGCCACCATTAAACACGTTTGCAAAGGTGCTCAAATCAATGCTCGCACCAGTGCCGCTGGTCGAAATCGTTGCCGCGCTGGTGAAATTCAACAACCCGGACTGGGTGACCGAACCGCTGTCAGTTAAAGTCAATGTTGTCAAAGCGCTGGCGGCAAGTGTCACTGCTGCATCACTTACCGTCGCCGTGCTACCAGTCATGCCAAGTGTATTGATCGCGTTTCCGGCTGTTGTCAGAGTTATTGCGTTCGTTCCGGCATTAATCGTCGCCGTGCCAATTGCCAGAATCCCGCTCTGGCTGACCGCTCCGCCGGTCGCAGTCAAGCCCAGCGTCGTCAAACTACTCGCGCCGAGCGCTATAGCGTCAGATTCACTAATCTGCGCGTTGCCGCCGGTCAAACTGAGTGTACCGAATTTGTTAACCGAAGTATTCAAGTTGACCGCGTAACTTCCGGCATTTATCGTCGCCGTGCCAATGGTTAGAATCCCGCTCTGGCTGACAATACCGCCGGTCGCAGTTAAGCCCAGTGTAGTCAAACTGGTCGCGCCGAGCGCGATAGCATCAGATTCACTGATCTGTGCGGTTCCGCCGGTTAAACTCAAAGTGCCGAACTTGTTCGCCGAATTAAGCGTTATCGCGCTCGTTCCGGCGTTGATCGTCGCCGTGCCCGCCGTTAACGCTGCGCTCTCGGTTATCGTCCCGCCGGTCACGTTCAGCGTCGTCATGCTAGTCATGTTCGTGCCGCCGAGCGTTATTGCCGTAGCCGCGTTGAACGCCAGGGTCAGGTTCGACAGATTGCCGCCATCCAGTGTGCTGATAGCAAAACCGATGCCGCTGGTAGTGTTTTTAAGTAAGGCATTATGGGCGATCGCGCCGCTGAAACCATAGGTTACGGTATTGCCAAAAGCATTCGCTCCGGCATTAGTATATAAATCAATGTTCGTTCCGGCGGTCAGTGTTGACAAACCGGAGACAGTCAACGCCGAACCACTCACTTGACTAACGGAACCGGTCGCCGCCACACCCAAAGCCGCAAGCGTGCTGGCGCCCAGTGTCAGCGCCGCGCCAGTCAATTGGGTAACGCTCGCCGTCGTGCCGGTAAGCGCCACCGTCGCGGTCGTCAGGAAATTGTCGTAGCTCAACATTCCTGCTCCGCCGGAGGTGAGGGTGACATATAAGTTGTTGGAAGCCTGGACATAACCGTGGATATCGCCGACACCAACCGAGCCGGAGTTGCTGGCGCCAGCCAAGCTGGTGTTGCTAACCGTGTCATTACTGATCGCGGCGCCGCCATAGCCGTTTATACCGCCAACGTAAGCTGTGCCACTATTACTGTGAGCGCTAATTGCCGAACCGCTAACCGTGGTAGCAGTCAGAAGTCCTGAAGAGTGATTTCCTACTGCGCCGCCGATATTTATTCCACCACTCACATTGCTACCGGTCATTGTCACAACGCTGACCGCAACCCCGCTAATTGTGCCGGTGTTAGCGCCCGCCACACCGCCGACATCAACAGTACCGCTAGTGCTGCTGCCGCTGATTGTAGCGCCGGTAATTGTGACACTGTTGATTGTGCCACTAACTTGTTGTCCAGCTACACCGCCGACATAAGCAACGCCGCTCGTACTGTTGGCGCTAATTTTTCCGCCGGTAACTGTTGAGCCACTGATTGTGCCGTTGTTACCGCCCGCCACGCCGCCAACATTAACATCGCCCGTTGAAACATTGCTACCGCTGATTGTAGCGCCGTTGACAGTTCCGCCGCTTATTGTGGCGCCGGTATTGTTATATCCTGTCATGCCACCGACATCAACAGCGCCGCTGGTACTGCTGCCGTTGATTGTCCCGCCGCTTACTGTAGTGCCGCTGATTATGCCACTATTGTAGCCCGCCGCGCCGCCGACTGTAACCCAGCCGCTGGCGCCGCTGCCGCTGATTGTAGCGCTGGTAACTGTAACAGTGGTGATTGTAGCGAAATTCTGTCCAACCGCGCCGCCAATAAACACTCTGCCTGTTGAAACAGCGCTACCGCTGAGCGTAACGCCGCTAACCGTATCATTGCTGATTAATACGCTTGTTCCGGAGTTATATCCCGCTACACCACCGACAAGAACATCACCACTACCACTGCCGCTGATTGTCCCGCCGCTAACAGTAACGCTGCTGATTGTGCCGCTATTATATCCCGCCACGCCGCCGACATCAACAGCGCCGCTACTGCCGCTGCCGCCTATTGTCCCGCCGGTTATTGTGCTACCGCTGATTGTGCCGTTGTTACCGCCCGCCACGCCGCCAACATAAACATCGCCCGTTGAAACATTGCTGCCGTTGATTGTCGCACCGCTAACAAGAGCTCCGCTTATAGTTTTGCCGGAGTAATTATAGCCCGCCACACCACCGACAGAAACATAGGTGCCAGAAACACTGCTGACGCTGATTGTCCCGCCGCTAACCGTGACGCCGCTGATTGAGCCGTTGTTAACGCCCGCCACCCCGCCGACAAAAACATAGGCGCCAGAAACACCGCTGCCGCTGATTGTCCCGCCGCTAACCGTGACGCCGCTGATCGTGCCGTTGTTATTGCCCGCCACCCCGCCGACATAAACATACCCGCTCGTACTGCTGCCGCTGATTGTCCCGCCGCTAACCGTAATGCCGCTGATTGTGCCGCCGTTGTTATAGCCCGCCACGCCGCCGACGTAAACATGGTCGCTAGCTTGATAGCCGGTTATATGGGCGTTGTACAAATTCAAGTTGCTGATAGTCGCGCCAGAGCCGCTGACACAACCGAACAGACCGACAAATTGCGCGGTCTGGTTGATGGTCAGGTTGCTGAGGGTATTGTTTAAACCGTCGAATTTGCCGGTGAACGGATTTGCGTCGGTGCCGATTGAAGTTGCGGCAAGCCCGACCGCGTCAATACTTTTGCCCAGAGCGAAGTTATACCCCAGCAACGCGGTGCCGCCGGTATATAGCCGGGTGAAATCGGCGGTGCTGTTGATTAGCATATAGCCGATGCTGGTGCCGCCGCTGATGTTAAACGCCGTCGGCGCGGTATAGGTGGCGTTGTTATAATAAACTTTGGCGACCGCCGATGCGCCCAGTGTTACCGCAGAGGCGCTGGTGGCGTTCAGTGTACCGGTGCCGGTGCCGGTCTTGTCGGTTCTGAGCGTCAACGTGCCAGTCCCGCCGAATTTGATTTGCTGACCGCTCAATATGGTAATGTTCCGATACGCCGACAGTAACAAGCTGTTGTTGTTCGTTCCGGCGGAATAATCAATTGTCGAGTTTACCAAAATATCGCCGTTACCGCCGCTTACTAAATCGCTTGTTGCAACCGTGACAGCGTTACTGGTCAGCGCCAAACTTATCGCCGCAGCGCTGGTACTGTCAATCGTGATGTCGGCCGGGTCGATCAGCCAGGAACCGGCAACGCCGTTCGTTGCTCCGGCATTTATCGTTGCTCCGCCGAATAGCACGTTCTTACCCGAAGTTTCAATAAAGCCGCCGTCAGACGAGTTCTGAGTCCTGAGTCCAGAGTTCAGAGTTGCTGAACTGCCACGGGCAAAGAGCCTGGCGCCGCTGACATCAGCGGTATTGTCGGCTACAATAATAATCCGACCACCGTTGTTTGAGTTCAGAGTCCTGAGTCCTGAGTCCTGAGTTGGGGAAGCGCTGACGTCGATCGTGCCGTTGATGTTGATATTATCAATCTTGTTAATCGTTACATTCCCACCCGGCACAATAATTGTGCCGCTGACAGCGGCTGTTTTCGCGTTCTCTAGTACCACGACGCTACCGGCGTTGATATTTCCGGCTACGACGATATTCCCTGAGCCAGGGATTAGGGATTGGGGGTTAGGGATTTGGGAGGACATGAACGAAGCAGGATCGACGTTGGCGGTGGAGAGGTACACGCCGTTGGCGTTAATGTTGGCAGTATTGCCGACATTGATGCCGTTGGGATTGACGATATAGATGTGGCCGTTGGCATTCAGGTTGCCGAATATTTGCGAAGATGTCGCGCCAATGACCCGGTTGAGCATTGCCGCGTCGGCGTTCGGCTGGAGGAAATTCACCGTCTCGTTTTTGGCAATATCAAAGCTGGTCCAGTCAATCGCCGCGCGAGCGGTCGTCTGGCTGATTGTGGTAACATCAGTTTGTTGCTGGATAGTGGCAGCGCCGCCAACTACGGTTCCGTCTGCAGGAGCAGCCAGACAGTTCTGAGTCCTGAGTCCTGAGTTCAGAGTTGCTGACGGAAGATCGACCGAGTAGGGCGCGGCAATAAGACCGGCGGCTAACGCTACGGCGGCCCATTCCTTGGTGTGCGCTTTTAGTCCTGAGTCCAGAGTCCTGAGTCCTGAGTTAAGGGAGCGGGCGAAATTCTGACATTTCTCTCCGGCAGCTCCGACTACTCTGGCAACACCGGCAACCGCGACCGCTCTGGCGACTTCGGCTACTTTGGCAACTCTGGCAACCGCCCTCGTCACCGAGCGCGCAAAGCACCTCATCCACTCGGGAATATTCCTCAGCCAACTGCGGCGGATTTTTCTTGATTGTTTCATGGCGCACCTTCCTTTGTTGAAAGTTTTAATGGAGAGAAATCATTCGCACTCTATCCACTTTGTATCTTTGTTGCTTTACTGATTTGCGGCTTTGCAGCTTTACTACTTTGTAGCTTTCCCACATCCGAGTACATTTTTATACATTAATTATAACAAGTGACGCAAAGTATAGCTATTAATTTTATCAACTGTGTTTAGCTGTTATTGACGTAGCAAAAAAAACGGCTGTTTGGGAAAATTTGACCATGCATTTTACCACTTATCATTTTTACGCCATATCGTCGATTTTCGTGTAAGCCTTGCAAACCCATTTTTATTGCCTTCGCGCTCCTTAGGTAAATTAGTCGAAAATTGCACTATTTTGGCTCTTCATTTTAAAGTTGACAAATATAACGAAAGCCAATATAATTACAAACGCAGTAAAGACAAGGGTTTTGAACACTGCACTATCGATTCGGGGGTATAGCTCAGCTGGGAGAGCGCTTGAATGGCATTCAAGAGGTCAGCAGTTCGATCCTGCTTATCTCCACCACTTCTAACCTTACAGCCGTAAGCCTTTTGGGGTTTACGGCTATTTTCTTTTTTT
>JBAXTZ010000076.1:0-9292 GCA_037129925.1 Bacillota bacterium
TCGGAGCGTATCTTGGTGAAGCGCAAGCTTCGACCAAGATAACCCCGCAGGACAGAGAGAACCGCACAGCGTGATGAACGTTGGAGCGGTTGTTTTGTTTTTAAAGTTAAAGTTGAGATTCTTGCGACACTGTCACAAGAATCAGGAATGCTGCAGCTCGGTAGTGAGCTGTTTTTGTTTTCCGGGTGTGCAGGATAATTTGTGCTGTGCGGCGAATATATTACAAAAGTGTTTGATATATATCTTTTGGGATTCGTTTTTGCGGGGGAATATGGCAGGAAAATACGATAACAGATCAAAAGAAGAATTGATAAGGATTATTGAGCGGCGGGATTGTGAGCGGCGGCTGGGTTTGGTATGGGAGCGCGAAGCGATCGAGCCGGAAAAGCTCGTCGAAGGTATTCCGGTGTTGCGTTACCACCCGGAGTTGTCGGTGGGCGCCGGTGTGCATCGGAATATGATTATCGAAGGCGAAAACTATTACGCGCTCAAGTTTTTGCGCTCGGCTTTCGCTGGGGAAGTGAAATGTATTATTATCGACCCGCCGTATAATACCGGTGAGAAGGATTTTGTATATAACGATAGTTATTACGACAAAGAAAACCGATTTTTCTGGTCAACCTGGCTGGAATTTATGTATCGCCGACTGCAACTGGCGCGGGAGTTGTTGCGCGACGATGGCGTGATTTTTGTGCATATCAACGGTAAAGCAATGCCGTACTTGTCGTTGCTGATGGGACAAGTGTTTCCCGGACAGCGGGTAGGTGAATTCGTTTGGCGCTGCCGCACCGGTGCGAATGATTCGAAGAACTATTTTCTGAGCGAAGATCACGAATATGTGTTGTGCTTTGCGAATCCGAAATTTACTTTTGGTGGAATAGCAAAAAACGCGGATGATTACAGCAATCCAGACGACGATCCGCGTGGCGTGTGGACATATGGAGATTTAACTAAGGCGCATAATTATCTACAACGGCCAAATACTTATTACCATCTTGAACAAAACGGCGTATTTTTTCCTTGCAATCCGAATCGCGTCTGGGCTTTTGCCACCCTGACAAGATTGGAAGGAAAAAAAGTAAAAACCAAAACGATGGAACAACTTATTGCCGAAAAACGGGTGTTGTTTCCGGAACATAGCCGCACCGTTCTGTATAACACTTTTGAAGAGGTTCAGAGCGCGGTTAAAGATGGAACAGCGCCACCGATGCTATCAGAAGCGATGCCGGATTTGAACTGGTTTGTTGGTAAGACGATTAGTTATGAGCGGCCAAAATATAAGCGTTATTTTTCCGAGTTGAAAAAATCTGATAAACCATTGTCTACTTGGATTGTTGCGAAAGATGAAATGACTAATGACGAAGAAGTGGAACGGATTTTTGCCGGCTTGACAAGTGAAGGCACCAAGACATTGAAAACAATCCTCGGCGAAAATGCGTTTTCTTATCCCAAACCACCGAGTTTGATAAAAAATTTGATTGCTCAGGCGACTTCCGGCAGCGCGGATGAAATTGTGCTGGATTTTTTTGCCGGCAGCGGAACTGCGGCGCAAGCGGCACTGGAATTGAATAATGAGGATGATGGCGGCAATCGCCGGTTTATCATGGTGTCAGCGGCCGAGGCGACCGCCGCCGAACCGGATAAAAATGTTTGTCGTAACGTCTGCCGCGAACGGGTCAAGCGGGTTATCGAGGGCTATAATGTGCGCGGAAAAGGCGGCTTTAAGCAGATTCAAGGAACGGGTGGGGACTTCGCCTATTTTTCGATAAATAATATCGCTCCGGAGAATTATGATGATTTTTCTGCAGGCGAGATTTGGGCAGCGGTACAATATGATGTATTTGGCGATTATCTCGAAACGTCATGTGCTGACGGGTTGTATAGCCGTGTGGATGAATTTTCTGTACTGATTTATCTGGACCGGGTAACGGAAGATACGCTTGCCCGCGCCGGGCGGCTGGTCGCGGTAGCGAACAACTGCGTTATTTATTCATGGCAGCCGGAGCTGGTGCGGGAACGGCTGGGAGCCGTCGCGGTAATCGAAAAACTCCCGGATTATGTTATAGAAAAATATGGACAGAGGCGATAGCCGAAGGAGAGCAGAGATGAACGAAGTTTCTAAAAAAATTGCTAAATTGCTCAAGAAGGCCAATTCGCTGCCGTATGTTTTTGTTGGCTCCGGGATGTCCAGAAGATATTTACACACTGATAGCTGGGAGGAATTGCTGCGCGATTTTGCCAAACAGGCGGCGCCTGATTTTGGCGAACACGCTTTTAATCAGTACGCCGACGGCAGGCGCGGCAAAGATTTGGAAGGATTCCCGGGAATTGCCAGCGCCATTGAACGTGATTTTAACAGAATGTGGTTTTTGAAAAATGCCAATAGCGCGGATGGGAAATTGTATGCGGAAAAATTTAACGATGTTTTTACACCGTTCAAATTGGAAATAGCGCGCAAATTTTGCAATCAGACATTGGACACTGTTGACCTGTCCGAGCCGCTAAGAGCAGAAATCAACTGCTTGAAAAAAGCTGGTGAAAAAAGCATTGCGGGCATAATTACCACCAATTATGACAACCTTGTCGAGGAGCTGTTTCCGCAGTATCAAACATATATTGGCCAAAGCGAGTTATTGTTCGCCCAGACTTACGGTTTTGGCGAAATATATAAAATCCACGGTTGCTGCTCGCGCCCGGAGTCAGTTGTTATCAATGAAAATGATTACGAAGATTACAATGAAAAGCAGGCATATCTCGTATCAAAGTTGCTGACGTTATTTGTAGAGCACCCGGTCATTTTTCTTGGTTATTCTCTTAACGATCCCAACATATTGAAAATTCTTGAATCGCTGGCGAAATGCTTAACCAAACAGCAACTTGCAGAACTCGGCGAACGGTTCTTGTTTATCGAATATGCGCCTGGCTGTGCGAACACTGAATTTGTTGAAACAGAAAGAGCCGGAGTCAAGATGACTGCTATCCGGACAAATGAGTTTTTGTCGGTGTTTCGCGGGTTGTGTGAAATTTGGAGTAAATATCCGGTCAAAATTCTGCGTAAGCTTAAGAAAGATGTTTATGAGCTGGTTGAGGATGTTCACAATAGTGGAGTATCTATTCAGGTTTTGAACATCGACGATAATACCGATGCTGATGATATCCAGATGGTTATGGGAGTTGGCGCATTTTCCGCTATGGGCGATGTCGGTTATGGCAGTTTGAAAGCTACTGATTTGTATTTGGACGTGGTGTTTGATGATAAGCGATTCGATGTTGACAAACTTGTCGAAATTACGTTGCCGCAACTTCTTAAGCAAAATAGCGGCTCTCTGCCGGTATACAAATACTTAAGTGAATCTGGCGATGGTATTTCCGGGCTAAACGCGATTGCGAATGTGCGCGAGCTGCTGTCTGCTACCATAAATAAACGGCTTTTAAAACTAAGCACAAGCGCGGATTTTGATGAACTCGTTCAAAATTGCAACGATGACTACTGCAGGGCTTCGGCTAAAATTGTGGTAGAGATATTTCCTGAACACTATGACGTGAATAAGATCGAATCTTTTTTGCGTTTAGCGCTTACAGAAAAGCCCGGTTGTTTGTTCGAAGATCCTTATAAGACCGATATTAAAAGGCTTATTCGTATCTATGACTGGCTAAAGTACGCAAAAAAATAAGCCCGAATGCAATTTTACTTCAGCGAGAACCGAAGTCCTCACCTTTGTAAACCATTCAAGCTTCTTCTGCGTACATTATAACATTTTTGGTGAAAAATACAACTGAAAATCTGGATTATGTGGTGAATATGGCGACAATATTAAAACCTTTTCAGCAAAACGCGGTCGATGCTGCCGTGGAATCATTTTTGCAAACGGCTAGTTTGCTGAACGACAGCGCGACTGACCAAGACAGGCGCAACGCCATTGCTTATAACGGCTGTATGTTAATCGAAGCGCCTACCGGCGCAGGGAAAACACTTATCGCCGGGCATATTGCCGAGCAACTGAGCGCAAAACTGCCGGTGGTCTGGATGTGGTTTGCGCCGCTAAAAGGCCTGATTAACCAGTCCGAAACGGTTATTCGCGCGGAATTTCCACGGTTGAATGTCCGCGACGCGCGCAATGACCGCGATGTTGAAAATATTTCCGGCGGCTCGGTGTATGCGCTGACGTGGGCGAGTATTGCCGCGAGTAATGAAGACAGTCGTAAAATCCGGCAGGACAGTGAATCGTCGCCTTCTATTGATAAATTTCTGCTTACAGCCAGAAGATTGGGCTTTTTTGTCGGAGTGGTGATTGACGAAGCGCATCACGGTTTTGTAAACGCTCAGCAAGCTTTGACTGTTTACCGGGAGGTTATTGATCCAGACTTTGCCATTATGATCACGGCAACGCCGGATGATAAAGATGTCGAGCGGTTTCGTAAGGCTGTTGGGCTTGAAGAGTTGCGGCATATTTCGATATCGCGACAGGAATGTGTCAGAGCTGGAATTGTAAAAAAAGGCGTGCGGGCAATTGCTTTCTTTCCAGACGAAGAGGAATCAATGTCTGATGTCGCTGATATGGAACTTGCAGCTTTGAGGCACGGCGTAAACACAAACGCAATGCTTGGGAAAAAACTTTTGGAAGAGGGTATAGATCTTGTACCTTTACTGCTGGTGCAAGTGGATTCGAGCGAAGGCAGCATCGATTCAGCAAGGCGGGCGCTGATTGATCTTGGCGTTCCCGAAGCGGCGATCGCTGTTCACACCGCTGCAGAGCCAGATCCGGATTTACTGGCGATAGCCGGTGATGAATCTGTACAGGTATTGATTTTCAAAATGGCGGTCGCGCTAGGATTCGATGCGCCACGAGCGTTTGCGTTGGTGTCGCTGCGGCGGGTGCGTGACGCAAATTTCGGCGTGCAGATTGTCGGCAGGATTGTACGGGTAGACAAAAGATTGCAAGGCAGGATTATGCCGGACGAGTTGAATTATGGCTATGTGGCTTTGGCTAACTATGATTCGCAATCCGGGCTGGTGTTGGCTGCAGAAAAAATAAACTCTATTGTTAGTGATCTTGAAGGCGCAGCCCCAAGTATTCGTGTCACTCCGGTAATTGTCGGGAGTGGTTCGATGCGTGTGGACATTGCTGACGAACACGGCGGCCTTTCGTTATTTCCTGATTCAACGAACCAAAGTTTTTTTGCCGGCGTGGTGCATGACGTCGGTAACGGCCAATTGATTGCCCACAAAGATCAACAGAAACTGTTCGAAATATCCGCGATTAATCCGGAATCTGCTGTGAATTTTGCAGATAGGACCGATAGATTTGTAGTGCGATCAGGCCAATCGATCAATGTTAATGAAATGAGACAATATAATATCCTGGCTGAGTATGGCGGCTTTTCACTTTTGAAAGAAGTGACAAAGTTTTCAGCAATTAACGATGCTGCCGAAAATATTGCGGCATTCGCAAACTTCACGCCGGAGATTCTTGGTTCGGCGATGCGCCGGACGGTCAAAATTAAAGGCAGGGAGATCGAAATATTCAGCGGCGATTCCCGAACGACTGATGAACGTGTCGCTTTAAATATGCGTGATATTTACGATGCCAGCAATGAGTGTCTGTTTTCCGACGGTTATATTGATTCCCGTGAACTAAAAAAGGCGCTTCTGAAACGTTTGCGCCTGGAATTTGAACGCGCGGGTTGGGAAAATAGTGACAACAGCAAATTTATCGCTGACAGTCTGGCGTTGATTCTTGCTCAATATCCGAAATTGCTGAGAGATGCCCGGAAGAAATGGTTTCGGGCAAACAAAGGATTTGAGAGTGCAGCAGTATTGCCTGAAACATTGGTCAGTGAAGAAACACTCATGCCTTCTTCGAAGAATATTTACGGCAGAATACCGAGTGATTTGAACAATGATGAGTTGGCTTTTGCCGAACTTCTTGACAATGATACAAGCGGGTTGGTTAAAGGTTGGTTGCGCAACAAAGACCGCACTGATTGGGCGGCAGGCGTTATTGACACCGAACTTCCAACTGTTTACTATCCTGATTTTGCGGTTTTCATTAATGGTCGCGCCAGCCGTGACAGCGTGATTCTGGTTGAAGTTAAAGGCGGACATATACTCAATGCGCCGGACACAGTGGTAAAAGCGCGGATGCGGCACATGGAGTATGGCAAGGTTATTATGGTGTCCAGGCAAAATGACAAATGGTATGTGGCAGAAAATGACGCAAACGGCGAAAGAAATGTGTTGAATACGCGGTTTCGGCTGGAACTGTTGAAGGGATGGTAGGCTGAGAGCAATATTAATTAAAAATCGCCGCCCGGACTGTAATAGTCTGAGCGGTATTTTTGTTGGTATTGTTATTTGGTTTCCGGCGGTTCTCTTTTCGGTGTATTCAACGCTGAATCAATATCCGCTACTGAGGGTGGTGATTGCCCCGGTACCGGCGGAATATCTACATATCTAACCTCATAGTTAATGCGGCTGTTACCTATCTTTGGAGCACGGTTGTCGTTGAGCCAATTGTAATCCATCTGTAGTGAATGTTTTCCAGCAGTGATATTTCTTAACGCTTTATCAAACCGAACAATTTTTTCGATTAATGGAAGTTTATCGTTTGGAAATAAGCAGAAATGGAAAAGAGGAAACGCAGGACTCTGATTTGTTATTTTCATATCTATACATATCTGTCGCGAATGGTTTTGACCAAACATATACACTTCGATAGTACGTGAAAATTTTGGCGATGTTATTATGTCTACAGTTGGTTCGAATAAATCTTTATGCAGGTACGTGCTATATTTTTCAAATTTGTCTTCCAACTTATTTTCTTGTTTTCTAAATTCGTTGTACAAATATTCGTACCAGGTAAAATGATTCATAACCAGCTTTCCTTCTATGAAACGGGTATCGTCTCTTAACATCGGAGCTGCAGCAAAGACATCAAAAAATTTTATTTCATTATAGAAAGCATCTGTAAAAAAATTCGTAATATTATCCGGCCTACTTATTGGTTGAGCGATGACAGAAGCCTTATATATCTGCAAAAACAGATTCAACATCTCGTTAAGTGGAGCAGACAATTCTCGAAAAACTATTTCGGAAATTCTCTTCGACTTCTGCTCTTCGCTGAATAACAGAAGTCGGTCGAAGATTATGAATGTTAATCCAGCGCCAATGATTGTGGTGGAGAGACTTATTATGAAGTTTTTAAATTCCGAGCTGTTTGTAAGCACATATGCGAAACAGCAAGTGCAGAGTAAAATAATGACTATTGTCAAGATTGTCGTGTAGATGGCAGGTTTTTCAAAAAGACTGCTAAATTTGAGTCTTGCAATCACATTTATATTAGCATGTTTTTTGAATATTTGTATTGAAAAGCCAAGCCCGCCGCCCAAAATCAGAGTCATTATTGATATTGGAATCAATATAGACGGTTGATTCCAGCCTATAATAATGGCTGTTGGTATCAGAATAAGGAAAGAAAGCAAAATCCCTTTAATTATTCCATGTGCGTTTATATCACTTGTGGCGATGACAATACCTATAATTATCCACATCGAGAAAGCTGACAGATTTGCATCCCATGTCAATTTTTGCAATATCATCGGTGTTACATCGATTATTCCGGCGATGGTACCAAGTAAAGTTCCTGCGATGACTCTATTTTTCATAGTGTTTCCTCAAAATAATTGTTTAGCTATAATTTTACTTCCGACGCAAAACGAATACAAGCGATTACTGAAAATGTCTCTGTGGAACTACAACTTGTCACAAACATAACGCCGCCAAGACTGAATTAGTCTGAGCGGGGTTTTGTACTATCATGATTTTATTTTGTTTTGCGGCGGTTCGCCTTTCGGCGAATTGAGCGCGGAATCGATGTACCTGCCGCCGATGGCGGCTAAGGTGCCGCTGCCGGCGGTGAGCGCGGCGAATTCGCTGTAATATTGGAAATTGCCGCCGGTTATGCAGAGATAAATTGAGACTGCGAGATAAGCTAGGTAGCCGGTGACGGCGATCAGGTGGGTGGCGCTGATGTTGGCGAGGCGGTGGAGTATTTCGGTCATGGTGGTTTCCTTTCAAAAATTTGTAGTATTTACAAAGTTAACCTGGCGAATTGCCAGGCTAATTTTTTTTGCGGATGGCATTGCGGATGCCGATGTAGCCGATGATTATGGATAATGTGCTCAAAAGTACTGCGGCGGCGGCTTTGATGAAGTTGAGCAGCGACTGGATTTCGGTGTCAACGTGAGCTTGCTTGGTTAGTTCTTGCGCGATAGCGGCGATTTTGTTGTTGAAGTATTTTTCCAGTGTGGTTATCCGGGTGTCAAACCAGTTATCCAGCTCGATGACTTTCTGCTCGTTGGCACGGGATTTTTCTTCCTGGGTGGCGATGCGCTTTTCGTGGTCTTGCAGAATCCGGTCAAGACTTTCCGGCGTGATCGCCTGTGCGGTGGCCAGCAGCAGAACTACGGCGGTGATTGCGATGAAAAGCGGTTTCACGTTGGCAATAACAGCGCATCGGCGATAGCTTGGGCGATTGCCGCTTGGCCGATGATGCCGAGCAGGTAACGTTCATCCTGCGGATTGGTGAGAAAGCCACATTCGACGAGCACCGCCGGACAGTTGGTTTCACGCAGCACCTGAAAGTTTGCGGCTTTTACGCCGCGATTAATCAGTGGTGTTTGCTGCTGCAGCCGGTTGACGATTTTACCGGCCAGTTTATTTCCGGCGGCAGAGCCGTTGTAGAAATACATTTCGAAGCCGGACGCGCTCAGTGTTGCTGCGGCGTTGCAGTGGATGCTGACAAAACAATCACAACCGGCATTGTTGCAAATTGCTGCCCGGCGCGCGAGGTCGTCAACTTCCGGCGCGTTGTATTGGTCACGGGTCATGATCGCAATTGTCCGGCGCTGCTGCAGCTTCGTCCGGAGTATTTGCGCAATCCGCAAATTGATGTCGCTCTCGGCGGTACCGCGGGTACCAACAGCACCGGGATCACAATCCGGATTGGTACCGGTGTGCCCGGCATCGATGCAAATTCTCATCGTACCCCGTCTTTCGGTTGCGGCAAGGATTGAACTGTATCACGCGGCGGATTGGTGTCAATCGAGTTGACGACTTCTTTGACGATTTGGAAAGTTTTGTTGTCTTTCAATTCGGTGTCTTCAACCAAATGAAAAACCAATTTGAGAATTTGAAAAATGTCGATGTTCATAAAAGTTACTCCTTTGATTTTTTTGGTATTGTTGAAAAGGGAAACGGCCCACCCGTTTTGGTTGATATTCGCGCCATATC
>JBAXTZ010000077.1:0-9027 GCA_037129925.1 Bacillota bacterium
GTTTATCGGTCAGCTAAATCGGGTGTTATGCGGTCAACGAGCTTGAGCCTCTACACTTTGCTGACAGTTCAAATGGCAAAAGGACTAGAGTTTGATGCCGTAATCATCCCGAACGCCAGTGAAAACAACTATCATACAGAGGAGATTAATAAAAGACTTCTGTATGTAGCAACTTCTCGCGCATTAGCCAATCTCGGCATAATTTCCCTCGGAAAGCCAGTAGAATGTCTTTTACCTTTTTTCGATGTGAGCGAGTGGAATAATATTCCAGACTATTATGATGTCGATGAAAAAAATCTTGATACTTTGATAGATGATCCTGTAATCAAAACTGATGAAACGGAATTAAAGTCTTATGTAGCGGAAAGCCAGCCCGATGAGGCTATAGCCGACTTTACTGAAACGATCGAACTGAAATCGGAGTATGCGGATGCGGATTATAATCGCGGAAACATTTATCGTAAAAAGCGTAAATATTACCAGTCGGCGGCTGATTTCAGCAAAACTGTACAGCTCAAACCGGATTTTGCGTTGTCTTATAACACCCGTGGCAATGTACATAACGCTAAAGGTCTATATGATCAAGCGATCGCTGATTACAGCCGGGCGATAAAGCTGAAACCGGATTATGCAAAAGCGTACAATAATCGTGGCATTGCTTATCGTGAAATATATCAATACGATCTTGCTATAGCGGATTTGTTGCAGGTGATAGCTATTGATCCTGAATTTGACGGTGTAAGGGACAACTTGGACGATCTGTATAGGAAAAAGCAAGAACTTGCAGACGAATTATGCCGGGATGGAATCGCAAATTTAATTGTAGCCGTGTCTGAAAATGGGTTGGCTCTAGAGTTTGCAAATGAAGCAATTCAGACTAATAGAGAAGTGGTTTTAGCGGCAGTGACCCAAAATGGTGATGTTCTGCAATTCGCCAGTGAATTACTAAAAGCTGACAAAGAAGTGGTATTGGCGGCGATTACTCAAAACGGCTCGGCGCTGCAATATGTTGACGAAAAATTAAAATCAGATAAGGAATTCATTATTACAGCAGTCGAACTGGATAAATTTGGTCGAGCTTTTCAATATGCTAACGAAGAATTGCGCGCTGATAAAGAAGTGGTTTTAGCGGCGGTCTCACAAAATGGTTTAGCTTTAGAATCAGCTGGCGAAGAATTGCGAGCTGATAAAAATATTGTCTTAGCAGCCGTGGGGCGATACGGAACGGCTCTAGAATATGCAAGCGAAGAATTGCGCGCCGACAGAGAAGTTGTTCTAACCGCGATTGCTCAGGATGCCGATGCGCGGCAATATTGCAGCGATGAATTAAAGAACGATAAAGATTTTTCTATTGCATACTATACGCAGATAATTGAGGCAGGGCATGACGAGATTGAGTTATATTATTATGAACGTGGTAAAGTTTATTATGATATGGGTAGATACCAAGAAGCTATCGCCGATTTCAGTCAGGAAATAGAGCTGCGATCAGATTATTCCAATGCATATTTTCAGCGCGGGCTTGCTTATGTAGCGGAAAACCAACTGGACGAGGCTATAGCTGACTTTACTCAAACTATAGAGCTAAAATCGGGGTATGTGAATGCTCTTAATGGCGCTGCTTTAGACGGAGCTAATACTGACTATTTCATCAGGCAAGCTGAACAAAATGTTGCAGCAGGAAATCACAAACAAGCCATTAGCGATTACACAACTGCTTTGCAGTGTAGCGCTGATAAAAAAGCGATTTACATCGCCCGGGCAAAGATTTTTGAAATATTGAATGATAATGATGCAGCCAAACAAGATTATTATCTGGCTTATGCGGCAGATATTACCGCTCAGATTAAAGCAAATCCAAACGATTACGACGCCTATTACGCACGCGCCGAGGTATTGTATCGCAACGCCAAGTACGATCTTGCTTTAGACGATGTCAACTTGTTGTTGAGAACTGATGCTGAAAACGAACAAACATTACTGTTCAAAGCACGCATTTATCTTGCCAAACAAGATTATGTACAGACATTTAAGATTTGTAGTGCGGTAATTGATGACAATCCGCTGCAAAAGACAGCATACTTAGTCCGTGCGCAAGCTTATCACAAGACCAAAGATCCAGTATTAGCAGAGCAAGATGAGAAAAGTTTTCGATCCTTGGTCAAAGAAGTTACGCTAACTGGACACTCAGGTACAATCGCTGCTGCGGCCTTCAGCTCTGACGGAAAATACCTAGCGAGCGGGAGCGACGATAAGACAATCAAACTCTGGCGTGTTGCCAGTCAGCGCTGTGTCGCGACATTAGTCGGACATACTAAAAACGTTATCGCTGTGGTCTTCAGTCTAGACGGAAAATATCTGGCAAGCGTGAGCTACGATGAAACAATCAAACTCTGGGACGTTGTTAGCAAGAGTTGTTTCGGGACCCTAGCTGGAACTAGTCTCGTAGCATTCAGCCCGGACGGAAAATACTTGGCGTCCGGAGTTAGATATCATGATAGAATCAAACTCTGGGATGTTGCTAGTCAATGTTTGCTTGGCACAGCCTATAGTTCTAGAGGTGTTAGTTCAGTTGCATTCAGCCCGGATGGAAAATGTTTGGCGATTGCAAGTAATTCGTATGATGGGAAAATTAAACTTTGGGATGTTACAACTAAACAGTGGATAGGGGATCTGAAAGAATCAGATTGTACTGAATCCGTGATGTTCAGTCCGGATGGCAGATATTTAGCTAGCTGCGGAAATAAAACAATCAGACTCTGGGATGTTGCTAGCAGGAGCTGTGTTGAAACGATAGTAAATTCGGATAGTGTTAAAACTGTTGTTTTCAGTGCTAATGGCAGATATTTAACTAGTGGCGGGGGTAAAACAATCAGACGATGGGATGTTGGTGCTCGGTGTTACGTGATGAAGTATGAAGATGAAAAGTATATTTACCCTGTAGCGTTTAGCCCGGATGGAAAATATCTGGCGAGCGGAAACAATGATTATTCGATCAAGCTTCGGGAAATGGATTTGGAACTGATATTATAATTCAAAAAGAGTATTTTTCGGCGAGTTGAGTACGGGGTGATGAATCTACCGCTGTGGCGGTGATGCCGGAATATTTAAAAATATAATTCTAGAAACAAGTGGCTCTCTAGCCGGACAACTGGCTCATTTACGACCGGAACACTGGTTTATTTCAAAACGGAAAAAAATCGAGATTAACACCTAAATATATTTGAAATGAGTATAAATAGCATATGAGTATAGGTCGCACAGAGTATTTAAAAAGAATTTCCGGAGTCCCGACCAACAGCATTGGCACTATTCCCGCAGAACCAAACAAACGGATACAGGCTGCTTTGGAAAAGGCTCTAGATATTCGCAAATTCGAAATTGAACTGTATTGGAAAAGGGCTCATTATTTTTGGGCTTTCATAGTTACTATTTATGCTACGTTTTTTTTGGTCTATAAAGAATTGCCGAGTAACAATGATACCCTTAATAAGTCGATATTGCTGTTTTGCCTGTCAACGCTTGGTTTTATTTTTGCGATTGGTTGGCATATGGTAAACCGAGCCAGTAAGTTTTGGCAACAAAACTGGGAACATCATGTTGATGCGCTGGAGGATAATGTCTATGGACCATTGTATAAGACAGTTATCGTAAAACCGGAGCACGGAGTTATGAAAGGTTGTTGGTATTCGCCATTGGGGGCATATCCGTTCTCTGTGAGTAATGTAAATTGCTTATTGAGTTTTTGTATCATTATTTTCAGCGGTTTGCTATTGGTCGTGGAAGCTTATCAAGTGGCAGATAAATTAGTTGATGTACTATGCGTGATACTTAAATTGAAAACAGTAATAATATTGGTTCTGGTAAGTGCTGCGACTTATATGTTTGCTATTCGAGCGCGTGGCAATAGCGCGAAAGAATATTTAACAAAAAACACAAAGAATGCTGAATCATCGCTTTTCATTTTGCGCGATAAATGAAAAATACTGTGCCAACACTAATTGAATAATAACGAGGAGTTAAATTCATGAGAAATAGATTCATCAAGTTCTATATAGAGCACCCCTCATATCTTAGCAGAAAGTTTTTAGCAGAATCATCAATAATTTGCTATGCCGGGACGATAAACACAGTTTCTAAAATGATGCTTGCGCGCGGAATAATCAGTGCCAATTTTTATGACTTTACTGATCTGGATGAATTGGAGAAAGCATATTCGGAAATTATTGAGTCTGATGGCTTTTATTCTGATAACAAGAAACAACATAGCAGAGCCAGCTGTGCATTGAGACTATATATTCACTTCAGAAAAGAAGAGCAGACTGAAACATAAAATCGAAAAAACGCCAATCGGTTACCTTCTGCGGGCTATTTAACATTTCGCAACATAATGCACAAAAAAACACGCCCCAGCCACTAAACCGGCGCGGGCGTTATTTTTTTGCGTCACACGGTTCCGGTAATGCTGCGAAAGCAGAGGTTTTTCTTAAAATGAATTTTTACGGCTTCACTGGCGTGGAGATGTTGCTTTTTTTCGTCATACAATTCCAACAATCTTCCCCGACAGCAGCTTGATGTGTAAGATTATGATCTGAAAGCAGGATATTTAAGTTTGTCGTCGAATATATTTTACATAAACAGTAGCAATAGATTTTGAGGGCAGAGAATGAAGTATCGTATTTATATCGACGAGACTGGTAATTCTGATTTGAAAAATTCCGATAATCCAAATCATCGGTATTTATCGCTGAGTGGCGTGATAATTGAGATGAATTACGCGGATATGATTGTTTATCCGCAGTTGGAAGCGTTGAAACGTAAATATTTTGTGTACCATAGTGACGATCCAGTTGTTTTCCATCGCAAAGAACTCCTAAACAAGCTACATCCATTTGAGGTTTTGCGCGATGGTGTTGTCGAAAAATCTTTCAATGAGGATTTACTCGAACTGTTGCGCGGCTGGGAGTATAGTGTAGTCACAGTTTTTATTGATATGAAAGCACATCTGGAAGTTTTTGCTGAGTGGCGCTATGATCCGTATCATTACTGTTTGGCGGTTATGTTGGAACGGTATATTGCTTTTCTCAGAGAGCGTGATGCGAAAGGCGATGTTATGGCCGAAGCGCGTGGCGGAACTGAGGATCGTCGGTTAAAAGAGGTTTATTCAGATTTGTATGATAATGGTACGGAAAATATCGCAGGTGAATCGCTAGGACGGTTTCTCACATCACGCCAGCTAAAGATGAAGGGCAAGATTGCTAATATTGCCGGTTTGCAGCTGGCGGATCTGATCGCTCATCCGTCGCGCCGGCACGCTATGAAAGAATTTGCGATTGATGTCAGCGTCGAGACGCGGGTGTTCGGTGATCAGATTGTCGACATAGTGCTTGATAAATATTTTTCTTTGGACGGCAAATATCTTGGCAACGGATTGAATAAATTGCCATAAAAATTAAAAACCCGCAACAACGTTGCGGGCCGATGGGCAAACCATCCACCTCCAGTAAACTGGATTAACTATATTTTATGCCATTGTGATTATTTTGTCAATTTCAACAGGATTTTTTTTAGAATATTGCTGGAAAATGCCGTCTGGACGAATTACTCGTGCGGGCGTTATTTTTTTGCGTCAAGCGATTCTGCCAATTTTACAAAACAGCCGCTTGATGTGTAAGATTATGGCTAAAAAGCAGGATATCTACGGTTGTTGTCGAATATATATTGCATAAACAGTAGCGTTTTAAAATTATTTATATGTATGTGACTTCTTACGAGGCACGAAGCTATAAAAGTTTGGAAATGACTTGGATTGTGGTAGAATGGAAGTAGTAAAATGACGAGGTGATAATGCAAGTCAAGGGGTTTAAATCCAGTCGCCGGTTTTGGGCGAGCTTCATAGTCTTTTTAGCTTTGCTGGCATTTTTCTATTCGACATATCAATATTTTTTGACACCGATGCTGGCAATCCGGACGGATGGTCATGATAAGCCGAGTTTGAAAATCTATTGGGATTCCGGCGCCGGTTTTAATGAAAATGAATCCAGGGAATACCTAATGTATGCCGGTAAAAACGAATTTACGGATTTGCCGTTGGCGCGGGATAAAATCGTTGCGCTAAAATTGGTGCCGCACAATCTTAAAATCAATAAGTTAGGCTTGTATGATTGGATTACGCTTGGGAAAATCAATACTTTGCCGTTACTTGAGAAAAATGGTGAATACTTTGTGACTTATAATATTGGTGTTCCGGGAACCAGTCAGGTGACGCTGCCGGTGCAGGTGGTTTTCGCGGCATTTTTGGCGTTGATATTCTATGTATTCGCCAGCCGGGTAAACTCGTTAAACCGCGCCAACACTTTCTTGGCGCTAAAAGCAGCATTTTCAGGCACGCGGCGCTGGTTTTGGTTTTTCTTTGCGTTGTTTGGCTGCTGGTGGCTGACCTGGTTGTTCGCGGAGTGGCCGGGGATAATGACCCGCGACAGCTACTATTTTACTTGGCGCGAAGTTACCAGTCACGCGTTTGAAGGAATAACACCGGTCAGCTATAATTTGCTGGTGTTGGCGCTTACCCAGATTTACAACAGCCCGGCAATCGTTTCGATTACGCAGATTTTGGCTATGGCTGGACTTGCGTCGTATATTTTTTATTTTTGTATCAAACAGTCGGTAAACAAAATCGTGCTGGCAATATTCGCGGTCTTACTCTTTATTTCGCTACCGGTAGCCAGTTTTAATCTTTTGTTGGTAAAAGATTTGCCGTATAGTTTATTGATGCTAATTTGGGCATTTATGATTTATCTGCTGTATCTGAACAAGAAATGCGGTCAGGAAACATTTGCGAACAATGCCGAGGTTGTCCTCATGGGCGTGCTGCTGGCGTTGCTGGCGCTCGTTCGACACAACGGTTTGATGTATATTGTTCTGATCCCGCTGTTGTTAGTGATTTTTCGGCTGTTGCCGCGGCGGCAATGGCTGATATTTACAGGCGTTGCTGTTATCGTATTTGCGGGATTTTCATTTGTAACGAAAAACCTCCAGACAGTTACGCCGGAAAGCGTGGAAATGTTTTTCCGGCAGTCAGCGCTAGTCAGTCCGACTTATGTTGCAGCAGTCAAGGGGCAAGATATTTCGGCGGAGGAACAACAGACGCTCGCAAAAGTTATGCCCTTTGAAGAAATTCAGCAAAAATATACCCCAACGCCCAGACCGGACAATTATCGAAATCTAACCATCGGAATTATGCAGCAATCAGCGGCGGATTTGAGCAATTATAATAAAACCAGTTGGAACTTAATCAAACGCCACCCTTGGCTGGTATTGCAAGACCGGTCGTTGATGTTTGCCGGAGCGCTGGGTTTGAGTGACAACGTTTACATTTTTGCCGACGAAACTCAGCTCAATCAAGGCTATGTGTATTGGCGCAGTTTGGAGAGCAATAAGTTTGACAAACCGGCTGCCAGCTTTGGAACGGTTGCAAGTATCTACAATAGAGCAATGATCACCGCGACAGCGATACCTTGGTCTTACTGGCTATACAACAGCATCCCGGCGTTATTATTGCTGATCTGGCTGTTATTTTCTTGGTCGAAGCGCCGGGCAAGCGCATTGTTTTCAATCGTAATACTAATAAATGTACCCATTCTTTTTGCGATTATGTCAACTTGTGAGTGGCGATTTTACTATTTCATATACTTAGGCGGTTTTTTTGCAGTGCCGCTGTGGTTGGCAGAGCGAAACTTGAATTTGAAAATCAAGCAAACTGAGAAGTTGGAGGCAAGATGAGAATTATCTCGTTGGTCAAGCAAGTTCCGGGAACTGACGCTGTAAAACTAGATCCGGAAACTGGTGTAATGATCCGTACCGGCAAGGACACCGTAATAAATCCGATGGATGAAAATGCTTTGGCTGAAGCCATTAGAATCAAAAACGGACGAGTAGGAGTAGTAGTTTCGGCGTTGAGCATGGGACCGCCGGCGGCGATCAAGGCAGTGCGCGAAGCAATCGCGACCGGAGCGGATGACGGCGCCTTGGTATGCGGGCGCGAGTTTGCCGGTTCAGATACTATTGCAACGGCAAAAGCTCTGGCAGCAGCAGTGAAAAAAATGGGCGCTTATGACATCATTCTTTGCGGTGAGCGCGCGACTGACGGCGAGACCGGTCAAACTGCCGCAATGCTTGGCAACTACTTAAATATCCCGGTGCAGACTTATGTATCTTCGTTTGAAATATCGCCTGACGAAAAAGCGGTAGTTGTCACCCGCACCGTGGAAGGTGGTTTTGAACGAGTTGAAGTGCCGCTGCCAGTTTTGATTTCAGTTAACAAAGACATTTGCGATCCGGGCTTTCCGACGTTGAGTGGTAAACTGAAAGCCAAGGCTTCAATTATACCGGTTTGGGGGCTGGCGGACTTAGGGCTGGATAAATGTGAAGTTGGCTTGGGCGGATCGCCGACCCGGGTGGTAAAAATCTTCAGCCCCAAACTATCACGGGCAACGATTATGGATAAATTTGACGGTAGCGCTGCTTCTATAGAGCGGTTGTTAGGATTTGTCAATGACCGCGCAGCGCTCGAAAGCGAGGTTGAGTAAATGTTTGACGACGAATATGTAAACGAGAATTTGCGAAAAGCGACTGAACTCAGTTCATATCGGGGTGTTGCCATTCTCGGTGAACAGCATTTTGGGAAGATAAACAGTGTAACTTACGAGTTGCTCAACTGGGGGCGAACGCTGGCTGACGAAATGAATCAACCACTATATTGCTTTATATTAGGGGACAATATTGACAATATCAACAGTTTGATTGAATGCGGCGCCGATGTGGTCTTTCATGTAAAAAGCCCGTTGTTGGAAAATTTTCTGCCGCAAGCCTATTCCCGCGCTATAAGTCGGTTGGTTATTGAAGAAAAACCAGCGGTGTTAATCGGTGCGGCGACTACGACTGGTCGGACAGTTATGCCGTTGGTAGCGGCCACTTTGGAAACCGGATTGACGGCTGATTGCACCGGATTGACGATTGATCCGCAAA
>JBAXTZ010000078.1:0-7972 GCA_037129925.1 Bacillota bacterium
TCTACACACCGGCTAGTCAACTGTCTTTATTGCCTCGGCTGTTACACCGCCCAGTCAACTGACTACTCGTTACATCCCGTATCCGGCACTGTAAGCTTGCGCCTACCACCTGTCCGTCTCCATCTTCGATTTCAGCTTTCAGCTTTTGACTTTCAGCTTTATCTCCGATGTTAACTTCTCCGATACGCTCGTGCGTTGCTGCTGCCAGGTTTCTTCGCTCCCGTACAGCGCTACTCTATCTCGTTGCTTTGCCACTCACAACCAGATGGTTTCACACTCAGTCCCCTGCGGCTCTTCTGCGATTGCTTGCTTCGCAGCGCTCATTCAACAGTCGGCTATTGTCAGCCACCCGACTATCGTTCCAGGGCGTTAATCACTCTAGGGGTTAGGGTATAGGTGCTGGGATTTGGGGTGTTTCCCCATTCCCTATGCCCTGAATCCCAATCCCTAGCTAAGATTGTCGCAACACTCTTATTCCGCACAACCCGACCGTTTGCACAGCCCAGCTTTTTCTGTGGAACCAAGGCGCACGCCGCTCTCGCAGTCCGTGTCAGCCTTCGACGTTACTATCTCAAATCGCGTCGGTGTTACCGCCTCGCTTCGTAATGTTCGCTTTCGACTTACATTACCGAGGTCTTGACCCGTTGCAGCAATCCGGTTTCTTTACCCGAACTGCGCTTCGCACCGTCAGCCTACGTTTCTCGTCTGCCGGTGGTTGCAGGTTCCTTTCCCCGATGTCAGCACGCTACTTGTTGGTCACGTGCGCTCTTGCTGTTCGATGTCGCGGCTAACGATCATCTTATGTTAGTGATTAACCTATCATCACCAACAGCAGTTGCGGGGCGGATACTTCCAGCGAACAGCTCGCAAACGCAATGTTTACAAGGCTTCAACCCGCTGGTCGACCGCTTGAGTTTTGAGCCGTTGTCCGACCTGCTCTCTAGCGGTGAATGGAATTATATCACCCTTATTCTCACCTGTCAACTGTTTTTTAATTTTTGTGCCGAAAAAATTGCATTGTTTTCTTAACTACCGGAATTCGCCTCACGTATACGCGTGCGCTACAATAATATGTTCGTCTGTCGTCTATTGCGTTCTCAAGCGGCAAGCTAATATTTCTGCTGCTTTGCCGAAATGCGACTGGAACTCGACAAAGTGTTGACGACCGCTATCCGATATTGTGGTACGACCCGTATTTGAGACGCCATTTGCCAGATACGTTTTTGCCACTGGCATTAAAATCGCATCTTTAAGCCTCACGTGAAGCGCGTGGCTTTTTTTACGCACATAACCTTGCAATACAGTACCGGTATCGCATTTCACCAAACGACATCCAAACAACAACCGGTTTCACGATTCTTGCTCTCCCTCCCAGTCGTATTCACTATAGAATGCCTTTTTAGTAATGCTGTCAATTGCCTGTCGGGATATTACTATGCCTGCTGTTCATATTTATAACCATGCCTTTCGCAACGTTCAAGGCACAAAACGGAACGGAAATACGCTTTATGGCCCACGGCCTCTTTTTCCTGATCTTGGCTCTTCAAACTCAATCACAAACACATTCTTTTAGACTTTCTCCTGAATCACATTGGTCCGGCGTTATCTTTTTCTGGCGCAACTCAGAAAATGCGGACTAAGCGCCGGTTCATTTTCCACTTGCCGCGCTACCATCAATGCCCGTTCGGCAAAACCTGCGTCCTGTATCAATTTGTCAAAATCCGGAGTCATCCAGCACGGGCCTTGAATACCGACGGTTTCACCGGTAACGAATCCGGCATTTTCGAGTTCAGCACGCAGTTCATCCGACAAATGAAAATGACTGTCGGTAATCGTGCGGACGCTTTCCGGTTTGCGATGCTCGCCGTCTTCCAATTCACGGCTAATCATGGCGAAATAATCATCCCGGTTTATAAACCCTTTGTCAATCGCATAAATCAGTGACGCGTAACGCATAATGCCGTAAGCCAGCAGCACCCCGCCGGATTTCAAAACCCGGTATGCTTCGCGAAGCGCTTTTAGTCGATCTGTCTGCTCGGTCATATGATACAGCGGCCCAAACAATAATACTGCATCGGCGCTAGCATCTGCATACGGCAACTTGCAGGCGTCGCCTATAATCATGCTTTTCGGAACAGCACCGCCGGATTTTGTCCGTTCCTGGGCGAGTTCAATATGCCGCGGTACAATATCCAGCAAATGCGCTTCGTAGCCGCGTTCAGCCAGCCAGAAACTGTGTACTCCCGTTGCGCCGCCAACATCATAGACAACCGCCGGAGCAGTAGGAAGAAATCGCCTCAGCAACTCTTCCATTCGCAGTTTTTCCAATACTCCCAAGCCTGACAACAACCGGTTTTCTTCCTGAAATCCCTCTGAGTAAAACTCGATGATCTGCTGCTTGTTTGGCATAGCTACCTCATTTTCAAGTACATGCCAGCTTTTTCACCGGCTTCATGATCTTATAATACTTGTCGGAATCGTGAAAAAAATAGCCGAAGCGGTTGCCGCATAACTCAAACTCATATCCGGAGCCAGTGATGTCGAATTTTCGCTCCGCCTCATGAACGCTCTCGGCGACCGAATTGCCCTGTTGTTCGTAATCGAACGCCAGGTGTTCGAACACAACATAATCGCTCTCCGGCACCTCGACGCACAGCATTTGCTCCGGTATTCCGCCCTGATAATCCATCGCCAGCCGCACACCGTAAGCCTCGCAAGTTCTTCCGTCCGACTCATAGCAATTCCCCATGATCTGCCCGCTGAATTTGCCAATAACGCTGTCATCGCCATCCAACTTGCCTTGTATGCTGTCAAGGATGCCGCAGATAGTGTCACAATCCTGTCCGGGAATATTATCCTGCCGTTTCCAAAAATCCCAGTATCCGTCCGACTCGTAATTCTTAATGTGCAAAAACTTGTGTGCTGCCAGTGTCGTAAAATACGTCCTGACTTCTTTGGTCTTGTTGCCGTCCATACCGATTTCACCTATTCCCAAAAAGTAACGGTCAAATGTGCTACATTTCAACTGCAATTTGAGCGGTACAACCTTTCGGCGATAACTATCCGGCGTAATACCGTAAGCTTTTTTGAACGCCCGGGTGAAAGCTTCCTGCGAAGAGAATCCAAACGCCGCCGCAATATCGATTATTCTGCGACCGCTGTCCCGCAGCTCGATAACCGAAAAAGCCAGCCTGCGAAGTTGCAGATACTCGCGGAAAGTCATCCCCGCCAATCGTCGAAAGTGCCGTGTCGTGTGAAACTCCGAATAACCAATTTCACTTGCCAGCCGTTTCAGCGTCAACCGTTCATCCAACCCGTCTTTGATATAGCAATCAATCGCGTCGATCATTTTTTGAATAGTCATGTTCCACTCAAACACATCGTTCACCGTCCTGCCTGAATATTATCACATTCGGCAGGCAGCCTTTTGATTTTGGTTGCTAAGTTTTAATCCCAATTCGTCTCCAGCCAAATCATCAACCTTATTTCGATATGACTTGTTGCATCGACAAGTGCGGCTAATCTAAAGCTCGCTTGCATTTTAGCCGAGAATGCAAACCTGCTCCAGAGCATCTTTACGAAAGGCTGATAGCGCAAATACTTTTTTGCTCCATAATTAACTCAGGCGTTACTCGTCCCGACTTCATCTCTGCCTCAATCAAAATCCGGAAAATGTGTGCTCCCCCGGCAACTGTCCGTCATAAATTCACAACAACCCGCGTTCGACAAAGTCGGCTATTCGCTCGCGAAACGGCATGAACAGCGGTATTCCCGCCGCCTGTAACTTGCCCGTATCCAGATGAGCATCGAGCGGGCGCGCCGCCGGAGTGCTCAAGATAGTATTCAGTGGTTTGATGTGCGCATAATCCTTGCGGAGTAACTGCCCGAGGATTACCGCGATGTCATACTTCGTCAGTTTATCTTGTGATGTGACATGAAACATCCCGGCTTCGGATTTTTGCAGTAACCAGCTTATCACGTGAGCAATGTCACCGGTATATACCGGGTAGCGCACAATAACATTATCCACTTCCACACTTTGACGCTTTTCCAATAATTGCAGCGACGAATATAGCAAGGCGGAGGCTTTCACCCCGGCATTAATACCATACAGTATTGAAACCCGTATTATTAACGCGTCCGGGCAGTGCTGTAACACTATGCGCTCGGCCATTAATTTGGTCTGACCATAAATATTGATCGGACTCGGTGTAGCATCTTCTTTGTAGGGCGGCATCTGACCGTCAAAGACATAGTCCGTAGAAATAAATACGAATTTCGCACCGCGCACGGCAGTGGCACGCGCCAGCACTTCCGTGGCGCGGACATTCAATGTATCCGCCATTTCCGGGTCACGCTCACAACCGTCCGGATCGCGTGCCGCCGCCGTGTGCACTACGCAATCCCAATCCAAATTGGTCAGCGCCGTCAATCCCTCGATAGTGGCAATATCAGCGCTCACATAATCTTCCCGTGCGGCTCGTGCGCTCTTAATGACCGTATGCCCAGCACTTGCCAGCTCTAGCGCGACATCCGTTCCCAGCAACCCGCTGGCTCCGGTAACCAGTATTTTCATAAACGTACGCCCTCCTTGTTCTTGTAAATTCAACGCGTTTATCGTTTTATCCTGCTGGCGGTAGTGCAATTATCCGGATACCGATTTCGTACAACATGTAAAATGTCCGTTTACACATTCAGGCAACTATGCTAGAATTTGCTACACAATATCGATAAGGAGAATTACCTGACATGAGAAAATATCTGAGTCATGCGGCTTTAGCGCTCACGCTACCAGTCCTGTTCTTGTTTTACTGCGGACAATCGCAAGCCTGCTCACTGATGATGAAAACCAACAGCCAAGGCGTGTTTGTCGCCCGCACAATGGAGTGGTGGGGGCCGCTCCAAACCCGGCTGGTGATTATTCCGCGCTATTCAAGAGACAGCGATTTCGGCAATAACATTAGCTGGACAGTAAAATACGGCACAATCGCAATTGAAGACGAGCGAAAATATTGCGCGTCCGGTGAAGGTGTCAACGAAAAAGGCCTGACCGCACATGTGTTGACGCAAGGCGACAGTGTAATGCCGCCACTGCTGCCAAACAAGACGACGATAAACGCGATGTCATGGATAAAGTATGTTCTGGCTACCTGCGCCAATGTCAATGAAGTCGTTAGTAATTTGAACAACTATCAGATAAAACTATCGGAAATCGAATATCAAGGCCAGAAAGTTTCCAACCCCAGCCACTTCGCCGTCTGCGATGCCAGCGGCGATGCGGCGATCATCGAATTCAACAGCGGGAAAATGACTATCTACCACGGCGCGCAGTATAACGTTATGACCAATGAGCCAAAATATACCGACCAGATTGCCAATTTGTCAGCAATAAAGAAAGCCGGCAAACAGTATTCTGTCGAGCAATTGCCCGGCGGAGCAAATTCCCTGAACAGGTTTGTCCGAATCTCTTTTAACATGGAAAACATGCCGGAACCCAAAAGTGTTACACAGGCGATTGCCTATATGGAAGAAGCCGTTGACAACATCCTCGTGCCGACTTTCGACGAAAAGAAAAATCCGGTGTCGCCGCTCAGCGATGCCTGGGAAGCGCGCTATCGGGTTGTCTATGATTTGAAAAACATGAATATGTATTTTGATCAGGATGAAACCGGCAAAAGAATCTACCTGAGAATAAAGGACATCGATTTCGGCGCAAAAAGCCTGAAATATATCGATCCGGTCAGCCTAAAATCATCATACGAATTATAAGGTGCTTTTATGGCTTGATTCGGTGAAAAGCAAGCGTCTCAAAGCAAATAGCTACATCACAAAAAAACCGCCGGACGATCTGTTTCTGTCTGAGCGGTTTTTTGTTTACGGTGCAAATCGACGTTTTCTGTGCTGAACAATAGTTTCGAAGCTATCACTCTTCGTAAATCACGAGAAAAGCGATATTCCTACCTTCTTCTCATAACGACAAGATTGTTCGAATCAGCACTGGATAATTGTTTCACAGCTGACCGTTCAAAAAAACCAACGAATTCGAAACTGCCTTCAAGCTCGACGATGGTTTTTAGTTCCTGAGGAAAAAGGTGCTTCACAGCAACTTTTTCCTCAAGTACCGATATCACTCCGGCGTCGTTCACTTCCAATTTTAAGAACTGTTCAATAATCTGATTCAGCTCGTCGATTAGCGATAATTGATGCGTAGTGTCGATGCTGACCAAACCGCGGTTCATGTTCCAGGTCTGCTCTCTCCAGAACTCCGGGCTTGCCCAGTCAACCCGCAAGTTTTCGATGATAAACAGGCCGCCCGTATTCAAGCTGGCTGCAACAGACTTTAGCTGATTGATAAAATCAGTATTATCCCGCATGTAAGAGATTGATCCCATGAGAATATAGGCAAAGTCTACTTTTTCAGCCAACTCGAAGTCATGCATGTCCGCTTTGACTGTGTTTATCACGACATTTTCTTCCGCAGCTCTTTCACCAAGATAAGCCAGCATTTCATCGCTCATGTCCAGCCCGATTGCTTTGTAGCCGCGCCGGGCGAATTCCCGCAACTGTTTGGACGGCCCGCAAGCCATATCCAGAACCGATTTGACCGGAATCAGGCTGTGAGCCTGCATAAATTCTTCAAACAGATCAATTTGCTTTGGTATGTTGGTAAAATCAAACGCTATTTCATAATACTTGGCATGTAGATAAATTTCTGAGTTCACTTTTTCCACCTTAATTTTATTTTATTTTTCCCGGATGTTACCCGGGTTTATTGTCCCCCGGATTTCCAATGCAACCATTGACAATACGATTAACAGTCATCATAGTCTGGCTAAACGGAATTAATGTGTTCCCGCCATTTTTGCAAATTTTCCGTGCGGGGACCGGCACGGACGCAAAAAAGGCAAGCCACTACACTAATTGCCGCTTTCGTCCAGACAACACAAAATTCGTTAGCACCGGCTAACGTGTTGAAAGGATTACTCGTGGCAATTTCTTATAGTATCTTACCTCTCGATTCGCTTTATTGTTGAATTGTATCAATAGGATATGTTTCTGTCAAGCTGAAAACATAATCCCATTTTTGATAACTGTCCGAATCTTCGTACTGATTAAATTTGTTTTTCGCTAGCGCGCCGAACGGAGCAGTATCCCTGTAAATTTTTGTGATTACCATTTAGCCACTCAACCACAAAATCTACTGCCGGCCGCTGCCGGAACAACCGGCAATTCGCTGAACCGACCGTGCCAAGTTTCACCAGGCAGAGCTGCTCAAAGTCACAGCCAATGTCCAAAAACAAATCTGTATCATAATCAAAATCATCATACTCTTTCCAAATCGTCTGACCATTCACAAGTATCGGAGCACCGTTCGTCTTGTGTGGAATCCCCGGCGTTCGCGCTTCAGCATAAATGCGGCTCAATTTTTTTGTCAAATCAATATCTATTTCACAAAAAAAATATCATTGCGGCATAACCAATCGCCGTTTGCCTTTCCGCGGTATCCTGATGGCAACATCTGTTGGAGTTGAAACAAGCGGTTCTTCGATAAATTGTGCAGCTTCCACTATTTTAACATCTGGCAAAGCGCTTTCATTAGTCATCTGGCATGGTGTTCCGCCGTTAACGCTTTCAAGATTTATCTGTTTTTTCGTGTTCATGGTAACCCCCAAATATTATTTTTGATCTGTCTTGATTGTACACCCAAATTATGGAGATAACATGGAGAAAGCTTAACAAAAATTAGCAAGTCTCTTGTAGCGCATCAAAAAACAAATATTCAAATTACATGACCACAACGCCGCTCTTGTCACAACAGCAAGAAAGCGCAGCGGCAACGCAGTAGATGGACACTTTTCAGCCTTAAAACAAAAAATCCCGCCAACACGTTCTCACGCATCGCGGGTTCTTCGCATTCCTGCGGGGTTATCTTGGTCGAAGCTTGCGCTTCACCAAGATACGTTCCGAGGTC
>JBAXTZ010000079.1:0-7919 GCA_037129925.1 Bacillota bacterium
TGACTTTTAATCAGGGTGTCGATGGTTCGAACCCATCTTGGGCCACCATAATAACTACAACGCTTCTGAGGTTTTCCTTGGGGGCGTTTTTTGTTTGGAATGTGCTAAACGCGTGCTAAATGAAATTTGCGTTGTAATTTGCTGTATCGAGAAAAGCGACCTAATATCATAAAAACCGATAACGTTACAAAATTATATTGATTAATATCGCGGAATGTTTTTGGGTGTGCTATAATTGCCATAAAAAACGGAGCGGCTTATGTTAGCTTTTGTGGATACTTCCGGAGATTTTCTTTCCAGACCGAATAAATGCCGACATATTGTGGTGGCGGCTACGGTTATGAAGGCCAGTTCGATTGCACGGATTACCCGGATTTATCATTCGATGCGGCGGGATTTGCTGGCGAATGTAATGTTGGAGATTAAGGCTACGGAATTCGTGAACAAAGACACGCTGAATAATCCTGAGCGCAACAAAAACCGGTTTATCACTGAATTGTTCAACAAATGTCTTGGCCGCCGGGATATGTATCATTTTGCCATCGTTATACCGAATCAGGACGTTCACAAATATTTTCCACGGGATCGGTTGGCAAAGCACTATGTTTATCTGTTGCAGCGGATTCAGCGGCTGGCGGTGCGGCATCGGGAAGCTAATGCTTTGGTAATTATCGACAATTCGAACCGGCGGGTCGATCACTGGGCGACACAAGCGTTCAATAATTATCTATTCCGGTCGGAGCCGGGGCGCAAGCTGGACCGGATTCTCCAGATGCCGGTATTTGCCGATTCGGAAATGACAATCGGAATTCAGCTGGCGGACATCGTCGCCGGAACAATCCGACAGTATTTCGATAACAATCTGCAGCTGGGCGATGAGCCGCGGGATTTGTTTGAAACGAGAATCAAGGAGTTTTACGGGCTGATCGCCGGACGTTCGCCGGATTTTGGTAAATATCGCGGGATGCATTATGCGCAGCCAGATTTTATCGAACGCTATTACTCGGTAAATTTACTTGAAACCGAAACCGATGAGTAGTATAATAAGGGTGCAGCTGATGACGACGTGTCTACGTTCGCGAGAGTGCCTTCTAAAGCACTATCAGCTGAAAAAGGATATTACCGCCTAACGGCGGTTTCTTTTTTTGTGGTCTGTCTTTGGGCAGGCCACTTTTATTTTAAAACCGCCCGGCGTGCGGGCGGCGGGATTTTCGGAAATTATTTGTGGTTTTGTTTGAAAGCCTCGAGAAGTCTTATTTTTTCCTGCTTTTCAAACTTGTCAATTTGTTTGATCAGCTGAACCGCCAGTTCAGCTTCGTTAGATGAAAGCAGTTCGGTGACGTTTATCAGCATTGAGCGAATGTCCTTTAGTACCGCGTGCATATTTTTTCTCCAATCATTTATTTTTCGAAAGGGGCGGCTATTTTTTGCGATGGCGGCGCCCGGGGAAGTTGGAGAAATATTATTTATTGGTGTGCGGCGTGCGCGTGACGTTATCCTGATAACATAAACATATTTTTTTGCCGCCATTTCGCCGTATAAACCGGCTTGAAATCGATTTTGCATATCAACGTGTGGCTGGCGGCAAAACGGCGCTAAAAAGGGCAAAAGAATAGCCCGCCGTGAACAATAGCGCTCAACAACGGGCTTAGGAGTTTATTTTGCGTCGGTTTTCGGTTTTTTCACGGTTAAATCTTTGTTGAGTAGCAGGTTCATGGCTTTGTTCATCATTGCTTTCGCCTGGTCGAGTTTGCCGTGCTCCAGATATATATTGGCCAGTAACTGGCATAGTTCGGGTAACACATTTTTTGAACCGGTATCCGCCATGTCGCGTTCGGCCCGGCGAAGTAATGCGATGGCTCGTATTGGCCGCTGCAGTTTGTAGTAAGCAAGCCCTAATGCGTGGCGTGCGTTGGCAACTGCTAATCCGGACTGACTGTTTTTGGCGTCGGCTAATGCCTGCTTTCCTGAGCTCAAGGCGTCGTGCAGGTTTCCCAGTTCACTGTGTGTCTTCGACAACCAGGCCCGGTTGATTGCGGATTCGCCGGGTATGCCGTATTCAAGTAATGCATTTGCGGCATTCCGGAAATAACTGATAGCTTCTTCATATTGTTTCTGCCGGTAAAACACTTGTCCAAAAGTGTTTTTTAACAAAGTCAACGGAATGGTGTCGTTAATCAACTCGTATAGATAAGCCGCTTTATCAGCAAACACGCGGCTTTCGTGAAGGTTGCCGATTTCGAGATTGCAGGCGGCTACTCCGGAATAGGCATCGGCGATATAGGTCGGAGAAAACTGTCCCTTTAAGGAAAGATTGATTATGTTCATGTAAATTTCATAGGCTTGGTAGAAATTATTGGATTCACCGGCACAGGCGGCCAAATTAATCATTATTCGTGACCGAATATCATTCAAGTCCAGATCATATTTTTCGATAGCTGCTAATGCCATGTTCGAGTATTTTTCACAGTCAGCGAACTTGGACAACCGGTGATAGCTGATACCGACATAAAAGCAGCCCGTGCAATAATATTCAAAATAACGGTAGCCGAGTAAATCGTCGAGACACGGTTCGAATAACGATATACTATTATTATAATCAGATGTTTTGTAAAATGCAATCGCTTTGTAATAATCGCATAAAAATCCTAAATGACCAAGCGACATATCAGAATAAGTTGTTTTGAGAGTGTCACATAAACTGATAACTTCGGAATATTTCTTTTCGGAGAGCGAATTAATGATTGTCTGTTGCAACTCGATTGCGTTGCCGACGGTGGTTGTGTTGAGCGCCACGCTGGTTAGCTCGGCGTGATCATCGAGCAAGTAGGTAAAAGGAACTTTAAGTCGCTTCGCAATATCTTCAAGCGTATCAATTGAAGGGACGGCTTTTCCGGTTTCGATTTGACTAATATAACCGACGGTTATTTCGCCGCCGGTGAGGTCGCGCTGCAGCAGTTTGAGCTCTTTGCGCCGCGCGAGAATTTTATTACCAAGAACGGACATTAATGATCACTCCTTTGTCGGTAGAATACGGTAAAACTTATTTTGGTCGAATATACAATAAGATTTGCCTGTAGATTATACTAGGCGGTATCGAAATTTACAAACATTTACGAAGGAGCAACTAAATATAACTAAAAGTATGTTGACTTTATATTAGTCAGAGAATAAAATAACGCTATCTAAGGATATGTGATAGTTTAATATGAGCAAAATGGAATTTACGGTTTTGGCACTGTTGATGGTTGCACAAGTGTGTGCGGTAGCTTTCGGCTGGTTGGACGGACAAAGACTTTGATCTTAATGTTGAATCGTTCAAAACCATTCAGGACTTTGCAAAATACGTTAACAACTTGATGGGTAATACCTAAAATCCAATAAATGAAATTAGCAGGATTACTTTTAATGAAATATAATTTTTTCTAATTTATAAAAATAGCATACAAAATATCTCCAACTTTCATAATATCTGGTATAGCAGTCGCTTTGATTACTGGACTGCTAACACCAGCGATTATATTGCTAAACGCGATATTTATAGATCTTGCTGTCGCATCGATCAAGCAAAGTGACTTTAGAAATGGATTAATATTCATTTTTGTCGTCTTTCTAGTTCTTGTTATGTTCAGACAGTCATGTCGTTTCTGATTTTACAAGACGGTATTTCCTACATGATCAGTAATCTGCGCGATTTTTTCGGCTCAGTGCGGGCACAGATGGTTAATATTCAGCGGGTATTTTCGATGCTGGATCACGAAACCGAAGGCGAGATATTTGGCTAAGAAGAGCTCCCGGTTCTTGGTGGTTCGATTGTGATCGAAAACCTTGGTTTCAGCTACAACGAACAGGAAAAGGTGCTGAACGGTTTGTCCTGCACTATGCCGCAAGGAAAGGTATCAGTTATCTGCGGACCGTCCGGCGCCGGAAAGTCCACACTGGTAAAATTGCTACTGGGGCTTTACCCGGTTCAGGAGGGCGAGATACACATTGGCGATCAGACGTATGCAGAGATCGGTTTGCAGCAATTGCGCGCCAGTTGCGGCTATGTTCCGCAGTCAATCTATCTTTTCCGCGATACGATTGAGATGAATATCCGCTGTAGTAATGAATGCGCCACTTTTGATGAAGTTATGAAGGCAGCGAAAATCGCCGGCGCGCACGAATTCATTATGCAACGTCCGGCCGGATATCAAACCGTTGTTGAAGAGCACGGGACGAATTTTTCGGGCGGTGAAAAACAGCGACTGGCAATTGCGCGGATAGTTTTGAAAGATGCCGGCGTAATAATTCTGGATGAAGCAACTAATGCAATTGACCTGGGCAGAGAATCAGAGGTGCATGATTGTCTCAGAAGCCAGGCGCAGTCCGGGAAAACAGTCATAATCATCGCGCATCGCGAGTCGGCGCTGACACTGGCCGATAATGTAATACGTATAGTATAAGCAACTAACTAAAGCAGTTTGAATAACAATTTTGAGCAAGGGAAGAGACTATATGATTCGTAATAATTCCACGGTAACTACCATAATTTCATTTGCAAAAAACTACAAACTGCGCATGACGGTTCTGCTGTTTTGCGTCATTGCTACTTCGTTTATCGGCACGACCTATCCGTATATTTTCGGTATGTTGGTCGATCAGGTGTTCTATCACCACAACAAATCAATGTTTATTAAGATTGTCCTGATGTATGGTGGAATATACTTGGTGGAAACAGCGCTGCATTTTTGTCTGAACATGACTTGGGCGTATTTGATGACGAGATTTTTGTTTGATATTCGCAGCCGACTGTTCGCAAAACTGCTGCATCTACCGGCGAACGCACTGAGTAACCTGCGTAGCGGCGAGATGATTGCGCGCATTGACCACGACGCCGGTGAGTTTATGGAGTTCATTCATTGGAATGTTTTTTACGTTACGGCGGCGGTTCTGCGGCTGACGCTGGCGTTGGCGTTTGTTACTTGGTTGAACTGGAAGCTGGCACTACTGATGCTTGTGACCGTACCATTATCGGTGTTTATCAGCCGGTATGTTGCGAACCGCTATAAAGCTGCCTATTCCGCTAATCGGGAAAAATACGGTTTGTTTATCAACTGGGTCATGGAAATGCTCAACGGGTTACGTGAAATTCGCTTACTCGCCGCGTCAAATACTGCTAACCGCAATTTTGCCGACAAGGCGGCAGCGGTCGCCCGGTCGCGAGTTGTCATCGGTTGGTCGGAGTATACCTCCGGTCGGATCAATGCTTTTGTTATCCTCGTTGCCAATATTTCGCTATATGCCTGCGCCGGTTATCTTGTAATCAGCGGCGACACGACAGTTGGCGCTTTTGTGGCGATCGTAGATTATTTCAACACCATGGCGTCATCATTGAAATATCTTAACGATGCCAGTATGCGAATAAAAAGCAATATGGCTTGTATTAACCGGGTAGTGGATTTGCTGAACGAACCTGTAGAAAATGATGTTCCGTCAGCCAAACAGCTAACGATCAGCGCTGGACGGCTAGTTTTTGACAAAGTGGATTTTTGTTATCCGGGTGGCAACCCGGTATTGAAGGATTTTTCGCTGCAGATTGAAGCCGGTAGTAAAATAGCTATTGTCGGTCGCAGCGGTGCCGGAAAATCGACAATAATCAGTCTGTTGTTGCGGATGTTCGCAACGGATAACGGCAGTGTGCTGGTAGATAATCAGGATGTTAATAATGTGACGATGCGTTCACTGCGGCGGCAAATTGGCGTAATCCATCAAGAAACACTGATGTTTGATGGAAGCCTGCGCTTCAATCTGCAGTTGGGCAATTTTGACTGTAACGATTCAGAAATCATGTTAGCCTGTGAGCAGGCGCAGATTGCCGATTTCATCCGCTCACAACCCGCCGGTCTGGACACCGTAATCGGCAAGAGCGGTATCGGCTTGTCCGGCGGTCAAAAACAGCGGTTGGCAATTGCGCGGATATTACTCAAAAATCCTAAAGTGCTGGTATTTGACGAGGCAACCAGCGCGCTGGATTATGAAACCGAAGCGCTGATCAGTGAAAACTGGCAGACGTTATGCGCCGGGCGGACGGTTATCGTAATCGCGCACCGGTTATCAACGGTGATTAACGCCGATGCTGTTGCCGTGCTGGAAAACGGCAGGGTCACAGCACACGGACGCCACGATGAACTGTTGAATAACTGCGCTGAATATCAGGCGTTGTTCCGGGAACAGTACTTTGTTAAGGAAGGTGTCTGAGATGTTTAGACCAATCATGATTCGCAAGACCCTCCTGGGCAATATCAAACAACAATTACGCAACCGGAAAATCGCACTTGCCGGAATGGCCGGTAGTAAAATATTTTTACTGGCAGTAGGATTGTCAACTCCGTGGCTGTATAAATTACTGATCGACGATGTGATGGTTGGCGGGAAGTTGAAAGTTTTGCTATGGGTGTGTGGCGGCTATCTGGGACTATACGTGCTGGAAACGCTGGTGCTGGCTGCACAGCGCTATTTTGGCAACCGCCTTTTCATCGGTCTGAGTTTTGCTATCAAAACCGACCTTTGGCGCAATTGTCTGCGTGCACCGTTCGTAGTGGTAGAAAAATTCAGCGCCGGGGACTTGAAGAACCGCATTGATAGTGATACCGACGCTTTTGAAAAATTTATCAACCAGCATATCATCGAGTACGGCTACAATATCGGCGTTATTCTGGTTACCGGCGTGGTAATGTTTTTCATCAGCTGGAAGATGGCGTTGTTTGGTTTTGCGATGGTGCCGCTGTCGTTTTGGCTGACCAAACGATTGGGCAACCGGTTGCGTAATTCGTCGGAAATCTACCGCCACAATTGGGGCGAGTATGAAAACTGGTTGCAGTCGACTCTGCAAGGCTGGCGCGAAGTTAAATCGCTGAATATTGAGAAACGTCAGCAACGGACCTTTGCGGCTTATTGGCACACATTAAGCAAATTGTTTATTCGCAATCAGTTTTTCTGGTGGGCTAACCGTAGTTTTATCGGCTTCAAAAATTTCTTCGTAACCCGGATGAATCTGTACTTTATCGGCGGCTTGTTGATTTTCAGTGGCGAAATAACCATCGGTGGTTTGCTGGTATTCATGAAATATTACGAGCAGTTGTTTAGCGGTATCAACGCTGTCAGCGAATCGGATATGCAACTGGCGGGTGACCGTCCGGCGGTCGAACGGGTAGCCGATATGCTTGCTTGGCCATGCCCGGCAATCGAAAAAAAGCTCAGACTGAGCGAATCAGAGCCGGTTGCGGCAGAGTTTAGCAATGTTGATTACAGTTATGATAATGGCGATACACCGGCATTGAACGGGATTAGTTTCGCGGTAAAAACTGGCGAGCATCTGGCGATTGTAGGACGCAGCGGCGGTGGGAAATCGACATTACTGAAATTGTTGCTGGGGATGTATCCGCCGTCATCCGGTGAAATTAAATTCGCCGGGCAAAACGTCAACTCAATCTGCGAGCACGACTTGCACAAGCAAATCGGTGTAGTTATGCAGGACAGCCTGCTATTTAATCTCAGTATCGCCGAAAACCTGCGGCTGGTCAAACCGGATGCGCTGCAAAGCGAGTTGACTGTCGCCTGCAAGAAAGCTTTCATCTATGAGTTTATCGATGAATTACCAGACAAATTTGCCACAATAATCGGCGAACGCGGCGTAAAACTGTCTGGCGGGCAGCGTCAACGGCTAGCAATTGCGCGACTGTTTCTCGGCGATGCCCGTTTGATAATTTTTGACGAGGCGACTTCGGCGTTAGACTATGATTCGGAAAAAGCCATTCACGAATCGGTGCGAAATTTGGCCGAAGGCAAAACAATTATTACTGTCGCCCACCGGTTATCATCGGTTATCGAGGCCGACCGGGTGGTGGTAATCGACAACGGGCGGGTCGTCGGCGAAG
>JBAXTZ010000008.1:0-85805 GCA_037129925.1 Bacillota bacterium
ATAAAGATCTAAAACTTGTGGCTTAGCAAACTGTCCGAAAAAGTGTTGACGACCCCCTACCGATTTAAGAAAAAGTTTATTTAGCTCGCTATATTCTGGCAGTACAAATAGCGGATGCTTTAATAGTGCTTGTTTGAATTCACGCTCTAATTCTTTGGAATCCATAGCAGCAAATTTTGTCGCCACCGCTCCCACCTCTTTCACAGCATTCTGTAGCGCTTGCGCCTGTTCCACGACAGCTCCCTTAAATATCTTTATCGACTCACGATAGATTTCCGCTCTCTCCACATGGCTCAACAGTTGCCTAGCGCTGTCAATAAGCTCCACGAAAGCGTCGTTTCCTTTTTTTAGAGCTAAATAGTCATCAATAAATACCGGTCGATGATGCATAACTTTATTTCTAGTGTCAATAGACCGCTTCAAGTATTCTCGATGCTCTGCCCAGACATCGCTTATATCGTCAAAATATCGAGAAAACACTTCGTCCCAGAGGCTTATCTCTCGAAGGGCGATAGTGATGTTTTTACTAATTTCATCATCTGGTCGAACTTCTATTATGGAGATTATTTCCTTTTTCAAGTCAGGGTCGATCATTCTTGATATCTTCTTTTCAAATAGCTTTGATAATTGTTCAAAAGTAATTTTTTCTATAGGGTGGTGATAATAATCATCTTCAAATCCTTTAGTTTTTGGGATAAGCAATTCGCTCCACTTAGCGCTGAAAACACATGTAAGCGAACGGTTCACAAACGCCCTTAGCTTGCCCTCGGTTTCTGCTAATAAAGGATACATACGGACGCGTAATTCATCGCATAGTTCATCATGAACGCGAACGAATTTTAATGAAGGATTCTTCCTGATTAGCAACCTGTGGATACTATTAATTATTTCATCCGTTGCCGCGAATATTACAAATTTCCCTTTGTCGATATTTTGTATTTCGACCTGTGTTCGATCAAAAAGATCGCCTAACTCTTTGCGAAGTCGCTCTTTAGTTTTAGCAAGTGATGCATTGCCTATGAATATTATCAGCTCTAACTTGTACAGTTTTTCCGACATGAACACCTACCCAAACAATTATGTCTCTCGCATAAAAGTAATGCCCAAGTTATCTATGCATTTCAATATAATAACACAAACAACTCCTGCCACGCAGGAGTACCTGAGCACAATTTAATACAATTGTATTTTACCATGCAATAGCGGCAAACACAAAATAAGCGCAAAACTCACAAAAATAATAATCTATATAAATACGACGCTCAGTGCATTATCAACACCCGTCCTCCGGCACAACCGCCCTCAAAAAGCTAGGCCGAGCGTCATTCCCACTCCACAGTGGCTGGCGGTTTCGAGGTAATATCGTACACCACCCGGTTTATTCCTTGAACTTCATTGATTACCCGTCGAGAAATACTATCGAGCACTTCATAGGGAATCCGCACCCAATCTGCTGTCATTCCGTCTTCACTAGAGACGGCGCGCACCGCCAGTGTGTAGGCGTAAGTACGCTCATCACCCATTACGCCGACGCTTTTCGCGCAAATCAACACCGCGAACGACTGCCAGATTTCTTTGCGATTCGCCGATTTTTGCAATTCCTCGCGCACCACGGCGTCGGCTTCGCGGAGAATGTGCAACCGCTCCGCTGTAATTCCGCCAATAATGCGAATTGCCAGTCCCGGGCCTGGAAATGGCTGGCGTTCAACAATTTCCGGCGGCAGTCCGAGTTCACGCCCGAGCGCCCGCACTTCGTCTTTGTATAAATCGCGAAGCGGCTCGCATAGCTCGAAATCCATATCCGCCGGTAAGCCGCCGACATTGTGATGGCTCTTGATTACTTCAGCTGTATCAGTGCCGCTTTCGATAACGTCCGGGTACAGTGTCCCCTGCACCAAGAAATCAATCGCGCCGATTTTTTTCGCCTCATCTTCAAAAACCCGGATAAATTCAGCGCCGATTAGCTTGCGTTTGGTTTCCGGGTCACTGACATCATTTAATTTCGCCAAAAATCGGTCAACCGCATCGACATAGATTAGATTCATCCCGCGTTCTTCGCGGAAAGTCTGGATGATTTGCTTGGATTCGTTTTTGCGCATGAATCCGTGATTTACATATACACAAGTCAACTGCTCACCGACCGCGCGATGAACAAGGGTTGCCGCGACCGCCGAATCCACGCCGCCGGACATCGCGCAGAGGACTTTTTTGTTGCCGATTTGCTTGCGGACATTGTTAACCGCGATTTCGACAAAGTTTCCCATATTCCAATCGCCGCTACAACCACAAACAGTAAACAAGAATTCTGCGAGCATTTTTTGACCGTTAACGGAATGAGTCACTTCCGGATGAAACTGCAAACCATAGATTTTTTTGGCGACGTTTTCCATCGCCGCCACCGGTGTACTTGCGGTGTGGGCGGTAACGGTATAGCCCGCGGGCGCCTGACTGATATAGTCGCCATGGCTCATCCAGACCGTTTGCTTGGCTTCCAAACCGGCAAACAAGCCTGAATCCTGAATAGTTAGCGTTGTGCTGCCATATTCGCGACTGTCCGGGCGTTCGACTTTACCACCCAGTAAGAACGCCATCAACTGCATACCATAGCAAATACCCAGTATTGGCACGCCCAGTTCAAATATTTGCTTATCGCAATGGGGCGCTTTTTCACCATAAACGCTGGACGGTCCTCCGGAAAATATTATCCCTTTGGGGTTTTTCGCAAGAATCTCGGCCGGGGTTAGTTTGTAGGAGACCACTTCGGAATACACACCGCACTCTCGCACCCGCCGACCAATTAACTGAGCGTATTGTCCGCCAAAATCCATTACCAACACTTTTTCTTTTTGCATCATGGCTCCTTATTTTATCTGTGAAATATTTTTTCCAATCGGGTAGTTTGGCACCGCGTTCAAATCCCAGCCAGCCGTCCTGCCGGCAATCAGACTATAGTAGCCCCGTGAAGCGACCATCGCGGCATTGTCAGTGCATAATATTGCCGGTGGCACAAACAGTTTCAAACCGGCTTGTTCGCAATAATTTCGTAGCGTTTCCCGCACGCTGAAGTTCGCTGCCACACCGCCTGCCAAAACAATCTTGTCATATTCAAATGCTCGAGCCGCGGCAACCGCATTTATTGCCAGCGCTTCGCACACCACCCGTTGGAATGCTGCCGCGACATCTGCCGGGACAACGGCAATTCCACGTTGCTCACAATTATGCAGATAATTTATCACTGCTGATTTCAACCCGCTGAAACTAAAGTCGAAACTGGCAGCAGGTGGCTGGTGGCTGGCAGCTGGCGGCTTCTTCAATCGCGCCCTCGGAAAATCAATAGCTGCTGCATTACCATGCTTGGCTAGTTTTTCAACTTCCGGTCCGCCCGGGTAGGACAAGCCTAGTACTCGGGCAACTTTGTCAAAAGCTTCTCCGGCTGCATCATCGCGAGTTTGTCCGAGCAACCGATAACTATTGTAATCATCAACTGCAATCAAGGACGTATGTCCGCCAGAAACCACCAACGCCAGGAACGGCGGTTGCAAATCCGGAAAACTGAGAATGTTTGCAAAAATATGGCTCTCGATATGATGCGCGGCGATCAACGGTTTATTTGCGGCAAATGCCAGCGTTTTGGCTACCGCAACTCCAACTAATAACGCACCGACTAATCCCGGACCATTAGTAACGGCGATTCCGTCAAGTTGTTCGAGCGTGACCGCCGCGGCTGCCAGCGCTTGGTCGATAATGAGCATGATGTTTTCCACGTGTTTGCGCGAAGCGATTTCTGGCACTACGCCGCCATAGATTTTATGAATATCAATCTGCGATGAAATAATATTCGACAGTATTTCACGCCCGGAGCGCACCACCGCGGCGCTAGTTTCATCACAACTGGTTTCAATCCCGAGAATCAACTTTCCCTCAATCACTCGTCTCCCCTGTTTCCTGTAAACTTATGTCCGACAACTGATACAGCCACATAATCAGCGCGTGTTCACCTGGCGCGTAGTAATTTGTCCGTAACCCTTCCTCAATAAAACCAAAGCTTCGGTATAATTCTACCGCAGCGACATTTTTGTCGCTCACTTCTAAAGTCATCTTCTCCGCCAATCGCCCCACGCCATACTCGATGGTTTTTAACAGCAAGGCTTTGGCAATGCCGCGTCTGCGAAATTGCGGTAGCACGGCAATATTATTCAGGTGGATTTCATCAATAATCACCCAAAAACCAGAATAACCGATGATTTTTCCGTCCAGTGTTGCCACAAAATAAATCGCCATTTCTTCAGCGGCTTCTTCTATAAACGCCGATAGCGGCCACATCGCGCCATCAAAAGACTGTTTTTCAATATTATAAATATCTTCGACTTCATGTAAAAACATCCGCCGCACTTTAAAATCAAGTTTTTCTGCTACCACTCACTTACTCCGTTCTAGCAACTCTTCGGCCGCTGATTTGCGAATGTAAATCGGTTCTAGGGTGTTAATATCACTGAACATTTTTCGACTGAACATATACTGCGCGGCAATACCAGTGTATTCGGCGCGCGGCAACGATATTTCCGTGGCAACAAAAGCCGCGTTTGCAACACCGGACATAATCGCCTTAATTTCAGCAGTTATCTCGCCGCAAAAACAATAACTATCTGCGGTCTTAACCAATTTGGGCAAGTCAGTTTTGGCAACTACGGCAACCTCGCTACACTCACCGTCTACTCCATATACTGCCAGATATACATTGCCCTGTTGGGCATCAATGACCGGGATTATGTATTCGGCGCAATCCTTGGCTTGCAAAAACAACGTACGCATGGTCGGCACGCCAATCAGTGGGATTTTCAACGCGTAAGCCAGCGCCTTGGCGGTTGCCAAGCCAATCCGCAATCCTGTGAACGAGCCAGGGCCGATACCAACGGCAATTGCGCTAATCGCCGACTGCTCGACAGACTGCTCCGAAAGCAGCTGGATAACATTCGGCAACAATGCAACTGAATGGTTACGCGAATTCTGCGTCGTATGCTCGGCTAATAATTTGCCATCGGCTACCAAAGCCACGCTACAGGAGATTGTCGAAGTTTCAATCGCTAATATCAACATTGTCCGCCTCGATTATCAGCCGTCTTCCGGCGCCATTAGTCAGTCGTTGTAAAGTGATTTTTATTGCGTTATCCGGCATCCGACTGGCAAATTTATCTGCCCACTCAATAACGGATACCGCACCTTCTTCGAGCATTTCAAAAAAACCAATGCCGTCTAGCTCGCTACTATTTTCCAACCGATACAAATCAAAATGATAAATCGGACAGCGACCGGAATAGATATTTACCAAAGCAAATGTCGGACTAGATACCGTGTCTGCGGAGCCTAGACCAGCGGCAATTCCTTGAGTTAGCAGTGTTTTTCCGGCACCCAAATCACCATTTAGCAAAACAATAGCGCCCGGTTGCAGTCGGTGGCCGAGTTTAACGCCAAATGAATAAGTATCCGCGCTGGTCGGCAAATAAATTTCTCTAGTTGCTAAAATGATTATATCCTCTACTCTCCAATGTTATCAGTGATCCATCAATAGTCCGTAGCTGAACACCGCTAAATTCAGCGGTTACCTGCCCAATCACAGCTACCGCGGCCTTTGTTGCAGCAGAGAACCGCGCATAGCTAGACGGCGCGATAGTGAACACCAACTCGTAATCTTCACCGCCATAGAGCGCGTAATGCGTTGACGACTTTTCGAGTAGCGCTTCGATTGCGAGCGGCAGTCGCGCCACCGGAATCAAGCGCTCGTCAATCAATATTCCTACAGCGCTACTGTTGGCTATTTCATTGAGTTCGCTTGCCAATCCATCGCTAATATCATTCATTGCTGTTGCGCCGTGCTTGGCCAGCAACTGTCCCAGTTCGACCCGGGCAGTTGGCCGGCAGTGTTTCTCAAAAAAATGCTGATTTTCGGCAGTTTGTGCGATTTGTTGTTGCAGCAATACCAAGCCGATGGCTGACAGCCCCAGTTTTCCGCTGACGACCACCAAATCACCAATGCTAGCGCCGCTTCGATAAACTACATAGCGACTGTCTATCGTTCCAGTCAACGCGACATTGATAATTATTCCCTGCGGGCTGCACACGGTATCGCCGCCGATAATATTAACATTATACGCTTTACACGCCTGCCGCATTCCGGCATAAAGCCGCTCAATTCGCGCAACTTCAATATTTCCCGGCGTTCCAAGTGAAATTAAGCAATCGCGAGGCATACCGCCCATCGCGGCAATATCGCTAACGCTACAAATAATCGCCTTATAGCCGACATCCTCGTCCTGCATCAGCTTGGAAAAATGTATCGACTCGACGAGCATATCTGTGGTAAATAGTTGATAACTATTCGGGTCAGCGGTGCGTACCACCGCGCAATCATCGCCAATGCCTTTTAACACATGCATTTTATCTATTATCGTGTCAGTATTTATTATGTCTATTAGCCCAAATTCGCCGACTTCCGAAACCAATTGCTGTTTGCCGTTCATGTTACACCTATTTCCCGGGATTGAGCGCTGCGGCGTCATTAAAAAATTTGTCCAAGCCTTGGGTAATACCGATAGCAATTTTGGTTTGAAAATTAATATCCAACAGTTTTTTTTCTTCAGCGGCATTGCTGATAAACGCCATCTCCACAAGTATCGAAGGCATAAAAGTACGCTTTAACACATAAAAATTAGCTCTATTTATCCCTCGGTTTTCCAGTCCGGTTTGCGCTAGCAAAGCTGACTGCACAGAAGTTGCCAGCAATCCGTCGAAATTGGTCTTGGGGTAATAAAAAGTGCTGGTTCCACCAACGCTGTGATCCCTGAATGAATCGGCGTGAATACAGACAAATACATCCGCCTTGTTGCTGTTCGCGGCATCGGCACGCGCCTGCAGCTCATCACCGTCGTCAGCGTTCGGCGCGAAAACATCACGGTCATCGATGCGGGACATGAATACTGTACTACCATTTTCTTCCAACAAATTTTTAAGTTGCAAAGCAATCGGTAAAGTAACATCGCTTTCGTGGGTGCCGCCGAGTCCAATTGCGCCGGGATCACTACCGCCATGACCGGGGTCGATGGCAATTTTTTTGCCTTTAAGACCAGCAGAAAATTTCAAATTTGCCACCGGTACCGGCTTGAAAATATCCAAAACTAACCGCCAAGGTTTGTTATTGGCGCGGTCAGCCGGCAACACAAACAGATTATAGCAATCAGCTTGCAGCTTCTGTTGAAGAGCTACGGTTAGTTTAACGGTACTATCTTTAATTTGGGATAGTTCAATACTCTTAGCAACCGAATCAGTGAATTTCAGTTGTTTGGGGGTTTTCCCGATTAAGTTGGCGTTTGTCAATAGCGTTTGCAACTGGTTTACAGTGCTATCGAACTGCAGGCTGTTATTCAAGCGATAGGCGCCACTCAAATCAAAAACTATCCGCAGTTTCTGCGCGCCGTTGACATCGGGCAACAATGATGAGCGGATATCTGTTATTTGCACAATGCCATAGTCGGCCTTCAACATCGTCGGCGTGAGCGTCGAAGTAAGGCTGCTTGTGACAATCGGTTTGATAACATCAACGACAATTCGCCACGGCTTATTATTGACTTTGTCGGCTTTTACGACAAATACATTTAAACTGCTGGCATCTGAATTATTCGGCAGACTCACCAGTAGTTTTGTTATCGAACCGGCCGATTGCAGTTCCACGCTACTGGCAATATCATCAGACAAGCTGACCGTTTTTGCGACTCCGGGGGCAACAGTCAAGTTCTTAAATATTCCACTAATTGACGTCGAATTCTTATTCGTCTGCGCATATATATTGTTTCTTAGATCGTACGCCCCGTTCAAATCAAGTACTATTCGCAAAACCCGGGAGCTGTCTGTATCCGGCATCATCGACCAACGAATATTGGTTATTTGCAAATCTGCCGCAGCAGCGTTACCACTAAAAAAAACCAACAATGTGGCCGCTAAGAAAATAATATATGTCCCAATTTTTTTAAAAAACACGGTACACCCCATACAAAATATTCTCTAGAATTATACCACGACAGTCAGCACTAATAAAGCCGCTCCTGTTAAAAAACGCCTCCGGGTCAAACCCCGGAAGCGTTTTGTTATTATGCGACCTTAGAAACTGGCGCCCATTGAAAAGTAGAAGTGTATGCCGCCGAAGGCGTCAGCATCGGCAGAAGAATAGGGCAGTCCCCAGTCAAACCGTAGCGGTCCGATTGGCGTTACAACCCGCGCGCCAAAACCATAGTCGGCTCGCCAACCGCCACTATCGATACCGGCAACCGGTCCATAAGCCGGATTATAGGTTCGCGATACAGCCCAAGTTTGACCGACATCGGTAAACAACACCGCCTGGATTTTATCAATAATTGGGATGCGATATTCCAAGGTGCCATAGACCATTGATGAACCGGTAAACTGACCACTGTTGTAGCCGCGTAAATTGTCCGGTCCGCCCAGATAATAGCCGCCAACTTCCGGCACATCGCCAAATCCGGCGCCACCTGATGCTTTAACTGCTATCGTCTGATCAAAAAACGTTTTCCAATAAGTGCGATATTCGCCGTTCAATTTCTGATAAGTAAAGTTGCCGCCAAGAATTGAACCGGTTGATTCTAACGAAACCGACTGATATTGTCCAGAAGTAGCGGCGAACACATTGTCGCGACTGTCATAAATCCGTGACAACATAATACTGTTCAACGTGCCGAAGTTTTGATTGATGAACCCGTAATATGGGTTTGGTCCGATAGCAATAGTACCAGTTGTGTCATAGATAGTTGGCTGCCGGTAGTCAATCTGTCCGTATTGATTGGCTTCATACGAAAAGTTTCGAGTCTTGAGCGTTACATACCAGCGTTGATATTCGCCAAACTGCTGACCAAGTGTCGCGTAAGTACCGATTTCACGAGTATTATACGATGAACGCATTTGGCTATACAAATTAGTATTTGGCCATGGATAAACCTCCGGGGATTCCGGATAGTCCCCCCAACCGCATGCAGGCGGCGTATTAGGGTCAACTAAACCGTAATCACTATTTGTCGACCAGTTATCATACAGACTGACTGACAGTGACATTCCGGATTCGGTCAGATATGGTCGGGTGAAGGTTACACTTTTATTGTTCATCCCGCCGCCACCAAGGGCGTATTGCAGGTTAATAGCATCACCGGTTCCGAACAAATTGGTATCGCCGACGCCTAAGGTGCCGAAGAACCCGCCGTTGTTCGAGCCGGTAGCGTAACCGCCGCCGACGTTAAACTGTCCGGTGCGCCCCTCCTTTACTTTGATATCCACATCAATTTGGTTAGGTAGTCGGCCAGGCGGAAAAGTAAAGCTAACATCACTAAAGAATCCGAGATTGTTTAAGCGCTGATAACTGCGCACATAATCGTTCTTATTGAAAGGTTTGCCGGCCTGGATCCTCAACTCGCGTGTTATTACATACTCTGACGTTTTATCGTTACCAGACACTACGATACTTTCGATTATTCCTTCAGTCAATGTAATCGTAACTGTTCCGTCCATCGCTACATCAACATCGCTGGCTTTTGCCAACACATACCCATCATCGGCATATTTTTTTAAAACCGCCTGGATTCCTTGTTGCAGGGCGCGGTTGTTTAATATTTGTCCGATTGGCGTATCCAGAAGCGGCACCAACTGTTCCGGCTTATAGATAGTATCGCCTTTGAACAATATTTGCTTGACGATAACATTTGGCATGACATCATATAGTACTGAAACACCACTGGCATTTTCTACATAGCGGGTAGAAACACGATAGAAATAACCGCACTGTGTGAGCATCTCGACATCTTTATCGACAATGTCACTACTCAATAGCATCCCGGTCTGCAATCGCAACAGCGGTATTAACGGTTGAGAAATATCACTGGTAGTCCCATCGATTCGAACATCCGTTACCATTTTTCCGTCATACTGAGTCGCCGCCGCTACTAAGTTTGGAAGTAACATCATTGTTACAAGTAACAGTGTCATTAACACCAGGTAATTTTTACTGCTAAACATTTTTCTCCTCTTAGAATGTCCAAATCTTATTCAAAATTATACTGTTATTTTGTTGGCTATCAGTTGATCCAGTTAGATACAAATGTTGCCATAAATCATATTGCAGTTGAAACTGGTAGTAATTATAGCCTATTCCTATAGATGACTTCAACAATAACTTTTCAAAGACGTACTTTCCCACTTCCAGCTGGTATATTTCCTGATTGTTCACATTGTTCTGATTGTTGTTGCTACCAATATTCGCAGACAAAGTCGCCCGGCTCAAATTAAAGTAGTCTAATCCTAAATTTGTTCGAACCGATGAGCCAACACTTCCAAAAACTGCCGACTGCGCGAACCGCAAGCTGGTGTTAATCGCTTGATTAGAAAAGGCTTGACTCAATTGCGCGTTTCCGTTGCTCTGCGGTGCTTGACCGGTTGTCAACAGATAGCCGATATCACTGCTCGACAGCCCGCCGTCCGATGTTAGCTTGATAATCGGGTTGTCAGCCACTCCTTGCACCGTTAGGTAGATAGTATAAACTTTGTTGGGACTAGTGCCGGGATTTATCGGATCCGGACTACTAACTGTTGCCTTAGCCTGAATATTTACATTCGGGATATTGGAATCAATCCGTTCAAAATCGACTTCGCCTTTTTCAATATTAAACTCGTTGTTCATATAAGTTATTTGTCCGCTAATAGCCGTAACTTTACCGCTATTATTTGGCGAAAGCGTTGAACCGCCAAAATGAACTTTCCCTGTCACCAAAATATCAAAAAAGAACGGATTATACACTCGAAGTTTGCTACCAAGATCAACTGTAAGGTCTAAATCAACATCCGGAATAATAAATCCGGTATTATTGTCAGCTGCACCGATGAATGATGCCAATTTCACTTCAATTACATCATTTTTCTTGAAACCAATTGTTCCCGTTAACTTCGGTTTGCCATTTTTGTCATCAAGTTTCATTGAAAATTCTAGCGGAATAGAATATTGACTAGTATTTATTTCGACATTTTTTGACGCAAAGGTAAAGCCATAATTAACTAACTTCCAGCCCCAAATTAAGCCATTACCAGAAATATCTAGAGTGCCATCGTTTATTCCGCAATGAGTATTATTAATATCAATATTATTGTTTTTTATATCGACATTCACATTTACGCTAGTTATTTTTTCTTTAAGTGCAGCCAGACCCAACGTACCATTTTTAACCGAAAAGTTTCCGTTTAACAGCGGTGTCTGCAACGTCCCGCTAATGACCAAATTTCCGCCAATACGACCTTCAGCAGACTTTATCTGTTTGCCAAACAACAGCGGTAATAGTTTCATGTCCGTTTCATCTAGCGCCAATTTCAGATTCATCTGCGAATTTGCATGACTGGGTGATTGCGCCATTGACATCGCATCATAGGGGATTTCGCCAATGATTGTCGCCTTGTAACCAGATTTGCTCATTAATATTTGATTAACATTGACTTTATCTTTATTAATCGTCAACAGGGCAAACACTTCATCTAACTGAACCCCGGCATAATCCGGCTTATCTAGTGTAACAGACAGCGCTACATCGGGGTTTTGATAGGTTCCGGTGATCTGCGCGGTCGCCGACAAATTGCCGGATAGCGGTAAATCTTTCCTGCTCCATTTTGCGATAAGCGCGGCATCGATATTTCGTGCTCCAACCTCCATTGCTAATGGTCCATCAATTTCGCCAACACCCCTTCCGGCGATAATACTGTCGCCGCGTTTGGCAAACAACTTACTAATAGTCAAGGTTTTATTAGTGTAATTAGCTTCGAGCGCAAAGTTATCCAAACCAAAACCATAGGTTGAAATTGTCGGCGCTTGTGCGGCAATAGTAAGTGTCGGTTTATCCATAGTTCCGCTAAAATCGGCTTGTAGCGACAGTGCTCCGTTCAACATGTTTTTGTCTGCAATACCGGCGGTCGCCATAATATCGCTAATGTCCATTGCCGTTACAAAAACACTGCCGGCACAAACATAATTATCCAATTTAATACTGCCTTCGAATTTTGCCGAACCAAGTTTGTGTTTCAAACTCCCCTGCCCAATATCAAAAACAGCTTTATTCAGCGAAAATTCCGCCCAAATGTCGGTATATGATTCTTTATTATAAAATATTTCCGGCGCAGTTATTTTTCCAAACAGCATCGGATTGTCGATGCTACCTTTTAGAAACATTTTCGTCGAAATCGATCCTTGTAAGTTGTTTTTGCCGATATTCTGCGGTAGCTTTTCCAAGTCCATGCCGTTTACTTTAATCAAAAAATCCATCTCACTGTAATCGCGCCAAGTTCCGTCGGCAGTGACTTCAGCGCCTAGCGCTTTCAAATTCAGCGTTCGCAGCACAAGTCCGCTTTTTGTTACTTCCAACTTACCAGTAACACTGTCGACAAGATAGCTTCCATAAACCAAGCTGCCCGTTTTAAGCTGAGCCTTCAAGAGCGGATCACTAAATGTGCCGTCTAGTTCAAAACTGCCGTTAGCCGCACCTAATACGGCGGCTTCTGGCGTTATCGAGCGAACAATGTCTTGAATCACTACATTGGAAAATTCTCCGCTCAACTTAGGCGCGGAATTAGCAAAATCAATAGTTCCCGAAGCTTCGGCAACTCCTTCTCCAGCATCACGGACTTCGATTTTTTTGACTATCAATTTACGGTCAAACAATTCCAAATTCGCAAAACAACTCTTGTAGTTTTGCGCGATTACTCTGCCGTTGCTGGCTTCAATATTAATGTTCGCGTGCGGTTCAGACAGCGTTCCATCGACATCAGCAGCCGCAAACAGCGTTCCTGTAATTTGGTTTTTTCCAAATAATCCGGCAATTTTCGAGCCGTCCATTCCGAAGGCACGAGCTTTCAGGGCAATATCCGTCCCGACTTTACCATAGACGCTAATTTGTCCACCATAGGCGCTACAGTTAAGAAAATCGATAGTAATTGTCTTGTTGTCAAAAGAGAAACCACTAACCGCGTTATCAATAACGTACTTGTCGTAGCGAACATCCTGTACGGCTACATTTCCGTCAGCCCGTTTCACATAATTGAGTTTGTCACCTGACAAACTCAATGAAAAAGCTGCTCGGGCGCCAACTTTGTATTTTGCCGCCAATGGTATCTGACTTATATCGACATTGCTACCGGCAGCCTTGACATTATATGAAATTTTATCTATATCAAAATCGCCGCTAAATCGTGCACCGCCGCCGTATGCAGCGACTATTCCATCGGATACAACAATCGTCTTACCATTGATTACCGCGGCCTTAGCTTGAACCTTTTGGGCTTGGTAGCCAAACGCTGTAACATTGTTGGCTTCAATGTCCGCTTCAACGTTTAGTGTTCGCAATTTACCTTGGGTAACTGCCACAACATCGACTTGACAATCTACTGGCATGAACCCCGGTAAAAATTTATTTACAATTGATGTATGCACCCCTTTACCGGCAACCACAACATTTAATTCAAAGTCACGAAAATTCTTAGCAGCAAAGTTAAAGTCACCGGTGACATTGACTGCGTCACCATAAGCTTCAGCCCGACCATTGAGGATTGATACTTTTTTTTCGTTCACTTCCAATCGGCCAAATGCGTGCCGCACCGGCACTCCAAAAATGTCCGCGTCGGCGTCGACGCAGTCGCCATAGACCGAAAACGTTGGCTCTTGTCCCATAACAATCGTAACATATACATCGAGATTCGTTGCGTAACCATTTAGAAGTTTTACTTCAACTTCGGGAATGTCTTGCCAAATAAAAAGAAAGCTACCTTCTTTCAAACTTATTTTGTCAGTGTGAATCGAAAGTGCCAGTTTATTTTTGGCAAGGTCAAAATAGCCACTGCCCGTAACTTTTGTACCAAGGGCTTTGTTAATTGTAGACTTAAACCGAATCATATCATTTTCTGACAAATCCAAGATTCCAGTCACTTCACTAACCATATTTTTCGCGCCACTGGCAAATTTGGCTGACACTGTTGCGTTGACGAGCCGGATTTCCGGTTTGAATTTGAGCGGCTCTGTCTTTGGCGTTTTTGGTAAATCCTCGCCAATTTCTTCAACGTTCCATTTGTTTTTGGAGCGTTCCACTAAAAAAGCCTGAACGTCATAGGCGGTAATTGAACTGATAAAATTATCCGGTGACAGCCCGGAAAATATCCCAAACGGAGAAAATCGCACTTCTACTTTGGGGATCCGCACCATGGGCATCCCGGATTTTTCAAAAAGCGTGACTTCGTCCACTTCGATGGTGCGAAAATCAACAATGCGGGCGTTGCCAATGACAATTTTGTTTCCCAGCGCCCCAGTTATCGCTTTGGATACCACCAAATCTAATCCGAGCGTCGTCATGTGCCGGGTGAGTAAAAACGCTAGTACGCCAACTGCCAATAGCAATGCAAATAATGTCGCGAAAATAATTTTATACCAGCGCATTTTACTCACCTCCTCGCCAATTATTGAAAAATCAACTAATTTTTACAAGCGAAAAAAGCAAAATAGAAATAACTCTATTTTGCTCTTCCCTCAATAGTTGCAAATTATTGAACCGGAACGCCGGTATATAATGCTAATTGAGCGTTATCTTTGTTAAAGTTATACAGTGAATTCCAATACTGTGATTGGGCGTTAGCAAGATCGCTTTGCGCGGTCATGACGTTTAAGTTGGTTGTAACACCGGAATTGTATTGGACATTGTTTATCTTCAAGTTTTCTGTCGCAAAATCCAGATAGGCTTTGTTCGCGGCAATTAGTTTGACGTCAGTGCCAATTTGGTCAATAGCCTGATTGACTTGCAAGATAACTTGCAAACGAACCAGCTCAGATGCCTGTTGGTCTTGAGTTATTTGCGCTTGAGCGGCTTTGACTTGGTTTTTCGTCAAAAAACCGTCGAAGACGTTATATTGCAACGAGGCAGTTACTGCTCCCACATTAATGTTGGAATTAATTGTCTGACCAGCGATGTTTAAATAAGTATCTTTGACCCCTAATCCCAAACTATTAGAGTAAGAAGCTCCCAGTGCAATCGTCGGATAATAACCGGCTTCGCTCACTTTCAAGCCATATTGGTCGGCTTGAACAGCGATTTTTGAAGCGCTATAATCAGGGCGATTTTTTAGCGCGTAGTCTACCAGCGTTGCCGCGTTTAAGTTGTCTTGTTTGATGGTTAAATCTTCTGCTAATATAATCACTGTATCAAGGGGAATGTTCATAGTGGTTTTTAATGTGAGTATTGCAATCGCGGAGGCATTTTGCGCCGCAATTAACTGTGTCATCGCTTTTGCCTGATCTGATTGAGTTTGCAGCACGTCAGATTTGGCAACCACACCGGCGCTATATTGAGCATTTACCACCCGCAAATGCTCAGTTTGAGTATCAACGTTGCTCTGCGCGACAACGACCTGATTTTTACCGTTAACCGCGGTGTAATAAGCCGCGGCTGCATTGTATTTTAGTTGTTGTTTGGTTAATTGCACCTGTTGATCCAGTCCGGCCAGCCCGGATTTTGCCTGCATAATACCGTAAGTTATAGCGCCGCCGGTGAACAACGGGTATTGAACCGCTATCGACAATCCGTTAGTGATGCCGTTATTTGTAGTTCCGTTGACACTAGATGGTAGCGGCGGATTCCACCCGGAAGCACTAAACGAAGTACCACTCCAAGGTTGAAAGTTATCGGTTAAAGTAACCGTCGGCCAATTACCGGCCTCGGCTTGTCCGACTTGGGCAAACACTTGGTCACGCTTTGCCAGTACTTGCTGTAATTGCGGGTTGTTTTGCAATGTTAATGTTACCGCTTGCTGCACCGTCAGGTTTAAGGTAGTTGCCGCCGAAACTGTAGCGGTCAAAAGTAGTAACGCTGTCAAAAGTAAGATAATGGTTTTTTTCATATTTCCTCCACAACTAAAATTTTGCGCCGATTCCCAAATATATGTCTTTTGGCGATTGATTGATGCGATAGTTTTGCAATACCGCATATATATTATCAGTCAAAGCAAAATCAATCCGCGCTTTGATGCTGAGATTATTCGGGTTATAGAGATCCAGCGACAACTTCCACAGATTCTCATTGAAGTGCATATCTACGCCAATACCAGGTTGGCTGTCGACTAATCCCACCCGATACGAGCGACCGTCGGCGCTATGTATGCCGTATTGCAGATTTAGTCCGCCGGTATTGGTCGCATCCGAGCTTCCCGTTCCGCCGATATTATCAAATCCTAGCAGCGCAAATGACGTTTTGTTTATATCCATAGTCGACCAGACACTGGTCTGGATATTCGCGTTAAAAGCACCGACCATCATGTCGCCGCCGCCATGAAATTCAAATTTGTTGTCTTTTAGTAAATTCACTGATGTGTCTGAAAGCACCCGGGCATTTTTAGCAGTCTGTTTAATATCATCAGCCGTCTGAGGGTCGGTAAGCGTCGGCTCTAATGCCGTCAATATTTTATCTAGCCGCGCAGTTGAGTCTTTCACATTCGAAATAGTATCCCGCATGTCATTTGCGGCGATGTCATCTTTGTTAAATACTGTAATAAAATGGTCGGCTTTTTTTGAAAACTCATTTAATGTCTGCGACATTTGCCGCAAGTTAAGCATCATTATCTGTACGTTTGCATGGTTTGCTTCTAACATTTTATTGGTATTAGCAGTCAGCAACTTTACATTGTCAGCAGTTTCACCGGCACTACTAATAATTTTTTTATAACTTGCTTGTTGTTCAGGTCCGAGCAACGATGTGTTCACTGCTTTGACCATTTGCTGAACTCCGGTCATTATTTCTGCCGCTGATTCTAACATTGCTGCCATTGCTGATGGTTTACCGATTAGATAAGCGCCTGGTTTAATGAACTTTCCGTTTTGTTTTGCCGGTGCAGAGATGTCGATATATTTGTCACCTAACACCCCGGAAGTTGCAATCGTAATCGCTGAACCTTCAGGGATTTTGTATTCTTCCTTGATAAACATACCCACTTCAACAACATCTTGGGTAAGCTTAATGGTCGTAACGCGCCCGATTGTCACACCGGCAAAATGAATCGAAGCACCGGAATACAGTCCTGAAACATCGCGATAAGTTGCCGTAAACTCGTAACCCTTGTCATTTGCCTTAAATGCCCCGAGAAAAGATGCCATCAAGATAAACAAAGCTAGACCGACGATAAACACTAAGCCGACTTTAGCTTCTTTGCTATAGCCCATCGTCATCCTCCTTGATATCTGGTAAATAGTCCAAACCATTAATAAACTGCTGTACCAATGGTATTTTAGAATTTTGAATTTCCTGGGGCGTTCCAATCTGCAATAAATCACCTTGGTATAAAAAAGCGATTTTATCGGCGATCCGATATGCGCTATGCATATCATGGGTAACAACTACCGAAGTTGTGCCTAGTTCTTGCCGGATTGACGAAATCAATCGATCAATTCCGGCGGTCGTGACTGGATCCAAGCCGGAAGTTGGTTCATCATAAAGGATTATTTTTGGATTGGCGGCAATTCCCCGGGCGATTCCCACGCGCTTTTTCATACCGCCTGACAGCTCACCGGGCATCATCTTAACAGTATGTCCCAACCCGACCAAGTCTAGCATCCGTTGTACTGTTTCTTTGATTTTTTCTTCCGGCTCGCGGTCGCGACGCAAGGTAAATGCGACATTTTCACCAACGCTCATAAAATCAAATAATGCCGAATACTGAAATATCATCGTCATTTTTCGCCGAATTTGATTTAGTTTTTTTTCGGTTGCGCCAATTACGGCATCGCCTTCAACTAACACTGTACCGCTAGTTGGTTTTAGCAAACCAATAATAATCCGAATGATGGTAGTTTTTCCCGAGCCGCTGCCGCCGATCAACGCCCAAGTTTCACCCGGTTTAATATGAATATTGATGTTCTTCAATACCTGCCTGGCGCCGAACGTCATATTTATATCCGTTAACTTAATCATAATAAAATATTATCCGATGCCTCCTTAGGTGAAAATCAGTAATGACAAGAAATAATTGCTAAAAAACAACAGCAACATCGCCGTCACTACCGAGCTGGTGGTCGATTGACCGACCCCTTTTTCGCCTGGTTCAGTCATCATGCCTTTGTAACAACCAACAACTCCGATTATCGCGCCGAAGATTATCGATTTTAGCAAACCGCCAAACATATCGTACGGTGTGCAGAACGTTTTTATTGACTGAATAAAACTGGCGCCATCAATATTGGCGGCGGTAGCGGCAATATAGCCACCAGCCACACCGACAATATCGGCATAAACAACCAACACCGGCAACATCAGAATACACGCCCACACTCGCGGTACTACCAAATACCGGATTGGATTAGTTGCCATTACTTCTAACGCATCAATTTGTTCTGTTACCTTCATCGTGCCAATTTCGGCAGTTAGCGCTGCGCCCACGCGTCCCGCGCAAACAACTGCGGTTAAGACCGGTGACAGTTCGCGGGCCATTGCAATTGAAACCATACCACCGGCCGAAGCTTGAGCGCCAAATTTTATCAATTCGCTTGCCGATTGCAGCGTCATAACAGCACCGGTTGACAAACAAGTAAGCGTCACTATCGGCAATGAATCTACACCCAAATGCGCCATCTGTTGAAACAAATGACGGATATTAGGCGCTCTTAACATCCAACGAGCAGTATCAAGAACAAAAATAATAAATTTTCCCAGTCCTTCAAAACTGTTGATAATGCTTTTTCCGACCGCCTCACAAAGTTTTCTAAACATTACCCTCCCGCTCTGATAAACTATTTTGCTTTTGGCAAAACGTTCACTACTACTTGAGTGTCTCCAATAACAATATAATCAGTTGTTAGCTTGAATTTCGTTTGCTCTTGCGGTTGTTTTTTGTCTTTTGGGGCCGTTGAAGGCTTATCGCCTGACGGACTCGACGCATAACTCATCAACGATGTAGGATTGTTTGAAGTAAAAGTCAGAAGATTTGCCATTTTCGAACCGGCTTCGGTAGCCGTGACCGATGAATTAGCATTACGCTGTTGCATCATTTCCGAGGGAAAATCCAACCGCTCCACGACGATTTCATTGTTGCAATCAGAGGCAAGCATTTCTTTTAAAGCTTCTTCAAATGAGGTATCTTTAATACGGGTAAGTTTCAACACCTGTAGCAAATCAGCATTTGCCAGTTGTTGCTGGCTATTAATCATTTCTGCCAAAGTCTGCTGCGAGCCACCGCGCACTTCGAGCATCATCTCGCCCGGTTTTTGATCCTTGGGAATAGTATAGGCGATCGTCTGTTTAATTACTTCGCCGCGATAAGGTCGAGTTGTCACTTCAATGTTGATTTTATCGCCCGCGTGTACATCGGTTTTTTCTGCAGTTGCTTCAATAATCGCCGTCAATAATTTATCTTCGGTAACTTCAACAGTGACATCAACCTCAAGAATTTCCACCGGATTGAACCTATTAGCAGTCAATTCAGCTAGCAACTCACGCAACTCACCCACGCACTCGGCAGAAATATTCTTATCACTATAAAACATATTTGTGCGTTTGATTTCAACACCTGGCATATAGCGAGCAGTTATTTGGTAAGTAACTTTTGCCGATCCCTGCCCGACGCGATCCATTGTCTTGTCAACAAAACTGACTACCGATTGCGATTGCAATTCCGGTGTTAATGTTTCGTCAATAATCGTTTGCGCGTAATATTTTTGCTTACGTTTACTGGTTTTATCATCAATTGAAACAGTTAACGGCACCACTCCGGGAAAACTACCGATTTTTCCGGCGATTCCGGCGCCGCGGTCTTGATTGATTATGCCGACCGGTTCACCGGCCACGCCCATCTTAAATGCACTATCTAAGCTGTTTACAACTTGAAAAATATAACCATTGGTCATTATCAAATCAACAGCGCCTTTTTTTAAGAACGGATGACCAAAGGCCAACACTTTATTACCGTCTACATAAGTTACCGTTCCAAGCGCTCCCATCGTCGTATCGCCCCTGACCAACTCGGCACCAATTGTGGCTCCGGGCTTTAGCGGGCTCAGCACTACCCCGGAAGGCAGATCCGACGCTGAGTAATTGACGATTTCAAAGTCGTTTAATCGTTTTTGCAAAGTTTTGACCGCTTGGTCACTAAATCCGCCGGTGAAAAGTTTCATCTTGGGATTCACAACAATAGTAGTATCGGATTCATTATTATTATTTTTCAACTGTGCGCGGATTTTTGCAATCATATCCTCAATGTTTTTGTTGAAATCCGCATCGCTGATGCCCGGTTGTTCAGGCTCCTTCACCGCAGGACGAACAGTGTCTGGAAAATCAAGTATTTTCAACATATCGCCAATATAAGTGAGCATACCAATTTTGTGATCCGCAAATCCCCAACCATAGGCAACAGCGCCAACTAACTTACCGTTAATATACACCGGACTGCCGCTCATTCCTTCAGCAATTCCACCGGTCTGGTCAATTAATGCTCCGGAAGTACGCACCAAAATAAGGTCGCCGCTTGGGCCTTTGCCCTTGAGCACACCAAGTACTTCAACATTAAATTCATCAATGCGAGAGCCGTAAACTACCGTTTTTGCAACGCCCTGCATACCAATCTTAATTTGGTCTATCGGCATAATATCGACCGCGAATACAGACAGACCAAAACACAACAAAGCCGCACAAACTACTGTGGTGATTGTTTTTTTCAATTCAAACTCCTAATTTTCATTTCGCTTCGATTCTTACCACAATTTGACCCACGCGAATAATATCGCCGCCTTTGACGAGTACGGCAACAACTTGTCCGTTAACATTAGCGCGTGCCGCCGGAGCCGGTCCGGCAATTGTGTCCACCATCACAATAACGTCACCCTGTTTAACATATTGACCAGAAATTACCAATCCCTCAGTTAATACTTTGCCAGTCAAAACACTACTGTGATCAACAACTTGTCCGGCGAATATTTGTGCCGGTATCGCCAACAATATTAGCATCAGTACCAGTACAAACTTGAATTTATTCATAATATCCCCCTAAATTAAAACTACTGTTTTCGCACTACCGCAATTGCGCTCGCGATTGCTCGTTCTTTACCATCGGAAGGTTTTGACAAAATCCGTCCATGCACCAAAATTGCACTTGAACCGCCGCCATCTAAGTTCATAGCTTTTCGCGCCGAATATTTCAATAAAAACTCGGCAAGCTCAGTTAATGTCATACCAATGCTGTGGGGCTGCCGACCATCGACCACTACTAGGATAATATGCTGGTCGTCGGTTTCGGCGATTGCCGTTCGTGGCGCTCTGCCGTTAGCAATATCCGGCAGAACTTTTTCCAGTTTAGTAGTAATTGCAACTTTGCCATCTTTGATTAATTGCGGACCGGCTCCGATTGCATCGTAACAATCGTCGATTTCTCTACCCAATGTTTGGGTAATTGTTACTTTGTCACCAATTTTCAATGATTTCAATCGTGTTTGAGCCGCTCCGGTTGCTGAAAGCACCACTCCCCGATCAGGAATATAAGAATTACCAATATTTATCGCTTCAACTGTGTCATCAATAATCAAGTACTCGCAGCCAAAAATGTTGGTCACCGTCTGAGCACCAAAGGCTTTGTTGTACAGCACCAATGAATCGCGAATACGGCTACGGTTGACATAGTCAATCGGCACTTCGGTCTTGTCGGGTAACAATACATTTCCCCGATACTGATTAATATCAATCTGCAACTGACCGTCTTGGGAAAACCCAGCTATTGCCCTGGCTATTTTATCGCTACTGACTATCTCGCCATCAATTTTTAAAGCGCCGATAATTTCGCCGTCCGGCGCAAAGTAGCTACCATTAATAGCCGCCAAAATATCAATCCGATTGGCAAATGCACTTAACTTAGTACGACCGACCACTTTGCCATCTAATAGCGCCTGTAGTCGATAGTCTGATTCTGGCGCGACATCCAGAATGTACGCGCGAACTTTTCCAGAAAACGTCTGATAGTCAATTACCTTGAATAACACGCCGGTGGTCAACTCATGCTCAACCGAACGATATTTGGGATCTAGTATTGAAATTACTACTCGGTTAGGCTTGGTCATGTTTTTCGCTAAATAAATAATTGGTGTTTTCATTTGCATAACAAATGTGCTACCCACACCTGCTTCGTTTGTCAATGTTGCGCCACCAACAATGTCACTTTGATAAGGCATTTCGCTAATCCAGGTATAAGCCGGTTGATTAGCCATTTTTATTATGAGTTGGTCGTGGCTTTCGTTTTCTTCAATAGAATAGTTTTTAACATTATCAAGATAAATCACGATTTCATCATTTTGTTTATTGATTTCCACGTTTTGAATTGCTACGGCGCTGACACTTGCTGAAAAACTTAAAATTAAGATTATCAACACAATTACGCGATGGTTAAATCGAAAAATTATTTTACCTAATATTAACCTTTCTCATCATAACTAACCCATCTGGGATTTTATCCAGATTTATCAGCGCTTTTCCTGTTCCAAGTGCTACGCAATCTAGTGGATTTTCAGCCAAATAAGTATTGATACCCGTTTCCCGTTCGATTAGTTTGTCTAATCCACGCAATAGGGAACCTCCGCCAGTCAACACGATACCACGGTCATAGATATCTGCTGCCAATTCGGGTGGTGTTTTTTCTAGCACTCCCTTGACTCCGTGTACTAAATTCTCCAAACACTCGGTAAATGCCTGGACAGTTTTATCCGCAGTGATAATTCTAGTTTGCGGCATACCGCTCATTAAATCAACTCCGCGCACTTCTTTTTCATCAGTATATTCACCGGCGATTGCGCAGCCGATTTCTTTTTTTACTTCTTCAGCCGTTCGCTCACCAATCAATAAATTATACTCTTTGCGGACAAATCGCAAAATCGCCTCGTCAAATTTGTCGCCGCCGGAACTGCTAAGCGATTCTCCGACCACCATGCTACCTAAACTTAACACTGCAACATCAGCCGTTCCGCCGCCAATATCTATTACCATCGAACCATAAGGGTCACCAATCGAAACTCCGGCGCCAATTGCTGCCGCGATCGGCTCTTCAATTAAGTAGGCTTTACGCGCTCCGGCTTGCAACGTAGCCTCAATTACCGCGCGTTGCTGAACCTGATTAACACCCGCTGGCACACATACCATAACCCGGGGGCGAAAAAACCAGCTCCGACCAGCGACTTTACTAATGAAATACTTCATCATTTCAGCCGTCATATCGTAATTAGCGATAACCCCATCTTTTAGCGGGCGAATCGCCATTATATTTCCCGGAGTGCGTCCGAGCATTCGTCTGGCTTCTTCGCCAACTGCCAATATACTATTATTATCATCGCGATCTATAGCAACTACGGAAGGTTCGCGCAACACAATGCCCTTGCCTTTTACAAATACAATTACATTTGCGGTACCTAAGTCTATTCCAATATCTACCGATAAACCAAACATTTCATTCCTCCGATATTTATGATTAACCACGATATTATACACAATTTCTCTGTAAAAACCAAGTGCGAAATCGACTTGTCAATTAGTAGCTTGGAAAAATTATTAATTAGTATTAGTGTTGGAATTGTTTCCCGAACTGTTCGGTGTTGACGGACGTTTTGCGGGCTTTTCGGGAGCGGAGTTTTTTGCCGGCGGAACTGATGGCTTTGGTACAGTTGCCGAACTTTGGTTGGATTTTGGTTTAGCCGCCGGAACTGGCTTTGCAATAACCGGCTTCGGCTTTGATATGACAGTTGCCACTGGTTCTTCGGGCTTAGTGCTCTCGCCAGTCGGAGCCTCTACTGAAGTTCGCGACTCGTCCGGAATCGAAGCCTCATATTTTTCCGACAATTGATTAGCCGCTTCCATGTAGCTGGAATCAGGAACTATTCCTTCGACTGTAGCCATCATTTCCCATGTTTTCACTACATCAGGAATCCAATAGCTTACTCCGTCAATATACAGTGGCCGCCCTGGAACCATTTGTGTTACTACGCCATTCTTTTTGACATCCGGCAATATCGCTATAAGCGATATCATCAGGGACATCGGCATATCGGTCTTTAATTCACCGTAAATATCATTTACAACGCCCGGGAGATGGATAATTCCGGTAGGCGTGGCAACCTGATTCAGAAGCGCCTTGACAAACACTCCTTGTCGCTCTACCCGTCCGATATCACCTAAATAGTCGCGGTAACGAACGTATTCGATTGCTTTTTTTCCGTTCAACCTTTGCGTACCCGGTTGAAAATCTATTATCAAGCCCCCGTCATCATCCCAAGGGTCTTCATAATGCATCGGTTCAGCCACATCAATTGTCAGACCGCCGATTTTATCGATAGCATCGGCAAAAGCTTTGAACCGCAAATCCACCCAATAATCAACTTTTATTCCGAGAAACTCCTCTACCGTTCGTTTGGTAACTTCCGGACCGCCATAGGCGTTAGTCGCATTAATTTTGTCCCAATCATCCGGCGGCTTTAAATCGGAAATCAACACGCGGGTATCCCGTGGAATCGCCATTTGATATACTTTTTTTGCTTTTGGGTCAATAGTAATAAGCATCAGAGTGTCCGTACGGCCTACGTCATTATCACGAGCATCCAATCCGGCGACGATAATGTTTATCCGATCGTTACCAAGAAATGGTGACAAAACAATACTCTTCAAGGAGTGTTCAGTGAAAAACAAGAATGACACCAGCGTTACAAAAACAAACAGGCAAACAAAAAAAACTGTTTTAATTAGTTTTCGCTTACGTCGCCGCCGCTCGTTTTCCAGTTTAATCTTCATCTGGGTCTTGTTTATTTCATCCATCGTTACCTCTTGATAAATTAGATTATAACATTTTCACCCGGTCACTACAAACGTATAAATCAATTCAAAGCGTCGGCTCGTCTTAGCAGTATTAGTTCCTGGCAATCATTCGTTGCCGCTGACTTGTGATGCGATAACACTATTTGCACAATAGCTGGTGAACAATTGATTCTTCTTAGGTTGTCCGCGCTCCGTTCTGGATGTCGATAATATACCTCAATTAACCGATAGGCGTTATGAAGTGCTTTATATCGGCTGGCAAAATTCAGTTTCAAAAAAAATTTGTAACCTAAAAACTTATCAAATAATACCGCGTATGATTTTCCAATTATGCCCAAATCACCTTTTTTTCGACCACAATCATGCAACAGCGCCGCCCGCATCAGTAATTTCTTGTCAATATTCATACCAATGGAAAGTTTCTCAGCGGTGCGCGCTACATTAACACAATGTTTTTGATCAATAATGCTCATGCGAAAAAAAACTGATAATTCTTTCTCGCTCAACCACGCCTGTGTAAATTCAAAATCAGCGCCAGACATTGTTGCAGTATATGCCCGATAAAACTGCCTTAATCGATTTATCAAAGCTCCTCCCAATTCAATCCCGTGTACACGGATTGACTAACCATACAAGTTTTTCCGGCTGCCCTAACTGCCCGCTTAGCGGCTTTGTCTAGTTGTTCACCTTGTAACAACGCGAGTAGAGTAGTAGCGAACATAGCATCACCGGAGCCATTTTCATTTATCACTGTGACTTTTTCGGCCGGATAATGTTTCAATTCGGAATTTGCAAAAATACTTCCCGCCGCTCCGAGTGAAACAATGACATTTTGCGCGCCCAGAGCAACTAATTGCTTGGTTGCCACTTCAATTTCGGACAAAGTGTTAAAAGTTTTATCAAAATAACTTTGTAATTCATATTGATTGAGTTTTATCAGCAAACAGCCATTTATTACCGCGCTAATTCGCTTGGCCTTAGGCGCAGAAACTGCCTCAAGCGCATATTCAACATTGTTTTTGCCGCACCAAATACGCAAACTGGTTAATTGCTCAGGTAGCAGATTGGCATCTAGCGCCAAACAATCCGGTCGGAAACGCTCACAGGCGGCGATAATTTCTTTCACATTGATTTTTTCCAACTCGGTTATTTCATAAAACGCCTTATTAACCTGCCCGTAATTGTCTAATTCCGCGCAAAATATATTCATCCGCTCGCCGGTGATGTTCTGCACATTCAACGCGTTCGCACAACTATCATTATCCAAAATCGCACCGGCACTATGCCGATTATATGATGTTAAAAATAGCACATCAGCGCCAAGATTTTTTAAGTTGAGCGCCACATTCCGCCCTACACCGCCTGGAAAAATATCGATCTGCGCTGACCGGCAGAGTGTATCTTCAGCGCCGACATTTTTTATGATGATATCCAGCGTATAGTCGCCGACTACAACAATTCTTTTCACTTTGGTTATCTCCGACCACAAAGATAGTTGTCCGCCATATCAGCCATGTGCAGCAAAACCGCCAACGGATAGGCCGCAAATGCTGCTGAAATGGCTTTCCCGCCAACATAGCCCTGTGCGGATTCGTCCCAACCGCCCATGTGCCAGCGAATCGCCATTGTTTCATCAATATTTAGTTCAATGAACTTCATCAGCATAATTACTGATTTTTCACCATGCCCTAGTGGTAACTTATCTTCGAAGGTATAACAATCAATGCTTTTCCAGGCTCCGTCTTCCTTGACATTGCGTTTGGACTTGACATAAAAATCCGTCTTGCATAAATCATGAAACAATGCTGTTATTATCCTGCTGTCTTTGGGAATGGCATCGTCGAAAATTGCGCAAAGTTTGTCTAAATTGTCAAAAGTCGACAACGAGTGTTCTATTAGACCACCAGCGTAAGCGCCATGATAATTTGCACTAGCCGGTGCTAGAAAATAATCGGTGGTTCTTAACCAATTAAGTAAATTGTCAAACCCTGGTCGTGATACAGTCGCGCATAATTGTTCAAATCGGTCGGTGCTTGCGACAATATTTAACACAGTTTCATCAATCGGCAAATGCGAAAGGTCTGTTTCCATGGCAAAATCGTCGGCGCGAATGATTTTGAACTGCAATCCTCCAGAATAACTATCACTTTGCACTACTCCGGTTAGCTGTAACGGTTTATTATCATTATCACGGATTTTTTTGGCAGTCTCATCGTCAAAACAGATAAAATTTACGGTTGCGGTCTTATCCGCAACTGTGCCGCGCGCAAAAAACGAGCCGTTTTTAGACACGCCGGAGGCTTCAACACGCACCAGCAGCACTGAGTTGATTTTTTTACCGATAGATATTTCATTTAACATACTTCACCTACAGCGTTTTCATATAATCAATTGTAAAATCATTGGCGATAATATTTTCCTTTTTTATTTTCCACTTATTTTTTTGCGCATAGCCACGCAAGTGTTCGGCAAATGCTTGCGGCATAATATTCTCGGTAGCAAAATGCGTCGATTCAACAATGGCCAAACCACGTTCCGAGGCTTCAATTAAATGATGATTACTAAATTCCGAGCTGACCAAAACGTCAGCTCCGTTCATAATCGCGGCATTTAGCAAAAACGAACCGGCTCCGCCACAGACCGCTACTTTTCTAATTATTTTGTCCGGTCTACCGCAATAGCCTACCCGCTCAGCGCCAAGTTGCTTCTTGACTAATTCAGCGAAGTTCTCGAGCGTAAGCGACTGTCCCAAACAACCAATACGCGCTAAACCAGGCGTAGCATCATCAATCGTCGTTGACTTAATAATATTGAGCGCTTTGATATTCGTCAAACCAAACAATTCGGACAGTACATCATTTATTCCACCAACACAGGAATCAAAATTGGTGTGTGCGCTGAACACCGCGATATTCGCCCGAATTAGTTTGGCGATTTTGTATCCGAGCGGAAAATCTTCGCGAATATCGCGAAGCGGATTGAAAATAAACGGATGATGGCAAATTATCAGACCAACATTGTTGCTAATCGCGTAATCGATGGCCTCATCGGTAACATCTAATGTTGTTAATATTTTCTCAATATTGTTTGCCGGATTTCCAAGGTGCAACCCGATTCGATCTTCGGGATCTGCAAAACGTTTGGGGGCTATTTTTTCGATTGCTTCGATTACTTGAGCTATTTTTACCGCCATTTTCACCTCGTCGAATCCAACACTCCGCTCAATTCGATTTTCTTTAATATTAATTCGTCAATTTTCTTATTGTCAATTATCTTTGCTTTGTTCATTTCGACAATTATTCGCTCGATATTTTCAATATTTTTCGTTATCAGCTTTGCCAACAATGGATCGCGACGATAAAATAAAATCGGACCAACTTCAGGTGGCAGCGACAAGGTCATGAAACTAGTAAACAAATCGCTCTTACCTGACCGCTTTACCGCTTTGATTATTTCGTAAACAATTTCATTTTCATCAACTAATCGCTCATCGGCAATTTTCCACTTGTTGACATCCAGCCATTCTCGCACAGTTGCCGCTGATTCTTGCGGTTGGAGTATCAGACAATCCAACTGCTCAACTACGCTCGCATTACCTTCGAGAATTTTGATTATCTGCGAACAGCCCATTCCGGCAATAATTGCCGTATCCACTTCACCGGCTGCAATTTCTGCGAAACCATCGCTCAACCTAATACTAATTTCCGAGCCAATTTCACATTTCTGAACATTTTTCCGCGCAGCATCCAGCGGACCGGAATTTACATCTGCTACGATAACAAAGTTCGCAATACCTTTTTGTAGTAAGACTATCGAAACGAGCGCATGGTCGGCGCCAATATCGGCAACTCGCGCACCGTGTGACACCATACTGACAATCGTCGCCAACCGTGCCGAAAGATTAATAATTTTTGACATAAAAGTTTGTACCTCCGACGCGTACCGACCACTTTATCAATTATAATTAATTTTCTGTGCTAACGCATCTAAAAAAAGCTTTTCACCGCGTTTATTATCGTTCTGCCAAATTCCCATAAAACTCTCTGCAATTTCTCGAAAAAACCGCAGCGCCCGGCTAATATTCCGATCATGCCAAATTCGCACTGAATAAACAGCAGTATTATCGTTGTAGACAAAATTCAAGTCATTATTTTCATTAGGAAGTTGAGCATAGTAGGAAATCACTTTGCCATTCTTGCAAATTGCAGCGGCATAAGCGCTCGCATTCAACCATAATGGAAATTTCGCTTTTAACAAATGTTGGTAATCAGCATTTGCCTCAATATCTTTTCCGAGAACAGTAACTTTATACTCAGCGCATCCGGCATTGTTTTGCAATAACGCTCCAATTATCGCTACCGGCTGCGGCGAATAGTAATCTAAATATTCCTTAACTAGTTGACTGGCAGTTGCAAATTCCAGACGATTGTTTACAACATATTGCGCTTTTACATATTCAAGATGCTTGCTGATTTTTTGAAAAGCTCCACCGCTTGTAGATGTCCAGTCAGCATCGCCCATGACGAACATCGCGTGGGTAAATCCGACAATGGCGTGTATCCCTGCACGGGTTTTGTTATTATAAAAAAAAGCGCTCATGCCGGCATCGACTTTTTGGTTTAATTCAGCTAAAGAATCGCTGTCGTACTCGATTCGCTTTTTTGGGGTCGGTAAAAACTCCACTAACCCGACGTTGTCGAGATCGATTGCCGATTTTTCGATCGCTTCAGGGCGTGAAAAATATATTTCCTTGCCGTATTCCGCCGAAACAAATTCACCCAAATTGCCCGGCGCGTCACTTGAACCAAACAATCCTACCGCGCGGTAGGCAATGTAACTATTTGCCTGATCAGCAGCGCCCACTCCGTAATCAAACGAACCAACGCGCGAAGTTATACTCGTGCCAGATGGTGAATCGGCGGTCAGTTCTTGCAATTCAGATATATAAGAAAATAGTATCCCGGCTCGCGAGTTATAATCATAATAATCTCCAGCAGGTTTTACGCTATGCGCCCAACCATGGCGAAGATGATTTGCCCAAAATCCATTTTGAGCATAGTTGAGCGAAAGCGTATTTCCCTTCACTAATGGATCATAATCTGTGTGCATGTGTATCCCATATTCATGACCAAGCGCCGCCTGAGTTTTTACCGACTGGCGCACTGCTTCGACAGTTTCACGCCAGCCGACACCGCCGGCAAGCGCCATTTCTTGGGCGGCGCGGATAATTGGCAAGGCAATATAATGCGTCCAGCGCGCACCATATTGTTCGGCGATAGCGTTTAATTTCTCCGCCTTGTCTTTCATCTGTACAAATACTTCTTCAGCTGTAATCCAAGCCTGTTTTTCACCCCAAGGCTTGGGGTACCCGGCAGCGTCAATTACTTCCAAATCATCAGTCATGACATAAAATGTTTTCCCAGGTTTATCATCAACTACATCAACACTCAAGTAACCAACCGGCTGCTCGTCAGCCATAATCGTCACTTGCCAAGGTTTATTAAAATTGACTTCAGACGATCGCAGTGCCGCCAAATCAAACTGCAAAGTTTTTTCTTCTCCAGAATCCAATATCAATAACTTTGCTTTATTCACGGGAATAATTCCGAATCCGTATGGGGCTATCAAACGAATTTTAATATCGTTAACTATTCTATTGCTGATGTTTCGAACTGCAAGCTGCGCCGTCAGCCTTTCACCCTTGATGACTTTTATTGGTCGGGCTTGGATTGTCAGTGATTTTTTATTATTCCTCTGACTGATAAATTTTTCAACAAGAACGTGCTGGCCATTTTCAACCGTCAATACCAGTTCCAGTCGTTTTATTTTTGTAGCATCACTCGCAAAATCTAACCGCATAATATCGCCAATGTTTTTTCGTTCGTCTACCCATTCACCGACGAAATTATATGTAGAGCGTTCACTATGCATTTTGCGCTTGGCATTATTCGCTATTGCTCCCGAAAAAGTATAACCGCTAGTCACTAATAATTTCCCTGTGGCATCAAAACCGCGAATTTCCACGCGCCCATTTCCCTGCATTGAAAGAAACATCAATCGCCATAATACATCTTCTGAGCTATCAACCGGCACTGCAACACGATATTCAACAGTTCCATCGTTTCCCGCAGCTAATTCCAGACAGGGAATATTTTCGCTAAACAAAACTGGTCGAACACTATTGCCGTTGCCAAATATTTTGATACTGTCTTCTGAAAACGCCGGCAAACTTTGCCAACCGACCAACTTAAGCTCGCCGATTTTTGCCGTCAACGGCTGATAGACGTAATATTCAAGTTGCAAAGCGAGGAGCGCGACAATTACGTACAAAACAAGCGCATATTTTTTCATTGACACCTCGAAATGAAAACGCCCCACGAAGCGGGGCGCTTTTATTATTTAAATTTTGCGCTAGCCGCAACGAATTCACGGAATAATGGATGCGGCTTGGTGGGGCGGGACTTGAATTCCGGGTGAAATTGAGTGGCAACGTACCATGGATGGTCTTTCACTTCAACAATTTCCACCAACCGCCCGCTAGGTGATTCACCACCAATAACTAAACCGTTGGCTGTCAGCAAATCCCGAAATGCATTGTTAAATTCGTAGCGATGACGATGCCGTTCATAAATTATCTCGTCCATATATGCGCGATGAGTCAAGCTTCCCGGCGTTACTCGACAAGGATAAGCGCCAAGACGCATTGTCCCGCCCATGTTTTCAACCGCAACCTGATCTTCCATTAAATCGATAACCGGATATACTGATTCTGGAGCAAACTCAGTGGAGTGCGCGTCAAGCAAACCACAAACATTGCGCGCATACTCAATAACCGCGCATTGCATACCCAAACACAAACCAAAGAATGGCAGCGAATGCTCACGGGCATAACGAACAGCGATGATTTTACCTTCAATACCCCGGTCGCCAAACCCGCCAGGCACCAAAATGCCATCACAATCGCTAAAATATTCGTCTAAGTCGGCGTTTTCCGCTTCTAAATCCTCTGAATTTATCCATTTAATTTCAATATCACAATCGTTGGCAATTCCACCATGCCGTAGCGCTTCATAAACACTCATATATGCATCGTGAAGGGCTACGTATTTCCCGACTAAGGCAATTCTTACTGATTTTTTTAGATTCATGATTTTATCAACCATGCTTTGCCATTGCGTCATATCCGGCTGCTGCGCTGATATCCCGAGTTTTTCCAGAACGACATCATCGAATCCCTGTTCATGTAACGCGAGCGGCAATTGATAGATACTGCGCATCGTCTTATTAGTAATAATCGCATTCGCATCACTGTCGCAAAACATGGCGATTTTTTCTTTCATTTCTTTGGAAATATCGTGTTCAGTGCGACATACGATAACATCTGGTGTAATACCGATACTGCGCAACTCTTTGACGCTGTGTTGGGTTGGTTTGGTTTTCAGTTCACCGGCGGCGCCTAAATATGGCATCAATGTTACATGAATGTATAATACATCATCTTTTGCCACTTCTTTTTTAACTTGTCGTATGGCTTCGAGAAACGGTAAACTCTCAATATCGCCTACCGTTCCGCCGATTTCAGTAATAACGACGTCGGCGTTGTCCTCACGACCGACGCGATAAATGCGTTCTTTAATTTCATTAGTAATATGCGGAATGACTTGAACCGTGCTTCCTAAATAATCACCCTTTCGTTCTTTGGAAATTACCGACCAATATATTTTACCGGCAGTAACATTAGAGTTTTTGCTCAGGCTCTCGTCGATAAATCGCTCGTAGTGTCCCAAATCCAAATCCGTTTCAGCGCCGTCATCGGTCACGAAAACTTCGCCATGCTGATATGGACTCATAGTGCCCGGATCGAAATTTATGTAGGGGTCGAATTTTTGAATAGTAACTTTCAATCCGCGATTTTTCAACAATCTTCCCAAAGATGCCGCAGTGATACCTTTTCCTAACGAAGAAACAACTCCCCCGGTGACGAAAACATATTTAGCCATCATTCCTCCGCGATTATTTATTCTTCTTCAGTGTCCTCGTTTTTGTCCACATAAGCCCGAGATCCGTCTTCATCCGTTCCATTTTCTTGTATTGCTTCAAACGCCATTTCACGACGGCGCTTTTCTACTGAATTTTGCGAGTTTTCAAACTGGCGCAATACCTTAACATCATTTTGTGCAATCCACTCAGTCAGGCACCATTTGTTTTTTCCTTCGTGATGAAACCGGCTGTCCATATTCATTTGCGTAAATATTTCGGACATAACATGCGCCCAGCTGTGATCATGAACGCCGTCACGGCCTTCAATGGTTTTACTCAACAACTCCCGGAAAAACAACGACCGTTTTTCATTCTGTAAAATCTGATACACCACTTCAATGTCGCGCATTCCTGGTTGGCGTATAGAGCTTGAATCAGCTGCTAATACAATTTCTTCGACTACTTCGACAACTTTTTTTACTTTCTTAGCCATTAATGTCTCCTATATCTTCTTAATAAACTTTAAAATAATTTTACATCCGCTCGGGCGCTGATACTCCCAGTATCGCACAATTATGTCTGATTAGATTTTGCGCAGAAATAATCAAAATAATTCGTGCGTTTCGTATCTCAGCCGAATCAGCGCCAATAATTCTGCATTGATTATAAAACACATGGAATAAACTGGCAAGTTCAAAAGCATACCGAGCAATAATATGCGGCGCTCGCATGCGCGCGGCGTATTGAATTTCTTGCGGATATTGTGCCATTTTCTTGATCAAATCATGTTCACATTCGCTACCCAACAAAGTCAAATCAACATCTTCAATCAACGGTAATTCAATTCCAGCCTCGGTTAACTGCCGCAAAACACTACAAATACGCGCATGAGCATACTGAATATAAAACACCGGATTATCACTCGATTTTGAAACAGCTAAATCAACATCAAAATCTAGCTGACTGTCAGTCGAGCGCATTACAAAAAAATACCGCGCAGCATCTTTACCAACCTCATCAATGAGTTCTAACAAAGTTACATTCTTGCCAGTTCGCTTGGACAGTTTAATCATTTCGCCGCCGCGAAATAGTCTGACCATCTGTAGCAAAATTATTTCCAGCCGCTCCGGGTCATAACCAATCGCAGCTACTGCAGCTTTCATCCGGGCGACATAGCCGTGATGATCGGCGCCGAGAATGTCGATAACACGCGCAAATCCACGTTGGAACTTGTTGTTGTGATAAGCAATATCCGGCGTTAGATACGTCGGCATGCCATTTGAGCGCACCAACACCCGATCTTTGTCATCGCCATATTTCGTTGAGCGTAACCACATTGCTCCGTCAGAAAAATAGGTTTTATCTTCCAAGCGTTTCAATTGTTCGATAGTTGCATTTACCTCGTTAGCTTCATGCAACATTTTCTCACTGAACCAAACATCAAAAGTCACGCCAAACTTTTCGAGGTCTTCTTTCAGCAACATTAGCTTCTCTTGATAAGCCAATTCCTTAAATACTTGCAACCGCTCAGCTTCGTCGTACTTTAAGTATTTATCTCCATCACGTTCGATGATTCGCTGTGCGGTGCCAACAATATCTTCACCATGATAGCCGTCTTCGGGGAATTTAGCGGAAATTCCTAACAATTGCAAATAGCGGACATTTACCGATATTGCTAGATTGTCAATCTGATTTCCGGCATCGTTTACATAATGTTCAGAAGCAACATCGTACCCGGCTGCTTTCATAATATTTACCAATACGCTGCCGACAGCCGCACCTCGTCCGTGACCGACATGCAGCGGACCTGTTGGATTTGCGCTGACATATTCTATTTGTACGCGTTCTTTGCTGTTGTGTGGAGCATTTCCAAATTCAGTGCCTTCAATAAATACCGTCCGCAATAAATCGTATATCCAATCACTATTCAAAAATAGATTGATAAATCCTGGACCGGCAACTTCAATTTTTCTAATCAACGGATGGTGAATTTCAACAATTATCTTGGCTGCCAATTCGCGCGGATTTATCTTGAAGGTCTTGGCCAACTGCATAGCAACATTGACAGAGTAATCGCCAAATTGTTTTTGCGGTGGCTCGGTCAGTTCAATTTTCGGCATCGGAAATTCCGAAATATCTAGTTTTGCAGCGACTGTTTCAACAGCTACAATTATTATTCCCGATAATTTTGTTGTAATATCCATTCTCTCTCCTAGAATTTCGTCAAATTGCCCGGGTATCTGGCATTTGGAAATCCGGTAAATCTTCCAGATGCCGCTCAGCGTCGACTTTTGCTTGTTTGGATTTCAACGAACGAATCTCCCGCCAAACCATCAAACTAGTAATTACCGTTGATGTCATATCAGCAACCGGTCCAGCCAACCAGACTCCGTCAAGTCCGTACAGTAGCGGCATTGTCAACAGCGCCGGAATCAAAATAATAACTTGCCGTGAAAGCGTCAATACGCTACTAAGTTTGGGTTTTCCGATAGCTTGAAAAAACATTGAAGAAATTATCTGATAGCCAATAAACGGCATAAAAAACAGATTGAGTACCAAACCATGCGCCCCTTCTTTGATCAATAACGGATCACTACAAAAAACGGCGACCATCTGCTCCGGAATAAGACGGGTCATAGCAAAACCAATTGTGGCGATGATAACCGCTAACACGATGGCTTTTCGCAAAGTTTCGTAAACCCGATGAAAATTACGCGCTCCATAGTTATAACCCAAAATAGGCTGCGCACCTTGGTTTACGCCAAAAATCGGCATGAAAAACAACATTGCAATCCGATTTACAACGCCGCCGGCCGCGACCGCAGTATCGCCGCCATATTTCAATAGCGCGCCGTTATAAATCACTACTACTACACCGGCAGCTGTCTGAATAAGGAATTGCGGCATTCCATTTACGAGAATTGCCCGAACATAATTATACGACAATCGCAAATAATCGCCGCGCAATTTCAACACGCTCTTCTTGGATCTAAAATAGAAAATTCCGATTAACATCGTGGAAAACTGCGCTACTACCGTAGCCAGCGCCGACCCTTGTATTCCCAGACCGAAATAGACGATAAACAGCGGGTTTAGGCAAGCGTTGATGATCGCTGATGCTAACATAACTACCATCGACATCCGCGGGTTTCCCTCGCCGCGCATAAATGAGTTTAAGCCCCAACCGACAAACATAAATACTGAGCCAAACATAATTGTATAAGTAAAATCATAGCTATAGGCAATCACTGCAGCCTCAGCGCCCATAGCGCTTAATATTGGCGTCAAAAAGGCTACCGTTACTATGTTTACAACCACTCCGACTATTACCGACAATAGCACTGCGCAGTTCATGATGCGCTCGGCTTCATCGTTGCGCTTTTCGCCCATGCGAATCGATATCAAAGTCAGCCCGCCAATGGCAATCATAAAACCAACTGCCATCTGCACAATCATTACCGGCATTGCAAACGAAACCGCCGTCAGACCAATTTGTCCAACGTAATTGCCGACAAAAAAACTGTCTACGACGTTATACAACGCATTGACCAGCATTCCAATGACTGACGGCACAGAAAACTTTATCAATAGTTTGGTGATTTTTTCTCGTCCAAGTAGTTTTGCTCTATCCATAACTTTTTCCCTCTTGAAAACAAATAACAGCACAGCCCCGATACCGGCGCTGTGCGCTCAAAAAACATTCCGAATCAATGTCCAATATACCAGCTTAAAACTTTGTTCATATACAGTAAAACGCACAACGGTAAAACAATCGTCACGATAACCAAAACAACTACAACCCTGTCTCTCATTACATTAATATATTCGCGCAAATTTTTCTCAAAAATCATTTTGGCACCCATTACCGGGTTGTTAAATATATCCCTGATTAATAAATAACCTTCGACTAACCCGCGGTCAGATGGAGGAACAATTAATTCGCTTGCACCAACTTTTAATGAAATATCTTTACTGGCGCTCTGCGCAAGTTGTGTAAATGAAATGTCCGTAGCTTCCATTTTTACATATTTCAAAGAATCCAGACTACCCAAAAAATTCCCGGAAATATACGACGCAAATATCAACCAACCTGGTGAATCGCTGGCACCATTAGTCCGCGCTATCGGACTGACAGCGATGATCATGCTGCCTCCGGCAGCTTTGATAATTCCATTTAACGTGCCAGCGGAGCTGGCATAGGCCTTGATAGCACGCGGAGTGAGCATGCTGGCTAGCTCGCTGGGTATTGCTATGTCTTTTCCGGCAACATAGTCATAACCACGCGAAAACGTAATCTGTCCGTCATTTTTCAAAAAAACGATGAAGTTAATTTTGTTAGTCCGAAACATATTAGTATCAAGATTTGAATTGATATATTCGCCGGTAGGCTTACTCATGAAATTGTATGATTCATCCCAAATTGACCAATCCTGCGCGCGCACCAGCAATTCTTTTTGTTTCTCGTCAATTGCCGCGCTAATATAGCCCATCTCTTGTTTGAGCGCCACCATTTCTAAATTGTAAGCATAATAATTCATTATCATAACGACGCTCGCAGTAGTGGCTGTCATCATGAAAAAAACTACCAGCGCCATCCAAATCAAAAATGTTCGTTTCATAACACCATCACTATTCTTCGATATATTTAAACAGGTTGCCAACAACGAAATAAAAACCGCTAATTAATAAAATAACAACAATCAAAGTAATTCCCAATGCATAAATCATGTATTGATTTTGATTTTGCATAACCGAGCGCGGCAAATCAATACGCAGTCCGGAAATCGGATTTTTGCTGATATCTTTCAACAAAAATAAACCACTTACACTACTATCGCTATTATATTTGATTGCAACATCAGTACCATCATCAAGTTTAACACTTATGCCCGCATCTTTGGCTAAATCAAAAAAGTCGCGAGAATCTAAAGACGTATGCGTATTCTTGATCTGATTAAGAACTTTGAAGTAGTTTTCATCTATATCTGCTGCAAAAACTACCCAGCCATTTGATATTGCCCGCTTGTTATTAGTATTTACCGGAACGGCTGCTATCGCCAATACTTTGTCAGCGATTTTGACATAACCAGAGACAACGCCCGAGCTATCGGCAAATGTTTCTAAAACTTTAGGTGATAACTTCTTAATCAAATCATTAGGCACTGAAATAGTCTGTTTGCTTAGTAAATCATAGCCAGAAGCTGTCAAAATGCGTCCATCTTTCGAAAGACAAATTATATAATTAACCCCGACGTTGATAAAAGTATTCTCGTGAAAGTTGTTCACAAAGCTGGGATTTTTGCCTTGAAGATAATAATACATATCATCCCAAATTGCCCAATCCTTGGTTTTGTTAACAAAGTCCTGTTGCTTTGTCAGCAACAAGCTGTCAAACATCTCTAATTGTTGCTTCAAAACTACGCGCTCAAGTGACACTAGCATTTGTTTAAGTAAAAAAGTACTCGAAAAAGCCAATATCGCCGCGATGATTACTAATAAAATTAAATACTTTACATAGATTCTCCGCTTCATGTCACCTCCGTTTTAGTCTTCGAAGTGTTCACGGCTAATCTGAGCGCCAACGTTACGCAATTTATTTACCAGTCGGTCATAGCCGCGGTCAATATGATGAATATTTCCGACAGAAGTTTCTCCGGTCGCTGCTAATCCTGCCAAAATCATTGCCGCCCCAGCTCGCAAATCGGTGGCTTTAACTGAGCAACCGGTGAGTTCTTTTACGCCGGTTGTATACGCGCTATGTCCTTCAATATGAACATTGGCGCCCATACGCTTAAATTCGTCTACATGCATAAAGCGATTTTCGAAAACAGTCTCGGTAACACAACTCTTTCCCTCAGCCAACGTCATGAGCGCCATGAACTGTGCCTGCATATCAGTTGGAAATCCCGGATAAGGCAAAGTCGTGACATCGACTGCCCGATAACTATCTGCACCGGTCACGGTTACACCAAAGACATCTTCTTCAATCCGAACTCCAGCTTCACGTAGTTTGGCAATTACCGGTACTAAATGCTCGCACAACACGTTTTCCAACCGCAGCTGACCGCGGGTAATGGCGGCGGCAATCATATAGGTTCCTGCCTCAATCCGGTCAGGGATAATAGTGTGATTTGTTCCGTGAAGCTTAGTAACCCCGTCGATACGGATAACATTAGTTCCTGCGCCACGAACACGCGCGCCCATTGTGTTTAAGCAGTTCGCAAGGTCGACAATTTCCGGTTCCTTGGCAGCGTTTTCAATAAGAGTAGTACCGCTCGCCAAAGTTGCAGCCATCATGATGTTTTCTGTAGCGCCAACGCTTGGGAAATCTAAATAAATATTATTGCCAGTCAAACCGTTTGGCGCAACTGCCTCAATAGTTCCGTAGTCCAGAGTAATCTTCGCGCCAAGCGCTTCAAATCCCTTCAGGTGTAAATCCATCGGACGGCTACCGATCGCACAGCCGCCGGGCAAAGCTATTCTGCACCGCCCGAATCGGGCGAGCAGTGGCCCTAATATTAAATTGGAAGCCCGCATTTTTCGAACCAGTTCATAAGGCGCTTCCAAACTGCTGATTTTCGAGCTGTCAATTGTTAGTGTTTCACGCTCAACATCAAAATGTACCGGCGCTCCCAGATGACGAATGACATCCGAAATCGTATTTACATCGCACAGATTAGCAACTTCTTCCAAAACACTCGGTGTTTCTCCTAACAAAACAGCCGGTATTATTGTCAGAACTGCGTTTTTGGCGCCGCTGATTTTTATCGTCCCATTTAGCGGCGTTCCGCCACGAATGATTAGCTTTTCCAACTATACCCTCCTAAGTCCAAGTAAGTAGGGATATTACCATCATAGTTTAACCTAACAAGTGTAATTTTTCAAACAAAATATCCGTCCGCATAGAAAACGGACGGATATGATTTAATTAGTGTTTTGCCGTTACAATGCTTAGCCGTACTTGAGCTCGTTTGCGTGCATGGCGCCAAATTTCAATTTCGCGTTCATCAGTTGTTTTCTCAAGTTCCGCTTCGGCCTTTGCCAACGCTCTCTTTGATCTGCCAACATCGACATTCTCTGCTAATTCAGCTGTTGCAGTCATAATAACTATTTTACCATCACTGACATTCATTATTCCGCCACTAATAGCCATTTTGTGTTCACCTTCAGACGTTAGTATACGCAATGACCAAATGTCCAACGCGGCTACCAACGGTACATGACCGGGTAATATTCCGACATCGCCATCCAATGCCCGAGCAATAACCATATTAACATCACCGGAAAAAGCCGAACGCGACGGAGTAATTACATCTAATCTAATTGTACTGGCCATTGATTACGCCCCCTTTAATTTTCGCGCCTCTTCAACCGCGTCATCAATAGTGCCAACCATCAGAAAAGCTTGTTCCGGCAAACCATCATGCTTGCCTTCCAATATTTCTTTAAAGCCGCGAATGGATTCTTTTAGCGAAACATATTTGCCTTTCATGCCGGTAAACTGCTCGGCAACAAAAAACGGTTGGCTAAAGAAACGTTCCATTTTTCGAGCGCGAGAAACAATAGCCTTGTCTTCGTCGCTCAACTCTTCCATACCGAGAATGGCAATAATATCCTGTAGCTCTTTATAGCGTTGCAATACTGCCTGAACTCCGCGGGCAACGTTATAATGCTCTTCGCCAACGATATTCGGATCAAGCATCCGTGAAGTTGAATCCAACGGGTCAACAGCTGGATAAATTCCCTTTTCAGTGATCGCGCGATTCAAAACTGTTTTGGCATCGAGATGGGTAAATGTCGCGGCTGGCGCCGGGTCAGTCAAGTCATCGGCCGGCACGTAAACTGCTTGCACCGAAGTAACGGAACCGGTTTTCGTCGAAGTAATTCGTTCTTCAAGCGAGCCGATATCAGTTGCCAACGTCGGTTGATAACCAACTGCTGACGGCATCCGGCCAAGTGTAGCTGACACTTCCGAACCAGCTTGAATAAATCGGAATATATTGTCGATAAATAACAACACGTCCTGCCCCTGCGTATCGCGGAAATATTCCGCCATCGTCAAGCCGGTCAACGCCACTCGCATACGCGCGCCTGGTGGTTCATTCATCTGCCCGAACACCATTGCAGTTTTGTTAATAACTCCGGACTCGGTCATCTCTACCCACAGGTCGTTTCCTTCACGAGTACGCTCGCCAACACCGGTGAATACAGAATAGCCACCATGTTCAGTTGCAATGTTACGAATCAATTCCTGAATCAAAACAGTTTTACCAACACCGGCGCCGCCGAATAAACCAATTTTACCGCCTTTTGAATACGGCGCAATTAAGTCGATGACTTTGATTCCGGTCTCCAAAATCGTTGCGGAAGTGTCGAGGTCTTCAAATTTCGGAGCCTCTCGATGAATTGGCCATAAGGCATCGGCGACAATTTCCGCCGGATTATCATCAATAGCTTGACCGAGTACATTAAATACCCGTCCCAAACAACCAGCGCCAACTGGTACGCGAATCGGTTCACCAGTATCAATTACTTCAGTGCCTCTGGTAAGACCGTCGGTAGAAGACATGGATATACAGCGTACGACATTATCCCCTAAATGCTGCATAACTTCTGCAACAAGGTTAATTGGAAACTCTTTGCTATCGCTCACAACTTTTAAAGCAGTATAAATCGCCGGCAGATGTTCTGATCTAAATTCGACGTCAATTACCGGACCGATTACTTGTGTTACTTTACCTTTATTCAAGACTATTCCTCCTGCCAGACAACTTGCCTGAGCAATTATTTTAGCGCTTCTGCGCCGGACACTATTTCCGCTAACTCATTAGTAATTGCAGCCTGACGGACTTTGTTATAGTTGAGTACTAACTCGGTAATCAACTCTTTAGCATTATCCGTAGCTGCGCCCATAGCTGTCATCCTTGAACCCAATTCACTGGCTGAACTTTGAGTGAGTGCAGTAAACAATAGCACTTCAACGTATCGCGGCATCAAATATTCAAATACACTTTGCGAATCAGGAGTGAAAATCATATTGTGCTCGACATCGCCGACATCATTTCGTATTTCTACCGGCAACACTTGTATCGTAAGCGGGTTAGTGCGCACCGGCGAGTGAAATCTAGTGGCTACAACATATACTTCATCATACAACTCTGCTAAATAGCCTTCAATAACATCACGGGCAATTCGAGACGCGTCACTAAAAGTAGGTCGCTCGGAAAAACCAGTATATTCCCGTAAAACGTTGTAGTTGCGTTTCTTAAAATACTGAGTGGCTTTTTTGCCGACGGTGAATAAACAAACTTCTGCAGACCGACTTTTTTCGCTAAGCTTTGCAATCGCGTCATCAAGAAATTCGCCACCGGCGATTTTTCGATCGGCCCGCTGCGTAGTTCCGGCGGAACGTTTGATTCTGCGTCCGCCGAATTTTGTCATTCGCGCCTCAGGGGCGTTGAACTTAGCCAGTTCTTCTTCGGCTGTAGCAATATGCTTAAGAACTTCCTTAAACAAATTTGAATTATATGCGCCTGCTAAGCCTTTGTCTGAACTTAACACTACGAAAGCTACCCGTTCCGGCGTTCTCTTCGCCAAAAACGGATGGTCAACAATATCGTTACACGATGCAATCATGCTCGAAATAGTACGCACGACCGTCACACCATATGGAAAGCTTGTAGCCGCCCGCTCCTGCGCCCGGCGCAACCTGGATGCCGCAATCATTTCCATAGCGTTAGTAATCTTGAAAATACTCTGGACGCTACGGATGCGGAGACGAATATCCCTTGCACTCGCCATGATTCATCACCTCACATCTGTTGAAGCGCTATGCGTATCAGCCACAAAAGAATCGGTAAACTCTTTTATTGCCTTTTTCAAAGTTTCTTCACAATCATCGTCCAAAACTTTTTTCTCGCGAATCGATTTCAATACTTCGGCATAGTTCGCACGCAAAAAGCGCAAGAAACCGTCTTCAAATTTCAGCACAGCCTCAACCGGAACAACATCCAAATATCGATTAACTCCACAATAGATGATTGCCACCTGTTCTTCAACCGGCATTGGTCGATATTGAGCTTGCTTTAACAACTCAGTCATACGCCGACCAAGGTCTAGCTGCATGGTCGTGGCCTTATCTAAATCGGAGCCAAATTGAGCAAATGCTGCCAATTCTCGAAATTGCGCCATAGTCATCCGCAACCGTCCGGCTACTTGTTTCATAGCTTTTATTTGCGCTGAACCACCAACGCGAGAAACAGAAATACCGGCGTTTACCGCTGGGCGAATACCCGAGTAAAATAATTCGCTCTCGAGAAATATCTGTCCATCAGTAATCGAAATAACATTTGTCGGAATATATGCCGATACGTCTCCGGCTTGGGTTTCGATTATCGGCAAAGCCGTTAATGAGCCTGAACCCATTTCTTTAGACAATTTCGCTGCTCGCTCTAATAAACGGGAGTGTAAATAAAAAACGTCGCCCGGATAAGCTTCGCGCCCGGGTGGTCGTCTAAGCAACAATGACATCGCACGATACGCCTGAGCGTGCTTGGATAAATCATCATATACGCACAACGCATGCTGTCCTTTAAACATGAAGTATTCACCCATTGCGCAACCGGCATAAGGGGCAATATACTGCAACGGAGCGCTGTCAGCTGCCGATGCGACAACAACTATTGAGTGCGCCATAGCGCCATTTTCTTCCAAAATATTTACTAAGCGCGCAACGGTTGATGCCTTTTGACCAATTGCTACATAAATACAAATAACACCTAAACCGTTTTGGTTGATAATTGTATCAATCGCAATCGCTGTCTTTCCGGTTTGGCGGTCGCCGATGATCAGCTCGCGCTGCCCTCTGCCAATTGGTATCATCGAGTCTATAGCTTTAATACCGGTTTGTAGCGGCTCGCGTACTGATTGTCGCTTGGAGATACCTGGTGCCAAAAATTCCATCGGGCGATACTCGGTAATGTTAATCGGACCCTTCCCATCAATAGGCTGTCCCAAGGCATCCACTACCCTGCCGATCAAAGCTTCGCCAACAGGAACAGATATTATTTTTCCGGTGCGCCGAACTGTGTCCTGCTCTTTTACTATTTCCTCACCACCGAGCAGAACTGCGCCGACATGTTCTTCTTCCAGATTAAGAACCAAACCGAAAACGTTATTAGGAAATTCCAATAACTCTCCTGCCATCGCTTTACTAAGACCATAAATTCGGGCAACTCCGTCACCAACTGAAATTACAGTACCAACTTCATCAATGCTGATTTCGGCGCTGTAATTTTCTATTTGCTGTTTTAAAATCGCAGTAATTTCTTCAGGTCTAATATTCATCTGCCGTTATCACCTCTTCAGGCCCCTGCCTGTTATTTTCCATTTAACAATGTTTTGATGTTCTCCAAGCGGCGTTTAATGGTTCCATCATAACACACATCATCAACGCGCAATGAAAAGCCGCCAATAATTGAAACATCAACAACTTGCTCAATTATCGACGTTTTTCCGGTTAACTGTTTAATGCGGTCAGCAATCACTGCCACGGCGGAATCTGCCAATCGCTCAGCAGTAATAAGTTGACCAACTAAAAGATTTCGCTCGTCGTTTGCATAGGCTTTGTAAAGTCGGACTATATCATAAATGCAGTCTTCACGCCGCTTTTCAGCAAGAACTTTTAAAAACGATACAAATATATTCGAGCAGTTTTTAGAAAATATTGCTTCAAATACATTGATTTTGGTCTTTACCGAAATTCCGGGATTAAAAAACATCGCCGCAAAATCCTTATCAGCTGAGAAAATTTCAGCTAAAGCCATTAACTCTTTTTCGACAGTATCAAGCAAACCTTTTTCCTTCGCAGCCGCACAAAGAGCTCGGGCATATTTCGGCGAAACTTGGTTAGTTGACATTTTACTCACCTGCCGAATCAAAATTAAGCTTGCTTACATAATCATTGATCATGCGCTCATTATCGGCAACATTGATTTCGCGCCCTAGTACTTTTGCCGCGCAATCAATGCTTAAGCTGACGATTTGCGAACGAACTTCCAAAAACATTTTTTCGCGTTCGCGGGCGATTTCTTCTTGAACCTGTTTTAGAAGTTTTGCATTTTCCGACCTGGTAATGTTTAATACATCGTCCTTGGCGGATTCTGCCTGTTGCACAGCCTTATCCAAAATCTGTTGCGCTTGTTTACGGGCATCGTTTAGTTGACGCTGATAGTCACGTTTCAACTCCTCGGCCAAATTGCGATCTTTTTCAGCATTATCCAAATCATTGGCGATTTTGTCCGAACGCTCCTGCATCATTTTCATGATCGGCTTATATGCAATAAATGAAAGAATTACCACCATCAACAAAAAATTGATTATTTGCACGACAATCGTGCCGTTAATATCTAACAAAGTTTCCCCCCCTTTGCTTGGTTTGGGATTATGAACAGAAAATTACTTCGCAAGCGGATTAGCGTATAACAAGATGAAGGCGATAACGACCGCGATAATTGGCACTGCCTCAATCAAACCAACTGAGATCAGCATGTTAGTAAGAATTGTACCTTTGGCTTCAGGTTGACGTGCCATGCTCTCGACTGCTTTACTAGTTACCAATCCGTCACCGATACCTGCGCCGATTGCGGCTAGTCCGACCACGATTGCTGCTGCGATTGCAGTTGCTCCGGCAATAATTGCATGCTCCATAAGTAGAAAATCCTCCTAAATAATAATTATATGCTTGTCCGTCAATGACGGTCAAAACCTAGTGAACGTCTTCTGCGAAAGACTCCGACAAATAAGATATTGTAAGCAAAGTAAATACAAACGCTTGAACTCCGGCAACAAACAAGCTAAACATCATCCAGACAATCGTTGGCACCGGGAACCAAGTAGGTAGAATTAAGTTCAAAACTATCAACAACACGTCACCAGCGAGAATATTACCAAATAGACGCAAGGCAAGTGTCATGGGCTTTGCCACAGTTTCAATAATGTTTATCGGAAAAAAGAACACGAACGGTTTGAAATAATGCTTGAAATAATTTCCCAGCCCATGCTTGAAAATCATCATCCCGTTCACAAAAATAAACACGAACAACGCCAATCCCGCCGTGGTATTAATATCGCTTGTCGGCGCTTCTAATATCGGAATGGCGCTCATAAGGTTGCAAGATACAATAAAAAGAAATAAAGTCGCGACGTAGGGTAAAACGGATCGCCCTTTAGGTCCTAAAGAACCATCGACCAAACCGGCAATGAATTCCAGGAACGATTCAAAAAAATTCTGCGCGCCCCGTGGTTTGAGCTGAAGTTTTCTCGTTGCCATTATTGCAAAGATAATAACCAACACCATCGCAAACCAAGTAGTGACAATGGTATCCAGATTGAACGACACATTACCAAAGTGCACTACATCATGCACTCCAATCTCATTTGGACTATAGTTAGTAAATAACCCTTTTTCAGCCATAATTTACCTCCGAGTAAACTCCTTGAGTCCTTTTTTAATTAGTACAAGTGAATAAATCTTGTTGCCAATTGGTGTAACCATAATACCAAGTAATACAGCAAGCGGATCGAGTCCGCTCTTTATCAATACAGCGATTGCAATGAACATAAAAAACAGCCGTAATACCAATCCACGAACCATATAAGCTACGGATTTCTTTCCGGGCGCGACTTTGGCGATTCGATTGCGCAACATCACAAAATACACCGCGCTCACTACACCACCTAAAAAAAACGCTAATAATCCTAACATTGAAAAAAAGTAGTACGCGATAATTGCAAACGCCACCGCAACGACCAAAGATGTACAAACAATTCCCCGGGCAACCGTTTCCTGTTCAAAAATCACGTTGTCATTAACCTCTTGTACACTGAATAAAGCGTAGCGACAAAACCTAACACAGCAAACACAATCGTGAATAGCGGCGAAGTGCACCACCATCCGTCGATGAACCAACCAAAAAACAATGACACAACTATCATAACCGCTGACTGTACAGCTAAAGATGCTGCAAGACCATAGTCTACAATACTCTTCTTTTCCACGTTTTTGATTATAACACAGAATGTCAACACGCACTACAAAAACGCACGCATATATTTAACAAAAATATTCCGGTTTATCCTCGGAAAAGCCATTTTTCCACAATAGCGTTTTCACAATCCTGAGAGCGGCTATTCCGTCGCCGTAAGGATTAGCAGCTTGTGACATCTTGGCATAAGCCTGTTCATCCGCGAGCAACTCCCGTGTTGCTTTGTAAATCGCTTCTTCATCAGTTCCGACAAGTCGTACCGTTCCGGCCTGAATTGCTTCCGGCCGCTCAGTGGTATCGCGTAACACCAGTACTGGTTTCCCAAGCGCCGGTGCCTCTTCCTGTACACCGCCTGAATCTGTCAGGACAATGCAGCTTTTGGCAATGAGATTGGCAAACGGCTGATATTCCAATGGCTCGATTAAATATACCCGCTCTAAATCGGATAATTCTTCATCAACAATGGCTCGCACTAGCGGATTTTTATGCATTGGAAAAACAACAGCAGTATCAGGAAATTCAGTAATTATTCGCCGAATCGCGCGGTAAATATTTCGCAGCGGTTCACCTAAATTCTCACGCCGATGCGTAGTCACGAGAATAATTCTTTTGCTAAAGTCAATTTGGCGAAGCTCTTCAGGGAAAACAAAATCGGTCTTTACCGTACCCATAAGCGCGTCGATGACAGTATTACCGGTAATAAATATTGACTCAGGGGAAATGTTTTCCGCAAGCAGATTTTTCGCAGAAGTTGCAGTGGGTGCGAAATGATAGTCGGCTATCGATCCGGTCAGTTTACGATTCATTTCCTCGGGCCATGGTGAATATTTGTTACCTGTACGCAATCCGGCTTCAACATGACCTACTGCAATCTGCTGGTAAAAGGCTGCAAGAGCCGCAGCAAAAGTTGTTGTAGTATCTCCGTGAACCAGTACAATGTCCGGTCGAGCTTCGGAAAATACTTTTTCCAGTCCTTTCACTGCTTTACAGGTAATATCTGAAAGTGTCTGCCCATGACTCATTATATTTAAATCATAATCGGGCACTATCGAAAATAACTCCAGCACCTGATCAAGCATTTCACGATGTTGCGCAGTAACCGCTACCAATGAATCAATGTACTCCGGATGCCTTTTAAGTTCCAATGCGAGCGGCGCCATTTTAATCGCTTCCGGCCGGGTACCAAAAACCGTCATTACCTTTAGTTTTTTCATTTCTTTCCTCGTTTATCATTATGATCAAAAATCCCCAGCCACTTTGCGCCAAACATTATTAACGCAAACAATATTGCAATTATTATTAAGGCATAACTTGGAGCATAGGTCATCATCAATACCGCCACACCGCCCAAAACGATACTGATAGCGTACATCGCCAATACCGCTTGCTTTACACTTAAGCCCCGTTGCAACAACCGATGATGCAAATGACCTTTATCAGGTGCGAAAATTGGATTACCGCTTTTGTAGCGTCGAAATATCGCAAATAGTGTATCAAAAATCGGAACTCCAAGCGCTAAAATCGGAACCAAAATCGCAATCGCCGCCAAACTCTTTATTGAGCCGACTATCGACACACTAGCCAAGATAAATCCCAGGAACATACTGCCGGTATCGCCCATAAATATTTTGGCGGGGTTGAAATTGTGCTGCAAGAACCCCAGAGCCGAACCGGCTAAGGCTGCAGTCAAAATTGCTGCCGTTGCGTAATTAGCACCCATGGCCATCAAAGAAATTGTCACCGCCGCAATAAAAGAAATTCCTGCCGCTAGCCCATCCAAGCCGTCAATCAAATTCACCGTATTCACGCAGCCGATGACCCAAATAATAGTAACAGGAGCGGACAACCAAAACGGTAAGTAAAACATTCCCTGTCCAAGTGGATTTGATATCCACTCAATTTTTAAATCAAATGCCAACAACACGCAAGCTGCAACTATTTGCAAAAACAACTTTACTTTGGCATCCATTCCCCGCAAATCGTCCACTATTCCAACTAGAACGATTATTGTGCCACCAATACAGATGCCCAAAACCTGGTTGTTTGCTTGAATAGTAAATAGCACTGCCACAATGAATCCGAAGTATATCGCCAAACCACCAAGCCGTGCCATCGGTTTTTTATGTACTTTTCGATGATCGGGAAGATCGACTGCGCCAATCTTAAAGGCCAACATTTTAACCAACGGTGTCGACAAATAGGCAACCAGCAATGCGATTATAAAAGCTATCGCGTAAGTTATCATGTTTTTTCTCCACGGCTTATTTTGTCATGTAACCTTTTTTTATTAACTTTTCAACATGAATTTTCTGAGCAGCTATTATGTCTACTCCGTGATTTTCTTCAAGAATATATAGCATTGTAAAACAACACTGCGCAACATCGCATAGTTCGGTCGCCGCGCCATCAATTATCGCCCGATGTTTGAGCTTGTTTTTCTCACCTGATGCGCCACCGTGTTTACCAATATATTGAGTAAGCTCGCCAAGCTCTTCTTGAATTTTGCACATCGTCTGCATAATATCAGCATTAATGTTCAACCGTGGCAAGTATAAAAATTTGTACTCACCATCGGTCGCAACCTGATATTCGAAATCTAGTGCGAAAGAATAATTTTTTTTAATCAATTTATCCAAATGTCTACGCACCATCTGATTAATATCAATTTCATAGAAATCTTCAAGCACAAATAACATTGTAACACAAGTTTGCGCAACATCCAGCAATTCTGCAACAATTTCCTTTAAACAGTCTGTGCGGCAATCAGCTTGGGATTCATCATAAAAGCCAAGGACGGCACGAGCCAATTCTCCGGATTCTTCTACAGCTTTTAAGATCGTTGAATCGAGCGTTGGCGACAAATTATTCATTTTCGGAAGTCTAAGCATTTTCGACACTCATTTCTATCACTTCAATATCATCGACGTATTGAAACCAATCGATATGCGGATGGTAGTTTCGAGAAAACACTATCCGTTTGATTCCGCAAGTAATTATTAGCTTTTGGCATTCAGGACAAGGACGGTCGGTGCAATACAAAGTTGCTCCCACCCGTTCATCTGGTGCACACTCCAGTAAAGCGTTTGGCTCAGCGTGAATACAACGTAAACAATGACCATCAATCATATAGCAACCTTCATCGAGGCAATGTGGCAAGCCGGAAGGGCTACCATTATAACCAGTGCCTTTTATCCGGCGATCTTTTACTACAATAGCACCAACTGCGCGGCGGCTGCAGGTACTGCGTTCAGAGACCTGAAATGCAATTCCCAAATAATATTCATCCCATGATTTTCGCATATTTTACCTCCAGGACAGGAATATTATAGCAAACTAATCGTTCAAAACACATAAAAAAATCCTGCGACAATAACTGCCGCAGGATAAAAGTTGCAAGAAACCTAGCGAGCTTTGTTTTGAAAGCAATTGCTGCAAAATACCGGTTTGTCGCTACGCGGTTGAAACGGCACTTGACACTCAACTCCGCACTCAGCGCAAACTACATTATGCATTTCGCGAGCTGATTGGCGCGCCTGTTTTTTGGAAACGCGGCAATCTTTGCATCTTTGCGGCTCATTTTCTAAGCCTTTCTCTTTGTAGAAAGCCTGCTCGCCGGCAGTGAAAATAAATTCACAACCACATTCTTTGCATTGTAATGTCTTGTCTTCGAATTCCATTGTTTTACCTCGATTATTTGTAATTCACCGATATTTGGCTGACCTGGTCTTTGACCCCACACTCGCCTGCAGGAAGTTTCGCTCCTAACCCGAAGGTCCCCACTACTACCTCTCTCGCTTTTCCAAAGAAAAACGGCAGGACTTACCCCAAAGCCGCACCATGCTCACAATCATTTGATTGCTTACGTGGGCCGTTTCGCCTGCGACTGGCATCGGCTTGCAACCACAGACCCAAATATAAGCTTAGTGGTATTATATGTTGGAAAATAAAAAAATGCAAGTATTTTTTTGAATTTGTCTTAGCAAATAAATTGTGTTTTCGATGAATGTTTTTCAACGTAAATATTATTTTTCTTAGTTATGTTTTAAATTGCAATTGTTTTTCGAATGTTCTATCATTAGCTAAACTCACTCTAAAGGTGGAAATTAAATGTACATGCCATCAATTCATAGACAGGCCGAATACGATGGCGGATTGGAAAAGCTGGCATCGATTTGCAATACCTATTTAGTTCTTATGAAAGAAAAGAATGCCAGTCTGTATTTGCACGCACACCAAACCGCTAACTATGCAGTAGCTATCGCAACCCGTTTAAAGTTACCGGCTGAAGAAATTAATTCAATAAGCTTTGCCGCGCTGTTGCACGATGTCGGTCAATTATCTATTCCAAACTCTGTTCTTTATAAAGCTCCGTTCTTGTCTACGCGTGAGTTATCAACTTACAAAAATCATTGTCTTTCCGGTTGCGCGATGTTGGAAAACATCGCTGCTTGTCAAACGATAATTCCGTTCATAAAACACCATCATGAGCAATGGAACGGCAGCGGCTATCCGAAACGTTTAAAAGGTTTGAACATCCCGCTGGGCGCCCGTGTTATAGCCGTTGCAAATTTTTTTGATCATTTTATCAACCCTTGTGTTCAGAACTGGCGCAAAACAAAATCTGAGGCAATAGCCGAATTAACCAACCTATCTGGCACTTTATTTGATCCGACAATAGTCAAGGCTTTTATATCAATATTAGGAAAACAATAAGCGACAGCAAAATTGCTGTCGCTTATTTTTTTATCTACCATGTGCCAAAGTCAATGATCTAACTACTGCGGCTCCAGATTGTTTCAATGATTTTGCACATTCTTCCAATGTTGCGCCGCTAGTAAAGATATCGTCAACTAACAACACATGTGCGCCTTTAACTACTGATGGCTGGCCGACATAAAACACTCCGCGGACATTTTCCCGACGAGCTTGTTGCAATAGTTGCCATTGAGGAGCTGTGCCTTTAGTTCTTGTCAACAAATCTACCCATGGCATGCCGTTGTTCTTCGCCCACATTCGGAAAATGAGTTCACTTTGATTGTAACCGCGCTCGCGATAACGTTTTTTGTGCAGTGGCACCGGTACAACCATATCAAAATGTTCTTTCGGAAACAATTCTGTAATCGGCGGCACCAGATCGCGCAACGCTGCCGAGCGTTTGATTTTTTGATTATATTTTATATCTTTTAACGTCTTTCTCAATGCGCCGGCATAGGCACACAAATAAATTACACTGTCCAGATATTTGAATCGGTGTGATGAAACATCGGCTTCCTGTTTTTGAACATTTGGTTTACAGCGAACGCAAAATGTCATTGATTCAACTTTTCTGCCACACCCCGGACAAGTGTTGGGATAAATAATGTTTCTAATTCCGTAGAGCATCCTGGTAAATATTCCGTTCAATTTTACTCTCCTTGTCGCCTTAGTTTTGTTTCCAACATCGTCCAGCGACGATTACTACGTTCAGTCTCCGCTGCCCGCCGCAACGAGCTTTTGCTGCCGACGACAAACAACTTTTGCTTCGCCCTGGTTACTGCCGTGTACAAGATCGTGCGGCTGAGTAGCGCAACGTGCTCTTTACATAGCACTAGCAGTACAACCGGATATTCACTGCCTTGGCTTTTGTGTACTGTTATCGCATAGGCCAGTTGGACGTCACGCAGCCCTTCCGGTTCCACTAGCACTCTGTTGCCATAAAAATCTACGACCATTCCATTATCACCGGACATTTCTACAATTCCAATATCGCCATTATAAATGCTTTTTTCGTAATTATTTTTCGTCTGCATAACCTTATCGCCGATTCTAAAAGCCGTGGTTTCGCCATCAAACTTAACGAGGGTACCAAACAAATTCAAACGCTCTTGTAATAATTTATTTAAATTTTCAACGCCGCAGTCGGCGCGATACATTGGCGATAGCACTTGAACATCATTGATTATATCCAGCCCTTGTGTTGACAAGTCGATATACAGTTCAACGATCTTATCGGCGATAATATTCGCCTCGTCAATTTCAAAAAAAATGAAATCAGAAAATTTTTCCAGTTCGGGTAGCAGCCCCTTTCTTATTCGATGTGAGTTATGGACGATTCCACTGTCGGCTGCTTGGCGAAATATTTCTTCCAGTTGAACTGCTGGAATGCATTTTGACCTGATCAAGTCGCGTAAAACTAGTCCGGCGCCGACTGATGGCAATTGATCAGTATCACCTACCAGCACCAATCTGGCGCCCTCGGGCAACGCCTCGAGCAGATGATAAAATAAACTAATATCCATCATTGAGGCTTCATCGATAATAAATACATCGCCATCCAACCGGTTAAATTCATTTTTCAAAAATTTCATTTCTGCTTCACTGCTCTGAGCTTCTAACAATCGATGAATGGTTGTTGCAGTTCCGCCGCTGGCATCGGACAACCGCCGCGCCGCCCTGCCAGTAGGCGCTGCTAAAACGATCTGCAATCCACAATGTTCAAACAACTCGCGCAGGCAACGAATTATCGTCGTTTTCCCGGTGCCTGGACCACCGGTAATTATTGTAACGCCTTCAGTCAGCGCCGATATTATTGCCGTTTTTTGTTGAGTAGCCAGTTGAATATGGCTAAGTGTTTCAATCAAGTCTACTAATCTTTTGATTTCCCGTTCGGAAAACACTTCGGCCTCAGCGCTGATATTTAACAGCGCCGTCGCTGCCATGTTCTCAAGACTATCCATAAATGGCAAAAACAGCAATTCCAGTTCACGATCTTCGTCGGCTATCAATTCACCGTCTCTTAGCATCATGACTATTTCGTCATCTATTTCGCTACCCGGCAACGACAAGTGCTTTTGCGCTGAGCGAACTATTCCTTCACGTGGATAACAACAATGGCCTTCACGCAACGACTGAAGCAGCGAATACACTATTCCCGAGCGCATCCGCAACTTACAACCATTGTCTAAACCGGCTTTTATCGCAATAGCATCGGCAATTTTAAAACTAATTTCATCAAAATCTTCACATAACCGATAGGGATTGTCGCGAATTATTTCGATAGCCGCCGCTCCATAAAAAGTAGCAATAAGCGGCGCAAAACTTCCGGTCACACCATAATCCTCAAGAAAGGTTTTTATTTCACGAATCTCATTATGTTCTGTAAACAGCTGGCCAATTTCCAGGGCTTTTCCTGAGCTAATTCCACGGATTACCGTCAACTTTTCCGGATTAGAGCGCAACACTTCTAAAAGATCCTCACCAAATTTGGCAATTATCCGCGCGACTAGTTTTGGACCGACACCAGTCACCCGTTGTTCCAAAAATAATGCAATATTATCCATTATTCTTTTATCGTTCGGCCGCCATTGGACGCCGGCAAATTGTTTTCCGTAACGATGATGCGTAATCCATTCACCGCTAACAGTTACCATTTCACCAACCATCGGCGCAAACGAATTTACAGTCACATTCAAAGTACCGGTCTTATCTTCAGCAACTAAGCGAAAAACGGTATAACTCCGTTTCTCGTTTTCAAATAGAACACTAGATACCGTTCCAACCAATTCGAGCATAGTCCCTCATAGCAACAGCCCCCATTTATTGGGGGCTGTTTATTAGGCCGAGCGTTCTAAAGCTTAGCCTATTTATTCATTAGCGGCCCTAGTATTCGCTTATACGCTTCAACTCCAGGCTGATCAAAAGCATCTACGTCGGCAAATTCGCCTTCGTAAGCAATAGATAACGCCAACATATACAACAATTCACCTAGATGATAAGCGCTCACCGCCGGTAATACAAACTCGGCATTCATGCGATTGTCGCCGGACAACGCCTGAGCATTGGCCATTAAAGCCGCGTCCAAAGCTTGACTGAGCGTTTTGCCGGCGATTTCATGGAGTTTTGGAACGTCCGGGAAACAATCCGGTACGATCGGGTCATAACTCCAATTTTCAACTCTGAGAAATTGGACAATTTTATCGCGCTTACCATCTTGATGCTGTTGAGTTTGCGCGTGCATATCGGTTGTGCCGACCGCCACTATCGGAGTGCGACCGTAATAGACTTCATTGCCACTGCGATCCAGACGTTTGCCCAGTGATTCCGCCAACAACTGAATATACCATTCTGAAACTGATTTCAAATAATCAGCATATGGCATAAATACTTCGATATCCCGACCATATTTTTCACCAGCAACGTATTTCATTATTGCATTTAGCATCGCCGGATTTTGCCAAACATCTTCCGTTTGACAGGCAAAATCCATTGCCTTGGCTCCGGCCAAAAATCCATCGATATCAAAGCCGATACAAGCCGCCGTAATCAAGCCAACTTCAGAAAATATACTAAATCGCCCGCCGACACCATCCGGAACGGAAAACATTTCCCAGCCTTCTTCCTTGGCAAGTTTGTGCAGCAGCGTTTCCCCAGAATCAGTTCGCGGATCGGTCACCGCGACAACTGTCAGATCGCACAACTCGGGACGGGACTTGAATATTTCGTAGACAGTCATAAATGTCGACATCGTGTCTAACGTCGCCCCGGACTTGGAAATAACAACCAAGCAAAGGCTGAATTTCTCGCCTTTAGCAGCTTTTTCCTCAGCATCGACAAAAAGTCGTTCGACCAGATCAGTCGTCCGGCGCGGATCCATGTTTTGACCGTGAAAATATAACTGTGGGTAACCATTTCGCCACTCTTGTGATTTAGCATTCCAAAATTCACCACACTGAACATCGAACAAAACTTTGTTACCGAGGTACGATCCACCAATACCAAATGAAACAACGGTATCAACGTTGAAGCGCAGACTCTCGCCAAATTCTTTAAGTCTTTCGATACTAGCCGGCGAATTCAAGTTACCTTCTTTAACATAAGGTAACTGGGAAAACAACACCTTTTCCGGCGTTCCGTCTTTAGATAAATGCCCGCGAATAATTCCGGTTGAGCGCATTTCTTGAATGGCTTTATGGGCCTTTTTGAGTTTCGCGCTCCGCGTTGTAATATCCCGACGTTGCAGTCGATCGACGCCAAACATGTTCTCATAATTTAATTGAAATCCTGATTCCAAACGCAAAGTATTGTCTGACATAACTAACTCCTTAAATTAATTTTTTCCAATCTTGGTCATGATATATTTTAGAAAATTATCCCGCAAATCTTGACGTTTTAAAGCAAAATCGACTATTGCTTCCAGATAGCCCTGTTTATCGCCGGTATCGTAGCGTCGTCCTTCAAAATTTAGCGCATAAACCGGTTTTTTTGCCGCCAACTCCTGCAAGGCATCGGTCAATTGTATTTCGCCATTTTTCCCGGGTGGAGTTTTCTCCAATATTTTAAAAATCTCCGGTTCGATAATGTATCGTCCTAATACTGCAAGCCTTGACGGCGCGTCTTCCGGCGCTGGTTTTTCAACCATCCCCAGTACCCGTGCTACTCTCTCATTAATTTGTTCGGGTTTTACAATTCCATAACAAGAAACTTTTTCCAGCGGTACTTCTTGGCAGCCAAGAATTGAACCACCAAAGTCTTGATAAGCATTAATCAATTGTTTAAGACAGGGTACCTCGCCATCAATAATATCATCACCTAATAATACCGCAAACGGTTCATCACCAACAAAGTTTTTTGCGCACAAAACCGCGTGACCAAGTCCGCGCGGTTCTTTTTGGCGGACAAAATGAATTGTTATTCCAGAAATCTCATTTACCATTTCCAATAAATCGTATTTCCCGGAACGTTTGAGCATTAGTTCCAATTCCAGCGACCGATCAAAGTGATCTTCGATCGCACGCTTATTGCGACCGGTAATGATCAAAATATCTTCAATCCCGGAGGCGCGGGCTTCTTCGACAATATATTGTATAGCCGGTTTATCGACAATCGGCAGCATTTCCTTGGGCTGGGCCTTGGTCGCCGGTAAAAACCTTGTTCCTAAACCGGCTGCCGGAATTACTGCTTTGCGAACTTTTTTAAAAACTTCGGGCATAGCTCACCATTCTTTTTACCAGCGCGGTTGCTTGTTCCATTGACGGCGCATCGGCGTAAACACGCAATACCGGCTCAGTGCCGGATGCGCGCACCATCACCCATGAACTATTTTCCAGAAAAAGCTTAACACCATCACTAGTATTATATTTTAAAACTTTCATGCCGTCAACGCTGTCCGGTTTCACATTAAGCGTTGTCATCAACTGATCGATTTGCGACCGTTGCAAATGAATGTCCTCGCGATGAAAATAAAAATAGCCAACTTCATTCATTAAATCGTCCAGTAATTTACCCAGCGGCTTATTATAATGAGCACACATTTCAATTATCAACATACCAAGCAACAATCCGTCGCGTTCGGGAATATAATTTTTTATGCCAATACCGCCAGATTCTTCGCCGCCAATTAAAATATCTTCGCTATTCATCAACTCGGCAATATACTTAAACCCGACTGGTGTTTCATATAGTTTGCGATTGAATTTACTTATTGTTGCATCGAGCAAGCCCGAAACCGTAACTGTTTTGACAATTCCGCCCGTCCAGCCGCGACTTTCTATCAAATACCGAGCCAATAGCGCGATAATGTGGTGTGAGGATACGAAACTACCGTCACTACTCATCGCGCCGATGCGATCACCATCGCCATCAGTGGCAAGCGCAAAATCAGCGCCTACGCGTAACACTTCCTCGCGAAGTTTACTCAGATAGCGCTCAATGGGTTCCGGGTTAACTCCGTCAAATCCGGGATTAACAACTCCGCGAAACTCCGACATATTCAAGTTGTATTCGGTTGCAAAGCGCTTTGCTAAACCTTGAGTCGATCCATGCATCATGTCAAAAACAATTTTCGCCTGATAACCACTGATTGTTTCCGGAATTAACATTTCCCGGATGTGCTCCAGATAACTATCCTGCGGCGAAAAGTATTCAACAGTTTCCGGCAGCGTTTCTTTACCAACAATCACGGAGCTTGCTTCCAAGATGCGCAATTGTTTCTCTAAATCGTTTATTATTTCTGGAGACGCTGAACCGCCATACCAAGCTTTGAACTTAAACCCGTTATAGACAGGGGGATTATGACTGGCAGTGATAACTACTCCGCCGATAGCCTTTCGGTCGACTACCGCCCAGGAAAACGCCGGGGTTGCGCAGAAACTGTCGCTAAACCAAACTTTTATTCCCTGATTAGCAATTACCGCTGCCGCTTGCTCAGCAAATTCTTTCGACAAAAATCGGGCATCGTAGCCTACACAAATGCCATCTAGCCCTTTTTCTTGATAATAGCCGGCATTTTCTTTTGCATACATTGCTACCGCAAGGGCGACCAACCGGACATTATCAAAAGTGAACTCGTCTGCAATCACTGCGCGCCAACCATCAGTTCCAAATTTTAACATACTTCTCCCATACTTTTGCATAGCCTCAACAGTATTTGCTGAGTCAGAAAATCATTTTAGTTCTTTTTAACAAAAAAAGCAATCAGCTTTATTTGCCAAACACCCGCTCAGCTATTGCGAGACCAGTCGGTGTGACCGCAAGCCCGCCACGCGCGGTCTCGCGTAGCTCTGACGGCATCGTCGAGCCTACGGCACCCATGGCATCTATTGTTTCATCCAACGGAATAGTCGAAGTAATACCGGCACGTACCATATCTACCGCCATCAGTGCCATCAACGCTGACGCGGCATTACGTTTAACACAAGGCACTTCAACTAGTCCGGCAACCGGGTCGCAAACCAGTCCCAACAAGCTTTTAAAAACTATCGCACCGGCGTCGCTTGCAGCTTGATAGCTGCATCCAAGCATTGAAGCCAAGGCAACAGCGCTCATTGCCGCTGCCGAACCGCACTCGGCCTGACAGCCGCCTTCGGCGCCGGCGAAGCAGGCTTTTTTACCAATAATTACTCCTACGGCTCCGGCTACAAAAAGCCCTTCGACTATTTGATCATCAGTTAAAGCAAAACACTCTTTTGCCGCCAAAAAAATTCCCGGCATTATTCCGCAAGAACCGGCCGTAGGCGATGCAACAATGCGCCCCATGCAGGCATTGGCTTCGTTTGCCGCCAAAGAATAGGCTAGAGTCTTTCCATAAAAATCATTACACAGCGCCTTGCCATCAGCCATGTATTCTACAAACTGTTTTCCAGCGCCGCCGACCAAACCGCTCAACGATTTTCGTCCCTGTAGTCCGTCCTGCACCGCCGCCATCATAACTTTGGCTCGCGCTGTCATAATACTCTTTACTTCTTCCTCGGATTTACCCTGTTGATAAGCCTCATATTCAATGGCAAGCTTGCCAATCGAGATTCCTTGCTTTTCAGCTTGATCAATAAAGTCTGAATAATTATCAAATTCTCTCATCGCATCTCCTTATAATGACGGCAGAATAAAGCTTTTCTTTACGCCTTCAATACGATTAATAAAATTACACAAATCATCTGGCAGCTGTTGGTCAGTCTCAAAAATCATCATATCTTCACCGGCAGAGCCTTTGCCTTGCCGGCTTTGCTTCATCAGTGCAATATTAATGGAATATATTGAAAACACCGAGGCTACTTTGGCCAGTATTCCGGGAACATCGCTACAGATGACAATTATCGAAGGATAGGTACCATCTAGTTGTACCTGATAGTTGCCAATTTCTGTTATCTCGATTGCCCCGCCGCCAATCGAACAGCCAACAATATTAGCTTTTTTGCCGCTAATACCAGTCAACTCAAAAACAACGGTGTTGGGATGGGCATTCCTTAAAGTGATCGGTGAAAAACTAAACTCCATACCGGCCTCTTTGGCATATTGAAAACTATCGCGCAGGCGCTCGTCATCAGCTTCATAGCCCAGCAAACCGGCGATAATCGCCCGGTCAGTGCCGTGGCCACGATAAGTATCGCGAAAGCTGCCATGCAATTTCATATTTGCTTGTACTACCGCCTCCCCCAAAATAAGCCGCGCCATTTTCCCTAACCTGGCTGCTCCGGCGGTATGCGAACTTGAAGGACCAATCATAACCGGTCCAATAATATCCAGAATTTTCATCATCAACCTCCACGCTTGCTTTCAAAAACACTGTTCTTCTATTATAATGGAATTTACTATTTCACAAAAGGAAAATATTATGAATTCACCAATACAATTATTTACCGATTTTGTCTTTATTGAAACGAAGCTCAAAAAAGCCGATGCCATTTTCATTCCTGGCAGCCATCATCCGCAACTGGCAGTTCGCGCGGCAGAATTATTTCATGCCGGCTATGCTCCGTTAATAATCCCATCCGGTGGCGCTAATCATCGTCTGCCCGACGGCATCGCCGAAGCGCTGTGGCTGAAAAACCTGTTAATTGAACTTGCCGTTCCTGAATCGGCGATCATCACCGAACCGCTGGCGCGCAACACTTTCAACAATGCCGATTTTACTATGGCGCTCATTGAAAAACTGCAGTTGAACATCAATTCCGCAATAATAGTCGCTAAAGGTTTTCATTCCCGCCGCTGTCTGCTCACCTACCAGACAGCTTTCGCAAAAGAGTTTTCTTTTTTTGTCACCTTGGTTCCAGATAGCAACAATAACACTAAATCCAATTGGTATCGCTCAGCAAGTGGAATTAATACCGTAATGGACGAGATTCGAAAAATCGGACAATACTTTGCCGAAGAAATTCCGGAATTCGCAGAAAAGTGGGTGGTTTGATTTGGAATTAAAGGACTATTTGGCACGAATTTGGCGGGCGGTAATCGAATTTGATTTACTTACTGAAAACGATTCGATTTTGATCGGCTTGTCCGGCGGAAAAGATAGCTTATTTATGACTTATGCACTGCGCGAAATTCAAAAATACGCGCCATTTAATTTCCGATTGGGCGTGTACACCATGGACGGAATGTTTTCCGATAATTTTCCGATTGAGAGTTTGTCCGAATTTTGCTCAACCCTAAATTTACCGTTTCATAGTGAGCAAGTAAATATTAAAGGCATAATCGAAAACCAAAATGGCAAAGATCCCTGTTATTCTTGTGCTTTTTTTCGCCGGGGCGCGATAAATAACTATGCTAAAGTTAACGGTTACAATAAAGTAGCCTATGCGCACCACAATGACGATTTCGTCGAAACTTTTTTGATGAACATCCTTCAATCCGGTCAGCTGGGTACTTTTCAGCCGAAAACTTATCTCGACCGGACGGGAATTACGGTAATCAGGCCGCTATGCTATCTGCGCGAACACGAGCTGGTAAACACCCACCGCATAACCGGAATTTCGCCAATAAAAAATCCCTGTCCGTTTGATGGTAAAACCAAACGGCAGGAGACAAAAGAACTTATTAGATTATTGGAGCAAACAAACAGCGATTTGTATTCACATATTAGTTCGGCGATGCGCCATGATAAACCGCCACAACTGTGGCCGCCGGCATTCTCCAAAGATAAATCTCGCGAACTGTTTTGCAGGTTTTGGAGAAAATAGTATGCTATTTTTAATACAAACGTTTCAGACTGCTTCCGCTATAGTAATGCTGTAGAATCTCCGGGTATTTAGCCGCCATTCCACCGTCTTTTTTCGCCTCGGCCATTTGCTTGGCTCCCCATTGCGACATGCCAATACCGTGCCCCCAGCCTCGGCCGTTAAAAATAATCTTTCCGGCGGAAATCTTGATTTCAAACAGTGTGCTCCGCAAATCAAACATTCGGCGCATTTCGCTACCGGATAATTCAACGGTGTTGTCATGCCCGATTATCGCTAATAGCTTAACACGTCCGCTCGTACTCCGGTCACCAGAATAATTATCTCTGGAAGCATCGTTTAGTGGCGACAACAATACTTCCTCAACTGCGCCGCATTTTATGCCGTTTTTCAACAATGCTGTATCAAAATCAACCAGGGCGATCTGCTTTTCCCAACGGAAATATGGTGATTGCTCATCGTAATCGACCACCGATTGCAAATATGAACAATTGTTCCCCCACACTTCATAAGACGAAGCCGTCCGACCGCCGCTACTGGCCATAAATAATGTTTGGGCTACTTTACCGGCTGCAACCACAATTATTCCTCGGGTATCGTCTACCGCTTTACGTCCTTTGCTATCCTCGACGACTTTCCCCAGATAGACTTGGTCGCTGGTATCTGAAAGCATATCGAAACTCGGGTATTTTTTTTTGGCGGTCAAGTTGAAAACGGCGAAGGAGCGCGCGGCAATCGCCTGAGCTTTGACGGCCTCCAGCGGCCAAGCGGTCGAAATTTCCGAACCAATAACACTATATAGGTATTTTTCCAATGAGACAATGTTAATAAGATTTAGCGATTTATTATCTTTACCACTACAGTCAACGATGAAATCACCGCGAAATTTATGTTTGTCAAAGACCAAAGCCGTCGTTGAATCATCGGCTTTTGTAGAAACCAGCAGACTGGGTGAGTATTTTTTTCCATTACAAACTAGCATGGAATCGCTACTAACCAAAGTTACTTTTTCATTTGCCGAAAATTTTGCCAAGATTTTTTTTCCCGATGAATCCAACAAATAAAATGGCGCATCAGCTGAAAGTTCCAATGATGATTTTTCGATAGCTAATCCAATTTTCACTGTTGTCGTTGCATTCGGCAGAGCAGTCGTAGCTGTCAATGGTTTAGTTGCATCGCTGGAAAAAAAGCCGGCTTGCGCCGCAAGCGAATGGCAAGTGATAATTATTATCGCTATTAAAACTCTGCCCAAAACGAATTTTTTTTTCACAATTACCTCAGGTTATTTCGGACAATAACGTTCTTTCTCGCTATATATGCAGCCACAATATGGTTGACGATAATAACCGCGCTCGCGGCAAATCGTAACACTTTCTTTCCAACCACTACGAAAGTCTTCATAAAAAAATATTGGTCCGACAGCTTTAGCTGCCTGTTGCGCCTTCACAACCAACAAATCATGTTTCTGATATGGACTGACCAATAAAGTGGTGGTGAATTGCTCAAACGAATTTCTTTCGGCATATTCTACAGTCTTTTCCAGCCGCGACGCGTAACAATATTCGCAACGTTCGCGATAGTTAATGGCAACATTTCGTAAAAACTCTTCCAATTCATAGCCGCCACCGACCATCAAGTCCAAGTTTTCATCAATTGCGAACTGCTGCGCGGTCTCCAGCCGGCGCTGATACTCCTTGAATGGATGAATATTGTGATTATAAAAGAAACCGGTCACCGTAAAGCCAAGCTCGCGCAACCGCTGAAGCGGATATATCGCGCATGGTCCACAACAAATATGTAAGAGGATTTTTTTATCTGCCATTACTGCTCGCGGACACCGGCAGATATTTCCTGGGTGCGAGCCAACATTTCGTCGGCCATTTTATTAAATATATCACTGTTTTTTTCCAAATACTGAACTCCGACCTCAGTAATTCCACCTGGTGTGCAAACCTGCCTGATAATGTCATAGCGTTCAGTTCGCAAAATCGGCACTAAGTGCTCAATCATATCTAACGCCGTATCAAGTGCTTTTTCACTTTCCAGTCCGGAATTCGCGCAAAAGCTCTCAACGTATTGCTTGATAAATTCTGCAAACACTGCTGGCGAGCAACTCATCACACACATATAAGCGTCCATTTCGCGCTCAGTTATTGAATATGGTTTTCCGACTAACGCCAATAATTCTTGTACAATATTCTCTTGATCATCGCTTGCAAATTTTCCCCGGACGACCATGATTGGGCCACCGGTTTTATTAACCATCGAAGGCATAATTCTAAATAATGCTATTTTATCTACTACTTCATAGTAGCTTTGCTGTTCAACTGCCGCGACCGTGCTGATAACTATTTTGCCTGTGCAGCGCAACTGCCTGAGTACTGATTTTACTCCGTTGGGTTTCACCGCCAAAAAAACAATGTCCGCTTCGCTACTAATAGCTTCTGCCGATTCAGACTGCGTATAACCGTTCAACAGACATATTTCCGTGAGCTTTATCGCATCCGCATCATAAGCCAAAATGTCGTGAGTTTGGCTCAAGCGTTTTGCATACATCGCGCCGACATTTCCCATTCCAATAATCCCGATTTTCATTAACACCTTCCTGAATATTCTATTATTCGCCAAATAGTGGCGGTTGTTCGCGCTGTTCAACAGTTTTTTTGTTCAATCCGAAATGCTCATAAGCTGCGCGATTGACAACCCGTCCGCGCGGAGTGCGCTGAATAAAGCCCAGTTGCATCAAAAACGGTTCGAGTACATCTTCAACAGTTTCGGTTTCCTCACTGATGCATGCCGAAATTGTATCTAATCCGACCGGTCCGCCATCGAATCGCTCGATTATCATTGTCAGTAACCGGCGATCGGTGCGATCTAAGCCCAGTTTATCAACCTCTAATAACTCCAATGCTAAATCAGCAATATTTTCAGTAATAACTCCTTGCCCTTCAACCTGGGCGAAATCACGTACTCGCTTTAACAACCGATTGGCGATTCGCGGTGTCCCGCGCGAGCGACGAGCAATTTCCTCGGCGCCACGCTGTTCGAGCGCAATTTTCAATACAGCTGCAGAACGATTAATAATATGCAACAATTCATCCGTTTTGTAATATTCTAGTCGTGATACAATTCCAAATCGGTCCCGCAATGGCGCTGCCAGCGAACCGGCGCGAGTTGTAGCGCCAACCAGTGTAAACGGTGATAAATCAATCCGAACAGTACGCGCGCTCGGTCCCTTACCGATAATAATGTCTAAAGCGAAATCCTCCATTGCTGAATAGAGAACTTCTTCTACAGTCCGGCTCAACCGATGAATTTCATCGATAAACAATACATCTTTATCGGACAAATTCGTCAGAATTGCCGCTAGATCACCCGGGCGCTCGATTGCCGGTCCGGACGTAATGCGTAAATTAACACCCATCTCATTGGCAATAATTGTTGCAAGGGTGGTCTTCCCCAGCCCTGGTGGGCCGTACAACAACACATGGTCCAGTGTCTCCGCGCGATTTAAGGCGGCTTTTATAAATATCCCCAGGTTTTTTTTGACTTGCTCTTGTCCAATATATTCTGCCAGTTTTTTTGGACGCAAAGAATATTGCCAATTGTCATCAGCTAATTCCTGTCCAACAATAACTCTATCTTCCATACTTACGCCCTATTTCATAAACTCTTTTAACGCCAATTTTATCAAATCAGCTGTTTTCAAGGTCGGATCCAGTTTTCGCAATACCAGATTAACTTCATTACGGTTATACCCCAATGACATTAGCGCTTGTACAGCATCGCTCATTTCCGTCGTTTCACCTTGTAAATCGCCAAAATATTGACTGCTAGAACCGCAACTACCAGCAATTATCCCAACTTTATCTTTTAATTCCACAATCATCCGTTCGGCAGTTTTTTTGCCGACACCGGATATCTTGGTAAGAGTCGATAAATTTTGTTGGGCTATGGCCGAACGAAACTCCCCGGGCCCGATCGCCGATAATACCGATAACGCTAATTTTGGACCAACACCATTGACGTTCAATAGCAAAATATATAAATCATATTCTTCTTTACTAAAAAATCCAAATAGCAACATCGCATCTTCACGCACCTGAAGATAGGTAAATAATTTTATTACAGAGCCGACTACCAGTTTTCCCCGCGTCGATTCCGGGATAAATACCCGGTAACCCACACCGTTGCAATCCAAAAAACAATAATCAGCGCTGACGCTATCAACTGCTCCGCGCAAAAAACCAATCATTTGTCCCCCTTTAGCGCCAACTAGCGCTGTTGGCCGAGCTGTGAATAGCGCATACCGCAATAGCCAGCGCATCAGTAACATCATCCGGTTTGGGTTGCTCTTTAATTCCCAGTAATCGCATGATCATAAAAGCCACTTGCTGTTTGTCAGCTTGCCCATATCCAACAACTGCCAGTTTCACTTGTAACGGCGTGTACTCCAAAATCGGCAAATTATTTTTTGCTGCTGCCAACATGATTACACCGCGCGCCTGTCCAACCGAAAGCGCAGTTTTAACATTTTTGTTGAAAAATAATTGCTCAATAGCTACTACATCTGGTCGATATTCAGTAATTATGGCATTCAATTCATTGAATATTTTTAATAATCGAAGCGGCATTTCCAGCGCCGGCGAAGTAATAACCGCCCCGTGATGAACGGGGATAAGCTTGCTGCCAACACCATTTACCAGTCCGTAGCCGCAAATAGCCGTACCGGGATCGATGCCCAATGCCAGCATATTATTCCGCGTCTTCGGGAAATTCATAGTTAGTATAAACTTCGTTAACGTCATCATGCTCTTCAAGCGCATCCAGCAACTTTTGCATTTTGACATCGTCATCCGCTGACAGTGCTAACGTAATATCAGGAATCATCCTGATTTGCGCCAATACCGGCTCCAAACCCAGCGCCTCTATCGCCAGCTGTACAGCTTCAAATGCATCCGGCGCGCAAGTGATTTCAATTTCTTCGTCTTCGGCATCAAAGCTCTCGGCATTAGCTTCTAATACTGCCAGCATCAATTCATCTTCACTAATTTTTTCGTGTTGCTCGACGATAAATAATCCTTTGTTTTTGAACATCCAGGAAACACAGCCGGCTTCACCAAGATTTCCGCCGTATTTTGTAAAAGAATGCCGAACATCGGCTACTGTACGGTTACGGTTATCAGTCATAGTTTCCACCAAAACTGCCACGCCGCCCGGACCATAACCTTCATACATTATCGTTTCAACATTACTAGAATCGCCACCGCCAGCGCCTTTTTGCAGCGCCCGATTGATATTATCCTTCGGTATGTTATTTTCTTTGGCTTTTTGAAGCGCCAATTTCAATTTCATATTCATTGAAGGATCCAAGCCACCGTTTTTCACAGCGATCATAATCTCGCGACCAATTTTTGTAGTAGCTTTTGCTTTCAACGCGTCTTGTTTGCCTTTTCGATGCTTAATATTTGCCCATTTACTATGTCCTGACATTGATTCCTCCGAAACTAATTAATTGTTTTCATTGTATCCATAGTCGGGAATTCAAACAACAAATGCTGATGCAGATGATTGTTTTTGAATTCAGCCGCGCTACCGTTAAAACAAATACCTTTATTTACACAAACTACCTTCTGCATATACTCGGTGATATTAATAATATCGTGACTTACCATAACGATCGTAATCCCCAGCCGTTGATTAAGATTGCGCAGTAACTCGAACAACTTTTTACCGCTCGGAGCATCTATGCCGCTAGTCGGTTCGTCTAAGAATAGCACTCGCGGGTTTTGTGCCAAGGCTCGAGCCACCATCATTCGCTGGCGGTATCCGCCGCTCAGTTCTCTAATCAGCGTTTTTTCATAACCATTAAGTCCGGTAATCTCTAATATATGCTGAACGATATGTGCGCGGACTTTTGCCGGACTACGCAATGTTCCTAGCGCCACTATTTCACTGACTGTTGCAGGAAAACCAGAGCTATTATCATTTTGCAATTGAGAAACATAGCCAACTAAACCTTTTCGCGCCGCAACAATTGGCGCTTTGCCTGAAATACGAATTGTTCCGCTATTAGGGCTGATTATTCCTGCCGCTAATTTCAAAAAAGTCGTTTTCCCGGCGCCGTTTGGACCGACGATTCCGACAAAGTCGCCCGAACGCGTCTTGAAATCAACTGACTTCAACACCCAACTATTGCCATACGCAAAGGTTACGTCAGAAAATTCAATCAAACCCAAATTAATCCTCACATTCCTCAGCGATTTTACACATATTTGACAGATAATAATAATAACCGCGTTTCTCCAACAATTCTTTGTGATTACCGGTTTCAATAATATTACCTTTATCCAAGCAGATTATTCGGTCGTCGTCAGACAATAATTGGTAATTGTGAGTAATCAATACTGTCGTAATTCCCCGACATGCATTTTTTATGGCAGCAAAAACTTGTTGCTCACTCAGGCTGTCTAAAGCGGCAGTTGGTTCGTCAAGCACTAAGAGTTTCGGTTTTTTCAGCATCGCCCGCGCTAACGCAATTCGTTGGCGTTGACCACCGGAAAGTTTGGAACCATAAGTGCCGACGTTGGTTTGATATTTTTGTGGCAAGCGTTGGATGAATTCGTCGGCGTTGGCCAAGACGGCAGCGGCAATAACTTCCTCATCACTTGCTTCAAAGTTTCCATAACGAATGTTTTCACTTATCGTCTGACTAAAGAGGAACGCCTCTTGCTGGATATAGCCAATATGTTTCCGATAGTCATCACGCCTATAAGTGGCGATATTCTTACCTTCAAATTTGACTTCACCGCTATCTACATCAGCAAATCTCAATATTAACGAGGCCAGCGAAGACTTGCCGGCGCCACTAGTTCCCACAACCGCGAAAAACTCACCCGGGAGTACTGAAAAAGCTATCGAATCAAGTACTTTTTCCGAACCATAGCCAAAAGAAACATCACAAAAATCTATTCTACCGCCGGCAAAAACTACTTCTGCGCTACCACTGGGCACATCAAGTGGCTGTTGTTCAAGCAGCTCAATCCGCTCCCAAGCCACTAACCCTAGTCTTAAAGCGGTAAACGCATCGACAATTTTTTTCACCGGAACCGGCAAATTTATCAAGTAAACTAAGAAAGCAAACATATAGCCTACTGTCAGTTCCTTGTTGATAATTAAACTGCCGCCAAAAATTAAAATGGCTACAATGCCGAGCATCGCCAAAACCTCAGATAACGACAACAGCAAGGCGCGATATTTTTGCATTTTCATAAAAACTGTCAGGGACTTGGCTTGCTCCTGCTCAAATCGCTTAAGTTCGTAATTTTCACGAACATAGCTGCGAATAACCTTAACACTGCTTACAAAAAAATGTAATAATTCGGTTACATCGGCTTGAACCTCAAGAATTCTGCCCCCGTAATGATACAACTTGTTTTTGAACAGATGAGTAGCTAAAGCAATAATTGGTAGCACGACAATAGTAATGATCGTCAGTTTCCAACTCATCCACAACATCACGCCGACAAGCGCTATCAAACCGAGAGTTTCCAGCATAAAATCAATCATTCCCACGGTAAGAGCCTGTTGAATCGCAGCTAAATCATTAGTAAAAAGCGACAACACATCGCCGCGCTTGTTTTTGTCAAAATAATCCAGGCGCAAGTTCATTACCCGGGCGAACATCGCTTCGCGCAGTTTTATTACAAATTTCGTACCGGCTCTGCCTAACAACATCTGATAGGTCATAAAACAAACGCCCTTTAGTGTATACAACAAAACCAAATCGCGCACCACTTCAAACAGCGCGTAGTGACTAGGGTCAGCGGCTCGTTCGTTTAGCGTGACATCCAAAAAATAGCGCACTACATATGGCATCGTCAGATTTGCATAGGTAGCCAGAAAAAAACTGATTATTGCTAAAGATACAATAATCCAATAAGGTTTAATAAATTTTTGAAAATAAAACTCAAACATATTCCTCAAATTCCAACGATGATAGTGAAATGATATAAAAAAAGGGAAGGTAATTCCTTCCCAAATAAAATACTGCTTAGCTTACGCGGCGAGCTCCGATATACCGGCTTGAATAATATGCGCTGCTCATTGAGTCAATTCGAACGCCCTGCGAAGACGAAGCAGCTACAAATTTGTCGTTTCCAAGATAAATACCCACATGCGATGCACCGGGCGCGTAGGTTTGAAAAAAAACTAAGTCGCCGGATTGCAACTCCGAATAACTAACGCTTCGACCGACCAAATACTGTTCATCCGCACATCTCGGCAGGTTTACTCCCATTTGCGCATATACATAGCGCACGTAACCTGAGCAATCAAATCCGCTTGGCGTTGTTCCGCCAAACACATATGGGGTTCCGGAATAGCGCAACGCCAACGACGTTACCCGCCGCACCTTGGAAGTTGAAGCATCGCCACGACTGACTGGAATGTCTCGTTCCATCAACATCCGATAGGTTTGATCGCCGATTTCGCCATTTGTAGTTAATCCGTGATCAGCTTGAAATTTTTTGACGGCATTGGCAGTGACCGGTCCAAAACTTCCATCGACACTTAAGTTGTACCCAAGCGCTTGTAATTTTGTTTGCACGTCTTTGACATCTTGACCGCTGTCGCCTTGTTGAAAAGCTGCTGATGCCAGCATTGTCAGTGAAAAAATAATACTAAACACGCCAATAGAAATAAATCTTCTGAAATCCACTCTAGATCTCCCTTCATATAGCCGACGAGGTTAGCTGTCGGGTTAGGGCAGAAGGCGCCCTGACTACTTGATTACTCTTTCGTCTTCACCCCGATACGTATGCAATAGCGGTTTCGCAGTAACTGCACACGTTCTAATGGTTCCCCCGTACCTGAGCTGGTTTAGGCTTAAAGCTCGACGGTATTATACACTATTCATTATTATTTTGCAAAGTATTAACATCACCAATTTTCTGACTAATCAAATAAATTGGTCTTCGTTTCACTTCTTCAAAAATTCGCCCGATATATTCACCGATAACTCCTAATCCCATCATCTGAATACCGCCAATAAAAGCTATGGATGCAGTAGTAGATGCCCAGCCGGGTGCCGCTAAGTTAGTAAAATAGACGATATAAAAAACGTGAGCAATTAATATAATACTGAGCAATCCGCAAAGCAAGCCAAAATAAAACACTAACCGTAGCGGAGTTTTTGAAAAAGCAGTAATTCCATCCAACGCAAAATGCATCATTTTGCCCAGCGAATATTTTGACTTACCGGCAAACCGCGGCGATGCAACAAAGTCCACCGTGATTTTTTTGTAACCTAGCGAACTTACCATACCGCGAATAAATCTGCTCTCTTCACGAAATTTTCTAAAAGCCAATACTGCTTGACGATCGAGCAGCCGAAAATCCGAACCGCCTTCAGCAATCTGAACCGTGGACATTGAATTCATCAGCTTATAAAAAAATGCCGAGGTAACTTTTTTGAACAGGGAAACACCTTCGGTGCTTTTCCGCAAAGTTTGCACTACCTCGTAACCCTGCTCCCAAAGTTCCAATAATTGCGGGATTATTTCCGGGGGATGCTGCATATCGCCATCCATGGAAATCACTGCATCCCCTTCGGCGTTATCTAATCCACAAGACAACGCTGCCATATGGCCATAATTGCGCGACAACTGAAAACCCTTAACCCGATTGTCGCGCAACGCCAGCTGATGAATCAGAAACGGTGTTGCATCAGTTGATCCGTCATCAACAAAAATCAGCTCCCATTCATATGCTAACGGCGACAGCACTTGAGAAATAGCGTTACTGAAATATTCAATGTTTGCCTCTTCGTTGAAAATTGGTACAACTATCGATATTTTTTTCATGTTTGCTCCTTAGTCATTTCGTCAGCTAAGTATTCCAGTCGTCGCAATCGGTGATTGATACCTGATTTCGATGTGCCGTCAGCGATTATTTCAACTAATTCGCCAATCGATGCCTCAGGGTTATTCACCCTTGCTTCCGCAGTTGCTTTTAATACCGCCGGCAACCAGTCGATACCTCGTAAAGCAATAATTGTATGTATTTTTTCTATCTGCCTACCGGCAGTCCGGGCAGTTTTTTGCAAATTGGCTGTTTCGCAATTCACCTCACGATTGATGCGATTACGCATATCTTTTATTACCCGGGCATTTTCGTAGTGTAAAACTGAATTGTGCGCGCCAACTATCCTTAAAAAATCGATAATTGCCTCGGCTTCTTTGATATACATTATCAAATTTTCCTTGCGCTCGACAATTCCTGCTGAAATTGCAAAAGTTTTCAAGCAACGGGTAATCACCAAGTTTGCTTCGGAACTTGGCAAATTTATTTCCAAGTGATAGTCACCTTTGGGACTGCTAAGCGAGCCGGCTCCCAAAAAAAAACCGCGCAAAATTGCTTTACGGCAGCAACTTTTCTTGGCGAAGTTTTTCAAGGTACGGTCGTGAACAACATAACCGTTGTCTTTCCACATGCCAAGCAGAATTAGTAGCTGAACAACGGCCGGATGCGGCGCTACCCGCAATTCATAGCGGCTATTTTTTTTCAGCCGGGTGCTTTTACTGACTACGATATCGGCTTCGCAGTTAGAAAGCAGTTTAATTAACGAATAATATCTACGAACAACGCTAGCGCTACCAGAAACAACGGAAACGCCGACCAAATTGTTTCCACCAAGAATCAGTTTCCCGGCTGCGCGAAAAAACGCTGCTGTTTCGGCAATCTTGCAACAATCATTTTGGGTCAATACCCGCGCGGTTTCGTCTTTTACTTCCATTGAAAAGGACATAACTCACCTGTTATCTAGTTCCTAATAAATTTATCCCAAAATCGACGTTTGTTTTTGCCAAGAATACCATATACCAACTCAATAATAACATCCGGAAGTTTTGTGTGGTCGTGACGAACATAATTGGTTTCGCAAATAATATCGGCCTCGACCGGGATAACTCCCAATTCCCGAATTTTATCTATATCCCCGAGCACTGGAAAAGCCTTTTTACCGGCATACAGCTCTTTTAACGACTGGATAACTTCGCGGTTATTTACAACGACATATTCAACAACCTTTCCGGCGTGATCGAGAATGGCCTGTACATGATCCGAAGCGCTGTAGCCATCGGTCTCCCCAGATTGAGTCATCACATTGCAAATATATATTTTGGCAGCGCTAGAGCGCTTAATTGCATCTGTCAATTGTCCAAGTAGTAAATTCGGGATAATACTGGTATATAAGCTTCCCGGTCCGAAAATGATAATATTCGCATTCAAAACTGCATCAATCGCTGAAGCCGGAACATTGACATCCAATGTATCCAAAAATACCCGGTGAATTTTCTTACCAGCTTTAGTGATTTTCGATTCACCAACGACTATCTCGCCGTCGGCCATTTCGGCACATAACCGAATGTTTTGTTTTGTTGAGGGAATTACTTTACCATTAATTTTTAGTAGTTTACTTGCCGCTTCCATCGCCAGTTCAATGTCGCCAAGTTCTTTAGCCAAAGCTGCAATAAAAAGGTTGCCCAGACTATGACCGCCCAACGCGCCTTCAGAATCAAAACGGTGCTGCATGATCCGTTCCATCAGCGGTTCAGCGTCCGATAATGCAACCATACAATTGCGCATATCACCAGGCGGGACAATGTGTAGTTGTTCGCGTAACGCACCCGACGAGCCACCATCATCAGCCACAGTCACAATTGCAGTAATATTTGCAGTAATGCTTTTCAAGCCTCTAAGCAAAACTGACAATCCAGTGCCCCCGCCAATAGCCACAATTTTCGGCCCGCTTCGCAGTCGTCGCCCTTTAAACAAGTTGTCAATGATATGCCCGTGTTCACCAGGCAATAATTCATAAACCATATTACGCAATCCGCGCTTAACAAAAAAATAAGTGACAACAACTCCCAAACAGAATATCAGTAAACCTGTAAACTGCACTATTGAGTAGAACGGCCAGCCAAATAAATAATGCGCGTAACTAAAAATCAGTCCTTCAACATACATTATCAAATTGTAATTTAAAAATAAACCCAAGCCGAAACTGGCTATTGATAGCGAAACCAACGCCAATAATAGCCAGCGTTTGATATGCATACCCGGGTACAACAACTGCATATATCTGCGTTTCAAAAAATCACCTGTTTCAAATTATTCTCTATTACTATGCCGCCGTCGCAAATCAAGCAAATTGCGTTCGGCATCCCGATGCACAATCTCTGCTTTGTAACCGCGCAATTTTACCAACTCAAAAACTTTTTCCGCGATAAAAACTGAGCGATGCATACCTCCGGTACAACCAATAGCAATTACTACTTGTCCTTTACCTTCTTGAACATAACTAGGCAATAGGAAATCCAGCATATCGTAAAGTTTATGCAAAAACTGTTGCGTCTTTGGCCATTTCCAAACATAATCCGCAACTTCTTTGTTAAGTCCGGTTTTCATCCGCAAATTTTCCTGATAATACGGATTTGGCAAGAATCGCACATCGAAAACATTGTCCGCATCAAGTGGTATGCCATATTTGAAACCAAAAGACAACACTGTGACAGCCATAGTATCATCTTGTGATTTATCCCCATACAGCATGATTAGTTTTTCTTTTAATTGGCCAGTAGAAAGTTCTGAGGTATCAATAACATTGGTGGCGTATGCGCGAATTCGCTCCAATTGTTGACGTTCAATTGCTATTCCATCTTCAACACGGCCATTCCTTGATAACGGATGCCTGCGGCGGGTCTCCTTGTATCGGCGGATCAATACAGTATCAGCCGCTTCCAGGTATAACAATTCAAACGCCCGTTTACTGACCAACATTTCTTCGAGCACTTTATCGAAGGTCGAAAAAAATCCGCCCCCACGAATATCAACAACCAAAGCAGCTTTTGTAACATTTCCGGCTTGCGAGCATAGCTCGGCAAATTTCGGGATAAATGATGGCGGAATATTATCAATACAGTAATAACCCAAATCTTCCAATACGTTGACCGTTTGCGATTTTCCAGCGCCGGACATCCCAGTTATTATCAGCAATTTGATTTCAGGCATTATTGTTTCCGCCAATTCATTCACCTCCCTTTATATTCCTCGGGCAAAGTTTCGATTGAGATGAGCCAGTAATAGTTTTTCGTTAAAATTCAGCACCCGTTCCAATGGGTAATTACATTCCATTAACAATTCGATTCCTGCCGATACGTCACCAACTAAGGTTGGAAAATGCGCATCGCTCCCAAGTGAAACCGTCACATCAAGATCCCTGCATAAATTAATTATTTCCAAACAAATTGGTTTACTGCCATGTCGTGTTGTAGTTAGCGAACAATTATTAATTTCCAGCGCAACACGATTTTCCCGTGCCGCCGCCACCAAAAGCTCAGGCACAACTGGGTACTCTGGATTTCCGGTATGCACTAAAATATCCAGATATGGATTTTTCATCGCTTCAGCTAAAACCCGGGTGTTTATTTCCGGGGTACTGCAAGGCGAAACCGGCACGTGAAATCCGGCTAATACAATATCTAGCTTTGCTAGCATGTCCGGAGATAAGTCTAGTCTGCCAAATTCATCAAGGATGTTACATTCCGCGCCCCGCAAAACCCGCACCCCGTCCAAAACCGCCGGAACTGCTTTAATATTGCCAAAATAATAGGGGTGAGGCCCGCCGGGAATGCGCATTCCGTGATCAGTAATCGCGCAATATTTGAGCCCGCGTTCGCGTGCAAAGCGCAGATTCTCACTAATTGTACCGTATGCGTGTCCGCAGGCGATCGTGTGCGTATGCAAATCAGCAATTAAATTCACGATGATATACTTCCTTTCCAATTTAAGCAACCGTTGTTTCCAACAATTATAGCACAACCAATTGCCGCTGTCTCAAACGTTACGTTATTCAAAATATTTATCCAATGTCGCTGTTGGTAATATCCTAACGGCTTACCTAATTTGAGAAATGCAAGCTATATTCGCTCAATACGCTTTACAAACAATGGCACTACAATTATTTGCAATACCATCGCCGGCCAGCCTTTGACAAAAATTCCGACAAGCGCCGGCATTAAGCCACTATCACCAAAAAATACCATTAGAAAAACCCCGGAAACAATCGCGTAAAGCACCCTGCCGATAATCATAGCGACAAACAGCGCCAAATAGGCATTGGTTTTTTTTTGCAACAATAGCCAAAACACTGATACATAGACTACGTTTTCCACTGCCATCAACGGAGCCATCGGCATCAACGGCGGCATTCCGGTTAGCAACGAACTGAGTAACGGCGCTATTACTGCTACCATCACTGCATATTTTATTGGCAAAACTGCGGCCGATATCAAAACCGGCAACTGCATCGGTGAAAACAACATCCCTGCGCCCTGCGAAAACACGTGGAAAACTATCGGCAGAACAATAGCGCCGGCTACTAGTAACGCTCCGACCACCATATCTCGGTAATTATTATTCAAATTTTCTCCTAAAGCACTATTTTACCCAGTTTAGCCCTCGGTCTCAATACTTGCGTTATATTCATCGACAATAGCACCAACGATACGAATGCGTTCCAAATCCCCCGTCGGTGATATTTCGTCGGAAATACCAAGAATAAGATTAGGCGCAAATAATTCAATAATCCGCTTCGTGCAATCTATCAGCTCTTGTTCGCTGAACAACTCATCAAAATATACTGCCGGCAGTCCGTCCACTAAAAACATTTCGCTACCGAGCGCCGCTTTGATTTCCTCAAGAGTGACATCGCCTTGTGGTTTAGGCGTTATTGCTTCTATTCCGTCTAACCCTGAAGATTTTGCATACTTCAACAACGGTTTAACATCACCATCCCAGTGCGCACAAACCCAGCGACCGTGAGCATGCAAACGCGCGCATCGCTCCTGATAACAGGGTTCAACGTATTTAACATATAGTCTCGGCGACAAAGTCGCCGAATGGATATTATCGCCAAAATTGATGATTTTTATCGGTGAACTATTAATAATGTCTATCATCTTTATATGATTTTCGTGCAGAACGGCGAAGTAATCGCGTACAGTATCCTGCCAGTCATACAGAGCCGTTACCGCATTTTCTACACCCATAGTGTCAACATATAGATCTTGCACCGAAACCCGGGGCATAAACATCGTCGGCGCGCCGCGCTCTCCCCACAGCAAATCGATATGGGCGAACTGACCTTGATCGAACGCCCAGTTGCTGTCATTTAAAATATCAGTGTACAGTTTCATGTCTTCAGGAGTTTCCAGTAGCCATTTACGGATAATGTGATGATAACTGTGCGGAGATGTTTCAACAACCGAATAAACCTCGCCTCGCGGCGAACGAATTGCGTGCTTAGTCTTGGTTTCACTAATCTTTTCAGTATATAATTCAGTGTTTTTACCAAACTTCCTCGAAAAACAACTGTTGAAATCATAGTTGCGATTGGAGCAGTTCAAATCACGAAATATCTCCGGAGGCGTCATCCCGCGGTAGCGCTCCGGCAGCGGAGTTTTATGATATTCCCGTTCTGTAAACCAAGCCAGTATTCGTGGTTGCCAGATTATTTTGCCACCAGCCCGCCCAAACACCACGTCTTCATGCAATTTACGCAAATCAATATCCGTCAATTTTACCTCGCTTCAAGCTTTTTGATTGTTCTTCCAATGTGTTCCTATTTGCCTAGCCAGTTTTTTCGAAATATTTATTTACCCCACGATATTATAATTCACTTGGGTACCATTATCCAGAAAAAGCCCGCATCAGCAGGCATAACTATCTATAAATATTCAGCTCAACAAAACGAGAATTTCAGGCTATCTGTTTTTATACATGGCTATTTTTTCCAAATTGTCAGCAATCGTCCATACCATTTTTGGACAACCGGCTCCACAAATGCCGCAACCAATACATCGATCGCCATCCGTTGAATATTTTAACGGATTTTTTTCATTGCCGCCACTACGGATTATTGCTTGCCGCGGGCACATTGTTAAACACTGTTTACAGTCAACACAAGTGTTTAACACTCCAGATTGCCAACTAGGCACACGCAATCGGTTCACGCCGGTAGTAACAATTCCGTTAACGCTCAAATCATCGACACAAACGTCACCGAATATTCCGCCTTCTACCCAATTATTTAAGCGAAACTCCTTAATATTGACATTGTGTTTTTTTGGTCGTTCATCATAAGATAGCGGCACTAATTTTCGCCATTGCTGCCATTCGCTCAAATCAGCCAGCAATTCGCTACGGTTAATGCTTTTCAAGAACTCCGGCATTTTACTCATCAAAAACTCAATATCTGATTTTTCAAGTTGTTTCACTAACGCATCGCGTTCTGAGACATCGTGACAGTTGCCGCGAAAATATACCAAACCTCCGACCATGCCAACAGCCACGCGTTCACCCAGTACTGAAACCGCGTCGTCGCAGTCATAGCCACAAATCACAGCCGCCCCGCCCGACATAAATTCGAAGGAAAAACTGCCGCAGCTTTTCAGCACCCACAATTCTGGCGGCGCATACAGCGGATCGTGTTTCATCAGCGCCCCGGTCCTGGTGCCAGTTCGTCCACCGATATATATTTCTCCGCCTGCCGCGCAATGTGCGGTGGTATCACCGGCATCGCCGTGGACAATTACCCGTCCACCCGAATTCAACCAGCCGACATCGGCCGGAGCCGAACCAAAAACTTCAACCTCGGTATTTGGCAAGCACATTGCTCCGGCTCGCTGACCGGGGTTTTTCACCTTTATTACAATCGATTTACCGTGTTTGTTCCAAAGTGTACCACCAATATCATGCTGTCCGGACGCGTTAATTTCGAATTCACAGATACCCCGATCAACGAGGTCTTTAATAAATTGCAATAACGCTTGCGTGGACATCCGCTCGTAACCATTCATCGTATTTATTAACATTATTAATAACCTCCAACTTCCCCTAAATACTTAGCAAGCATAGGGTATACCAAGACGTTGGGCAATACTCGATTCGGTAGAAACCAAAGCATCGTACCTGCCAACTGGCAAAGCGCTGTTGCCAATCGGCGCCATGAGCTTTTTAATTTCGCTATCACAAGCCAACATATAATCGACAATGTTTTGCGCGCCGCGATCAACATCCAGTCTTCGTACCAATCGCGGATCCTGAGTACAAATTCCGCTGGGACAAAAACCGGTATTGCACGCGTTACAACGTTCTTCCTCGCTACCAACGCATCCCAGAAGTTGCAACAGAATTTTCCCGACAAATACACCGTTGGCGCCCAAACAAATCAATTTAAACGCATCCGCCGCGACGTTGCCGCTACGCCCAACGCCGCCACCGGCCCAAAGGGGAATGTGACCCTGCCGCCCTTGCCCGAGCGCCGCTTTATAACATTCACGAATTTTAGAAACAATTGGATGACCGGTGTGTTCAAGGGATATTTCATTAGCCGCTCCAGTGCCGCCTAATGCGCCGTCCAACAAAAATCCGCCACAGATATGATACGGGTCGCGCAATAAATTATTATAGACCGGCACCGATGTAACAGATGCGGCGCATTTAATTGCTACCGGCACTTTAAAATCGAACGCCGCGTTCATCGACAAAAACATTTTTTGTACCGATTCTTCAATAGAGTATAGTCCCTGGTGGTTTGGCGGCGACAGCAAATCAGCTTTCGGGACACCGCGAATGGCCTGAATATGCTCAGCTACTTTTATTGCCGGCAGCATCCCGCCGTCGCCCGGTTTGGCGCCTTGACCAATCTTTATCAGCACGCCGCCCGGCTGCGCTTTCATCTTGGGAATGGCTTGCAGAATTCTATTCCAGCCAAAATGTCCGGAAGCTATCTGCACAATCATATATTTTAAATGCTCCGAGGTCAGCAACCGTGACGGCATACCGCCTTCACCTGAACACATTCGCACCGGGATATTGCATTTTTCATTTAAGTAGGCGACCGCCAACGCAATTGCTTCCCAAGCCCGCGCCGATAACGCGCCGATAGACATATCCGCAAACATCACCGGGTAAATCCAGTCGACCGGCGGCACTGGCTTACTTAAGTTAAGTTCGCCATTGCGCATTATTAGTGGAAGCTCATTTGGCGCGAGAATTCTACCGAATGGCGCTCGCAAATCGAATGAGTGCCGTTCAGAATCCAGCGATGGGTCAGTCATCTGGGAAATTCGTCCAACAAGAATCTTGTCGAGCGGACGCTTAACCATAATTTGATTTCGTCCGCCGCGCTTCGGCGGAATTCCGCCGATACGCGCCAAAAATATTCGCCGTGAATCCGGATTGCGAGTCGGGCTAATCGCGCGATTCGGACAAACTTTCTCGCACATTCCACAGCCAACGCAAGCAAATTTTGGACTATTTTTTTGCCGGATTAGAAATCCGGCGATTTTTTTTGTATCAACCAGCTGTTTTATATCCATATGCGTCGCCAAGCGCTTGACGCGCACAGCCTTTATCGCGTTAAAACTACACGCGGCAATACACTGTCCACACATTTCACAGCGCTCAGCGTGATATTCAATGCGCCATTCAAGATCGTTAGCTGTAATATCTTGCGTTTTTACTGACTCATGTTGATTTATTATTGTTTCCATCGTTTTACCTCTAAGTCCGGCGTAACCAGAACTATCTCCCGCTCATTTGGATATATATCATTGTTACTGTCGCGCAACGGGATTACCGCATTTAACGCGCAAACCTCGGATGCGATAACTACTGTATCATCATCATAGCCGACCACGACCGGTCGCAACTTCTTGGCATCACAGCAAGTTAATAGTGATCCGTCCGGTAACATTCCGATTATTGTATTAGGCCCATTTATTTCCAAATTGGCAAGCGACTGTCTAATGGCCAACAACGCCTTACCGTTTGGACGCGCTACCAGCTGTTCGTAAGGTAAAGGCGTAATAACATGTTTGAAATAGTTTAACGGCCAGTTCAATTGCCGTAAAACATAATGCAACGTGTACAAGAAATTTTGCGAATCCGATTCAAATCCGACATATCCGCGATGCAAAGTCTGTTGGTACTCTTTATTCAAAGTGTAGAAGGTGTTTTCACCGTTGGCACATAGTGTATATCCCTGTAAAAAAAACGGATGCGCGGCATAACGCACAATAGCATGATTGGTGTTCTGCCGACACTGAGCCATAGCAATATGCGCCCAAAGATCTACCGAATCATCCCACAAACCAAAATAAGTCGCGATGTCATTTGGACTACCGATTTCTTTCAACGTCAATACATCGGGCCAAAACGAATAGACAAAGCCGGTATTGCTTTCGTCTAACAACTCGCGTAGTTTCAAACGAGTATTAAGCAACAACTCTTCCAAATCCTTTGGATCAGCGCCATAATACTCAGGCGGATATTCATAATTTCTAAAGGCGTAAATCGGCAACGCATGAATATCTAAACCATCGCGAGGATGAGTTTCCGGCACCCACTCGTTGACAATAATCCAACCACAACTATCCATATAATCATCAATTATCGCCAGTCCCTTTATGGTGCAGGCAAACGAAAGCAAAGGAACTTCTTTATATTTAGCGAACAAACCTTCCAAATCCTGCAACACCATTGCAAATCCCGAGTTGTCGTGTCCCTCTTGTTGGGGCGCCATCAGGTACAACAACTTCGAGGGCGCAAAAGCAGTTTTGCTCTTTATTGCTCCAATTCTACACATACTAACCTCCAGAAAACTAAAAAAACACAGTTATTATACGATATTAGTTTTGTTTTTGCACACAAAAAACTTCGAAGCGCTAACTTCGAAGTAAGAATAATTATTCAACACTCTGCACTGCTGCTGGTTTGACTTTTGTTTTTTTGCTTGAACGTCGTCTACGCGATGCTGCGGTGCGATAACCGACTTCGCTAATAAATTTAGCGTCAATAACAATGCGTTTGTCGCAAATTTCAATCAAATCATTGTGCGCCTTGTTTTTTTCACCATGGACCAGAGTCACATGGACACCTTCATTTTTTGCCACTTCAATTGCCGGAATAAAATCACTGTCGCCAGCGATGATTACTGCATGGGTAATCTTGTTCTTAGTGGCAAGTAGCGTTAGGTCTACTGCCATTTTGACATCAATCCGCTTTTGTACATATATAGGTTTTCCGGTTTGAGCATCTTCACCACGATGCTCCAGCCGCCCCTCGCGTAAGGCAAAATCGTCTAGCACGGCAATTTGATTAATAAACGCCTGCTTGCCTTCGATACGTTTCAATTCATCTTCTAATGGCGGGGTACTCTTATACGGGTAACAAAAATAGTAGTAAGTCCGAAGCAGTCTCACGTCTGTCGCTAAATGCGGAATAAGTTTGCTGAAATCTATCCGTACCGTATGATGCTCCTTTTCTAAAACTTTATCCAAATATCCGCTATCGATAAATATCGCTGTTTGTAAATACATTTTTTCTCCTGATAGTTCACTGAAAATTATTAATTGTTAATTTTTAAACACCATGCGATTATATCACAACTAACCTAATTTAGCTATTAAACGACCAATGGCATACGCCGCGCTTGTTTACTGAGCGCAAAACAACACAGCCACCAGCATTCACAATCCTCCTAGAAAATTCTCCAGCCAAACTTCAATTCCCCGAAGCTTTGTAATTATAGAGCGGGCGAATAATCTTCTCAATAGCAATCGTAGCACTGGTGTTTTCAATAATTTCCGCCATGCTTTTGTAGGCAAACGGCGCTTCGTCCAGAGTGTCACGGCATACTGAAGTGGAGTAGATCCCCTTCATCGCCGACCGTTCATGACCTTGTAAAAAGTCATTTCATTAATTAATGCCCGTTCGCATAACTCAAGGCTCGTAGTACCCTGCAAGTGTTTCCAAATTTGCACGCCGACATAGCCCAAGGCAGTACTGGGCGTTGATAGTTTTTGCCAACTATTTCGATTGTTCCAAGCGATTCGGAACAAGACAAATAGTCATCACTAATATCAATAAGTTGCGGACTTTCAAAAACAAGTACTGTGTTATACATCAGGCTCGCTTGCGTTTCTTGCAAAAACGTAAACCACTCATATTATTCTAGGACGACTAGCCAACCAGCTCTCGCTTCTTTAACTCGTCCACTTGGTCGCGCAGCGCGGCAAGCTCTGCCATGATACGCAATATTTTGCATTGCTCACTATCAGTCTCGATGACTGTATCGTTCTTTTCGTTTTCACTGTTGATTTTCTCCTGCGCGTTGCGCATGGCACCGACTACGGCGCCGACCGTAAAATTCATCAAAATATAGGCTGCGAAAATAATATACGGTACGATGAATAAATAAAAACTCGGCGCCTTTTCCAATATCTTTCGGGCAGTTGTATTCCAGCCGGACCGGGTCAAAAACTCCAACATTGTATAGAAACTTTTGAAAAAATCGCCGAAATATTCCGGAAAAAGGCTGCCATACAAGCCGTTGGCGACAAGTGCAAAAACCAGGCTAAAGGTCATGGTCATTGCCATAATCCAGCCCAGGCTCGGCAAAGATGTCACCATCGCTGTCATCATAACTCTGAGCTGCGGCACCAGCGAAAACACTCTCATCAGCCGCACAATCCGCAACATCCGCAAGATTCGAAATACACTGAACACATCCATATTCGGTGTGCAGCTGATTAACACGATTATAGTATCGAACCAATTCCAAGCGTTGCTAAAAAAACTTTTCTGTTCTAATAATATCCGGCACGCCAATTCAATGATAAATATTATCAAAATACAAGTATCGATAATGTCCAGATACCTGCCGGCATAGCTCTGAATAGCAGGATAGGTCTGTAATCCCAACGTAATTGCATTCAAGCATATTATTGCCAGTACGCCAACCTGCACTTTTCCGCTACTGAAAATCTGCCGTAATTTATCCATTATGCTGACTCCGTTCGTTGAACTTTGCAATATCGTCACGCAGCGCTGTTATCTCCAGCAGTATCGTATCGATACTTAAGCTACTATCAGTCTGCCTGCCGCTGCCAGCATCGGCTTTTTTCTCGTCGTGTGCACTTTTGATTGAATTGACGATTGTGCCGACAATTAGGTTCAGAATGATATAGGACGCGAAAGTTATATATGAAATAAAAAATGCGTAGCTACTCAGATGTTTAGCGGCAATTATTCTGGTCAGACTCCCCCATCCGGCCAACGTCAACAGCTCAAACATCGAGTACATACCCTTACCTAAATCACCGAAGTACACCGGAAAATCTTTGCCGTACAGATGCACGCCAATAACGGCGTAGGTATAGCAGACAAAAAAAGCCATCACGAATATCCATTTCAGACCGCTAACCGCTACAAACATCGCTTCGACAACCTGTCGCAAGCTCGGCACATTCGAAAATATTTTCAGAATCCGCAACAGCCGGAAAACCCTGAATACTGCCAGCAAATTCCCGTAAGAAAAATAACCAGAAAACACGACAATCATGTCGAACCAATTCCAGCCGCTTTTGAAATAACGTGTGCGGTTAACGATTATCCGTATAGTAATTTCGACAGAAAACAATATCAATATAGCATAATCGGCGTAGTCCAACTCCACGCCAATCACCCGCGTGACCGCAGGAAAAGTCTGCAGGCATACGACAACCACATTGATAAGTATCAGAACCATGAAGAACCGATCGAACCATAACCAATAATTGCTCTTATTCATCGCAGCCCTCGAACAACACTAACAGTCAATATTTTGAACGAACTAGGAAATTATTGTTACATCATCGTGAAAAATTTTACCATTACTTGTATATTTGTCAATATAAAAGGTACAGATGTTTTGTGGTGTGAATTGCTGTCAAAAATAAAGCTTTAAAAACAAAAAACCGCACCAACGTTCATCACGCTGTGCGGGTATTCGTTGCCCTCCGATGCTACCTTGTCCAGAGCCAAGACTCCGGGCAAGATATACGCTTGAGGTTCTTGATACGTCTCGTTCTCATCAAGCCGGACGGTTGTTAGTCTCAGCTTATGTTGTCTCCGGTTGGTGCCACCCCAACTCGGTTTCTTGCCTGAGTACTGTTTTTTCTGTTTCTGTGTCAAACCTTTTGCCTGCCGTGCGCTATAATCTCACCAATCAGCGCAACACGCAAATCACTTGAAGCGAGTTCTTCAGGTGTGAATATTTTTTTCTCAAATTCATTCCAACTTTCGCCAATTGGAGAAATTTCATTCTTGCTCATAATCAGTTTCAGCTCCTGATCTGAGCGTCTGCTTAATAACCTCATACTCATGCTCTAGGGCGTTAACCTCAGCCGCGAATATCGGATTTTTCAGCAATTCTTTTTTCACATCATCCCAATTCTTAGCCATCATTTTACCTCAAGCGGTCTTGTGCAGCCGATCATCCGGAATAACCGCTAATTTCAATCCAACCGCCCTCAACATTCTAATCAGGCTCGATAATTGCGGCTCCGCCTTCATTTTTTCATACCTTGCGACCGCTGGCTGTTTCCAGCCACAAATAGCCGCCATCTCTGCCTGTGTAATGCCTTTGCCGTTTCGAGCCTCAATTATCTTGCCAATAATTTCTGTTTTCATATCCATTTCGGCAAGTTCTTCTTTTGATAATACAGTTTGCTTTTCTAAAAAATCATCAAAAGTAGTGTATTCTTTTTTCATTTTTATTTACCCCCTTTTCTTTCCAACCAGTCCGCCCGTCTCCGTTCAGCCGTGTCAATTTCGCCCTGTGGTGTTTTCTTTGTACGCTTCTTGAAGTGGTGCAACATAACAAATTTATTTTCTATCCAGCCAAAAAACAATATCCGATTATCCAGTGGGCGTAATTCCCACAACCCGCCGCCCAAATGTTTTGTGATCTCTTCTCCGGCTCTCGTTCCAAACTGTTGCAACAATTTTGTAAAATGAACTACTTTGTGATATTGGATTCGCCCGTGCTTGCTCTTTTCAGCCTCTACCATAAGCTCAAGCAAATAATCTTCTACCGGCTTATTTCCTGCCTCATCCTCATAAAAAACAATATCGTATATTCCGCCCCGTTGAGTATATTATAACTCATAAGTTATCGTTAGCAACAAAATAATTTAAACTACCACTCCGAAATGCGCAACACGTCGGCAATTTGCTGGCATCACTTGCAACGATCACCGCCATGTATGTATAGAGAGCCGCAAATATTATACATGTCCTCGTCACCATGTATAGAAAGCTGCTCAATAATCACCAGGCATCATAAAGGCAGAACGTAGCCGGGCTGTGCGAGCGCGCCGGACTGCGTAGCGACCGTCTGTCCGCTTGCGGATTACCGCCGGCAACCTGAAAGGCAGTTTGCATAACGTCCATCAACTCCAATGGACACGCAATAAAAAACAGCCACACTATAAGCGCCGCTGCCAAAATCATGATTTGCTTTAAAAAACAAAAACCGCACCAACGTTCATCACGCTGTGCGGGTATTCGTT
>JBAXTZ010000080.1:0-7844 GCA_037129925.1 Bacillota bacterium
GGCGAAGGCAGCCATAGCGATTTGCTGGCTGGCAACGAAACCTACAAGTCGTTGTTCGAGGGACAGTATTTTAGTTAGGATGCTTCTGTTGCAATCGAAAGCGTTGATCGCCGCACAAAATAGCCATCCGGACGTAATTAATCGTTCGAGCGGCGTTTTGTTGGTGTGGTTATTTTGCGGTGGCTCCCCTTTTGGCGAGTTGAGCGCGGAGTTGATCAAAATTTGCCGCCGAGTGCAGTGACTGTTCCAATTTCGGCGGTTGTGGCGGCAAATTAGCTGCAGCATTTTGCATCCTCGCTTTCGATATTTATATTCGTTCTCTCCTGCTTTGCTCGGTGTGCGTGCAAAATGTTTGACGAGAGTATAGCAAGCTATCGTTGCTTTTTCAATCGCTTAGCGAAGAATTATTTCGGATTATGAAAAAATATTTATCTGTTGTGCAGGATTATTATTGTTATGCGGCGAAATTAAATCTTTTACTGAATTTTTCACGTATGCATCACATATTTGTATATTAATGCTTCATTTTTAGGACAGCTGAAAAATCATACTGTTAGTTAAGGATATCATGAACAAAAATACTCTAAAATTCAGTCTCTTTATCGCGTGGAAGACTATCTTTCGCTATTCAGCAATTCCTGCTACGCTAAATATCATATTAAGTGTGTTATGCGGGCTGACTACTCCGTTACTGGTACTGTTTACCGCAATGTTTATTGACTCGGCTTCGGAATATGTTGCTGGTGCTGTTGCTGGCAACAGACTGTTGTTTAGTTTGGCTTTGCTTTTCGCATTGCAGATATTCAATGCGATATGTAATCCGCTGAACAATCTTGCTCAGACAGCGGTAGAAAACAAACTTCGAAAACAATTGCGGTTGCTCCTACTTGGCAAACGCGCTCGTTTGGAATATAAAAACATTGAAAATCATGACACTTGGGATTTGGTTGACCGCGTGGCTAGTAATCTGGAAACCGATGGATTTACCCAGCTAAACAACAATATAGCAAAATCTGTTCGAATTATTGTGCAGTTGGCCGGTACACTGATTGTACTTGCAGCGCAGGTTTGGTGGGCGGCTCTGGTTATTGTCGTTGTTACTCTACCATTGATTGTCTTTTCTTTGAAAAGAGGACGGGTTCTTTATGAGATGTATCGTAAGGTGTCCGCAATGACGAGATTAATGAAATATTACTCAACGATACTTACCAATCGCGAAGCTGCAGCCGAACGAATTTTATTCGGCTTCACCAATACAATTGACGAACGGTTCAGGCAAAATCACAAAAAGCGTACAAACTTGATACTGAAAACCATTACATATGAAACTGGATACTCAAAAATTGGTAGTACGGGTTTGATTTTGTGCGGGCTGTTCATGATGATCATTCTGCTGCAACCAGTTGCTGATGGACGGATTACTGTCGGTATGTACATTTCGCTGACCGGGGTATTGATGAGCGTGATCAACAGCATCTCTTGGCAAATTAAATATCTCATGGAAAGTTTTGCCTGTAACATTGAATACTTCCGTGATTTTTCACAGTTTATGAATCTGGGTGAACAGCCCGGTGTGCTTGATGTTTCCGGAGAAACACTGGAGTTCAGGAGCATTGAATTTCGCAGTGTGGCTTTTAGTTACCCGGGTATGCAGACAAAAGTGTTCGATAATTTGAATCTCATTTTTGAACGCGGAAAACATTATGCAGTTGTCGGCATCAACGGTGCAGGCAAAAGCACCATGGTCAAGCTAATGACCGGGCTTTACGCGGTTACTGGCGGCGAAATATTGCTTAACGGCAAAAACATCAACAAATATTCATTTCGCGATCTGATGTCAATTTATTCGATTGTCTACCAGGATTTTGCCAAATACTCTGTTTCGCTACGGGACAACATCTGTTTTGGAGCAAGTGGTACCGGTGTAGCAGCTGCCGTTACGAGCGCAGGTCTTGATGAATTAGTTGCAAAACTTCCCGAAGGCATTGCTACGCAACTTGGTAGGCTGACTGATAACGGCGCAGATATCTCAGGCGGCGAATGGCAAAAAATCGCAATTGCCCGTGCATTGTTTAGCCGTGCTCCAGTTAAGGTACTCGACGAACCGACAGCGGCTCTCAGTCCTATGGCTGAAAGTGAAATGTTCGCAATGTTTGCAGAAAACACCGGTTACGATACTACAATAATGATCAGCCATCGGCTTGGATCGACTAAATTAGCAGATTGCGTTCTTGTGTTCGATAAAGGCGGCATTGCCGAACAGGGTTCGCATACGGAGCTGATGAAAAAAAACGGTGTTTATGCCGAGATGTTTGAAAGCCAGAGGTCATGGTATGCTGAAGAATAGCCGTCAGTTTCTGCTGTGGAAAGTCATAATAAAAACATTTCGTTACGCTTGGTTAGCGACACCGCAGACACTGATGCTGTTTTTGACGATTTCTCTTGTTCACGGATTCGAACAGGTATTAGAGATTTACGGAATGCAGCTGGTGTTCGATGCTGTTGCGGGCTTTGCTTCTGGAAAACTGATGATCGGGAAAGTATGGTTGTTTATCGGTATCTTCGGCGCGATTGCGCTGTTGCTTCAACTTACAGATGCAGCTAGATGGCTGGTGCAGGGACACCTCTACCGGCGGACTGGCTGTCTGCTGCAGTCCTTGATCCACAAAAAGATCGCAATTTTTGAATTAGTAAAATTCGAAATGTCAGACACTTTCGACAGAATACAAAAAGCTGTCCGAGGCAGTCAGGAAGCGCCGAGTGCTTGCCGCGGCGTGCTGGAAATCGCGACATATTATTTGCCGTTTTTCCTGTTTGCTGCCGGATATCTATTTTTGATCAAGCCATTGCTTGCAATAGCGCTACTGTTGATATTTATTCCGGTATTCGTCGGAGAAGTAGTGCGGGCAAACGCCGCGTATGCTCTTGTCGGTGAAACTGCAAATTTGCAACGCCGCTTTGCTCACTACGAAGATTGCGTTGCAGCTCGCGAATATTTACGTGAAACCCGAACCCGGGGAGCTTATGGATTTTTCAGCTCGCTATTTATTAATTGTGTTGATCAGTATAGCGCAACGATCTGGAAAACCGAAAAACGGCTTACTGCAATAGAAATTGCACTAAGCAGTATCAACATTGCCGGATATATCTGCGTTTTGTTGCTGCTGGTAAAATATCTTCTGGATGGTTCGATAACCGTGGGAATGTTTGCAGCGGTGTTTTATTCAATTGCCAAAGTGAACAGCCTGTCTTGGCAGTTAATTACATTGCTTGGTACAATAGTCCGCGACGTATCTCTTGGCGCCTATCTGTATGAGTTTTTGCAGCTTAAGGAAAGCGACGGTTTAACTGAAAAATTCAATACTGGTTGCGAAATAAAGCTCAACAATATTTCGTTCAAATATCCGGGTGCAGAAAACCTTGTACTCACAGACATTAATTTGACGATAACTCCCGGTGAAGTTGTGGCGATTGTCGGCGGTAATGGTGCCGGGAAAACGACTTTGACAAAAATCATTTCTGGTTTGTACCGACCGCTCGTAGGCAAAGTAACTTTTGGCAATAAGGACGCAGCTAAATACAAAACGAACTGCCTGTGTGATTCAATATCGGCAGTGTTCCAACAGTTTCAGCGTTATCAGATGGAACTTGCCGACAATGTTCGTATCAGCGATTGCGATTCCGAAGTTGACGCAGTTCAGGCGTTAGACAAAGCCGGGATACAACCGGACAAAAAAGTTTTTCCTGAGGGAATCAACACTATGTTGTCAAGAGAGTTTGGCGGCGTGGATTTGTCCGGAGGCCAGTGGCAGCGTGTCGCGATTGCCCGCGGTTTGTATCGTGAACATGATTTGATTGTGCTGGATGAACCGACCTCGGCTATTGATCCATTGGAAGAGACACGGCTATTTAGGAAATTTATTGAGATTGTGCGGGGGAAAACGGCGATTTTGGTTACGCATCGGCTGGGTTCAGCGAAAATTGCTAATCGTATTATTGTTATGGCGCATGGACGAATCGTCGAAACGGGTAATCATGATGAGTTGATGGCACTTAGTGGTCTATATCGAGAAATGTTTACTGCACAGGCAAAATGGTATGAAAGATGACAGAGTAGAAATTTGCTCATTGTGAAGTGTCAACTGAATAAAGAAACATTTAATGCCACTCCGGACTGAAAATAGTCGGAGTGGCATTTTAACTTGTGATGCTATTTACTTCCCCGGTGGCTCACCTTTCGGCGAGTTGAGCGCCGAATCGATATACCTGCCGCCGATAGCGGCGAGGGTGCCGCTGCCGGCGGTTAGGGCGGCAAATTCACTGTAATATTGAAAGCTGTTGCCGGTTGTGCAGAGATAAATTGAGACGATGAGGTAGGCGAGGTAGCCGGTGACGGCGATTAGGTGGGTGGCGCTGGTGTTGGCTAGGCGGTGGAGTATTTCGGTCATGGGTTGTGTTTTCCTTTCAAAATTATATTCCGGATGCCGATCCAGCCGAATAGCAATGAAGTTATTCCGGCGAGAAAGGCGATGAAAGTTTTGGCGGCGTCGAGGGTAGCGAGTAGTTCGGTGTCGATTTTTTCTTGCTTTTCGATTTTGGCGTTGTAGTATTTCTCCATTTTATTTATCCGGGTGTCGTACCATTCATCGAGTTTGTTGATCTCAATTTCCTGCCGCCGCCCGCGTTCCTCTTGGGTGGCGATGCGGCGTTCGTGGTCTTGCAGGGTTTTATCTACAGCGTCCGGAGCGGTTGCGGCGAAGGCATTGGCGAACGATAGCGCAACCAGGACTGCAACGGCAGCCAGACCAGCCGCAGCAGTCAGCCGAAATGCAGCGCGTCGCATATTGCCTGAGCGATTGCTGTTTGTCCGGCGTCGCTCATGAGATATTGTTCGTCGGTTGGATTAGTGATGAAGCCCATCTCGACCAACACAGCAGTGGCTGCTGTGTTTTTTAGGACATAAAGATTGTAAGTGCCTTTGGCGCCGCGGCTGGCGAGCGGAGTTTTGGCTTTGAGTTGAGCGGCTACGGTTTGCGCCAAAAGTTTGCCTTTGTAGGATTTTTCGAAAAACCAACACTCGAAGCCGTGGGCGGCGGGATTGTAAAATCCGTTGCAGTGCAGCGATACGAAAATGTCCGCGTCGAATTTGTCGGATAGATCGGTGCGATAGCGTAAACTGTCGCTGTCCGGATTATCGGGAGTAGTGCGGGTTAAAACGGCTTGATGGCCGCGATCAATCAGCAGCTGGCCAAGTTTCAAAGCGACGGCAAGATTGATGTCACTTTCTCGCGCATTTTTGCCGACCGCGCCCGGATCGGTGACTATTCCGGCGTGGCCGGGATCGATGCAAACTTTCATCGCTGGCTCGGCAGTTTGCTGTTAGCGGCTTGCGGCTGGTGGATTTCTACCGGCGGCTTACTGCCAGCGGCCAGCGGCGAACCGTCGATGGAATTGACGACTTCTTTGACGATTTGGAAAGTTTTGTTTTCCTTCAATTCGGTATCTTCGACCAAATGGAAAACCAGTTTAAGGATTTGAAAAATGTCGATGTTCATAATAATGCTCCTATTTTATTTTGATTTTAGGTTTGAGGATTAACGATAGTGTTTTTCATCTTTTTGCTTGATCAAAAAGACGAAACAGAAAAAATCAAGCGCGGTGCGGTTTCGCTATAGTGTACTAAGACTTGTTCGCGGCAAACGCCAAACTCGCCTTTGGCTCAAACATGGCGCTTTGCTGATCGCTCACTGCGTCAAGTACACTGAAATAGCTCACCATAATGCGCGATCGGAACGCCGCAAATAGTAACGACCCGCCCGCTGTGGTTGATATTCGCGCCATATCCGCGGGCCACCGCTGCGGCGGTGCGACTGCGCGCGCTCTGGCGGGAGTGGGCAATGGTAGCGACTGCTCGTCAGCTGCGGACATCTCGACCGGCAGCGGATAGCCGTTCGAGAGATCCTTGTGACAACCGCAGACGCAATGACGGATTGCCCACTCCCGCCGCCGCTTCATCGCGCAGACGTTCGCCCGCTACTGGTATGCCGCGAATATCTTCGATAAAACCCGCCTCAAAGTGCCGCTGGCGCAAATCGTAGCTGAGTGGCTAAAATTGTTACCGGTTGCCATTGAGTTTATTCAGTGCTGCGGCGGGCAGCCTATCGGCTGATAGATAGCCTCTGGCGCAATTCATAGTCTTCGTGCTTCGGCGCATCAGCGATAATAAGCGTTATGCATAGTGGCTGTCGCTTGCCTCACTGGGTAATGTTCGGCAATCCGCAAGCGGACACTCTACATAACGATATTATCGGACGCGTGGCATCCGTAGAGCCATTCCCTGCGCAGTCGGTTTCCGCTGGCTATTTGTTGTCTGTTGGGCGGGATGGAACGCCGAGGGCGCGCGCATTTACTCCGCTACGCTTCGATGTGCGGCTCATTCTTCGCCGCAATTGAATGATTTACTGAGTCGGGGTGGAAATTCGGGAGGTATAAACCGTCGCGTACCGTTGTGCTGCAACGTTCTAGAGGCATTTCTGTGCGTTGTTTTTTTTCGGGAATGACGCGAAAATTTGGAAATGTGGCGAAATTCGCCGAGATACTCCGTAAATTGCCGCAGTACGACGAAAAATGGAACGGGTGCGCCGGAAATTAGCTGCGTGGTCGCAGGGTGCGATTAGACGCTGCGCCCACTCCGCAAGGCCGCCTGCGCCGGTCGGCTACGGCGGCAAGGATTTTTATTATAGAGTAAGACCTATTGGAGGAGTGAGAAGTACTACTTGAGAGAGATGTGAGTAGTTACGGTAGGAGGTTAGAGTTATTCGGGGTTTTGATGTATTTTTCTGGAATAGGGTAGATAGCTGTCGGGGTAGTACTGGTTTATTTCCGGAATTTCTCTGATTGATTCGAGGGTGGTTTTGCCGGTCGCGGACTTGTGCAACTGCATACCGTCAATAATTATCATTACCAGCCGCTGGCGGCGGCGGATGGTGTAGGCGAGAACGGCGCATAGATTGGCAAGTGTGCCGTCATATTTGACGATATAAGTTTTGGCGGCGATATAGGGTTTGTTTTTCCGGCGTTGGATTCTCCGCGCCCAGAAGATTTGAACTGTGGCGATCATTAGTTGCTCCTGATGTTCGGTAATTTTGTGGCTAATTGCGATTTTGTTGCCGGTTCTCGCCGGTTTCTAATCAAGGTTAAGGTTCTTGTTCATACTCGTGATTATTTTTGCTGATTTCGCAATATTTCAGCTTTTTGATTTCAGCTTTCAGCTTTGCGAAGCTCGTAGCTTGCTTTCGTCGGCGGTATCTCCGCCGCTGGCTGCAAAAGGGAGGCACTCAGTTTTCAGACGATATACGAAAAAGAAAAGCAGTGCGCTGAGTGCCTCCTTGGACCGTTGCAGCTGGCGCGTACGGGATAACCGCCGCCTGCGCCGCTACTCGAAGGTTTGCAGAACCCGAGATTTGATTATTTGTCCAACGTGGATTCCGGCGAGTTCGCGGATTTCCATGTTGAAGGTTCTGACGGATCCATCGGGATTGATAAATTCGAGTACCGCGAATTCGGCTTCGAAACGGTCAATTGTTACCGGTATTTCTTTGCCGGAAATAGTAGTTGTCAATTTGTCGCCTTCTTCCAGTTCGCAGAGGTCGAAGATGTCTAATGTTTGTCTTTCGCCGTGTTCGTCACGGAGGATTACGGTTAATCCTTCAAAGTCGGTGATTACAGATTGCATTGTTCTCCTTGTTGCCAGCGGCTAGCTGCTAGCGGCTGGAATACTTAATTGTTTGCGAAAAAAATCCGCCGGTCGCGGTGGAGCGTCAGCGGATTTTACAGGATTACGA
>JBAXTZ010000081.1:0-7828 GCA_037129925.1 Bacillota bacterium
ACTTCTAACCTTACAGCCGTAAGCCTTTTGGGGTTTACGGCTATTTTCTTTTTTTAGCTCAAAACACGAATTGACGACAATTTGACGACAGTTTTTATTTTTACCCGATAAGCTCATTAATTTTTAGCTCAATATTGTTTGCAGATTGTTCTTTTTGGTGCGTGAAAGCGTGCGAATATGTGTTTAGTGTAAAACTTGGTTTACTATGTCCAAGCATAGCCGCAACATCAACGACATTTTCACCGGCATTTATAGCGATTGTTGCCGCCGAATGCCGCCCGGCGTGAAGAACGCGGTGTTTACTGTCTATGCTTAATCGTTCAAGTATTCTTTTGAATTTTCGCGTTAATACATCCGGGCTATATGGCGTGCCATCTTCTTTAGCAAAAACATAATCAGCCCGGTAATAGTCCGCGCCCCACTTTAGCCGCTCTACGCTTTGCTCTATCTTGTGTCTTTTCAATGCAACAATCAAATCACCAGACAGCGACCAAACCCGCCCGCTATTCTCAGTTTTACCATGATTCCGAATGATCGCTTTACCGGTTGCAGAATTTTTCACAATCGTTTGACGCGCAATAAATATTCTTTTACCTTCAAAATCAACATCAGCCCACTTTAACCCGGCAACCTCGCCGCGCCTCATGCCGATATAAAACAAACAAAAAAACATCAATTTCATAACACGATCACCGGCAACCGCCGCTTTAATTGCTTTAATCTCATGCGCTTCAAAGTGCTTTTCTTTGGCGTTTTTGTTATCGGCTTTCGGAAGTTTTAACCATTGCGCCGGATTATTGCCAATATATCCCCGGTCAACAGCAAATTTAAACACCGAACGCAACACAAATAAAATCTGCCTCATAGTGTTAATACTTTTACCCAAACCCAACAAATCAGCATTAAGCGTATCAACTGCCGCTCGGTCTATTTTTCGAATATCTATGCCGTTTAATTTCGGCATTAAATGGACATTTGCAACCATTTCGTAACCGTTTATAGTGCTAAGTTGTATTCCATCATTTGTTGCGGCTCTGGTCTCAAGACTGACAACCCACGCTTTAACAATAGTTTCAAACGTGTTTTTTTGCGCTCTGGCAACGATCACGCCATATTTTGAAATATCAGCTTTAACTAGTGCCATTTTAGCAGCAACACCTTTTTTTGTTTTATCGTAAACAGTTTTTCTTATTGGCGTTCCGTCCGGATTATACCCGGCAATAACTTTCCCCTCATACCCTGCCCGGTCTTTACGTTGTGATATTGTGCCTTCACCGTTTGCCCTTCGTGCCATAACTGCCCCCAATATTATTCTTGATCAGATAGAAAAAAGCGCCAACGCCTGAATATTTCACAATGCGTTGACGCTAATAATTAGTTTTTGGACGGTCTGTCCGGACATTCGCGACCGCCTTCCGGTTTCAGACTTCATTGCAGAATGTCCCGCTACATCTGTCCGGTAAATTTGTTCACATAGAGTTCAAGACTGCTACTTAAAACAGCTCTATCTGAACAATTATCATTCTAATACTTTGATATTAGCCTGTCAACAAGTTGTTATTTCTCAACACCATCGAACCGTATAGGCGGCGAATATTCCCAGAAAAGCGGACAACTCCGAACAATGATCATCAATTCGCCGCAACGCTTCTGCTCAATCCATTTCGCGCCGGTTGGCGGTTGACCGTCTCTGGCCATCCTACACAAACAAGAATAACCCGCCCTCAAGCATTGCCAGCAGATTGCGCCATCTTCCAGCGTTCCGCTTGGCTGTTTAGCCAGTCTGTCAATTCGTTTAGCATTATCAACCATTCACTTTTCACCCGCCGCCATTCATAATAAGTACCGTACATCCGGAAAGCAATCAACCGCAAGCTGTCACCATTCCACAAACCCAGCACCAGCAACCGCCGCAACTGTGTATCAACATTAGTTTCAATCCATTCAGAAATCACCGGCGAAAAACCGCCGCAATCCACAGAATAAGAATGATGAAAAATAATTAAAAGCCGCTTTGCTTCCTGTGTTGTCATTTATAACACAGAATTTCGACGCCAATACCAATAGCCGATAAATAGATCACCACCGCAACCCGGAACAACCGCCAGCTATGCCATGAAGCGAAAGCAAAAATAAACAATCCGAAAACATCAAATAAAGCTCCACTTCCCGGAATAACATTACCTAAATGACCAAAATAACTCATATTCAATCACCCCTAAAGCCGACCGGCAGGCAGTGAGTTAAACCGCCTGCCATTGGCATTATTATTTCGTCTGTTTCAACGCATAAAGATTATATTTATCCGTCAAGCCTTCACGCTCTACAAACAACGCCAACCGCGCCGCGTGCCGTTCTAAACAATTCGCCGCCTGCTTCTGAAACTGTTCCAGCTTTTGCGCCTGTCTAATCTGTTCTGATAATGCTATGCAGTGCTGTTTTAATTCACATTTGCCACAATCCACATTAACCGCTTTAATCATTTACTGGCTTATGCTCCGCATTCCGTTAAAACATCTCGCAAAATCGCTAACGCCTCAGTACATTCGCATAAAGCTTCCACGTCTAAAGAAACAGTTTTACCCTGCTTGGTTTCGCCGTCCGCGTTTTGCCAGTCGCATGCGCTAATTTGTAGCTTACCGGCGTTCCGGAAATATTTGAGCCGATTTTTACCGGTATAAACCTCAACCGGCGTTTCATTTTCCCAATACTTATACATGATCGATCCTCCTAAAAATCTTTTGGGTATTTTACGCCCCACCCTTTTTGCTTATATTTCGACTTTGCAGCGGCAAAAATTATCTCCGAAACATCGTCCGGCTTATCATCATGAAACAAATTTGAAATATCATCAGTAGTGTAATAAGTTCCACTCGGTCTTTTTATTTCTTCATCACGCAAATAATTAACCACCGCTCGAAGTCCGGAAAATTTCAAATATTTTTTGCAAAGCAAATCATTAAAACCGGCAGGCTCTTTTGGTAATTCTTCCTTTAATTTCGACCACCGCAACATCATCCTTCGTTGCTTTTTAATTTGCGTTTCGATATATTCTAAATCCATTATTCAACCTCCTATAATTATTGAAAAACTGCCCGCAAACGCCCACGGCTTATGAGGTTTCGCGCATATGCGGGGAAAACTGACGTTTTTTACAGCATTAAAGTGTTTTTTTCTAAAACCCCTGCAACACTAATTACAATATAGGCGCGTGCCTGTTTTTGACGCTCTTTCTTTATTTCGATGTTTTTTCACTAAATAAAAAGCCACTGCGCCTTACTGTCAATTGATTTATCACCCCCCACATTAATTAAGAATATCAAAAACCACCGGACAGCCCGCCAACCCATTACCCAAGGCGTTTATAAGCCATTTTCTCTTTTGAATTATTTACAAGTAGAATACTGTACAACAAAATAAATACTAATCCGGCTCATATAATCATTGACGTTTCACCCCTTTTTTGAAAAATGAATTGTACGTATCGGGTATATGTATCTAAACTACATATTATTAAGCATATATGAACTATATATTTTTATAACTCAAGTTTCTTAATATACCATTAGTTTTCTGGTCATTCAATCCCAAATAACGTATCGTTTCCGCTAAGCTATAATGATTAAGTATCTTCTGCACAACAACCAGATCACCCGTATCCATATAGACATGTTCAGCAAGTGTTTTTCTCATGGAGTGCGTACCAATACTTTTTAGCTTAAATTTCAGCGCGGCTGCCTTAATAATGTTATATGCCATTTGCCGCCCAATTGGTTTATTAACACCAACCCGCGACTTAACCAAGAATAGCCGCCCGGGCTTATCTGAAACATAATCTTTTAAAGCTTCGGATAATTCCGGATTATCAAGCGGAATTTCTCTAACGTTGCCGGTTTTCTGCTCGCGGATTTTCAAAATCCGAACGCCCCTCACATCATTAATCCGCAATTTCAAAATATCGCCTATTCTCAAGCCAGTGTATAAGCCCATCATAAACATAATATAATTACGCTCATTCTGACTTTTCAAATAGTCACACATTGCTAATACTATTTCTATATCCTTGATAGGCTCAACACGTTTCATACTACCCCTTTTGCCCTTTCTTCCAGTTTACGTGCCATCTCTTTAGCAGAGTTCAGCGCGTCCATGACTGATACAGCTAATTCATTTTTAAAACCTATTTCAACTTTCTTATCCAACATCCCTAAATACTTCATCAGCAATTCTAAAGCCGCCAGCTTATCAGCTAACTTTATTTCACGCTCGACCGATGAACCGTTTTTTAAATTGCTAGACTTGATTTTAAAACAAGCTATCGCCGCCGTGTCCTCGCGGGCAACACCTTCTTTTAACTTGCCGTCCTCGTCAACCACATCCGTAATATTAAAGAAAGCCACTTTCGCCACTTCATTCAATATTCTTTCCTGTGCAATTCCTAACCGGCGCGATGTTTTAGCCTGACGAACGGCTATATATGCCTGCACGTCAGGGTTTTTCATCAGCCGCGCTGATTGTGAAGTACAATTCTTTGGCGAATACCCAGCACGCATTGTAGCCTGATAAGCGTTATAATCCACCAAATATTCTTCACAAAACCTTTCTTGTAAATCATTAAGTGCCATTTTTCAAGCCACCATCAACGTTTTCATTTCGAACCCATCCCGGAACGCCTTAGCGTAAATTTCATTAAAAAGCATTAATTCTATTGTACTGTTAGCATTGTTCAGTTGGTCAAGTGTTTTCAATGATAGTGTTTTCTCAATCTCAATGATAACATCCGACATCGCGCGATATATTGGGTTATCAGACATCTCATTAATAATTTCAATTACCCGATCATCAACGAATTTTGCAAACGTTTTATGTCTGTTCATAAATTCCCCACATAATTATTTTTTGATATTAATTTCCGTTGCAGCTATCAGCGGACATTGATCACACCGGTGCAACTCATAATCAAACGCCGTTTCCGCAAAGCCAAAGCTACAAAGCTTACATTCAACAACCGTCGATTTATCCATTTCCTCATACATCGAGAAAAACCGACAATCCAAACAAGCATTCGGCATGTCAAACACCAGCACCGCATATTCACCGCTTACAGTTTCATCACTCATCATTAACCCCTTTCCGCGCTCATGCGCTATATTTTGCTGATTATGTTTTTCGGCTGTCCGCGTATCCGGATAAAATTCATTTTTCACCTCTTTTCTGTTTTTTTGTAGAGTGATTTTTAACCCTTTGCTGTTTCGTGGGGTATGTATCGCTCTACACGCCTACTTTGCCTACCAAACCGCGCGACGCTTTATGTTATATAGCGTTGTGAGTGTTTTTATTTTGCCTACTTTCTGCCTACCGCTGCCTACTTTCTGCCTACCAGTTTTTTTGGTAGGCAGAATTTCGGTAAAAGTAGGCACGAGTAGGCAGAATATTTTAGCTTTTGCCTACCAAAATATATCAATAACTATAAGGCTTTAAAGGCTGTTTTTTGCGTTGGTAGGCAAAGTAGGCACGCTGAGCGACATATACCCCACGTCACGACAAGAATTTTTCTGAAAACTGCAACACCTCAACCGGAATTTTTTTGCCGTTATATGCGAATTTTTTCGCAACAGTCACCCTTTCGCGCTGCTGATTGCAAACAATGATTCCCGCTTGGTGCAACTGTTTCCACAACGCCGCCGCGCCGATTCCGATTGTTTTACCGTGGTACTGATAGTATTTATTTGCTACCGAATAGGTTTTTGTTGGGAATAAATAATAATACTCAGCGTCCTGCAACCCGATAAAATTTTCGTTATGGTAAGGTTTTTCCGTCTGATCAGTCGGAATAATAACCACATCACCGGCGGCGATCATCTCTTTCAGCCCGGACATGAACCGGTTAACCGGGGTTTCTGTCTGCAACTCCTGCAAATTACTTTTGAGTAGCTCCGCAAATACGCCCAGCGCCTTCGTGTTGAGCTTGTCAGATTCCAGTTGTGTGATTGTGCCACTAGCAACCATAAACCGCGTTATAACGTCAAATCCAACCAATAGCAACCGGGTACTATCTCCAATTCTGCCGCCGCCAAAACTTCTCAAAGCCAAATCATAATCAGTGTTCAACGTCTTAATAGTTGTTTGCAAGCTATCCCAATTTTCAGCAATCCACTTTATATAGCCGGTCATAACCTTTGGCAGTTCATCGCGCTTGTTTAATAATGGCTGTAGCTTCTCGTGATAATGTACCTTGTCCAGATTAACCGTGATAAAGTAATACCGCGCCTGCCCGCTGGAAGATATTGCCGGTCTGTCCTCACCAGTAACCAGACAAACGCCGCGCGGTCTATACCCGGAATGAATTGTTTTGCCGTCTGAGGACATCCGGGAACGCGCTTCACCATTACCATAGCCCCTTGATAATGCGTCCGCTTTCTGCTGCATTGCCGCCGCGTCCTTCATGTTTTGCGGGGGATGGTAATCATCGACCACTAATAGAGTATCTTTAAGAATATGCGCCGTCTTTTCAAGGCTATTCGCTGTCTGCTTCCAGTTCGCCGGGAATGTATTTGTAGTGAATTCCCCAAAAAACGACAAAGCCAAACTTGCCAGCGTGCTTTTGCCGTGTCCGGTTGATCCAACCAAAAACGGAACGAAATTGAGCGGCACCCGCGCCCGGTTGAATAATTCCCGCAATGGTGCAAGGGCTATTATTGCCAGCAATGGGAAAGTAATATCGGTTGTGGCAGTTTCCAAAACATCAAGCAGTAATTTACCGTCAAACTCGCTGCTGTCCGGCAATACGTACTGTCCGACCGTCGCAACTCTGCCGCCGTCTGTAACGTCAACCGTAATATCATCAGCACCGATAGCCCCGCCAGCGTGAAGATAAATCATCTTGTCGTTGTGTTTGTGCCAGCCAGTTGATATATAGACGGTTTCGCAAGGAATACCGGCTGATAGCAACTGCATTAAAACAGTAATATCCTGAGCCGCGCCGTTCCGATTGTATAAAATAGTGTTCGACATTCCCCAATGAGTTGCAAAATCCTGCCGCATAGCCTCATTAATATCGACCGTAACCCCGCGCAATTTGCGCTTACCCTCTGCCAATCCCTCAATCAAATATGCCCGCGTTTCTGTTTCGCCGTCCGTCTTGATAATTTCCTTGCGGGGAATGGCAATATAATTCGAAAGCGGCTTTGATAACTTGTCTTTGCCCTGGTCATCTTTACCAAACACTTTGAAGGTTAAGCCGTTAATGATTTTATAGCCATGCTTGTAAATATTTGAATATTCGCCGTCATTCGGGATAACCTCCAACACTTCTGCCGCCGGTGGATCCGCGCCCGCCGCCACCACCGGCAACCCTTCAACCAGCAAATTAAATTCATTCACCCCGCCGCCGTCCTCAAACCAGTTTGTAACATCATACCCCTTGGCTTTACCAGCGAATGACAACAACCGGACATTACAGCCCGCCGCCACCAACGCCGCAACCACCGCCGCCGCTTTCTTCTGCCCGGCTTCGTCGTTGTCCTCGCATACAACCACATCAGAACCAGCAAGGAAGCAAACAGAGTATTCCGGCAACCACTCACCGCCGCCCAATGCGTAACAGGTTGCAGTATAGCCATGAGAATTAAGCGTTTCCGCGTCCTTTTCGCCCTCAGTGATATAAACCCTCAAACCGGCTGAAACAGCCTCCATAACCGCAGGCAGGGCGTACAAAATGCGCCTCGTGTCCTTCAATCCGCTAACCCATTCGCCGCCCTCGAACCGCATTTGTGTAAATGACTTCTTGCAGCCAAGCCGCTCATACCGCTGTTTCTTCGCTACCGGT
>JBAXTZ010000082.1:0-7643 GCA_037129925.1 Bacillota bacterium
AGGTTTGCCATTTTCTTTATACGGCGCAAGCACTTTCCGTTTTTGTTTGACAGATGCGTTTTTCCAATTAGCTTTAGCGCCGCGCCCTTTCTCGCGTTGCCAAATAATTCTGTTTCTAACCACTGTATACTCTCTCATAACCATGTATAAACAACTGGTGCTTTTCCAATCACCACAAATATACACCGAGCCATTCGGTTTCAACACTTTGAGCAACTTGGGTAACCAAGACTCAAGGTATTCAATATATGACTGATCATCGCTTTTAGAAAATTTGTCCCCATGGAAGTTTTTGTTCAGATTATAGGGTGGATCAATAATAAGCAAATCAACGAACGCTGTTGGCAATTTAGCTAAAACTGCAAATAAATCACCACATATTGTCTTATCAATAATGCTGTCGAAATGAATGTCATTAGCCGGATAATAAAGTTTATTTTTATAGCCAACCCGCTCAGCGTCAGTTAGTGTAAGCGTTTTATTTCTCGGCGCTCGTTCTTTTTGCACGGTTGGTCTCCTTCGCCATTCTTAATGAAAAATATTTTCGGTTTTTTGAATCATCAGATTGCAAAGCTGGCTAACGCAGCACATCAATGCTGTATAAACCACAGTCTTTTTACAATTAACGGGATGCTGACAGACGTACCTTTAGTTTGCATAACCAGCTCTCCATAATAAAATCATTCTATTTTTCAACTTCTTTATATTCGCCACTCAGCAAAATAATCCTGCACAACCGCTGCAAATAGCTCGACCACGATCAGTTTTTCCAGGAGCCATTGAAACTCTGCTATAACGCAAAAAAACAAGCGCCGCCGGACAGACCCGACAGCGCTTGTTTTTACATTGCTGAAGCTTCAAACTTTTAACACGTTTTGACCTACGCCGGCTAACCCAGTTCAATCGTCGATTACTTTTTCGAAATATACTTCCGCATATCGACGGCGACGGCGGCGACGATTATCAGTCCTTTGATGATTAGTTGCCAGTTCGGATTTACGCCGATGAAGGTCAGCCCATAGTTGATGACTCCAAAGATTAGCACTCCGGCAAGCACGCCGGGTACGGTACCGATACCACCGGTTGTCGATACACCGCCGACCACGCAGGCGGCAATGGCGTCTAGTTCGTACATATTGCCGTAGTTATTGGTAGCGCCGCCGGTACGTGCGGCTTCGAGCACTCCGGCGACCGCGTATAACGCGCCGGCAATCGCGTAGATGAAGATGGTGTTTTTGGTAACGTTGATGCCGCTGACGACTGCCGCCTGGATATTGCCGCCAATCGCGTACATATTCTTGCCAAGCGTCGTCTTATTGAAGATTACCCAGACAATCGCGGCAATGGCTATCGCGATCAGGATGATATAGGGAATAGCAAAGGCATCAGAAAAAATCGCGCCCGAGCCGAGATTGGTAAAATCCGGGCGGAGACTGGCAATCGGTTGCGAGCTGTTGGGCTTCATATCGAAGTACAATGAGTTCGCACCATACACGATAACCATTGAACCAAGGGTTGCGATAAACGGCGGCACGTGGAATTTTGCCACGATGAACCCATTCATCAGTCCGACACCCAGGCCGACGACGATGGCGATAACAATTGGAATAATCAGCGCCAGCTGCGGCAAACCGGGGTAGAACAGCCGGGAGTAATCGGCCGTTTGCAGCATCGAGGCGGAAATAACCGCCGAAAACCCGACCATTCGTCCGGCCGACAGGTCAACCCCGCCGGTGATCAAGACAAATGCCGCGCCGAGCGCGATGATTACCCGGGTGGACGATTGCATCAAAATATCACGAAGCACGTCGATCGAGATAAATTTCGGATTATATATGGCAATCGCTACCGTCAACACCACCAGCACAACGTAGATAGCATGTTCGGTTAAAAAAGATTTTACTTTATTCATTCATACCTCCCGGGCGCTGAGTTGCTAAGCGCATAACGTCTTGTTCGGTAGCATTGGCGCCATTAATTATTCCAGTCATCCGTCCCTCGCACATTACCATTATTCTATCTGACATACCCAGCAGTTCCGGCATCTCAGAAGTAATCATGATGATGCTCTTGCCGGTTTTGGCTAGTTCGGCGATGATCGTATAAATCTCGTATTTGGCGCCGACATCAATACCGCGTGTCGGTTCGTCGAGTAACAGAATGTCCGGTTCGGTAAGCAGCCAGCGTCCGAGCAGGACTTTTTGCTGATTGCCGCCGGAAAGATTTTTGATTAGCGTCTTATAGGACGGCGTTTTGACGTTGAACATTTTGTTGCACTTGATGGTGTCGGCGCGGCGCTTGTTGTCATCGAGCAGCCCCCAGCGCAGATATTTCTTTAAGTTCGCGATAACGGTATTTTCAAGTACTGACAAAATCGGGAAAATACCGGTCACCCGCCGTTCCTCGGTCAACAGCGCCATCTTGTGCTGAATCGCGACATGCGGACTGCTGATTTTCACCGGCTTGCCATTAATAGCTATCGTCCCGGATACCATCGCCCGCAGCCCGAAAACCGCTTCAATTGTTTCGGTGCGCTGTGCGCCGACCAGACCGCCGACCCCAAGAATCTCACCCTTTTTCAAGTCGAACGAGACGTTTTTGAACGATAGCGGATTAGGCGAAGTAATGTTGTCAACTTTCATGATAGTTTCGCCCGGAACATTCGAACGGGGCGGGAACAACTGCGACATTTCCCGACCGACCATCCGCTCGATAATTTTCTCAATAGTCAGTTCCTTGGACGCCCAAGTGCCGACATAGCAACCGTCGCGCATGATGGTAACTTCGTTGGAAATCCGTAATATCTCATCCATTTTGTGGGATATATAGATGATTGCCACACCTTTTTTTTGCAAATCGCGGATTATCCGAAACAGATGCTCCACTTCCACGCCGGACAGCGACGAAGTCGGCTCGTCCATGATGATAATCCTCGAGTTCAGCGATACTGCCTTGGCGATTTCGATAGATTGGACTTTGGAAACTGACAAGCTGCCGACAAGGGCATAGGGGTCAATATCGACTTCCAAATCCTTAAACAGCTTCACCGTATCAGCAAACATTTTTTTGTGATCAACGAACTTTAATGGTCCGATGCGCTTTTGCGGGAACCGTCCCAACCAAAGATTTTCCATGACGTTCCGCCACGGCACCGGGTGCAGTTCCTGATGGATCATCGAAATACCGTGACCGAGCGCAGTTTTCGAATCTTTGAGGTCAACTTTCTGACCATCGAGTTCAATCGTGCCAATATCCGGAGTATAGATGCCGAACAAACACTTCATCAAGGTTGATTTACCGGCGCCATTTTCGCCCATCAGCGCGTGTACCGAACCCGCACGGACGCGAATCGAGACATCGTTAAGCGCTTTGACGCCAGGAAATTCCTTGGTAATGTTCTTCATTTCCAGAATAAATTCTGCTGGTTGTTTAGCCATAATTCTCCCCGTTTCAAATTCGTTATGTAGGGGCAAGCCCTTGTGGTTGCCCTTCCTTCTTACAAGACGGCAATGTGGTTGACCACCTTTTAATAAGACGGTAGAAGAGGGCAGGCACAAGACCTGCCCCTACAAGAACGAAATGAATTCGCGATTTTGCGCTAATTACGCCCTACTCGGCTTCTTTGATGTTGTCTTTGGTAATCTTCTTATACTCAATCCAAACGTACTTGCCGTCAGTAATCGTATAACCGGTGTTTTCTTTGGTCGGAGTCTGGCCTTGTGCCAAAATGTAGGCTAACTTGAACGTTGCCGCGCCCTGGTTGACGGCATCGTTTAGCACTGTTCCGAGCATCACACCGTCTTGGACGGCTTTAACGGCTGGTGCGGTTGCGTCGATTCCGACTACCGGAATGTATTTGCCGTCTTTCAAGAATCCCTTGGCTTTTAAGGCTTCGATTGCGCCAAGCGCCATATCGTCGTTGTTGGCAATTACTACGTCGATTTTATCGCCGTCTTTAGCCAGAAAAGCCGCCATTTTGTCTTGGGCTTCCTGACGGTTCCAGTGTGCAGTATCGTTGTCGATGATTTCAAATTTTATCCCGGCGGCTTTGAACGCATCTTGAATGGCTTTGGTGCGCAGTTCAGCGTCCTGATGCCCCGGCTCGCCGCGCAACAGCGCGATGTGCATGACATTGTCTTTGCTGCGGTAAGCTTCGGGATGGGCTTTGAAGTAATCAATTACGATTTGTGCTTCCAGCGTGCCGGACTGTTCGGCTTTGGCGCCGACATAATAGACTTTGTCCCACTTAGCCATGTCTTCCGGCAACGGCTCACGATTCAGGAATACCACCGGAATGTTGGCTTTCTTGGCTTTGTCGATAATGGTGCTGGCAGCAGTCCGGTCAACCGGATTGATTGCCATAGCATTGACTTTCTCGGTTATAAACTGATTGACCTGGTCGTTCTGGGTCGGCTGGGCGTTTTGGCTGTCAACGATTTTGAGGTCGGCCTGACCATTGTTGGCTTTCTCAATGTTGTTGCGAACACCGGTCATAAAGGTGTCGTCAAACTTGTAGATAGCCACACCAATTAGTTTTTTGTCCGATGCCGCTTGCTGTCCGCAGCCGGCAATGACTGCCACAAAGGCGATTAGTAGCGCGATGGCCAGAATTGATCTGTACTTTTTCACAAAAAAGCACCTCCTAAATTTATTCATAGTTTATATTCTACGACAGCAATCAATTTTCCTGCTAAGCATGAAAAATATTTTTAAAACTAATAAGGCAAAATAAAAAGTCTCTAAAGCGAAACTTTAGAAACTTTTTACCTTAAACTTACTTTTTTTTCTCAAACAGCCAAATGATATTCTCGGCAATATTCCGCATATTGTCCATGCCCTCGAAGTCACTGGCGACTTCGCCGCTTTCCAGGCCGATGCCAAAGTTCCAATACGTCGAACCGACCATAACCATTTGATGCTTATGTAAAAAATGGTTCATCGTGTCAAAGGCATGAGTGGCGCCAACCTTTTCCAATTCAGCAAAAATCGTGTTGATGAGCAGGGTAGTGTTGCCGCCTTTGCGCTGGCTGCCGTTGATTGCCAGAACTTTCATTGTTTTTTCCTCCAAAGAAATAGTCTCAATCTGTTGAAATTGACCTCATAATAATATTATTCGCCATAAACAAGAACAATCCTGCACCGCATACAAAAAACTGCACTCGTCAAACTTTTAACCTCGCGGCTAAACAGTTACCGAATGCAGATAATTATATTTTGCCGGTTATAATCGTTAAAACACGTTGCTTTTGCCGGTTATAATCGTTAAAATTAATTGTAGAACGTTTTTCGGAGGAGATAATGCAAATAATTGAAGCGCTCAATCGCGTTAATCACTGGTGGCGCACCGGATTTGTTGACCAGGCTTTTACTCCGCTAATTCAGCGCAGTGAAATCGAACGGGTTTTCTCAAACTATGAAATCAATCGGATTGGTTGTGTGTGCGGACCGCGCCGTGTGGGAAAAAGTACGTTGCTGTTTCAATGCATCAAACGTTTATTAAGTTCCGGTATCGAACCACGGCGGCTATTGTATTTTAGTTGCGATATGCCGGCGCTGGATGAGTATTCCCTCGGCGAAATAATCGATGAGTACATCAGTGGAATTCTTTCCGAAAACGATTACTCGATTATGAGTACGACTTATGTATTCATTGATGAAATACACGTAAAGAGCAATTGGCAGTTGTTCCTGAAAGATTACTATGACCGAAAAGTAAATATCCGCTTCGTAGTTAGTGGTTCGTCAGCAGCACACCTTTATCACGACGCGCGCGAGTCGCTGCTAGGGCGCATAACCGATATTGTCATGCTACCGGCTCGCTTCTATGACTTTGCCCGTATGTGCAATTCGCAAGTCACCGAAAATGTTCCGGCAGTTGATTTTTCACTTGACGGCGCGCTGCTATTCAAAACAATAAAACGCGACTATCCGTTCTGGTTGCACTTGAAAAACTCTCTGCAAGAAACTCTTAATGAATATCTCCTATGTGGCGGCTATCCGGAATACACTGTTTTGCGCGACATCAACGTTTGGCAGCGGTTGCTCGAGGACGAAATCATTTCGCGCGGACTTTTTAAGGATATAGTCGGCACCTATAACGTGCGCAATCCCGAGCAGCTGGTGCGATTATTGTATTTCGTGGCTGATAATCAAAATCAGGAGTTTTCCTATAACTCAATTAGCCAGACGTTAAATATCAGCGCCGATACCGTATCTTTCTATATTGATTGTTTGGACAAAGCCTTTTTCATGAACGCGTTGGACAATTATTCGACAAATGCCGGAAAAATCATTCGCAAAAACAAAAAGCTTAACGTATCAGACACCGGTCTGCGCAACGCCTTGCTTAGGTTGAGTGAGCTATCGCCCAAAGATGAAGGTATCTTAATCGAAACTGCCGTACAGCAACAGTTTCGCGCTTATGCCGAAAACAACATTGCAAAACTTTACTACTGGCGCCAAGCAGGGCGGGAAATCGACCTGATCCTCCAACAGGGAACTGGCATCTACCCGATCGAAGTCAAATATCGCAATCAAATCGGCAGCGACTGCATAGATACGTTAAACTACTTCAAAGCCGCGCATCCCAACGCTCGCGGCGGCATGATCATCACTAAAAACACTTTTGAATACCAAAACGGAATTCTGCTCCTGCCGTTCTATATTTTTTCGTTGTTAAAATAGCTGATGCTGCCTGTCAATAGCGGGCAGAAAGCTGATCTATCCGCGTTCGCAGGTAACTGCGGCGCGGATTTTTGGTTTAAAATCAGCTACGCCGCGTATAATGGCACCGACTTGATGGAATTTTCATAGCCGAAGTTACGCGTTGATAACCTAAGCGCGTAATCCGGGGTGTATTTTTCGCAAAACACCCCCAAACTACGTGAACGAACATTGTCTGCGGCTTTTACTTCGAGTGGATGAATTACACCCGCTTTTTCGATAACGAAGTCGATTTCAGCTATTGACTGCGATTCCCAACGCCCGGTCACAGATCTGCACTTCATCAAAAACAATCAGCGTACTCTTTGCCTGTGCCGACGTGCGCAAATAGGCGGAGAACTCTTCGATGATGCGACGGGGTTTGAGGTCTTCAGCGAATATTTGCCGCGCCCTGGATTATTAACGGCAACCGCCCGGCAGTTTTTTTCCATTTGTTAAGTTGTACATCAATCTTCCGCTCTATAATTTCCTCCGATTACAGCATCGCACCATAAAGAGCTTATGTCAATTTTAGTTGTAGCTATATACAACTTATAAGCGCTTATTTGTTTACCGCTCACTATTGGCTCAAAGCAAATAACCACAACGGAACTTTTAACAATTCGCCACTAACGTCAAAATGGTTCTTCGAACAATTATCCAGAGTTCATTCAAGATAAACCGCAGATTTTGCCGAGTCAACTCCGGAAACATCAGGAATTTTTTCTACAAGGCTCGCACCGGGTTCGTACTGGTGCCTGTTTACATTGCGTTTTCTCAAAAACGACCCAGTGATATTTACTTGTTCGCATACAACCCCGCGCACAATGGCAACAACTGTTCAAGCCGCTCGACGATACGCTGCTGCTCGGCGAGGGGAGGGAGCGGAAATGCCAACTGTAGCAAATAGTCTTTTCCAATTCTTTGCTGACCGGCAGTGC
>JBAXTZ010000083.1:0-7408 GCA_037129925.1 Bacillota bacterium
CCGCAGGAATGCGAAGAACCCGCGATGCGTGAAAACGTGTTGGGGGATTTTTTGTGTTTAAATCAAGATGCGAATTTTATCATCATCGTTACAGCGGAAGCTGATGCTGTTGGCATTTCTTGCCGTCTAATTTGCGAATATTTATTTTGGGAAAATAATGAAGAAATTTCTACCGGATTTTGCAATGACTACAGGCTTGAAAGCACATATCAGCGGCATCGCGCGTGCTGTTTTACACTTTGTATTCCGGATAAATCTGTTTAATAGTAAGAGGCAATAGGTTATAATAAAGCACAATAGTAGACCATACCTGAATTTTGGAATTTATCAATCAGTAGAAGATAATTTGATTGTCGCGCTTGACGCTTGCCACCGCTAAGATGGTAAAGTGATTCTTGCATATAATAAATAGTTGCCGATTACACTCGAAGATTATAAAAATCAAATTATTTCGAGCTTGAAGGATTATATGGAAACTTGCATGAATGCGCTCATAGGCGACAATTACACCAGCAATTCCCAGCGAATCCGTGTAATTACTGAAAGCTGGGCGGCGGACAATATTTCTTGTCCTAATTGCGGCGAAGGCATTTCGACTTTTGAAAATAATCGTCCGGTGGCAGATTTTTTCTGCTACGCTTGCCGTGAAGAGTTTGAGTTAAAAAGCAAGGCGCGGGCCTTTGGAAAAAAGATTTGCGATGGTGCATATCAGTCAATGCTCGAGCGTTTAGGTGCGGACAACAACCCAAATTTATTCTTGTTGTGTTACGACCATTATAATCTGGCGGTAAAGGATTTTTTAGTTATCCCAAAGCATTTTTTTGTTTCCGATATTATTGAACGGCGAAAACCGCTTAGCGCAACTGCTCGTCGCGCCGGTTGGGTGGGTTGTAATATCTCATTGGTTGATATACCGAGAGATGGGAAAATTTACTATATCCGAAACGGCGAAGAGCTGACAAAAACAGATATAACAGACAAATGGGCGAAAACACTGTTTTTGCGCGACACTAAAGGAAATGAAAAAGGTTGGCTGTTGGACATCATGCTATGCGTTGATTCAGTGGGCAGAGATGAATTTGGATTGACAGATATCTATGCATTTGAGAGTGAATTGGCTAAAAAGCACCCTGACAACAAACATGTGCGTGCAAAAATGCGGCAGCAGCTTCAAATGTTGCGAGATAGAGGGTATATTGAATTTATCGGAAAAGGAAAATATCGTGTAATATGAAGAAATATATTTGCATGACAAAAGAAGGAACGGAACAAACTCCAACGGGAAACGATATCGATAACCTGCAAGTACTGGATTGGGTGTCCGCTCATTCAAAGAAACACGCAATGGAAGTTCTTGTAGAGGCAAACCCTTGGATAGCAGCTGAGGGATATAACGATATTATTGTTATGGGACTTGAGGATTGTAACCTTGATATTTTTAACATCAACGATAAATAATGTCGTTGAATTGTTATAATGATAATATGCATTGAATCATAATTCGCGAAGAGCCTATGACTGCGGCGCGGAAAGGGATTGTTTCTTTTGCGTCGTTGTCGTTTTTTGGGCGTTTATATTGGGCTAATTCAGTACGACTGCAACCGGACTGAGTCATATGCATTTGTTTTGAGAAGAATGTTTACATAGCTTTTGGGATTACACGTTGGTTTTAGTTTTGCGATAAAATATTTAAAGCTTATTCTGGATTTCATCTGCCGGGTTGGCGGGCAATTAACTGTGCGTGTCGAAATAAAGTATGAGGATCTGGAGGAGTTTGATATGTCCAAGACCGAAATTATTGTTTTTGGCGAGGGCTTCGAATTTGCTGCCGTAAAACTGCTTATTGACCAGGCACGCGCTAATGCGTTGCAAAGCGTCAATGAGCAATTGATACATCTATACTGGCGTATCGGCGAGTATATTGACAGAGAAATAGCTACAGCTAGTTGGGGTGACGGTGCTGTGGATCAATTGGCCGAGTATCTTGGCAAGCATGGTCCGGAGTATCGCGGTTTCAACCGTCGTAATTTGTATCGTATGCGGCAGTTTTATCAGGCATACGCCCATAATGAAATTGTGTCACCACTGGTGACACAATTAAGCTGGTCTAATCATTTGCTGATATTGAGCAAAGCAAAAACTGCGGAGGAACGGGAGTTTTACATCAGGCTTTCGATAAAAGAACATTATTCAAAGAGAGAACTTGAGCGGCAGATGGAAACGGCGGTGTTTGAACGCACGTTGTTATCCGGTAAGAACGCGCTAAATAAATCTGAATTGGTTACTTCAGGCAGCATTATTAAAGATTCGTATGTATTTGAGTTCCTGGGATTACCAGACATTCATTCCGAACATGACTTACAGAAAGCTCTGGTGAGTAGAATCAAATCGTTCATTCTTGAGCTGGGACGAGATTTTTTATTTGTCGGCGAGCAGTTCAAAGTGCAGGTCGGGATGCATGACTACTTTATCGACTTGCTGTTTTTCCACCGTGAGTTGCTGTGTTTGATAGCGTTTGAACTTAAAATAACTGACTTCAAACCGGAATATATGGGTAAACTCAATTTTTACCTTGAAGCGCTTGACCGGGATTACCGGAAACCGCGCGAAAACCCCAGTATCGGGATACTGTTATGCAAGGGGAAAGATGATGAGGTTGTAGAATACGCTTTGAGCAGGAGTTTGTCACCGGCGATGGTCGCTGACTACACACTCAAACTTCCGGACAAGCAGCAATTACGCCTGAAGCTGCACGAATTATTTGAAAACACTGACGTTGATGATAAGTGATATTCGATGTAGCGTGCAACAAAGTATTAATGCGGCAGGAACTCGGAAAAACGACAACAAAAAACAAATGGGTTGTGCAGGGAATATTTAGTTCCTATACAACCCATTTGTTTTGATGATCGATAATTTACTTTTGTGGCATTTCGCCTTTCGGCGAGTTGAGCGCCGAATCGATGTATCTGCCGCCGAGGGCGGCGGATCCGCCGTAGCATTTCAAAAAATCTCTGCCCGGAATATTTTGCCGTCAAGCAGGGATTTTCGTTTTTGTGTCGAATTAATATACTACGTTTATTTTTGGAAATCTTTTATACGAGTGCAATAGAAAAGGGTTAATAACTAGGGGGCGGTATGAAAAAAAACAGTGAGACTAAAAAAGGGAAAAATAAACTTGGTCTTGGTCGCGACAAGATGAAAGCTAAGTTTATTAAGAAAATAACCAACAATAAGAAAGCCGCGCTGAGAGCTGTTTCCAAAGACGGCAATTTACTCCAATATGTCGGTGATAAGTTTAGAATGGATATTGACGTAGTGAGTGCCGCTGTTTCAAACGACGGCTTCGCTCTTATGTATGCTCGTGAATGCTTGCTTAACAATACCAAAATCGTGGAAATAGCCGTTGATAATGTGGGTGATACACTAGAATATGCTGGTGATCAGATACGGGGTAACAAAGACTTTGTATTAAGTATGGTGTCAAAAAAGGATTCGGTTTTTGAATTTGTTAGCGATAATTTAAAGGACGATAAAGACGTAACGCTAGCTGCCGTGAAACAGCAAGGGATGTTGTTGAATTGTGCTAGCCGTAGAATGCGTAATGATTATGAAGTTGCAACAGCAGCAATAAGAAATGATCCTTGTGCCTTCTCGTGTTGTAGCGAAGCAATTAGAGCAAGGAAAGAACTTGTGCATGAGTGCGTAAAAAATAATGGATATATGTTGAGGTTTGCCAGTCCCGAATTACGCGACGATAAAGAAGTTGTGTTAAGTGCCGTTGCTTTAGATTCCGATGTGTTCGTGCATGTGAGTGCAAGACTGAGATCAGACAAAGATGTAGCTCTTGCAGCTGTTCGTCATTGCGGAGATGCTATGCGCTGGATGAACGATGAAATGCGTGATGATAAAGAAGTTGTGCTAAGTGCCGTTTCCAACAACCCATCAGCTCTGGCATATGCAAGTGAGAGACTTAGAGCTGACATGGATGTTGCGCGGGTAGCTGTGAGTAATTACTTTGATGCTCTGCGTTGGGTTCACGACGATTTACGTGACAATAAAGAAATAGTGTTATGCGCAGTCGCTGGTGGTTATTGTGCGCTCGATTTGGCAAGTGAAAGACTTAGAGCAGATAAAGAGGTTGTTCTTGCGGCTGTTAATAAAAACGGATTCGCGTTGCAATATGCTAGCGATGATTTGCGCGATGATGAAGAATTTGTAATAGCCGCATTGTTATCATCTGATAGTTACTGTACGTTGAGATTTGCAAGCCGCCGTCTGCGAAATAACAAAAAAGTTATACTGAAAGCTATATCGAAAGACTGGAATTCACTTCACTACGCAAGTTATGAAATGCGCAATGACAAAGAGGTTGTTATTGCCGCTATAACGCAAAACCCGGACGCCATACTCTATGCCAGTGAAAATCTTAAAATGGATGAAGAAATTCGAATGTATTTATGACGAACGGACCGCTTTGAGTATATTGTGCGTAATAGAAATCGAGAGGAGCGAAAATGACGAAAGACGAAAAACAATCGTTGGTAAACGAAATTAGAAGACTTTCTCAACCATCAAATCAAAGTTCAGGTCTAGTGGGAAAATTTGAAAGCGAAATCAGAAGACTTACTTCACCATCAACATCAAATCAAGTTTCAGGTCTAGTGGCAAAATTTGAAAGTGAATAAAAAAAATAACAGCTGACGCTAAACAAACAATGGCTAGGGATTTACTAAGAATCTTAGACAGGTTTCCGGTCACTAAGTAAAAAAGAGCCGTAGAAAAATCATCTTTCTACGCGGCTATTTCGGGTGTTCCGGGTGTGAGCAACATTTTAACAGTGAAGGTTGCCGTAGGGTTTTAGCTAAGATACAATTCGAAAAAATGGAGGCGTCATGAGTATTTCAGACGATAAAGCCAAAGACTTAAGAGGCGCTTTTATGCAATATATTTTAGGTAAATATCCAGAGAGGAAAGATACAAGCACTATAGTTAGCGATAGTTTTTATCCACTGAGGCATAACATTGGCATGACGCTTTGGGAAATTCTTGAAAACGACGTTTCAATGAAAAACGGTCAAAAACGCCTAAAGGATTATTTTTGCAATCAAGGAAACAGAAAATCACCTGAAAATGACGCAAGTGCATATTTGAGTTCAATGAGATATTTGAAAGAATTTATTGATAGTCGACTTGGCGGCGTTAAGCAATTTATTGGTAATGGCGGAAGTGAATTGAAAAATGCAACAATAACGCCAAGTTATTCCAAAGCAAAGACTGTAAATAAAGTGGCTAGTAGAGAAGTGGTTTTGGAAGTGAAATTGGAGAAACCTTGCTGCGATGAGGTGGAGCGCTATTTGGACGGATCCATAAATTTATATGGCTACTCGCATCAGGAAATAGCGCTTGACAAGCTTTTTTTCAAGGTTTATCCAGCAAACACAAACATTGACGATGTATTGATTAAAGTAGCTTCTTTAAATGCTTTTTATAGCACCAATATTCGATATTTGTTTGATGTAGCTAATCATATAGTTGGTATTGAAAATATTGACACGAGACTGCAAGATGGAGATTTAGAGCTGGTCGATAAAATTGCGAGAGTAGAGATTAAAAGTAAGTCGAAAGAGATTTGCTATTATTCATTTGCAACCAAATATTGTAGTCGGCACGAGCCAACAAAATTTGCAATATATGACAGTTTTGTTGATAAAGTGCTTTGCTGGTTAAGGGACAAGTATGGATTTGCTGAGTTTAGAAATGAAGACTTAAAAAATTATCCAGATTTTAAACGAGTATTGATGGCTTTTATTGAACACTTTAAACTCCACAAATATAGTTTAAAACAGGTCGATCAATATTTATGGCTGTTAGGAAAAGAGAAATTTCCGAGCAACTATTCCAAGTGATAAATTAATAACCAGTTGGCCTGCTATCTGTTTTGCGGCGGTTCCCCTTTCGGCGAATTGAGCGCCGAATCGATGTATCTGCCGCCAAGCGCGGCAAGGGTGCCGCTGCCGGCGGTTAGGGCGGCGAATTCGCTGTAATACTGAAAGGTGCTGCCGGTGGTGCAGAGATAAATTGAGACTATGAGGTAGGCGATGTAACCGGTGACGGCGATTAGGTGGGTAGCACTGATGTTGGCGAGGCGGTGGAGTATTTCGGTCATGGTCTGTGTTTTCCTTTCAAAATTGTTTGTGGTATTTACAAAATTAGCCCGGCAAATTGTGCCAGGCTAATTTTTTTTGCGGATGGCGTTGCGGATGCCGATGTAGCCGATGACTAGGGATAATGTGCTCAAAAGTACTGCGGCGGCGGCTTTGATGAAGTTGAGCAGCGGCTGGATTTCGGTGTCAACGTGGGCTTGCTTGGTTAGTTCTTGCGCGAGCGCGGCGATTTTGTTGTTGAAGTATTTTTCCAGCGTGGTTATCCGGGTGTCGAACCAGTTATCAAGTTCGGTGACTTTCTGTTCGTTGGCGCGGGATTTTTCTTCCTGAGTGGCGATGCGTTTCTCGTGATCTTGCAGAATCCGGTTGAGACTTTCCGGCGTGATCGCCTGGGCGGTGGCGAGCAGCAATATGAGCGCAGTGATGATAAGAGCAACCGGTTTCACGTCGGCAACAGCAGCGCGTCGGCGATGGCTTGGGCGATTGCCGCTTGTCCGATGATGCCGAGCAGATAGCGTTCGTCTTGCGGATTGGTGAGAAAGCCACACTCGACAAGCACCGCCGGACAGTTGGTTTCGCGCAATACCTGAAAGTTTGCCCCTTTCACGCCGCGATTAATGAGTTGCGTTTGTTGTTGCAGCCGCTTGATGATTTTGTTCGCCAGCAAATTGCCGCGGGCGCTGCCGTCGTAGAAATATACTTCGAAGCCGGATGCGCTGGGCGTTACTGCGGCGTTGCAATGGATACTGACAAAACAATCACAACCGGCGTTGTTGCAAATTGCTGCCCGGCGCGCGAGGTCGTCAACTTCCGGGGCATTGTACTTGTCTCGCGTCATGATCGCAATTCCCCGGCGCTGCTGAAACTTTGTCCGGAGGATTTGCGCAATCCGCAAATTGATGTCGCTCTCGGCGGTACCGCGGGTGCCGATAGCGCCGGGATCACAATCCGGATTGGTACCGGTGTGCCCGGCGTCAATGCAAATTCTCATCGCACCCCGTCTTTCGGCTGCGGCAAGGATTGAACTGCATCACGCTGCGGATTGGTGTCAATCGAGTTAACTACTTCTTTGACGATTTGGAAAGTTTTATTGTCCTTCAATTCGGTATCTTCGACCAAATGGAAAACCAGCTTGAGGATTTGGAAAATGTCGATGTTCATAAAAATTACTCCTTTGATTTTTTTTGTATTGTTGAAAAGGGAAACGGCCCACCCGTTTTGGTTGATATTCGCGCCATATC
>JBAXTZ010000084.1:0-7187 GCA_037129925.1 Bacillota bacterium
GTAAAAATTCCGCGTACTTTTAGAACCCCCTTGATTTATCTATGGGGAGTTTCAGTACTTGTCATCTACTTGACTATTCACGGATTTGACAACTTCCCGCCGAACCCGCTCAGTCTGAGGCAGCCCCTGTGGCAACCCCAGTGTTTTCGGAGCATACTTCTTTTTGTGATGTTTTTTGTCACGGCGTTTAACACGGTTAGATTCACTGGTCATCATCCACCTCAGCTGTTTTTCTCTTAGTATAAGTGGCGTATCGCCCGCAAATGTGGGTAAATGACAAACAAATCAGCATTAGTTGAAGAACCGCGCATAGTTTCTACCACCTAGAATAGCTTCATCATTTTCAACCAGTGTCCAGCCCAAGTTATTATTTGGATTAATTTGGATGACGCCTTTGTTGTTTTTAGACCTGCTCTTTCCATCTGCCTCATAAATTGCAAACATGTCTGATGCGTTGTGGGTTAACTTGCCACCAGAGAACTCAAGTTTTCTCATAATGGCAAACTTCATGTTTTTTACAACGAGGGTAAATATGATAGTCTTTGGGACAACATCGTTGAAATTAGCAGCTACGGAAATTATAGCTTCTTTAAATTTCTCAAAAACAGCTCCGATTGTGCCAATATCCGCATTTTCAAAAACATGGAACCAATTTCCCAAGCCAACCGGCTCCCTCAATAATTTCTCAATATCTTTTCTGATATTCTCAAACGCACAGTTATGAGCTTTAAATTCGACATTGACTTTTTCTTGCAACTTTTCATTCTCAAAGTCATATATCGTTAGGTCAGACAATGCGCTTCTTTCAGCTTTAGTTTCAGTTGCAGTATTTTTTGTAAAATTGTAGTTTCTCATCGTTGGTGTTTCAATCGAGTAGTAATAAGTGCTTAAATTCACTACACTTGCGTAAATGAAACGGGCTTCCTGCTCGCTCAGTCGTTCTTTTTCATCAACTACTATTAGCGGTGATCCAACAACTTCGCCGTCATGTTTCGTGCAGGTATCCGATTCAGTAGATACCCCTTCCGAGCTGAAGTTATTCGTGTTGTAATTCGGAATAACCAACCTCGGAGACAAACCGGATATCTGACCTTTTTTGTTGACTGCAGCTACAGAAACCACTTCAAACAATTCCTGACAACAGCGTTTGTTAATCTCCCAAATGTCATTCTCTAGTTGCGCACTAGTTTTCATCTTGTCTCCTAAATTCCTATATAGTAACTACTTCCCCATCCCCCACCAACCGAACATTTCCAAACTCGCCATACTCCCCCGGCGCGAGCGTATGAATCGGAATAATAACTTTCGGCTCCAAACCCACCGCCATCTTCTTTAGCGTATCCCTGCCAGCATGCCCGCTGGTATGCAAATCCAAAACAGCCATATTTCTGTCAGTCGCCCACTTCATCAACCGCTGACTATCTGGTTTGTCTTTATAGCCACTCCACAACGAATAAGCCAGTACCCCGCCATCAATTTGACAATGATTCGACAACAGCGCAATCATTCCAGGTCTCACTTGCAGCACCAACTCACCCAGTCGTTGCGCAATTTCAGGAATTTGAATCTTCTTAGGTCTGAACTTATTTAAAGGCGATTTATCGTCGTTTACTATCAACCTATCAGTTGACCGTCCATAAAAATGTACCCTAATCTTGTCGTATACGCTCGGCTTCGGCAATTTGTTGCCAACCGCTAAATCTTCGAGGATATTAGCAGTATAAGCATCAATTACCAATTCGCGTCCGGTTTTCAGAGCTGTTCGATAAAAAGTAACCAACCGGTCAATATTCTGACTGGAGGAGTAGAAAAAGTACGGCTTCCCTAGTATAACACTCTCAACAATCTTCGACTCCAACATCTGCTCCGACCAGCTTTTCCGCTCATACAAGCCTTCGGTCAGGCAAGTACCTTCCATCAGCAACACATCGGCATGCTTTGGCGCTTTTGCCAAAAACATATCCAACAATTTACCCTTGCGGCCATGCTCACGAAAATCGCCGCTATAAATAATAGTTTTCCCATCAGCTTCAATCACAAACGCATATGAATCAAACGCCGAATGATCCATCAGATACGGCGTTATCCGAAACGAGCCAATTACAAATGCCTCGGCATGGGCGAAACAATGTCGACAAACGTTATAGTTTGGCTTGCTAAAAACTCGACGCGTAGTATCCATCAACTTCCAGGTAGCGGCTCCGGCATAGACAGCAACACTATTTTTGATTTCATCCAGCAACCCATAGTGATCTAAGTGTGGATGCGAAATTAGTACCGCGTTCGGAGCGTTAGACACATCAGTAGAATACAAACCGGCAACAGCCGGATCCTCCGCCCCGTCAGCAGGTTCTTCAAGTTGCATACCGACATCAAAAATAATTCTCGTGCCGTCAGCTGCAATCAATTCAATACAAGTGCCGCCAATTTCCTGAGTGCCGCGGTGAATGATTAGGTTCATATGTTTCCTCTCGTTTAGTAAGTATTCGACGAATTATTTTATTCTCCTTTTTTAAAAATACTACGCAATCCTCCCCTTCCGCACACCGCAAGGTTCGATAACTTTCTATCCTATGATCCAATACCCAGCAAAACATCACTCCCACCCTGAATATCCGTCCGATAATCCGGATGCGTTCCATCCGCAGCCATTGGACTAAACGGCCGGTCGGAGCAAAATTCACAGCCACAGCGTCGCTCCTCATCAAAGCAATGCTCACCGAAATTACACTCATAACTTTTTTCGCAACTACCCTCGCAACAGCGCGATTCGAGCCAAACATTGCAGACAGGACAGTAACAAGCGTCAAACCGCAAACTATGTTCCTTGCTCCACAGCTCGCATTGGCAGCGTGCGGCATAGCGTTTATTAATGGCATTAGTCCGCTCTTCTACTTTTACAGCTTGCTGATGTCTATCGCCATCCCGATATTCAACCATTTTATTATATTTACCGGCAAAGCGTTTATCCTGCACACATTGCTCAAAAGTCATATCCGGAAAGCCCCAGTGCTCTTGATACATTCTTTCAATTGACGTCAGCGAGGCGTTAAAATCGACATACTCCTGCACTTTTTGCCGCTTATTATTAGCTTTTATTTCGTTAATATCTTTATACAATTTCCCTCCTTAAGCGGATTTAACTTTTTCAATGTACTGATGCTATTTTACCAAGCTCCCCATCCAAAGATACATCAGTTCTTGACAGAACAGCAGCTATCCTGGTTATTTCTTATCAGTGACTCAATATTCCCGGCAATCCTTAATTGCTTTAGCCGTCGAATAATACCCATGTTAACTTCCTCGCGCACAAAGATATTATTAGCTGGTAACACTTCATAACACAGCCACTCAAATAAATTGGCGAGTTGAATTTCGAACTCAGCCGTGTTAACTGTTTTTTCAACAAAAGACCTCAAGCCGAATAGCGTGTTCGTTAAATAGCAAACGCCGTTTTGAATAAACTCCTCCACCCAATCGTACTTATATTGAAACTTATCGGTTATCCGCCACTCAATGCAACAGGAATATTGACGAACAACTAACGCGAAGAAAAACTCATCGCCGCCCAAAATTCCGGGAATTATTTGACTGGCAAACTCCTGCAAGCGTTCCAAAGAATCTAGCAACTCGTTTCGAATCGCTTCGCTATCGGTACCGAACACCAGACGATGGAAATAGTTTACCGGCGGGAATTGTCGACAATCAGATAAATTGAATAGCATTAATAACGCTCGAAACTGACGCAAATCAATCCGCTCATCTAACAAATTATCACCCTCAGCGCACAATATTACTTCCGCATCATAAACAGCTTTTATACCCACGGTTACTCCAAGTAAACCAGCCACGAATTGTCCATTTTGCTGCAATTCAGGAAACAGCGAACTGTCCGGCGATAGATAGATATTAATCAGTTTCCCTTCACCGTCCAGCGCCATTTTCATATTACTGCGAAGAAAGACATCAGCAAAATCAAAATCATTTCCCGAAACGATATCTCCCAAACAATCAAGGTGAAGGAATTCTTCCGCCAAAAAATAGTACCCGGCAATCTTCAAAAACACCAGCGGCCGACCAATATTTAACTTTGAATCGCCATTATACCCCAAGGGTTGTATCTCAAAATAATTAACTGCTCCATGTTGATTTTGTCTGAACAAGCAGCCCTCGAGTAACAGCAAATCCAACTCCCACGGATTAAGATATTTGCTACGCAGTACCACTTGAGCCTTTCCGATTAGTCCGTCTGTATAAACAATCGTTTGCTTAAACCGCTCCAGCTGCTCATACAGTAATTCGATCTGTACATCATCAGCATCAGCAATCTGCGCGACATAGATTTTTAGTATCAGACGTAAACTAGCTGTAGTTAATTCAAACAACTCTTCATCAATAAACACTCCTGCTCTAAGCATCTTTCCCCCGCCTTTTCATGTTAACAAGTAATCATAATCTATCAACCGCCCATAAAATACAAAACGCCACTTTTTAGAGTAGCATTTTGCAGTAACCATAAATTGAGTCCTTAAAATCCTCTTTTGCAAATTCAACGCTGTTTTTCTATCAATAGTAGCAGCCATCGCTCATATTCTTGTCAAAGATACCTCCTGCTCTAGAATTCATTTAGAGGAAATATTCGTATGTCCATCATATTTATCAATGTATGAATCGCTCAAAAATACTCACTTACAAGGTGTTTGCGGCTGAAGTTTCACTACACAAATTACCAAAACCCGAATCGCTCAAAAGTGTTGAGTTCTGAGGCGTAGCGAGCACTTCGAAATGCCGCGGACAACAAGTACGCAAAAGAGAAGCGCGGAGCTGCAACAAAAGAAATTGACTCTTTTCAGCGATTCCCTAGTCTTTAATGACCGCCATCGCCGTCAATTTGTGTATAGGTCTCGCCAAGTCAGCTTGCAGTTCTACCACCCGTTCAATATCCTTATAAGCCCCCGGCGCTTCCTCCGGCAAAGTCTTCCACTCCGCTTTCAGCACAATACCCAACCCATTAACCTCCGTTTTTACACTATCCGGGGTAAACGCTCTAGTTGCCGCACCCCGCGACATCGCCCTACCCGCTCCATGCGAACAAGAGTGATGCGCCAACGGATTATTTAACCCTTCGCAGATATAGCTGGAACGCCCCATCGCGCCTGGGAGAATCAGCAGAGAGTCCGCTTTCACCGCGCCCTTCCGATGCATAAGAACTTCTTCGCCATTGAACAGTTGTAGCTCCGCAAAATTATGGCAGGTATCAAACGGTTTGACCTTACCAACGTCAAAATAGCCACCCACGATATTCAGCATCCGTTGCATCATCAACGTCCGATTGGTCTTGGCGTAACGTAACGCAAATTCCATTGCCGCCAAGTACTCCTGCCCGGATTCACTTTCCGTAGCCAGAGCGCACAACCGCACATCCTCGGCGATATTAAACGGATTTTCCTTGCGGGCAATGTCGTTATAGTACTTATGCAACTGAGCGCCAAGATTACGCGATCCGCTATGCAACATCAACCAGGCAAAGCCTTCTTCGTCGCGCTGCACCTCGATAAAATGATTACCGCCACCCAGCGTCCCCAACTGAAAGCGCATATTTTTAAGTTGCTTCTTTACAGGAAAAATATCTGGCAATTCATCAAACAACGGATGATCTTCCATATTCTTATGACCATAGCGACCGCGAGGAATCGCCCGGGTGATTTCATGAGTAATCTCGTTGATTTTCTCCTGGACCTTATCAGCTTTAACATTCAGCCGAACCGCCTGCATCCCGCAACCAATATCAGTACCGACAGCGTTCGGAACAACAGCGCCCCGAGCCGCCATCACGCAACCAATCGGCAATCCATTGCCAAAGTGAGTATCCGCCATCAAAGCAATATGCCCGACCGCAAACGGCAAATCGGCAACATTAGCAATCTGCCGAGTTTTAATCAAAGAATCTTCTTCGGGTATTTCATCAGCCCATATATAAACCGGCAACCTGCCAAAATCAGTTCGTATATTCATCATTCCTCCATCTACTTGTAATTTTCAACCATCCAACCAGCAATCCACAACCACAAGCCCCAAACAATTATGTGTTATGTCCACCTCGTCTCAGCGGCTTAGCGCCTCTGTGTGACAACTCGTTCTCCCCGCCAGCAAACCCATCACCTCAGCAACAATAACCCCTAATAACCAAGATCATGAAAATAAACCCAGCAGAGGATTAATCTCACACAGAGCCGCAGAGGCGCAGAGGTGAAGATGATTTTTTCCCAATCTCAGCTCAGCAACTCTGTGCCATAACTCGCATTCCCAACCAGTCAACAAAAAATCCTCGCACCCAAGAACCAAATCAACAACTACCACCCACCTCGTCTCAGCGTCTCTGCGGCTCTGTGTGATAACCCGTACTCCCCACCATACATCCAACCAACCATCCTCGCACCCACAACCAATGAACCAAAGAATTAAAAACCACTACCCACCTCGTCTCAGCGGCTCTGCGGCTCTGTGTGATAACTCGTAATCCCAACCATCCAGCCAATAACCGCCAACAATTGCCCGCTGCCCAAAAGAATCAATAATTATTGTTCTCCCCGTCTCAGCGTCTCTGCGGCTCTGTGTGATAACTCGCATTCCCAACCATCCAACAAATAACCCGCAACCACAACCATGAACCAAAGAATCAATATCTATAACATACCCGACTCAGCGGCTCTCTGTCCAAAATATTACATTCCCAACAATACAATTCAATTTTCAAGGTGCTGACACCATTGTAACAACCCTACCACCCAAAGGTGTGTCATTATCTGACCGAAAACAAAAAAAGTATTCCATCATTTCTCCAATAAACTCAAAGCCCATCAACACCGTTAGTGATTCGATATTACTGCAACGCTTGATTTAACAAAGCAATCTTCCCCGCTTCACGGGCAACATCAAACACCGTCTTGCCAAAACTATTTTTAAGCGTTACATCCGCACCATACTGTAACAGCAATTCCAAACATCCCAAATCTACTTCACATTCCATTGCGCTAATTATCGGCGTATCATTGTTATAACCATCCGGCGCCTTCATCACATTGACATCCGCGCCATGCTCCAGTAACGCCCGTGCGGCTTCGGCAGCCGGAACTTCCTGCCAGCGCGAAAACGCCTCATGTAGCGGCGTGTAAAAACAACAATCC
>JBAXTZ010000085.1:0-7020 GCA_037129925.1 Bacillota bacterium
AAAACTCCTCACGTATACGTGTGCGCTACAATAATATACCCGCCGCAAAGCTTCCGAATTATTTTCTAAACCTTCCGCTCATTCAGCCCTTTCGGATTTACCCGCAGCCGTTTATTCACGACAAACATTCCGCGCGGATGGCGCTTGATCAGGTTTTTCTTCAATAGCCCATTCAACGCCGCCCGCGATCTGCGTCCGTCACACTCCAACCGCTCGAAAACCATTCGATTGTCCACTTCACAGTCAAATTCCAGCATTATCCGGTAAACTTCCAGTTCCAGAAAAGTGTCAAATGGGCCCTGTGCTTTCAGATATTCTTGCAACACTTCATCATTGGCTATAATCTCGTGACTTTTCATAAACTACTCCATTTCTACGAGATAATGGACCGAGAACAAACTATTTACTCCTAATTTACGCCTAATTTTTGATGCTGCTTCTAACAGAACAAGGGCTACATAAAAGTATCAAACTGCTCCTGGACTTAACAGAATCTTTAATCAACTTCCTCTGATCTCACAACCCAATAGCCGCCGGTTTTTTTGCTGCCGCGGCGCTCAATCAAATTCATTTCAACAAGCGTCTTTATCTGTCTTTCAATTGTTTTTATCGATCGACTCAAATTCGCCGAAGTTTGATTAGACTGTATTCCCGGATGTTTTTCAATTTCTGCCAGCAGAGTTTTTAATCCCTCATTTAATCCCTCATTTAATCCCTCGTTTAATCCCTCGTTTGCTGGCTTGTCTTCAATATTCACCGCATAACCTTCTTCATATTTGAACACAATCCTCACGAAACTCTTGGCAAAATGAAATACCGAGGCATCATACTTTTGCATTATCCTGGGGACGCCCGAACCGAGCGCTTCAACAAAATCCAAATCTTTAAAAACGCGCATCAGTTCTTTGCTACGCGGCACAGAAACACCGTTGAAAAAATCTTGTTCTCTCAACCCCGACGGCAGTTCGCCGATAGATGTTATTTCCAACCGGTCGGAAAATAGCTCGAATTTCGGCGTCGCTCCATAGGAATAATCGTTATGTATCATCGCGTTTATCACTGCTTCGCGCAACGCCCGGTCGCCAATCATCCGTCTTTGCAATCGTTTTCCGGATGTAATTTTTGTAAATGTCCGGTTCTCAATTTCCAACTTGTCCAACACTCGCTGTGTCGCCTTCACCAGTGAACAATAACCATATTCATTGTTCTCATCAAGTTCCACACGCGTCGTACCAATATACTTTGCAACTTTTATCGACACACCATTTTCATCTGCCAGCAAATACGCTGCATAATTATACTCGCCGTCCGGTGTCAGTAACTCCAATGATTGAGCAAAGCGCTCATTCAACTTGAATCCAGCTTCCTCATAAAATATCCGTAGTTGCACGAAAGTCAAATCCTGTCGCGGCGAACGCATCAAACCGATAGTATTACGAGCCCGCTTGAAAAACAGTTCCTCAATCAGTTTGGCGTTCATCGGCTCGGACGCGCTGCCGATGCGGATGAAGCAGCCCTTTTCTGTCATTCCAAACTTTTTAAAATGGTAAGGTTTTTCATAACCCGCTGCAATTTTAATTCTCACAACCGGCTTTTCGTCAATTTCTTCCAAACGAACATCAAACAACCCTAAAACCGAGGGCATGACGTTGTTCTTTATCCGGTCTTTGACTTGCAACTGAACCATGTCGGCGTCTGAAACACCAACGACGGTTTGCGTTTTTGCATCAACACCAATATATACAACGCCGCCCTCAGCACTGTTTAGAAAAGCGATTACTTCCTTTTCCAAAGAATCCGAAAGTTCGCGTTTATATTCAATATGACTCGACTCAACAAAGCGCATAGTAAAATCCTCCAGTGCCGATACTATACCATTCGACAACAATAAATAAAATCCTGCAGGAAAGATCATAATCTGAAGTATTACATCATCATTTTCCGCGCCCGGTTCAACAAATTCCGTACCGCCTGCGGCGTAATCCGCATCTGCCGGGCAGCCTGAGTCAACGTCTTACCTTCCAGCATCAACCGCGCCGCTTCGCGTGTCCGTGGCGGCAAGGTCGCCAGATCGATTTCGCGCGGCTGGTCGGCATTACCGATTCGACAGTTCAACTTTTCCGTCAATATTGCTTCACTCTTAACGGCTACGTTAGCGCGCTGCCGTTTTTGTTTTGTCCGGATCAGCGTCAAAAAGTGCTGACGCAGCCGCAACATCAGGAAGGTGCTGAATTTGACGTTCCGGCTCTCGTCAAAATCATTGACTGCTTGGCAACAGCACAGCCAGGCTTCCTGTTCGGCGTCCTCGATGTAATAATAGCGGCGGGCGGTCTTCCTGATCAGCGGCGTGTAATCGGCGGGGTTGATCATCGTTCGGCTCCTTTGATTATTTTTTGGTGGTTGCTCTCTACTACTATATTTTTTTTAAAAAATACAAGGACTATTAATAATCAGTTCAATAAGATGTTCAGAATTTCAACTACCTCGGTATATAATTTGAACTTCATATTGCACCCACAGAAAAGTTGTACACACGTTTATGAACAGATTATTCAGCTTTATGCACAAGTTATCAACATTATTATAAGCTGTTTATAAGTTATCCACAACGAAAAAAGCAGCCGTTAAGCTGCTCATTTAGGTTGATATTTTCTGACCTCTTCCCTGAATTGTTCGATGTTCCGGTAAATCGGCACCATGAAATATTTCGGCGTGTTCTTGCGGTCAGTTTCGTGCAATATAAGTTTGGCGCTTATGAGCCGCTTGCGCGCCTTGATAAACGTACCGTGCGAATAGTTGCAGTAAGCCAGCACCTTGCGCTCGGTCGCCGAAAACATCTTCCAGCCGTAGCGGTTGGCAAAATTGCACAGCACCACATACAAAATCAAAGCGTTGTTGTCGATCAGCTGGTGTTCAAATTTGAGCTGCATCACCGCCGATATTTCCAGATACAAATTAAAACCCTTATATTCGCTGTACTGTTTGAAGCTTTCCGGAATATCCTGCACATCAATTCACCGCCTTTCGTGCCGATTTGCCGTCCGGGGTTTTAGTTTTGCGCAGATAATCCTTGTAAACCGCCTGTTTGCTCAAATATTCGAGCGCGTTGTCAACGTTGATCATGTATTTCCGGCCGACACGCAACGCCGGAAAACCGTCCGCCTTGCACAGCTGGCGGACATAATCTCTGCCCAGTCCGGTAATTTTCGAAAACTCCTCGATGGTTTTGAACATCTTGCCCCTCCTTCTTATGGTTTGATTATTATTATAATCATTAATTATAAGTTTAGACTACAACTCACTAAAAATCAATATATTTTACTGTATTTTTCTAAACTTTCGATTATAATAATAAGCGGAGGTGATAACGTGCTAGGGAAAAAAATCAAATTTCACCGGTTGCGGTTAAGATTATCGCAGCAGGAATTAAGCGCAGCGCTGGGAGTCTCGCAGGCCGCTATCGCTTATTATGAGTCAGATAAGAACCAACCCTCTCACGAGGTTTTAATAAAACTCAGCCAGACTTTCGGCGTATCCATCGACGAACTTTTCGATTATAACGTGAACGCCGCCAGCGTCTGGGGCGACTTCATCGAACTCAAGGATGATCAGAAACAAATCATTTATACGCTGATCAATTCGTTTAAGAGGTTGAACCAAGATGAAAAGTGAAGATGCACCGGTCAAGTACAGCCAAACGCAGTTAATGAACGATTTCAAAGATTTAAGCAATGCGATGATAATAAAAATTGTTGAATCGTTTCCGGTTGCCGGACCTGCAATCAGCGGTTTTTGGGAGTTTATTGCACAGAGAAATCAAAGACGAATTCTTGATTTCTCAGCTTTGGTTATGGAAGCTCTAAATTCCCACAAGCATTTTGAAGGTCAGATAACTGCTGAAAAGATAATTGACATATTTGAAAGCGTAGCTCTTAATGCAATCAAAACTGATGAACAAGAAAAACTCTTACACTATAGAAATTTGTTTATTAACTCTTGTAGCAATAAACATGAAATTGAGCAGGGTGAAATCGAAATTTTCATGCAGTTAATTAAAGAGTTCACCCCAGTTCACATATACCTAATAAAAAAATATCATGAACACAGCAATTTTCGCCTGACAAATAAGCAAGTAGAAGACACCTTACATAATCTTGGCGTTTCAAAAGATACTCTGCAATTTCATTGTCAGTGGCTCGAATCCAGAAGCTTGTTGCGTGAAATCACCGGAGACGAAAAGAAAATGTGGTCAATCGCAGGATACGATTTTGAAGAACTCATCAAAACACCGTATCTGGATAAATTTGCAAAATTCATTTTGGATAACGGTTAAATAGCATATGACACAAATAAATAGAAAAATAGATCAACTTCGAAAATGCTTCAACGCGGCTGAATTGGAAGGAATTTCAAAGATAATTGGCGATACGAACCATGGTCTAACCGGCTCAGAGATTACATATGTTTTTTCTGAATGCACTATAGAAGATGTAGATTCAATTAACACTAAATGGAGAAGAATATTCAATGCGTTGGTCAACGCACAGAACAAAACACAACGTGGTAATACTGTATTGAAATTCGTTTCAAAGTGCTTGGCACCTGCGCGCCATTTTAATGATCCCGATAGATATCGCGGACTGATAAGTGGTATAAACAAAGTATTGCTTTTATATGACAATATGGAATTTCGCGAGACTGGTAAATTCCATAAATACGGCTCCAGCACTACTTTTTCGCAAGCTATAGAAAGAGCCTCGCTATTCAGAGAAAAACTGAAAAGCAGAAATGTCCATTCAACCTTGATTGAGGGCTGTGCAGCAGAAATTGCTGATGATAATTATTTTCACGCAGTTCTCGAAGCGTGTAAACTGATCAACTCTAAAGTTCGGCTTCTCTGTGGAATAGATTATGACGGTAGCGAATTATACGACAAAGCATTTGGCGGCGAAAACCCGCAATTAAAGATCAATAGTTATATTTCTAAAAACGAAATTGGCGAACAAAGAGGATTTGTTAATATGGCTAAAGGTCTGATGGGCGTTTTTCGAAATCCTCATGCTCATTCTCCAAGAAGTGAATGGATAATCACCGTAGAAGATGCGCTTGATTTGTTTTCCATGGCTTCCTATGTCCTTAGAAGAATTGAAAACTCAAAATAATAATCGGATTAGCAGGTGAATTATGGGTAAACGTTCAAACGGCGAAGGTTCAATTTACAAAAGCAACGGAAAATTTATAGTCGCGTTAACCATCGGCTACAACGCCGAAGGTAAGCCGGTGCGCAAGAAGTTTTCTGCTGATACCAAAAACACGGCGGTTGAAATACTCAACCACCAGCGCGAACGCTATGCCCAAAACGGATGCGAACTTGACGACAACATCACCATCCGGCAGTGGGCAGAAAAATGTCTTGAAATTTATATGCGCCCGCGGGTCCGGGTAAATACCTATGCCTGGTATAAAACCTTAACCAAAAAATACATCAAAGAAAACCCGGCCGGATTCATCAAGTTGTCAAAATTCCGGACGATCAATATGCAGGAACTGGTCAACAGCATTGCCGGCGGTGCCAAACTCAAGCGGTCAGTTTACCAACTCTACAACCTTTATTTCAACAACGCCGCCGAAGAAGGAATTATCACCGCCAACCCGATCAAGAAAATCGCGCTGCCGCCGCTACCCGCCGCGTCGTGAAAGAATATTCGCCGCAGCAGATCGCCGATATGCTGAAACAACTCGAATCCGAACCAATGTTCAGAATGGCAATAATAATGCTGGCGGCAACCGGCATTCGCCGCTCCGAATTACTGGCGCTCACTTGGCGCAGCATCGATATGGATAAATGCCGCGTCCATATCGACAAAGCCGTTATCCTCGGCGAAAACGGCGCAGAAATCAGCGACACTAAAAGCGAAAAAAGCCGCCGCACGATTTACCTGTCCCCGTTCGTCATGAGCGAAATCAAGCGGTACCGCGCCTGCGACAATTTCATTTTAGGTTCATACATTTTCAACAACAAAGGCAAAATATACCGTCCGGACGATTTTTCCGTAGCGCTCGCCCGCCGCATCGGCGAACCGATCCGCTTGCACGACCTGCGCCACTCCTTCGCCTCCCGACTGGTACGCGGCGGCGTAAACATCAAAGTCCTGCAAGAACTCCTCGGTCACAGTGACATCCGGCTGACGCTAGACACCTACAGCCATGTACTCGACGAAGAAAAACAAGCCGCCGCAAAAGTGGCGGCGGATATATTCGGGTAAAAATTGCTTTTACAATTTGTTTTGCCATGAATACACTGAAAAATGCAAAGAAATCAAAATTATGGTATACTACGCGATACTTTTAAACATATAAAAGAAGTTTGCAGGATATTTGAAAATCGCAGCGAATATATACAATCAAGTCAGTTGTTAGGAGGTGGCGTCATGAGTAAAGTTAATGTTTTTGATGTCGCAGTGTATATACTTAATGAGTTAGGGTCTGTTTCAGGAATGAAATTACAAAAATTAGTATACTATTGTCAGGCTTGGTCTTTGGTTTGGGAAGATCGCCCTTTATTTTCAGAGGAAATACAGGCATGGGTAAATGGACCCGTCGTTCCAACTTTATATGAAAATCACCGAGGTGATTTTTTGATTGATCAGAACAAATTTAAGAAATTATTATCCGGGCAAAAATTTTCAAAAGCGCAAATTGAGACTATGGATATTGTGATCAAGCACTATGGAAAGCGTAATGCTCAGTGGTTGAGTGATCTAACTCATTCCGAACAACCTTGGATAGATGCGCGTAAAGGTCTTTCCGAAAAAGAACGAGGCGCATCAGCTATTTCTCAGGAACAGATGAGTGAATTTTATAGTTCCTTATGAGTAGACCGAGAAAAAAAACAATAAAGCCGTCGAATGTTAAAGAAGCCAAGCACATACCAGAAAACGTAAACCGACCAGATAGTTTTTATGTGTTTCCGCCCGGCATCTCCGTCCGGAAAACGCTTTACATATATGACCATATGGG
>JBAXTZ010000086.1:0-6834 GCA_037129925.1 Bacillota bacterium
CTCGCTTGCGTTACTTTTTTTTCATCATGGACAATTCATTTTACAACTTACCAAATAGTTTCGATTTTTTTGAAATAGTTTAGATTATCAACCTAACCAGGCAGGAGCTTATATTGTAGACGGCGAATAATATGTAGGAGCGACCTACCATAACGCAACCGGGATAATTTCAATATCAGTTATCTTCAATTTTCATTATATAGCGAATCAATCCATCTTCACTGTCCGTTTCATAGCGCCTAAACCCATTATCCGAGTAAAACTTGTGCAGTTGCCCGATATCGGCGCATTCCACCAGCACAATACGGCCACCAACCCATACCCGCGCTCTAAATATGTAATCAAGCGCAAACTTCAGCAGTGTTTTCCCTTCAACCAGGCGATTATGGCTGTTACAATAATTTTTTGCCAGTTGACCGATTAAGAAAACCGGGACCGACATAAACGCATTGCTCTTGGTGCCAGTCAAAATCCTTCTCAGCGATTGGCTTACATCTTTAGCAATGTGCAACGATTTGATGGCTATCGCAAAATAGCCGACAAGTACATTTTCGAATTCGTCGGACGAAAAAACCAAAAAAGTTCTGGTAATGCCTTGTTTATGAAACAGCACTGCCTTATCTTTCAGAAATCTTTCTATATCCTTGTCATCCGGACAAGAAAAATCGGCGACAAGCATTTTGTACTCTTGTTCGCCGAATGATTCAAGATAATCACCAATATTAACGATATGATACGCCATATCAGCATTCCTTTTTTTCAAAGAATTTTTTCAACTGGTCTTTTCTAACGTGTTCGACACGCTGACCAATCTCAATTTTCGGCACAAAAGAAGCATTCAAAGCGTTTGTAGCGCTTTTGGCATTCTTTTTTGTGACACTATATTCTTTTAAAAAACTTTTTGTTGCCATGCTCAACACCCCTTTCGTCAATGTAATTATACATCGGATTGCACTCATTGTAAATTGAACGAATCAACAAATCCGTACTAGTAATAAATTTTTAACCAAATTTAGCACGCACGAGGATATTTTTATATGCACGACACCGGTTGAGAGGTGGTGCGATGCAAATCCGGACGTTTGAATAATACGAATATTACCGGTCACACCCGCCGCGTGCGCCGCCACAGTTATTTTGACTCGTCTTTCCGGATATTTGTGTCAAAATAATTTATTGGAGTGAATATCATGAAAAAACTACTCGAAGATGCCATCCAGGAACTACTATAAAAACGCGAAGAATATATCAGCGAATACGATGCCGATTTCGTCGCCGAAATGCTGCAGCTGGTCGATACGTTTTATACCAGCGATCATTCCACCAAGAAAAACTATCTGACAAAAAAATAACAGACCATTCTCAGACAAAAATGCTGCACCCCAAGCGGCATTTTTTTTATTTTCCGGCACTAAAAACCACCACCCGAAAAAAATCCGCTTTAATACATTTAACAATAATCGCCATTTTCCGAAAATCATTTATTTTTCCGGTTGCACTATGGTTGCACCACGATTTTCTAATACATCTGCTCATAACCGAGACATTTCTTCCGTATCGTACCACCAAAATCGACACTCCAGATCAGAAAATTAGCCCGCATACTGCGGGCTAATAATAACAACCAATATTACTAACTTTGTATCTGCTGGTGACTAGATTTGTCTTTCACCCTGTTCCAAAAATCGCTTAACGGACTTTCGCTGATTGTCTTTTGAAAATGTTCGTTGATTTGCTGAGCATTCATTCCCTTGATTTCGTTTTGCACCCGCTCTTGCATAGCGTGCTTGAACTCTACACAATCAAAGCTCTTATTCATCTAACTGTACCTCAAATTATTCTGTAAATTCGACGCGGCAGCACTTCGAGCTGGCAATGCAACAATTAGATCAAAACAACTCTTCAAGATCGTTCACGCCTATATTGCACCAATTCTTCATTCATACCGCAATACCTTCCCTGTCGATTGTTTTTTTTATCGGCAAACCAGCACAGCGTTTTTGCCAATAATCCGAGTTCTGCACGATAACGCCCACAACAACGTCGTGCTTCAGCTCCATATCGTAAGCCAGATGAAACACATCGCGCTCGGTCTCGAAATCGACAACATTATCCAGCAACGCCAGCAGATCGATATCCGATTCCGCATCGGAATCGCCACGTGCCTTTGAGCCGAACAGCACCAACTTATTTAACAAATATTTGTTGCTGATATTCTTTTTTAGTTCCAAAATTGCGTCCTGTTCGTTATTGGCCAGCTCTTGAATGCTCATACATTTCACACTCCTATGCTAATTATAGCACATCATATTTACAAGCTCAGCATCTCCCTGAAATCTCGTAAATATCTTCAAAGTATCCGTGCAGCAGCTGTTTTCGCACCAAAACCCCACTACTTCTTCTTTCCGCTGCCGTCAGCTGATTTACAAAATCCCCTTATCTCCAAGCAACTCTGACCGGTTTCGCCCACTATCTGTGCGTATCTGTGCGAATCTGTGCATATCTGTGCGAATCCGTGCGTATCCGTGCGCTTTCTCACTTTTTCAACGAAAAAACACTGATGTTCGTCTGAAACAATTTCGAGCTCCTCAGCGATTTGTGCCAACTTCACCAGTTCCAACCTCCAATGAATTCAGTCAGTCGCATATTCCTCCAGCCGTGCGCACTTGTTTACGATATCCAAAAACCAGCGGTGCGGCTTGCCGTCCTGATATTTCCAGAGCGTGACAAGCTGCGGTTCAACCCTGAACAACACCGTGGTTTGCAGATGACTGTATGCGGCAAAAGAGCCGGGGTGAATTTTGCGGTACTGCTCCCGAAAAAACTCGTTCTTCTCAGCATACGAGCGTCCTTCGTTATAAACTTTGCCTTCAATCTGAACATTGTCAAAACACAACGCGACGTTCGGATTGGTGAGCATCTGCTCGTATTTCAAAAATTCGCTATCGGTCTGAAAATAAATCGTCAACCCGAAATTTACTACACTCATCGTCCGCGCGGTAACCCGGTCGTTTTTCGAAGTCGCCAGCACCATTTTCCCTTTTGCTGAAATGGCAGCTTCGACTTCTGCCCGCAGTGTTTCATAATCAATCAACACAATTTCACTTCCTCTTCATAGCATAATAAGACGATTTCGAAATGTTGGTATTTACTGTTTAGCCTTTCGTCTACTTCATCCCGAACATAATCGCCTCAACTCCGGCGATGATAATATGCAACACTGCCATGTGAACTTCCTGAATTTTGTCGGAGGTTTCACCGGCGACAATCAACTCATAATCGCCGACACCTTTTAGCGCGCCGCCGCTTTTGCCGAGTAACGTTACAACTACTATGCCGCGCTCTTTGGCGTTTTGCACCGCCTTGATAATATTCGGCGAATTACCGCTGGTTGAAATTGCTATGAAGACATCACCCTCAATACCGAACGCTTCGATGTCACGGGAAAATATATCATCGAATCCATAATCATTGCCAACACAGGTAATATGCGCCGGATCAGCAAAACTAATTACCGGCAACGCCCGGCGGTCTTTGCGAAACCGACCGTCTTCCGTCCGATGTACAACAAGTGATCACTAACTCCAAGTATCGCCTTGTGTTCACTTATCCCGTAGAAGATTTCCATCCATTGCTGGAACTTATCATCCGGTAACTGGTTGAGCTTCTCTTCACAAAACGAGCCAAACGATTCTACTGCCATTAAGCGAACTTTCTCGAGCGGAAAACCCAGCATCAGCTCATCAATTTGTTCCGGACGGGAAAAATGGGCTACGGTAAATCCCCGGCTGCCGTCATACTCGCCGTTTTCAATAAATTTCGCTGCATCCACAGCTGCCGACAGCTCACCACCATCGTAATTTTTCAAACAGTCCTTTCTTTTCAACATTCCCTGATGAAATATCATCTTGCTGAACCAGAAAGTCGGAACCCGAAAATTCAACATTCGCCAGTCCTCTTATCGGTTATCGCCATTATGATTCAGGCTCTTGACGCTCCAGATATTATTGACACATTCTAATACTTGCAAAGCGCTGTTTTCAATATGAAAAGTCCGCCGTTGATTAATCGGTGTACCACTTGCTATACACAATGCGCAACTAATAGTTATGTAATGCGAGAATACGGCTACCGTACCACCGCTATGCGTTGTGACATAATTATTCAGCGCCTCCATCACTCGAGAAGCAACATCTTCGACGCTCTCACCACCGCTCAAAGAAGAATCGGGAGTGCCCAGTTCAAAACTCGCATATCCCGACGGATATCTTGCGCATAATTCTGTGAAAGTCAGTCCTTCCCAGATACCCAAGTCAATTTCCATGAGTCTTGCGTCTGGCACGGCCTCCGAAAATCCTGCTAACGCTGCCGTATCCGAAGCACGTTTTAGCGGACTGCTGTATGCTACAGTTATTGGATAATTCGACAGTACTTTTCCTGCAGTCAATGCCTGCATCTTGCCTGTTTCCGTCAGCGGGCTGTCTTGTTGCCCCTGCAACCGACGTTCATAGTTCCATAGCGTTTCTCCGTGCCGCGTCAATAAAATAGTTGTTTTAGTCATCGCAATGTTCTCCCGGGTATTTTATTTTATCCAACTCGGAAATATTAACTGACTTTAGAGTTAGTATATCCAGAGTCAGCACAATATTTCGCTGAGCTGCATTACTAACTATTTAGCGGCTTTTTCCCAATCAGCATCCAGTCACCGATATTTCTAAAACCGAGTTTATGATAAATACTGCCCGCCGCCGGATTGTCGTAGAACAAACAGGGAACCTTGCCTTCGGCGTGGAGCGTCGCGCATAATTTGCGCATGCACGCTGTCGCGTAGCCTTTGCCGCGGTATTCGGCGGCACAAGCCACCGCTATTATCATAGCCGAATACGGATTCTCCGCCGTTGTAGCCGCATTGGCGATAATAGCGTTGTTTTTCCGCACGACGAAATACCTGCCCTCGCCGGTTTCAATCGAGTGCTTAATCCGCTCCGCGCCCGCCGGATTAGGAAACTCTTTTATGTCCGCAAGCAACGCAGCGATAACGCACGCATCTCCGGGTACGGTACACTCGACAACGATGTCACTCGTGCCAAAATCCGTCAATTCGTTTTGCTGCGCAAAGAAAAACCGCCGCGGTTGCGCCAGATCAAGCAACTGCTGGTAAATCGCAACACTGTCAGCGCTACCGGCAATGTTGACAAATTTCCCATCCTGCCGGCAGATAGCAGAAAATCCGGCTGTGTCGTGATTCTCGTCGGCGGCGATAATATAGTGATCATAATACCGCAGCAAGACAGCGCGCAGTTTCCCGTCGGCGTCAAAATCACCCCAGCATTCCTGATATTCACATTCGTAACCATTATTATAGATATCGCCGATAATGAATAGATTTTTTGCCGGTTCTTTGGCTAAGAACGGCATAACCACATCATTGTCTGTAGTACAAAGTTTCCTGATCATTTATCCTCCCGCGTTTATGCCAAAATTCCATTAACTACCATACGCAACTACGTTGTACTCGAAAATTGTTTTCATTGCACAACCTCATAATCGTCAGCAGTTAGCTTTACCGACATTTCTCATCCGCAGATACCGAGCTGTCTTTTCAATACACAGCTATATTTCGCCATAAAATAGAAATATCCTGCACAAGCGATACAGAAATATCGCAGGCAGGATATTTGTCTGACAACGCAACGAACATCAGACAAATTCAATCTTGTTCCGGGCTATCCACGTGAGCAATTTGATATTTTTGTCGCCGGCTTCGGCATTGCCGTGGTTATAGCAATTTGCGGCACAGATAAGCTGAATTATCTGCATCATTTCCCAAACCAGCGTCTTCTCGCGCTCTGTCAACCGCACGGTTTCGGAATACGCGGCAAGAAAGCCCTGCAATGCCCGCATTTTTTCGGCCAGTGCTGCTTCCACGGTGTCCGGGTTGCCCATCGAAAAGACGTTTTCCAACATCCCGGTACAAACATACGCCGGGTCGAATATCCGGGCGCCGAACAAAGATATTTCGAAATCAATAAACCACAGTGCGCCGTCACCGGCGACGATTACATTGCCGTCGTGGGCATCACGGTGAACGATCTGCTGCGGCAACTCGGCAAAAACAGTTTCCAAAGCCTCTAGCCGCAGTTTTAGCATCGGCGAGTTTGAACGCCACCACTCAATCCGGCAATGTTCATCCAGTATCGGCAGCGCCCAATTCAGCGCCTCACCGGCAAAATTGCGTGTCTCGTAACTATCGGCGTGATACAGCGCTAACGCGCGGTGCAATTCCCCCAACGCCTGACCAAACAACCTTAAATATTTGCCTTCGTTTGTCGCAATGCGCTTTACCAGCGGTTCACCCTCGATGTATTCAAAAACCGCGAAGCGCTCGCCGTCAATTACTGCCGAAAATTCTCCCTGCCGTGTCGCCAGTTGGCGTACTACATTAACTCCCGACCGGTGAAGATGTTCCAGCATTCGCCCTTGCTGCTCATTGCGATCATAGTCGGCAATTATTTTGACTGAATATTTCCCGCTATCCGCGCTCTTTGCAAGCCAAATCACGCCCGCCGTCTCGCGGTTAACCTCTGAAACAGTCATATTCCGCAAAGCATAGTTTTCCGCCAATAGTACGCGAACTTTTTCCTGCATATCATAACCCTCTTCTTCGTAAGTTAATTTCTTTTTTTCCCAAGCCCAGGCTCAATCACAAGCACATTCTATCGAACTATCTCCAAACACAAAAATACCGCCCCGGCTCATCACCGTGCGGTTCTTCCTGCCCTGCGGGGTTATCTTGGTCGAAGCTTGCGCTTCACCAAGATACGTTCCGAGGTC
>JBAXTZ010000087.1:0-6561 GCA_037129925.1 Bacillota bacterium
ATGTTTATTAATAAATTAAAATATGAAGCTCGAGCTAATTTCACATATGTTTAGCAAAATTTATGCACAAGCTCATATTTTATTACTCCCAGCTCATCCAAAATATCACCCTCAGCTACCGTGACGTCGAATATTACAAACATATTTCGATCACAGTCAGCGTTATTAATATCCGCATCAATATTCATTTTCGTCATATTGTATTCCTCCTACACCCCGGTCCGCTAATCAAACTCTTCCCGCCCGGTTTCCGGTGAATCGCTATTTGCGTGCTAATTCGTTCCTTCAACGCTGAAACGTGAGAAATAACCCCGATTAATTTCCCATCCTGCTGCAACCCCGCCAACGTTTCCAAAGCGGTGTCTAACGCATCGGCATCCAGCGTACCAAACCCCTCGTCCAGAAACAAAGAATCGACGCGCACCTTGCTACTGGCCATTTTTGACAGCCCCAACGCCAGCGCTAGGCTAACAATGAAACTTTCACCGCCAGACAGATTCTTGGTAGTGCGAATTTCCCCGGCCTGATCGCCATCGACAACATTTAGCTCCAGCGGTTGTGCATCATCACGCTTCAATAAATATCGGTCGCTCATTTTCACCAGCTGTTTGTTGGCGTGAGCTACCATAAGTTCAAAAGTAAGACCTTGGGCAAAATTGCGAAATAGTTTCCCATCCGCTGAGCCGATATAGTTATTAAGCTTTGCCCAGCGGCTACATTCCGCTTGCTGCGCTTCAATCAGGCTTTGTTTTCCTTGGATTAAAGCTTTGGCAGCGCTGTTAGCATCTAATTTTTGCTTAAGTCCGCCAACCAATTCACCTGTAACGGCAATATTTTCTTCAAGCTGCACTTTAATGCTCCGCAAATCGTCAATTGCCACAGCCGTTATTTTCTTTTCAACTTCTTGCTGCAAGTTGATTTCCCGGGCGGTTTTAACCGCTGCAATATCAGCATATTTGCTGTCGAGCGTCTTCGCCCGCTTACTTAAATTATCTCGGTCATTAGCCGGTAATGCGTTCTGCAGAAATACTGATTCATCCGAAAATCCAGCGGTTGTAATGCTGCCGGTAAATTTCTCTTCCAATTCTAGTAGTTCAGCAGTTATTTTCGCAATAGCGTCAGTAATCGTCTCAATACGCACGACTGTTGCGTCCCGAATTTGCTTGGATTCATCATATTGCGCCCGGACAACATGCGCTGTCTTCTCAGAATCGGTAACAGTTGTATCCAAGCGGCGTTCTTCTTTATCCGGATTCTTTTCACCGAACAATTCAGCACGACGCATACGATCAGCGTCGTATAAGACTTTGAGCGCTGCACTGGCAGCTTGCTTTTCGAGCAACCCGGCTTCATGCGTTTCAGCAACCGCACTAATACTACCAACCTTAGCGGTCAATTCGGCAATCAACTTTTCCAACTCAGCTTTTTTCGTGCATCGTTCCTGCCAGTTTTTAAGCCGCGTTTTAAGCGAAGTGAGTGTAGCAGCAATTTTATTTAAAGGAATTTCAACTACTCCCAGCGGGCTAAGCTTTTCCAAGACAATTCGCTGCAATTCTGCCAACTGCAACACGGCACTTGCTAATTCGTCAGTTGCTGCACTAATTTTTGTTTCGGCAATCGCTTTTTCATTAGTAGCAGCAGTCGCTTGTTTATCTAACTCCGCAAATTTCGTTGCCAGGCCTTTTTCCGCTGTCTCAAGTTCTTTTATGGTGATTTCCAGTTGGTCAGCTTTCCGGATTAACTCGGTTAGCAGCTTAATCCTAGCTTCAGTTTCATCCATTACCGGCACATTACCCAGAGCGAAAGGATGTTCAGCGGCGCCACATAACGGACAGGGTTTTCCGTCTTCTAATTTACTTCGTTCACCTTCGTAGCCAATAATTTTTTTAATGACCGCCATATCGCGCAGCAGCAGGTCTTTTTCAACCCGATATTCACTAAGCGCAATTCCGGCAAGGAGTTCAGCTAACCGGGATTGTTCAATTGTCACTTTTATCTGGGCTTGTTCATGCTCGTTAGCGAGTTTAGCTAATTTGCCAGTGCTGGACTTAAAGGCTTCAATAATGCTGGTTAAATAAGCCTCGGCAGCCACGAGTGCGGCTTTTTTTGCCGCCACTTCCTGCTGGATGGTTTGTAGTTGATTTAGTTGAAATTCAATAGCACCGAGTTGCATTGTCAACATTTCGTCAGCGGAGTTGACCGTTAGATATTCATCAACAATCACAGCTTCATTTTGCGCCGCTGTAATGCTGGTTGTTAATTTTGTCTTGTTAGCTTTATGCTCGGAAATTTGCTTGATCACTTTTTGACAGTCTGCTTCAGCCGCAGTTAATGCTTGGAGATTATTGGCAAGCTGCAAATCGAGAATACGTATTGTTTGAATGACCGGTGTCAGTGTTGTCCGCTCGGCTTTAGCCTTTTCAAACGTATCATTTGCGCTCTTTAGCAATGCTGTCGCTTGCTCGACCGAATCTTTTGTTTCCAAAAGCTGCTTTTGATTTATAACCAGCTTGTCCTCATCAGCTTTTTGCTGTTTACGGATAGCGCTTAATGTCGCATACGCGCCATCGAAAGCCGCGGCCGTTTGCGCCTTAGACAATTTATCCCGTTCTGGTTCGAAATCTTTTATTTCCGCCAAAACCCCTTCGATGTCAGTCGAGAGTTTATTAATATCAGCTTGTAATTGTTCAATACCTTCCAGCCAAAGTACGCTCTTCTGAACTTCTTGTTGTTTTAATATAAGTTCGGCGTTTTCCTGTTGCTTGACCGAAAGCTCGTTAGCTAGCGCAACCTCGTCCGCTGCACTAAGAATAGTTATCCCGCGCACTTCCGACTGTAGCTCATTTAATATGAGTTTTTCGTCGCGATGTTTTTCATGCACCCGTTTTGATATTTCCGTATATATTTCCGTACCGGTAATTTGTTCAAGAATCGGCGCCCGTTTGTCCGGATCGGCTTGTAGAAAAGCCGAGAAACCGCCTTGGGCTAAGAGAATCGACCGGGTAAAGCGCTCGAAGTCCATGCCGGTGGTCTTTTCGATAACCGCAGCCACATCTTTCTTTTTTGATTCAATGATATCGCCGGTTTTCGCGTTGGCAATCTCGTGTTTTGCATCTTGCAAATTTCCGGCGGCTTTTTTATTAGCCCGTTGCTGGCTCCAATGACAAACAAACCGCCCGGTTTGCGCTTCAAAAGTCACCTCGGCAAAACACTCGCCGGTTTGCCTGGACATAATATCATTGCCACTCTTATTTATCCTGCTCAGTCGCGGAGTTTGTCCATATAAAGCCAGGCAAATCGCATCCAAAACAGTAGATTTCCCCGAACCGGTCGGTCCGGTAATGGCAAAAATCCCGTTAGAAACGTATTCCGGCGCGGAAAAATCGATTTCCCATTCGCCATACAACGAATTTAAGTTCTTAAAACGCAACTTCAATATTTTCATTACTATCCTCTTTACTCGGCGTTAACATCTTCTTCATGCAAAGATTTGATAATTTCGTTATATGCAAAACTCATTTCCAAACGGTCTTCGACCGGCACCTTAAAAGCATCCAGACACCTTTCAAACACTTCATTTACATTAAGACTGTCCAGCGTTTCGGCATCAATTGTTCCTTCCAGTGTCTGGTTCATAATCCGCTTGTTTTTTACCCGTAAAATCTCAACTGCCGTTCCGGCCAGATAATCGTCAAACAACTCCCGGAGATTTCCGACCATTTCCTCCCCGGAATATTCAATCTCAATCCAGGCAGTGCTTTCAATACGGTTTAATTTGTTAATCGTCTTATATATCTCTTCGAGCGAGCCGGTTGCGCTTACCAGTATTTGAAAACAAGGAACCGGAATATCAGTTATTGTTGGCGTAGTACCGGCAAATTCAACAAGGAACACCCGCTTTTCTTGTCGGGATTCGCCAAAACCCATCGGAATCGGCGAACCGCTATAGCGAATATGTTCAGTCCCGCCGACTTGTTGGCTTACATGTAAGTGACCAAGCGCCAGATAATCAATCGATTCCGGAAAAATACTCTTGGTGACATGTGCCAATGAACCCACATACAGTTCGCGAACGCCGTCGCCATCAATTGTTTTCCCACCGGCAGTAAACAGATGACCCATAGCGATAAGCGGAATATCGACATTATGATTGGTTTTGATAAGCCGCTGCTTTTGCTCGGCAATGGCACAAACAATCTCATAATGATTTTTTAACCCGTCAACAAGTTTATCGTTCTTATCTTCAACCGTTTCACCCGCTTCAACGGTGCGAATATCCTTGTCGCGCAGATACGGAACAGCGCAAACGATGGCTTCCGGTTGATTATTCTTGTTAAATAAAACAATGACCTCGTCTTCGGGGTTTTCGGTCATAACTCCGACTACATGTACATCAAGCGCCCGCAGCAATTGCTTCGGCGCGTTCAAAAAAGACGGCGAGTCATGGTTGCCGGCGATAATCACAATGTGCCGGCAATTAGAAGCTGCCACCCTACAAAGAAATCGATAATACAATTCTTGGGCGCGGTTGCTCGGGGTACTCGTATCAAAAATATCGCCGGCAACCAACAGCACATCAACAGCTTGAGCCTGAATAGTATTTGCCAACCACTCCAGGAACGCTTCAAACTCCTCATAGCGTTTACGGCCATATAGACTGCGCCCCAAATGCCAGTCCGACGTATGTAGTATTTTCATATTTATCCCGCTTATCTACTTATTTTGATTACGACTCCAGTTGCATTTTCACTACCTGACAATCTCCATAAAACAACATAATATTATTAACTTGCGCAAATTCCATTGCATCAGGCTCGAATCCATTGACACTAAATATCGCAAATATCTTTTGAAAATCACCAGCAAAATTGCTGTTGATTTCAGCTATGCGCAATTTACTCACTATGGTATCCAGCTGAATACGCGAGAGTTTCAGTTCGCGGTATTTACACTCGGCGATAAATATTTTTTTCTCACTGACCGCAATACCGACAACATCAATTTCTTCGTTACCACTCCACCAACGACCAGCGCGTTCGAAAAACAACCCGGTATCCTGCTCAAACTTTTCTGACAAAACATATTGGATACAGACATCCTCATAGACAAACGCCGCTAACCGTTCCGGTAGATATTTCGCGATTTCAGTCATGGCGCGTTGTTTACGAAAAGTTTCCAATTCATCACGCCGGGGGTATACGAACTTGAACCAAAACTCCAAAAAATTATCAGTTATGTAATACAGACCGCGTTTGCTTTTGGACGGATCGCTCTCGGTCACCGGCACCCGGCGTTCTATGATGTCCATATCGATCAAAACCTTAAGATACTTCGTAAGTTGAGACTGCATAGTATTTAATTTACTAGCAATGTTGCCAATTTTATGATCACCGGCTGCAATAGTCTTAAGCAATGAAAAATAGTTGCCGGTGCTGGTAAGTTCCTTGCTCAGCAAAAAAAATGGTTCTTCATACAAAAATCCGTTTTTGTCCAGCACGTCGCGGCTAATCTGCTCCAGCAAATCCCCACGTCCGATGAATGCTTCAGCGTATTTTGGCACCCCGCCACACACCGAATAGCGCAGAATCCGGGCGTAGGCGCCATCATCCGCAAAAACCGGCCGCATTTCCGCGTATGCCAGTTGTTTTAATCTTATTTGCCCAGTTCGCCGCCCATATAGCGGACTGGTGTAGTTTAATGTTTGCGATTCCATCATGCCGATGTGTGAGCCGCACAATATCAGCATTATATTCGCGTTTTTAAGAAAGCCATCCCAACAGCGTTGAATTATAGAAGAAAACGCGCTGTTTGCTGAACATAAATATTGAAACTCGTCAAGAACAACTACAACACGCTCATTAACGCTTTTTTCAGCAATTAACTTAAACGCCATCTCCCAATCCGAGCGCAATTCAAGGAAAATATTGTCAGTAAGAACGTCTGCGGCAATAGCGCAAAACTTATCGAAATTAGCCTGCTCGCTTTCTTCAGTTGCCAAAAAGTACAGTTGCTTTTTGTTGCCTGCAAACTTCTCTAGCAGCGTTGTTTTGCCAATCCTTCGCCGCCCGTACACAACAACCAAAGCAGCTTCACGCCGCTCAAACTGTCCTTGCAAAAACGCCCGCTCATTTTCTCTGCCATAAAACATTTCTTGTTACCTCGCAGTTATTATAATTCAGATTATAATAATCTGCAAGCATGTCTTTTTTAGCATGTCCCAGAAATTATTAGAGCGACCGGTGTCATCACAACCCCAATCGCTCTCAAGAAAGTATTTAGTTCCCGACCCGGTTCCCCGTTTGACAATCCGCACCGCTTGCCGACTCATCGAGAGTTCGATTTCGTCGATAATCCGGTAGATGGTCTTGGTCGCTGGCCGCTTGCCCTTGTGGTCTTCGTACAACTCCTCGAGCCAGTTACGGCTGACGCCAAACTTTCCGGCTCGATTAAGCTGGGCAAAGAAGTTCAGACAAATCGAGGTGTTGCTGGTGTTCATACCGCCCATAAACTATCTCCTCCGTCGCAAAAGATTTGCAGCACTCGCTTACATTACGAATTATA
>JBAXTZ010000088.1:0-6365 GCA_037129925.1 Bacillota bacterium
TGCCGCACCGGCATCCTGTACGCCTAAAGCCCTTTCTCCCAAGTAACTAGCCCGCCCCAGTTTTGGCAGCATTTGCTCGGTTTTTTTGGCGCCGTCTTCTGCTGCGGCAACGGCTTTCTCGAACGCCTCGCAAAGCGGCAATCCACGGCTAATTTCCGCTGAAAATATATTAGCCGCCGGTAGCAGAGCGTCTAGCATAGTCCGATCATTAAGTTTGGCGCCGCCCAATTCGGCAACTGCATTTACGCCAGCGGCAAAAGCCTCGGACAGCGCACTAGAGGTTACTTCGGGTTGAGCAGCCAGATACCTGGAAGCTCTTAATAACCCAGTCGCGTAAAACGGTCCGGAACTGCCCGCAATAGCTTTACGCAGCGCCTCGCCAATCGAATTTAACATACTAACTTCACTCGTCCATGCGCTATCCGGCAATGCGCGTATTGCTGCAGCGCCACGGCACATACTTATTCCCAAATCACCATCGCCCGCAGCGCTATCTAGTTTGGTCAGCAGCGGCTCGGCTTTTTCTAATTCGTCGGCAATATTCAACGCTAGCTCTTTCAGGTGACCTTGAGGAAATAAAGCTGAATTCTCTGATTGAACGTTGTTGATAATCTGGGTAAGCACGATATTCCGGACACCTGGAATTTTGCCATCAGAAATCCACGCCGGCGCATCAACCGGGAAATCAAGATGAAACAGCCTCTCATCATTAAGCTTTATTAGGCTAAGAGAAATACCCGGCATGTCAATCGCCGTCATAAAGTTCCCCACCCAGGCACGTTCTACCGTAATCTTAAGCTCGCGCAGTTTCGTGATTGCCCGCCGGGCAACTATCGACAGCTCCATAGCGGTTGTGCTTCCTAAGCCATTTACCAACAGCGCTGTTCTTTCGTTCTCTGTTATGTTTAAGTCAAGAATGATTTTACCAAGCAAAATATCGACCAACTCATCAGCCGGTTTTTGGGCAATTCGTTCAACGCCTTTCTCTCCATGGATACCTAAGCCTAATTCAATCTCATTTTCCGGCAATTCAAATCCGGGTTTACCAACCGCCGGAATAGTACATGAACCGAGGGCAACGCCCATAGTTGCAACATTATTGGCAGCATCTTGAGCGGCTTGTTTGACCGTTAGTAAATCAGCGCCGCCTGCGGCAACCGCGCCAGCAATCTTGTGGACAAAAACAGTTCCGGCAATTCCTCTGCGACGCTCGGGCAAAACGGTATCCCGTAAAGCCACATCGTCTGCGACAACAACTACTTCTACCGGAATTCCTTCAGCGCGAGCTAATTCGGCGGCTAAACCAAAATTGAGCCGGTCTCCGGTATAGTTCTTAACAATTAACAGCGCACCCTTTGCACCTGCGCTGGCACGAATAGCAGCTAAAACAGTATCGGTGCTAGGCGAAGTAAAAACGTCTCCAGCAACAGCGGCATGCAGCATACCCTTACCCACATATCCCGCGTGTGCAGGTTCGTGGCCGCTGCCGCCTCCGGAAATTATCGCAACTTCAGCCTTGTTTTTCTCTAAGTCGGCGCGAACAATTACATTTTCAGAGTCTAGAAGGGCTTGATTCGGGTTAATGTCAACCAACCCTTCCAACATTTCACGCACAACATTAATCGGATCATTAATTACTTTTCTCACAACAATTCTCCAAATTTTATTTATCGGTCTACTTTGGCGTTACCACCCTCGCGTATGATCGGCAAACCAGTCACAATATATACATTGTAATACCGCTTAATATTTTATTCAACAGTTGTCTTCCTGCCTAAATTGGAACAGTTCAAAACCTGACATTATGCTCAAAAAAACAAAGAACCGCATCGGTTCATCACCGCGCGGTCATCTTCGTGTTCTTTATCTATCCAAAAGCAGTTTATCCGACTAGCCAGGACATAATAACTATGATGATAGAAAAGCATAAGTTCGACTTAAACAAATCTGTTTTGGCAACTTGTCAGGCTCAACCTTGGCTAGTTACTAACATAATCACGCTAATCATGCACTTCACACAAAAACTTCCATTGAAACTAGCATCGCTGTTTTTCCCACTGTAAATTTTCTCCAACATGATTATTTCCTCCTCAATTTTGTTTTCTAACCTTAGTATAGCGCTGTACGACTATGACCAAATGTTATTGTGTTCAGTTGGACATTTATCTTCAACCAATTGCACCGGCGAATATCTACATTTTCAAATCGCTACATTTTTGATTTCTTATCGAAATAGCGGTTGAAATTGCAGCTGCCGCATACGACACAGACGTCATAACCATAGACGTAATTAAAGCTTTGTTTGCGGCGCTCCGAGTATCGTTGGCTTCCAACATCATCTGTTTATGTAGCAATTCGCTGATGTCCAGCGTTTCTGAATATTTGTTTTTCATAGACTCTACTTGCAGACTATTAAATGTAACATATAACGGTTCGAGATGCGATAACTCGCCTAGCGACGGGATTCGCTCTTCAAGACACTTACTACCGCCAACGACCCGATTCAAGAATCCGTCACAATTTATTTCGCTATAATTTTGCATCAACATTATTTCTTCCTCCTCGATTATGCTTTCTAATCTTAGTATAGCGTTGATTTAATCAGCATTGGTTTGCAGAGTAATAGAATAGTGTTAGAAATAAGTTAGAAGTTCGGGCACCAAATATTATCAACATTCGAAACTCCCAAAGCAAGCAGCTCAAACCAGCTTTGCAGAACGAAATATTTTACCCGTAATTCACCCAAAAATCCTATCCCCAATCATTTGATATTCTCTTTAAAGGACCACATCACTAAAACAAACGTTTACGTATACTGTATACGTAAACATTTTAGAGCGATAACAATTGCTTACCCAGACAATAACGCCTGCTTCACCATCCCAAACCGCGCATTACAGAAGGCAACCACTCGTTCTACCAGCCGCTAGCGGCTAGCCGCTGGAAAACCGTTTGCGGCACATCGCCTTAGAGCGAGTTTTCCTGGAGGACGGCGCTTGACTTTTTTGCTTCCTTATGAAAATGAAGCAGCTCAAAAGCGTTTAGATACAAGGCGCAATCGAGCACTTCGACGCGTAACGTACACGAAGTACTTTAGCAAGAAAGCGCAGGGCAACGAAGTATATGAATGCTTTTCAGCTGCTTTGTGTCAAGACAAAAAGCAAAACGCGTTCAGCGGAACGAAGTTACTGCGAAACAACACACCCAAAACAATCAAAAATTAAAAAATCTAATTCTTCCTCAACTCCAAAACATCCGCCTCCGACATCACGATACTATTAGCAAACGACGGCGCGCCCTCATTAGCGCGAATTTTAGTAGGCTCCTTGACCAATAACGCCCGGGTAACAATCTTACTCCCGAACCGTTCCTTAAGCCCATCCACGCAAGACTCCAACTTTTCCCAGCGTTCACGTTTTTGTTCATTATCGAACAAATCATATTGACGGTCGCCAAAAATAGCCGACAGATTAGTTGCGCGAATCCCAAGCGAGCGAATCGGTTTATACCAATTATAGTTAGGCAAAAACAACTTAATAGATGCTTCGGCAAGTTCCCCGGTTAAACAAGACGGTTTATCAAGTTGTGTTTGGCGTTCGAACCCCGACAAATCATTACTCCGAATCCATATTTGCACGACCTTAGCTTTCAAGGCATTTTTACGCAGCCGCCGGGAAACACTTTCGGCAAGCATATAAAAAATACGCTTCACATCATCGTTATCAGTCAAGTCATAAGGCGTAGTCGTCGAATTACCGATACCCTTGATTGCAGTCCGCCAATCTAGGGAATGAACAGAAGACTCATCAATACCATTAGCATAATGCCAAATCAAGTCACCATGTTTACCCAGCGCCTTTTGAATAAATTTCAAATCAAGCCGGGCCAAATCGCCGATAGAATAAACTGCGAAATTGTTAAGTTTCTTTTTAGTAGCAGGACCGACATAAAACAAATCCTCAACTGGAAGTGGCCAGACCTTATCGCGATAATTATCTTTAGTAATAACCGTAACCGCGTTAGGTTTCTTCATATCCGAACCAAGTTTTGCAAACACCTTATTCCAGCTAACGCCGATCGAGCAAGTAATACCCAATTCACTTTCGATACGACCGCGAATAATATGTGCTACCTCGTCACCATCTTTATGCAGCAACGCCGACCCGCTCACATCCAGCCAACACTCATCAATACCATAAGACTCCACCTTATCAGAGAAATCCAAATACACCTGTTGCGCAGCCTTAGAAAAATCAACATAGCGTTGATAACTAGGTTTCACAAAATGAAGCTGCGGACACTTCTGCCGCGCTTGCCAAAGAGCCTCTCCAGTTTGAATCTTAAACCGCTTAGCAATATCATTCTTAGCAAGGATAATGCCATGCCGGGCCTCAGCATCGCCACCAACCGCAACCGGCAAATGGCGAATAGACGGATCAAGCATACACTCCACCGAAGCAAAGAACCCATTCAAATCACAATGCAGAATCGGAATATCCATAACGAAAACCCCGCATATTTACGATTTTTTGTTTGCTTTTATAGTAGCATTCACAGAAACCAGATACAAGCGAACAAACGAAAATAGTAATTTATTTTAAAAAAGCCAAAATTCCACAAATTTGGTCAGACACCGGTCAGCGCCAACGAATATAATAAGCACATAAGATTCAGACAGCAAACACCCCTTAAGCCACACGGTCTGAGTTATGAAATCACAGAACAGTTTTTCATATAGCTTTCTCCTCTAAAACAGAGCCCTGCAGCGATGCAGGGCTTTTTTATTTACGCAACAAGGCTAATAGAATATAATAAGCCACACAAAGACCAAGACAATTGAATCAAATTATAGATTGAGCATTTTCTTTTATAGGCATCAAAACCGCGCATTATGCAAATATTCCTAAAAACAAACCATCCAATCCTTACCGCCCGCCTCCGTGCGTTACGTAAAGCAAAGCATAAACCAGTTACACCTTTACCACTTTATAACTTTAACATCAAGCAAGCCATGCCAGCAGAAAACGCAAATCGTTCATAAAAACATCAAACTCTAAACAACAGTTTGCAGCTGTATTTGCGCCCTCTCTTTCCGCTCAACAGTGGACAATTGCCTCCACTTGCCACATCAATAAACATATAGAGGATTTACTATGAACAAACTACTTGAACTAATCACCGCTGGCGAAAGCAAAACTCTGGAACTGAAAAAAGAACTACCGAAAGGCGATAAGGTTGCGCAAACCGCTGTGGCTTTTGCCAATACCTCGGGAGGCAAAATCGTTATCGGTGTCGATGATCAACGCAACATCGTTGGTATCCCTGCGGACGAAGCCGATAGCCTGCGCGACAAAGTCACCAATATCATTTATGATTCCATCGCGCCGATGATCAAACCGGAAGTTTATTTGCTCAACGCCGACGGTAATATTTTGATCGTCGTGGAAATCCGCATGGAAAGCAACACGCCGTATTACCTCAAATCCAAAGGTCGTGAGCAAGGCGTGTACGTCCGATTGGGCGCTACCAACCGGCAAGCCGACGATCAGATGATCTACGAACTCGACCGGGACCGGCTCAACATCTCCTATGATGGCGACAATGACCGCAGCCAGGATAAAGTACCGCCTGAACTACTCGAAATACTCACGCAACGACTTGAGCGCACAGTCACCAACAAAACCCTGGAAAATCTCGGTTTATACAATCCGGCCAAAACTCCGCCACTCGTCGCCCATGCCTGTGCCCTGCTACTCGGCCAGCGCGAGGAAACGCAAATTCGTTGCGCCCGTATCAAAGGTGATAGCGATTATGTCTTTATCGACCGCAAAGACTGCTCCGGCGATATGTTCACGCAAATCGAACAAGCTCTGGCGTTCGTCAAAAACCACTTGCAGTTGCGTAGCAAGAAAGCAAACAATCTCAACCGCATTAGCGAATTTGAAATCCCTATCGATAGCGTCAGCGAAGCGCTCATCAACGCCGTAATCCATCGCGATTATGCCGTCAGCAAAATATTCACTAAGGTTACCGTTTATGATGACTGTGTGGAAATCATGACGCCAGGTGGCTTAATGCGCGGACTACATCTCAGCGACGCAATGACCGGACGATCAGAGCCCCGCAACCGAATCCTCGCCCGAATATTCCACGAAGCCGACTGGATTGAACAATGGGGCATCGGTTTGCCGAAAATCCTCCGACTGTGCGCTGAAGAAAACTTGCCTACTCCGGAATTCATCGACAGCGGCAGCACCTTCACTGTGAAAATTTATCGTCCGGTGAACGACAACGGACAAAACCGGAAGATACCGGAAGATACCGGAAGATACCGGAAGATACCGGAAGATACCGGAAGATACCGG
>JBAXTZ010000089.1:0-6335 GCA_037129925.1 Bacillota bacterium
AAAACCCACCGTTGGGTTGATATCATTCAGGTCATCTGCCAAAAATACGAAAAAAAGCCGTGTGGAAAGTTTTACCTTTCTACACGGCCCCATCATTACTAAATGTTTTTTCAATATTTACAAGTTGAAATACGAAATGGCATTTGAAATACGAAACAGCACGAAGGATTGACCTTCGTGCTGAGTTGTCGAAATTATATTTTGCTGCTGTCATTATTTTACGGTTACTGATTTACATCAGACTCATCAACATTCAGCCGAACAAATACCGCGTCCAAATAACCTCGGCTGACCGGCAATTTTTTGCCGGTGTTTTTCATAATCAGCCAGCCGCCTTCGCTACCGGGGATTTTCTCCAGCCTGGCTACCTGATTAATATTCACAAACATTGCCCGAAAACAGTTGACCCACTTAGTTTCATTGAAATATTCCTGAAAATCTGCCAGACTTTCGGTGGTTTCATAAGTTTCGTTGCCAATCTGCACTTGAACGTATTTGTCGGCTTTATCTTTGCTAAAGCAGCTGACAGAATCCTTGTTTATCCACTTCCAGTTTCCTGCACGAAACAACAATACTTCGTCAATATGTTCGGAACCGGACAGTTTCTTGAGCAACGCTGACCGCACCCGCTTCTTTTCCCACAATTCGTCGCGTTCCAAATCGCTCAGCCGGGTATTCTCGCCGTCTCTGGTGCTTGTTTCGCCAACTTTTTCAATGCGCAATTGCACTAGCGCCTCAACGCGTTTCAAGGTCATTGTAATTCGCTCCACCGACGCCGGTTTTAGTACATAATCCAGCGCGGCTTTTTCAAATGCTTTTACCGCATACGAATCGTAGGCGGTAACAAAGACGATTGGTATTTTGTCATCGATGCTCAATATCACATCGGCGAGCGCGAACCCATTAAAAATCGGCATACTAATATCCAGAAACACCGCGTCCACCGCTGCGGGGTTATCCCTGAACCAGTTGAGCGCATCCGTAGCGCGTGTGAACTCTGCAGCTATCTCGGCACCGCATTGACGCAAGATCGCCACAATGCTCTGCAGCATATATTTTTCATCGTCAACAACCATTACTCTAATCATTTTCCCTCAGCAAAAACGCTGTTGACCGGCAGTTGAAAACTGACTGTCGTTCCACCGCCGGGAGCGCTGTCAATCTGCAATCCGCCAGCCCCCATTAACACTAATCGCCGATTAACATTCCAAAGTCCGATACTGCGATTGACGCTGACGTTATCCTCGGCGGCAGCTGATACTGCTGCAATTTCTCGTTCCGGCATTCCCGCGCCATTATCCGTTACAGCAACCGACAAATTAGCTCCGTCAACCATTACAGCCACTACGATTTTACCAAATTGTTCAGAGTCCCGCAACCCATGAATAATGGCATTTTCCACTATTGTCTGGATGGCAAAGACCGGCAGGTTTACACTGGTTGCAACGCTAATATCAACATTGTTTTTTATTTCATAGGTCATTCGCTCACCCATCCTTACCGACTGGATATAGAGATAAGCGCTGACAACTTTTAATTCTTCTGCTAACGGCACAAATTCCCGGTCGATATTTACCGAGCCGCGTAAATATAATGCCAATGCATCAATAACCTTTGCCGCTAACTCCGGATTAGACCGGCACAATACCGCGATTGTACCGATTACGTTATAAAGGAAATGCGGCTTGATCTGGGCACTCAGCAGCTTGAGCTCAGCGGCAGTTTTAAGCATCGCCTGCTCAGTCTTGTTTAGTTTTTCTTCCGTTATCAGAGCTTTTTCCAGCGCGCTACGGGTGGAAAGCTCTTGCTGGTATTGCAGGAAAATCTGCCGCCGGTACTGCTCGCTCCGCAGGGAAATCAGCAAACAGATTATGCTGATTAAGCCATAGGACACAACTGCCGTTATACCGGCTTCATTTGCCATCATTTCCGGCGCCATTCGCATTATAACAATAGTCGTAAATAAAACCACCGTGACGATTTTCGCCAAAACGCTGTATATCGGTGTCATAAAAGTATACAAAATAATCCACAGCAAACTCGCCGCGATAAACACCGGATGTTGATAAAACTGCGGATAATAAAGCGCACGCGCACCAGCAATGAAATAATAGTTTATCGACAATAAAACGCCGATACTTAACATTAATGTGTCCCAGCACCAGCTACTAAGAATTTTCTTCCAAAACGCATACCAGACTGCACTTACAGTCAGTACCAGCAGGCTGCGTTTCAAAACAACGCCGACTATTTTCCCGCTCCAGTTTAAGCTTGCACCGTCAAGCACTGTTAAAATAATAGACAGCGAAATTGTCAGAACTGCAGCTAGCCCAAACAGCAGCTTGTCGTCATTGTGACAATAATCACGATATTTGCTTTCCGTCAGCTTGTCGAATTTTCGCATATGACCTCCAAAATTGGGAATTTCCAACGTTGTTGATTTTCAACGACGGAGGGGTGTATTGCATACGCCCTCATCAATATGACGTTGGACAAATAAATATTCCACCTCGGTCTGTTACGCTACGTTAAGTATAGCATCTGCGGAAAACAGCGGTCAACAAATCATAATATTGCGACTAAGGCGTGTTTATGAAAACATCCCGTCGTTTATCTGGCGCATTAAGCCAAACCGTCGCTACTGTTCGCGAAGCGGGCGGCGTAAGCGGTACTGTCTGAGCGCAGCGAGTTTACCGCGTGCCGCCCGCAAGTGATTACAGTAGCAGGTGAAGGCTTACCGCGCCCGGCTTTTTTGCTTACTTTTTGAGCCTGGCAAAAAGTAAGGCGCATACAATCGGCGCAGCCGATATGCGGAACTACAAACTCAGTCGCGCCCATTCCGGATACTGAGCGCTCCTCAAACAGTACGGTTTTTTACGCTTACTTGTTGAAGCACAATTAACGGCTCGAATCAATGCGCGGATTGGAGCGACGGAGTAAATTGTGACAACATTTTCTGCAAAATAATTCATCGTTTTATGCAAAAGTTATCATAACACACCATGAACGAGAGAAAACGAGCATTAATAAGAATAACCCAGCCTAACACCAACCGCCCGCCGCCTGTGCCAACCAGATACAACCACTGACCGCAACCCGATATGACAGCCGACGGCAACAGGTGTATACTTCATCTTGTCAGTAAGCAACGAACAACAGCGACTGAACTACGAAAACCGGAGGTAACTATGAACAACAACATGATGCAAATCGCTTGTGCCTTAATGATGATGAACTCAAATAAGTAATTTCCCAAAGAGTGACGATCAACGTAAACTGCCTAATGAATTTATCAGGTAATGCCTCGGCAACGCCTGTAACATATAGACAAAAAACTAACCTGCCGCGTGCTTCAAGCTGCGACAGGTTATTTTTTTGTCGGCTGACAACATTAGTTGTTCAATACCAAAAACATTCGCCCGTTCCAAGAAAATTGTAGTATCAACTTGCAATTTTTGTCAGAATATTGTTAACAGAGTAGCAATATTAGGATTTGGAGGCAAATTGTCGAACGCATCTAACGCAACGGCTTTCTCGGATTAAGTCCCAATTATTTCTTTTGGCGCGCCCAAGGAGAAACCAAAGCCGCAGACGTATTTACAAAACAATACCCCGGCTCGCAAGTTTGTTTCTACAATAAAGAGAATTTTTCAGAATTTTTGAAGGTCGATTGATTGAATACCAAAGGATACGTGGGCGTATGCAATACGCCCCTACGCGAAAAAAATTCACGGAAACCCCGACCTTATTTATTCCGGCTGCTAAACCACATCCCCAGCGCCAGCACCACTATCGTCTGCCCGGACAACATTTCCAGGCAGCTGATCAGCCGCGTCAGCGGAGTTAATGGGGTGATATCACCATAGCCGGTGGTGGTTATCGTTGAAATACGGTGAAGTGCAGGTTACATTCGTACATTTGACAAATTGCTCACAGTATCGTAGAATATAGCCAACTCATTTGCCTTTTATGCAAAAGGAGTACAGATGCCGTTCGAGTAGCTTTGGCTACCTCGGGCGGCATTGGTCTTTTAAACGGGCGTGTATCTAGAATACTGTTTGAGCAAATATTTTCGATATGATTTGTAAACAACCGGAAATCCCGTCCAAAGTAATAATTGTTCTGCTTCTGACAACAGCTTTCGGTGTTCGAGAATTACCAAATAATTATCCTCATCTAGGTGATTTGCCCACAAACAAATACGCAGATTGCTATGCACCGGCTTCGTCCATACCAAACAATCTCTTACAGAATCCAAAGTCGGTTTAGCCCAAGAAATCTTCGAGCAACGGTTCGAGTCAATGATTCGATCATCTTCGTGAGTTCCCTCACTCAATTCCTTTGTAGCCATGTGCCAAAAACATCTATTATAACCATGTCGCAAAGGCGTTGGCATGATTTCTAACTGCTTGCCATTAAAATAAACCGGCTTGTCAATAAATTCTGGTTTGAAATATTTTTCAAAAACAAATTCAAAAAATTCGACGTCCGTCAAATTGTCTGGTCGAGCAATTGGCGCAGGAAATTCGATCATACTACCTGCCCCCTCGCGGATGCGTTCCATATCATAATATTAAACTTCTCCATGCGCGGCAACGTGCTCTTGCGCATGCTACATCCTGAGGCACTACGAATAAATTCGACCAACTTCAACTTGGCAGGATTTGCTTTGTCCGTATCAATATCCAAATCGCGGTTTACATAAGTTAATGCGCCAGCAAACAAATCCGCAATTTGAAGAATATTTATCTCATGCGAATGGACCGGTTGAAGTCTCTTGATAATATTACAGTCAAAATCATAGTTGCTGTTGCATAAAATTTTATGCAGATACTCAATCTTTTTTTGACTACAGGTGTCTTTGAGATCAATGTAAATAAAATAATTGTTTTTCGCACTCAATATCTGGTTAATCAGCAGAAAATACATTTTATAATACCAGTCATCATGCGTTTGGTTGAACAATTTATGATCCAACATACGCTTGTCCGGAATTACAACCGCGCGAAATCGCAGCAACTCATTATTAAAAAAATACTCAAGCACCGATTTATACAGCTCATAATTTCTCAATGACGCTCTAGCCCATTTGAATTCATAAGCGCTATCATATCCGTGCATTTTTTTTATATTGGTCAAATCGCGATTTATGCGGCTTGCTCTCAATTGCGGACACCACACCGCTCCCAAAGCCATAGCCTTTTGATGATCGTTCTCCAAATGACAGCTTTCATCACAATAAATGTTATGCCTTTTCATAATAACTCCGTTTCACATCGAAAAATCAAAAAATCCTGCACAGCCGCAATCGTTCAATGGACGTATTGCGCATAAGCTTTATCCCGTATGATGTTGAACAAGACAAATATCAAGCAGCGCGATGAGTGGGATTTTTTCGCGCTGTCCAATGTCATTTATTCCGGCTGCTAAACCACATCCCCAGCGCCAGCACCACTATCGTCTGCCCGGACAACATTTCCAGGCAGCTGATCAGCCGCGTCAGCGGAGTTAACGGGGTGATATCACCATAGCCGGTGGTGGTTATTGTTGCCACGCTCAGATAGAAGCAGTCAAAATACACATGGGTCTGGTTAGACGGTTTTACCCGATCACCGTTATCCCGGGCAGCAGCCGGCAATGCTATCCAGGCCTGAGCAATTTTCCCGGCATAAGGTTCTTCAAGCTCCACGGTCATTTTATCCGTCGGATAGGCTTTGTGCAGCGCCATTTCAAAACCGTGCATCGCGTGGATGCAATAATAACAATTGGCGAAAATAAATATCAATAGCCCATAGGCCACGACAATCGACCGTAGTTTATTGACGGCGACAATGTTCTTGACGAAACAAATCTTGACAACCGTCGCGGTCAGCCACAAAAACAACACTGCCGATACAATATAGATAATATATTTGTTCGCACAGAAGAACAGCGCGATAGTCTTATCGTTCAAGGCGACGACCGGAACAAAACTAATAGCGAGGATGAGCAGCGCCCAGGCGCCCAGGTGCTGCGGATGTTCGGCAATCAAGGCGCTCAAACTGGTGTATTTGCCTTCGATTGCTAATAACTTTTTAAACATATTTCGACCTCCGGCTGTTTAGCTCCTTTAAGTATAGCACTTGCGGAAAACAGCGGTCAACAAATCATAATATTGCGACTAAGGCGTGTTTATGAAAACATCCCGTCGTTTATCTGGCGCATTAAGCCAAACCGTCGCTACTGTTCGCGAAGCGGGCGGCGTAAGCGGTACTGTCTGAGCGCAGCGAGTTTACCGCGTGCCGCCCGCAAGTGATTACAGTAGCAGGTGAAGGCTTACCGCGCCCGGCTTTTTT
>JBAXTZ010000009.1:0-85534 GCA_037129925.1 Bacillota bacterium
TCTGCCGGTCTTAGGATTTTTTTGTCCGCACTCATCCGCATCGCAAAGTTTTCCCAAAACAGCGACTTGATCGCGTAATTTGGCACGCCTAACTCGACTTTGGCGATTTCGGCGCTTTTTATTGTTAGCAACCCCAAATAATACATCAGCGACCAATAGTTTTCCTGATTTTCATAGATGGTATTCAAGTCGAAGCGGTCTACCAACCGGGTGAATACCGTTCCGCCGCTAGCGATTAGCTGTAAGCTCTCCGAAGCGTCAAATTTCCGCGCTAACATCTCGGTCTTGCGGTAATCGGTCACGACGTTTCTGTCTAAAATATATTGCGGATATTTTCCGCGTTGGCGCACCTCTTCCAGAAAATATATCACCATATTGGTATTAAATACTTTTTCCGTAGCTTCGGCGTTAAATTTATAGCCGTTAAAGTATTCGCGCAGATCATCCTGGAGCTTTGGCAAGTTCATTTTAGCCGGGCAAACTTCGGCTGCCAGTTCGCTCACTTCTTCGCTCGTTAATCCAAGCATCGCGTTCAGCTCCGGCTTGAGCGTCAAATTAATGGTAATATTAAAGCCACTGGTCAAATCGTCAAGCATTACCGGACTGACGCCGGTCATGAACAACCGCTCGATGCTCGAAGATGTTCCTTCTTTGATCGCCTTGTAGAAGGCCTTGACATAACCCTCGCCGCTGATCAGGTCGTAATATAATTCTTTGTCGTCGCCAGCAATCAGCTCATTGGCAAAGTTATCATACTCGTCGATAATTAGATAGATCTTCTTGCCAGTTTCAATAACGGCTTCCCATACAGTTTTTATCGTGTCAGTTGCCGTCATGTCTTCTTTTATTTGAATTGTTTTTCCGAGCTCAGCAGCATATTTGTCAAAAAAAGTGTTTACCGGCAAGCGCACTGATGTTGCGAAATCACTAATCAGCACATCTTTACCTTTATCCGTCGTAATTCCGGAAAAGCTCATCCGCAAAATCAAGTAGCTGTTCTTCAACGGCGTCGGCTGCCTGCCAATCGCCAAGTCGCCAAACAGCGCAGCAAATTTATCGGCCTTTTTTACATCATAGTAATTTTCCAGCACCGACAGCCACAGCGTTTTGCCAAACCGGCGCGGACGGATAAAGAACTGGAACGATGGTTGCTGTTCCAGCTCGGCGATATATTTGGTTTTATCAACAAAAACTTTTTGGCTGCTGCGAATTAATTCAAAATTCGTCTCGCCGTAAGGGAATCTACGCATATCGTCCTCCTGCTGTCAGATTTGCGCCCCTACGCCACATTCGCCCGCCGCACCAATGCTACTCCGACAACTAAGCCGATGATATTTGGCGACCAAGCCGCCAAGACAGCTGGGATGATGTTATTCGATGCCATTGCGGTCATCGAGGCGTAGAGCGCGTAATAGACCAATATTATTACTAGGCTCAATCCCAAACCCACCGATGAACTGGACCGGTTGGACTGCATTCCGAGCGGTGCGCCAATCAGCGCGAAAATAAAGCAAGAAAACGGAATCGCCGCCCGGCTGAACATTTCCGTTTCATATTTTTTGAAATCCGTTTTCCCTTCCCGCTGATGCAGAGCGATAACTTGGCGCAATTCGCCAATCGACATTTGGTCAGGATTCTTCTTGTCCGGTTGAGTTTTTTCCGGCGGCCGCTCCAGCGGCAATATTTGCTCTTGGAATTCCAGCTTTCGTTCTATTTTTTTCTCAATATCAAATTCATAACCAGCGCCATTATGCATTGTCCACTTGAAATCATGGAACTCTGCCCATTCGGCGGTGATAAGTTTGGAAACCTTTTTGTTCTCATCAAAATCAGCTACGGCTATCTGGTTTAACCGCTGGGTATTAGGATCATATTCGCGGGCGTACAGGATAGTGTAGCCGTCGCCAACACTGCCAAATCCGCCACGAATAATCAAGTTTTCTTGATAACCACGGGGCGTGGTCACTTTCTGAACTTCGTATTTAACAATATTATCAAATTTCTCATTAGTAATCGGCATGATGAATTGGGCGGTCAAAAACGAAATCAGACTAATAACCAAGGATATCAGCGCAACCGGTAATACCAACCGCGCAAAACTAACCCCCCCCGATTTCATCGCCGTAATTTCACTGCTCGAGGACATTTTACCAAAGGTTAACAACGTTGCCAATAGCAACGCCATCGGCAGCATCGGATAAATCGCCACCGGCAAAGAACAGCCAATGAGCTGAGCCGCCAAATACCACGGCGCCTTATACTTGGTCATCATTTCGGCGATCCGGTAAAATGGACCCGTCCCGATGAACACGCCGACAAACGCCGCAACTGCAAAAAAGAACGGCCCGAGCAGCTCCTTGATGATATATCTGTCAATAAGTTTCATATTGCCTCAAAACACAAAATTCTCGCCAAAAAAGTATTTGCGCGCCAGTTCGTGATTGGCGACATATTGCGGATCGCCGGACAGTAGCACTTGACCGTTGTTAATGATATAGGCGCGGTCAACAATGTTTAACGTTTCTCTGACATTGTGGTCGGTTATCAGTATCCCCACACCGCGATTCTTGAGATATTTTATCAATTCCTGAATTGCCGCAACTGCGATTGGATCGACTCCGGCAAACGGTTCGTCCAGCAGCAGAAATTGCGGATCATTCACCAGCGCCCGAGCGATTTCACAACGCCGCCGTTCACCGCCGGACAGCGCCATTCCCAGTGTATGCCGGACGTGTTCGAGGTTGAATTCCTTGATTAGTTCATTGGCCTTAGCTGTTTGCTGGGTTTTGCTCAGTTTGAGCATCTGAAGAATTGCCAACAAATTTTCTTCTACGGTAAGTTTTCTAAACACTGAAGCTTCTTGAGGAAGATACGCCAAACCAAACGCCGCCCGCTTGTGCATCGGCAAGTCGCTGACATCCTCGCCATTAATAAATATTTGACCACTATTAGGTTTTACCAACCCGGTTATCATATAAAATGTTGTAGTTTTCCCCGCGCCATTAGCGCCCAACAACCCGACAACCTCGCCGCGACAAAGACTGACACTGACATTGTTGACTACTGTTCGTCCCTTATATTTTTTGACTAAATCTATCGTCTTAATCTCGTTGATATCCACACTTCCCACTCCGCACTCCCTAATCGTCTATGGGAGGGCGGGATAACCCCGCCCCTACCCGCATCTTACTTCTTACTTCCTACTTCCTCTTTGCTCTCCGCAGGATAATATACCACTTTGGTTTTTCCATCTGCAACAAAGCTGTTTTCAGCCATATAATATTTCAGTTCGTCCCCGTCTAAAGTGTTGCCGTTCTGAACCGCGTGGGCGTTGCCGCTTAAAACGACTGTGGCATTTTCGCCGCCCTGATAAGTAGCTGTTTGAGCAGTGGCGGTAATCTGTCGTGCCGGACTGTTTATTTTCACGCCGTTATTGGCTTTTCCTGTTTGCGTTTTTAAAAAGTATTCCAACTGCCCGGAGTGTAGCGTTCCATCTTTGGTGGTGATAACCGATGCTATCGGAGCAAAGACCCGCTCGGCTTTGACAAAAAACTCTAACCGTTCGCTATTGAACCGATAGCCTTGGCGAATGGCTACAACATTGCCAGTGGCAATAACGTGATCTTGTCTTACAATCTGCACCTGACTGCAGGTAAGCGTGGCATCGTCTCTTTTTGCAGTAACGCCACCAGTGATCAAACCGTCGGCTGTCAAATTATTATACTCGACGTGCTGACCGGTTATTTCCGCCGCGCCCTGAATCATCTTGACTCTGCCATCAGCAGTCGCGACATTGGTCTTAGTATTAAAAGTCATCGTATCAGCAGTTATCTCAACTGGCTCGTTGCTCGTCGCCGGCAAGTCTGCAGCAATCGCGATTCCACAGAGAGCAAACGCAATCAGAAACGCCACCAGCAATTTATTTCTCAACATCTTCTTTCCTCCTTTTTATAGCCACTGGACGCTAGCGGCTGGCGGCTGGTATCCAACTCCAACGGCCAGCAACCAAATACCAGCGGCCAACGGCTAGCGGTCAGCCGCTTCCTTGCGTATCTTCGCTTTACCCTTGACCGTTATCAACGTCATCGCCGCATCAGTTGTGACTTTGTCGCCGGTCAACGTAATATCATCTTTCTGACATTTTACGCCAACTCCGGCCTCCGCGTGTTGATCGACAGCAAAATATTTAATTGTCGGCGCGAACATTTTGGCGTTCTTCGCTACGCAGCTGGCAGTAGCGCCACCAGAAATTGTCGCATCGTGAGTTTTCATATCAATCTCACCTGCCGGCGCGGTCACTTCTATTTTATCACCATCCGCCGTATAGACATAACCGGCTATTTTTTGAATATATATTTTCTGTTTGCCATTATCGTATTCGATTTTTTCAACTTTTAACCGCCACACCACCCGACCATTTTGCATTTCCTCAATGACATTGTCTTTGAACGTCAAATTACCGGCGAGATTGTCGGTGTCAATCGAGCGATATATTGTATTTAACGGTTGCACATACAAATATATTATTCCGGCAGCTATTACCAGCGGAATCAACGCCAATAGTAAATATTTCTTCATGGCTTGTCAGTATTTGGCTGTTGGCTGTTGGCTGTTGGCGGCTGGTGTGGAGAAATTGGTGATAATGTTTCTTCGTCGTATTTTGATTTCCAACGATTTTGAATCCACGACCAGTCAGCTGGATGCTGACGAATAGCAGCCTCAATAGTGGAGGTTACATTTTGGGTCATTTTCCACTGCGCCAGTTCATCTAGTTCAGCGCGGTCGTATTCTAGCTCGTTCATAATCTTGATTATATAGCGGCCATTTTCTTTAACGGCAAACACCGGCAAAATCGGCGCGCCGGTCAGCTTGGCAAACATCGCTACTCCCTTGGGAGCTGAAGTTACATAATTAAAAAACCGCACCGGAAATCCGTGCTTGCCCTCATCCTGATCCATCAATAACGCCAACATATAACTATCCTTGGACACATCACGGACAGCGGTGCGCAAATCGGCATTGCTCTCGCGGGCATAAACCTTCATCCCGAACTCCGCTCTCAACGTCATAATCAGCTGGGTTAATCCAGGACGGGTCAAACTTTTGCCAACTGCGCCGATTTTGTAACCTTTGGAATGCACTAGCGCTGCCATCCATTCCCAATTGCCCATATGCGCCGTAAACAACAATATTCCCTTGCCCCGCGAATATATCTCACGTAAACGCTCCTCATTATCCAAGCAGATAAAATTTTCGATTCCTTCGCGTAACGCCCGCCTTGTCCAACAAAACTCACATACCCCTTGTGCCAGCCGGATCATATTCTCGCAGGCAAGTCTATTGGCATCGGCATCGTTAAGTTTCAGGTGAAATTTTATTTGCGTTACCGCACGCTGCCGGGTCTTCTTGGCCAGCTTAAATCCGAGTTTTCCGCCATAATAACCGATTTTTTGGATCGTATCATAGGAAAACAGCATAATAAACTCGGCTAATAGTTGCGGCAAATAGCGATTGGCAAAGTCATCTTTGAATTTTTTCAACATATTATCCTCACAGTTAAAGGTTAAAGGTGAAAGGTGAAAGGTTTCGCGGGGTTATCCCGCCCGCTCACCGTGCGGTAACAACATCATTAACCGGGGTACTTCGTGTTCCAGCGTTTTTGAAACCACAACCAGTTTTCTGGATGCTGACGGATTTCCGCTTCGATAATGTTCGCCAGTTTCTGGGTAAAGTTAGCGATACCGGCATCTTTGTCGACGGCTGTTTCTTCATAATAGATCGCCGGATAAACTTTCATAACGTGCCCAGTTGCTGTCCGGCGCATAAACACCGGCACAACTGCCGCGTTGTATTTGGCGGCAAAATAGGCCGGTCCGGTATGAGTTGACGATTTTTTACCAAAAAAATCAATCCAGGCACCGCGATCGCCACCGGCATCACCATCCATTGTCATAAATAGCAAATCACCATCGCGTAGCGACTTTATCGCGCCAGCGGCAACGGTCCTGCCGGTTTTTCGGAAAATCTTCAATCCGACCATTTCGCGCAGTTCGCTTAAATAGCGATCAATTCCCCGCTCGGTAACGCGAGCTATTGATGAAATCGTCAAACCGAGTTGGGCGGCGTAAGCGCCCATCCATTCCCAGTTTCCGTAGTGTGCCGAGAGGATAATCGTGCCGACTTTAGCAGATTGAAATGTGTCGACATTTTCCAGTCCGTCAACGCTACAAACTTCTTGCAATTTGCCTTTTACCGCACGCGGGAGATAGAGCGTTTCCAAAATCATCATTCCGAAATTGCTGAACATTTTCTTGATCATAGTTTCGGCTTCCGGTTGACTCAACCCCAGACATTCTCGTGCTTGAAAAATTGCTCGCGTTCGTTGTTTGTGAAGTAGTCGATAACCAATTGCGCCGACAGCCCTGCCCGCAGTCAAAATTAATTTGTAAGGTAACAGGCAAACCGCGTTGCTGAAATATTTTACAGCGTAATATGCATAATCAATTGATTTAAGCTTTCCTACAATCTTACCCATCACGCCTCCAATCTGCTAAACAATGCCGCTCTTTACCAAATCAGTTATGTGAATCATTCCGACCGCGTTGTTGTCCACATCGACTACCGGCAGCACCGTAATCGGTGTCGGTTTGTTGCGCTCCATCATATTGAGCGCGTCAACTGCCATTTGATCAACTTTGGCAACTTTGGGATTTCTGGTCATTATTTCAAAAGTTGTCAGTTCCAACAAGTTGCAACCGAGTTCCAAGCGGCGACGAATATCGCCGTCAGTTATCAATCCGAGCAGTTTGTTGTCGCCATCAACAATATTGACCGCACCTAATCCTTTGGAAGTCATCAAAAACAGTGCTTCTTTTAACGGACGGTCGCCGGTCAGTTTGGGATTATCGGCTTCGGAATGCATCAAATCGCCAACTTTTAACAATAACTTTTTGCCCAAGGCTCCGCCGGGATGATATAATGCAAAATCTTCGGAGGTAAATTTCCGCTCGGCGAGCAACGCCACTGCCAACGCATCGCCCATTGCCAGCGTAGCAGTAGTACTGGAAGTTGGTGCCAAGCCAAGCGGACAAGCTTCTTTTTCGACCGAACAGTCGAGAATCGCACAGGCAGCCTTAGCAAGTGTACTAGTTGATTTACCGGTCATCGCAATTATTTCGGCGCCAATGCGGCGAATTGTCGGGATGATTGCCAGCAGCTCATTGCTCTCACCACTGTTTGAAATGGCAAGGACAATGTCGTCGGCAGTAACCATGCCCAAGTCACCGTGAATGGCCTCGGCCGGGTGCAAAAAAAATGCCGGTGTACCGGTGGACGCGAGTGTTGCGGCAATCTTTTGGGCGATATGCCCGGATTTTCCCATACCGCAAACGACAACCCGACCGTGACAGGCGATAATTTTCTCGGCGGCAACTACAAAGTTGTTATCGATTCTATTCACTAATTCTCTGACGGCATCAGCTTCAGTTTCCAGGCACTGCTTGGCGTTTTTAATTAACATGGTTTTGGAGGTAAGAGTTAAGATGTAAGATGTAAGAGAAGTTGATTAACAATAGTCTCTAATCACTTAAAGCTTAGCCCAAACTTCTAATTCTCCTATTTATATTTCTTAGCTACCTGATTAATGGCAAGCACATCGATTAGTAGTTGTTCGAGTTCGGATATTGGCAGCATATTCGCGGCATCAGATAGCCCTTCAACCGGGTTATCGTGAACTTCCAAAAACAACGCGTCGATCCCCACTGCCGCCGCCGCGCGTGCCAGGCAGGGCACAAATTCACGCTGTCCACCGCTGGTAGTTCCTTGCCCGCCCGGTTGCTGGACGCTGTGAGTGGCATCAAATACTACCGGATAGCCAAATGCCCGCATTTGCGGCAGTCCGCGAAAATCAGTTACCAGGGTATTGTAACCAAAACTGCTACCGCGATCGGTAAGCATAATGTTATTATTGCCGGATTCTTCCAGTTTGGCCACAACATTTTTCATATCCCAAGGCGCCATGAATTGACCTTTTTTGACATTGACTACTTTACCGGTCACGCCGCAGGCATGCACCAGATCAGTCTGGCGGCTTAAAAACGCCGGTATTTGCAAAATATCCACAACCCGCGCCGCCGCTTCGGCTTGAAACGGTTCATGGATATCACTGACGACCGGCACGTTCAAAGCCGATTTAATTCGCGCTAATAGATTCAAACCCTGCTCCAGCCCCGGACCGCGAAATGAATTAAATGAAGACCGGTTAGCTTTATCAAAAGACGCTTTAAAAACATACTGCACGCCCAACCGCTCACATATTCTTTTAATTTCACTACCGATAAACAAACTCCGCTCATAGCCTTCAAGTACGCACGGACCGGCAAGCAACACGATGTCACCGCCGCCGATTTTCACCTTGTTGCCAACATTTACAATTCGCATAATATCTTCTCCACCCGCAAAAAGTCTTCTAAAGTATCCACACCGTAAAATTTGAACGGCACTTTGATTACTTTAATTTTGTAGCCGTTTTCTAGCGCCCGCAGCTGTTCGAGCGATTCGGTCAGTTCCAGTGGTGTCGGCGCCATTTTGGCATATTTAATTAAGAATTCACGACGGTAGGCGTATATGCCGATGTGTTTATAAACCGGCACTCCGGTTTTATTACGCGGATAGGGTAAAACTGAACGAGAAAAATATAGCGCACTACCATTAATGTCAGTTACTACCTTGACGGCAGCCGGATTGTTATATTCTTCTTCATCCATTTCATTCATACAAGTCGCCATCTGCGCTTCGCGATCATTTATTAGCGCCTCTGCCAACTGATCAATCACACAGGGTTCAATTAACGGTTCATCGCCCTGAACATTGACGATGATGTCAAATTCTGGAAACAACTCGGCTACTTCGGCCAAGCGGTCGGTGCCGGTTGGATGATCGCTACGGGTCATTACCGCCTGACCACCCATATGTAGTATGGTATCATAGATTTCTTGACTGTCGGTTGCCACAACAGTTTTTTGCGGCAACTCGGCCCGACTCGCTCGTTCATACACCCGCCATACCATCGGTTTTCCGGCAAGTTGCAGTAGTGGTTTGCCCGGCAATCTGGTAGATGCGTAACGTGCCGGAATGACGCATAATATCTTCATATTACTCCTTGTTGGCGACTGCTGAAACTATCAACTAAACCGTTGGCGGTCTTCGGCCAATTCAAGTCGCTTTTTCGCGATCATTGCCGCTATTTTTTGCTGCACTTTATCAAATTCTTCTTCCTCGTTGGAGAATACTTGAATTTTCAAAACATAGATCGGTAATTTGCGAAATCGGTGAATAAATTCCGCGGGGATTTTCACCGCGTCTTTCTCGGTAGTAACCAGCGCCGACACTCCGCTGGCAACGGCTCTTATTAATATTCGCTGCATTTCGGCCATCGTATAACTATGGTGGTCAGGAAACCGCACCTGTTGATAAACTTCACCGCCCAAACCAACAATCGTGTTTTCAAACGATGCCGGGTTCCCTAATGCCGAAAAAGCCAGCACTTTGTGACCGGATACGGTATCAATCGGTAAAATCGCTGTAGCTTTTCCCGAATACCAGTTCTCGATTTCAATGAATCCAGCCGGCTTATGATTTGTTTCGATAATCGGCGCTGACGGATTGATACGTTCCAAATAACCTTTGATTTCTTCAAGGCGCTGTTGTCCGGCATGATCGGTCTTCGTTAAAAAAAACATCGAAGCGCGTTTCAATCCGCTTAACGGCTCGCGTAACGTACCACGCGGCAAAATGTGGTTTTTTAGCAAATCATCAGTTGCATCGATTAACACAATGTCCAAATCGCGAGCCAGTTGCCAATGTTGAAAAGCGTCGTCGAGAATCAGCACTTCGGCGCCATATTCTTTTATTGCCAGCAACCCGGACGTATACCGGTCTCTACCAATAACCACGCCAACTCCGGGAAGATTAGCGGCGAGCAGATAGGCTTCATCACCGCACTCCTGCGCGGTCATGAGCATTTTCTCACCATCGGAAACAATTTCGGCTATTCCGCGCCAGGTGCCGCGGTAGCCGCGATTGAGTATCGCTACTTTATAACCGCGCGCCAAAAATTCAGAAGCCATCCGCTCGGCGGTTGGCGTTTTACCTGTTCCACCAACAGTAATATTACCCAGACTCACAACGAAACAAGGCAGTTTTTGTTTGCTGAACAACCCGGAACTATAGAGGCGGCACATTGACCAGATAATTGCATAATATCCCCAGGAAAACAGCTTCATAAGCGCCAAAAACAAAGCTGGCCCCAAGCCGGATTTTTTTCCCCTAATTACCGCAAACAGGTATTCAGCCAAGCTTTCTTTTTGAGTCATTTCTTCTATCTTCCTCGTCTATCTGCCAATTAACAATTTAGCAATTTCATCTATACTTCGTCCGACCGCGCCGCTGTTCTCTTCAATAACCTTTAGCGCGTTGCGCGAGTACTTTTCACAAAGTTGGTTGTCGTTTGCCAGTAGCAGTAGCGTTTCAGCAAGCTCTTTTTCGTCGTGTACCGTAATACAGGCTTGATTTTCGCTCATCATCGCGTAAATCTCTTTGAAGTTGAACATATTTGGCCCAATTACAATTGGTTTGCCGTGTGCTGCCGGTTCCAGGATATTATGTCCGCCCCGCTTGATCAAACTGCCGCCAACAAAAACGAAATCAGCAATTCCGTATAACTGCCCAAGTTCGCCAATCGTATCCAGAATAATTACATCAGCGCGGCACTGGTCCGTAATCTGGGTTCGTTTTATCGTAACTATGCCGAGATTGCCAGCCAGTTCCGAAATGACATCAGCGCGGGCAATCTTACGCGGAGCAATTATCATTACCGCCTGAGCGTGTTGGGCTTTTAGTTGAATAAAAGTCTTTAACAACGCCGCTTCTTCACCTTCGTAGCTGCTTCCAGCAATGAATATCGGCCGAGCGCCCGTTATTCGCAACTCGGTCAATTTTTCAGCTTTGAGCGCGGGGTTGATCATGGTATAGCTTTGCTCGTATTTGGTATTGCCGGTAACTAATACTAACCGCGGATCCGCGCCGACTTCAATAATATTTTGTGCATCCACTGCCGATTGCATGCAAAACTTTTGAATAGCCGATAAGGTTTGCTTCATGAAGGCTCTAACCCACTGGTATTGGCGACGACTTTTTTCACTAATTCTTCCATTTACCATAATTGCCGGAATGTTCTGCTGTTTTAGATAATACAACAAATTCGGCCAAAGCTCGGTCTCAATATTTACGAATATCGCCGGCTGGATTTGCTTGACCAGGCGTTTGCTTTGCCAAAACAAATCTAACGGCAAAAAAGTTATCGCGTCGGCCTCAGTGATAATTCTGTTGGCCATTTCGTAGCCAGTTGCGGTAATGACCGTAAACAATATCGGCCGGTTCGGAAAACGCTTGCGTGCTTCACGAACAATCGGACTGGCGGCTACAACTTCGCCGACCGAGGCGGCGTGAATCCAAACACAGTTTTTTCGTGATACTTTTGCCAATTCCGTTGCCGGAATAAAACCAAAGCTTTGCTTAAACCGCTCTTTGAATCCCGGTTCCTTAAACAAACGCTTGATGAATTTTGGCAGCATAACTATAACTGCTAATACAATGAGAAGATTATATATCTGCCGCATCAATACCTCTTAACTATGGCTCAACCACGACTTCAACCTCATCGAATTCGCGATAATAAAGCTTGGAATACAAGTGGTTATTTGCCAGCAATTCTTCATGTTTACCCTGCTCGACAATACAGCCTTTATCCATAACTACAATTAGATCAGCATTTTGAATAGTAGTCAGACGATGAGCAATAACGATAGAAGTACGCCCGACCATCAGTTTTTCCAGTGCTTCTTGCACCAATTTCTCGCTTTCATTATCCAAGGCGCTGGTTGCTTCGTCCAAAATCAATATGCGCGGGTCCTTTAATATCGCCCGGGCAATGGCAATACGTTGTCGCTGTCCGCCGGACAATGTGCTACCGCGCTCGCCGACGATTGTCTCATAACCAACCGGCTGTTCTAAAATAAAATTATGGGCATTGGCCGCCTTCGCTGCCGCCTCAACTTGCTCTTTGGTAGCGTCCAGTTTGCCATAGAGAATGTTTTTGTAAATCGTCCCATGGAACAGGATGTTTTCTTGCGGCACTAACCCTATTTGCTCGCGCAGTGAATCCATCGTGACATCGCGCACATCAATTCCATCGACTTTGACACTACCGGATGTAATATCGTAAAACCGGGGGATAATATTTACAATCGTTGTCTTACCGGCGCCGCTTGGACCTACTAAAGCAACAACTTCACCGGGCTTTATTTTCAGCGACACACCATTTAACACCGGCTCGTTGTTGTCGTATTCAAAATGTACATCATTCAATTCAATACTACCGATAATGTGTGGCAAGATCATCGCGTCCGGTTTGTCCTCGACATCCGGAACAGTATCGAGTACCTCAAAAACCCGATCGGCAGCGGCGCTTGCTTTTTGGATATTTGCCAACGCGTTGCTGATCCGTTTCAGCGGGTTGGAAATAAAACCAGCGTACATCAAAAATGCTACCAGGTCACCGGTTGTCATGGCACCGCTAATTACCTGCAAGCCGCCATACCAGACCAGAAATGCCACGCCGACTGAACCCAAAAATTCAACCGCTGGTGACATAATCGCGCTCAACTTTACCGCGCGCATCTGAGCGTGAAAGTTAAAATCGTTTTCGGTCGTAAAGCGCTCGATTTCATAATCTTCGCGCACATAGGATTTAACTACCCGCACCGCGCTAATCGACTCTTGCAAAACTGAGGTGACTTCGGCGATGCTCTCCTGCGATACTTTGCCGGCGCCGCGAATTTTCCGCCCCAGTTTCCCGACAGTAATGCCAATGAGCGGCGCGGTTATCAAAGTTATCAACGCCAACCGCCAATTAAAATAAAACACCATCGTTATACAAGCAACGATGCTGAATGATTCGCTGACGAGCTGCACCAAGTTGTCGACAATCGCGCTTTGCAATGCGCCGACGTCATTGGTCAAATTGCTCATTATTACGCCGGTTTTACGTTTCTCGTAATATGCCAGCGACAATTTTTGCAAGTGGCGATAGACGGTCTCACGCAAATCTATAATAAACTTTTGTCCGGCCTTTGCCATGATATAAGATTGTAAAAAGCTAAATATTCCCCGGCTGGCCATCAATACTAAAATCGCCAATACCAGCAAATACAAATAATGCATCGATTGCCCGGGTTTTAGGACTTTGTCGAGAAATTCTTTTATCAACCAGGGAAATCCGGCTGTTGAACCTTGCGCCAACACCGCAAATAGCAAGCCGGGGATTATTAATTTCAAATAGGGATGGATGTAACCTAATAATCGCTTGTATGTTTTCACTGTCTTCCCCCTTTATTATCTGCGAGTGCGATGATAATGTTTGCAACCCGCTGAACGGCGCCGCCTGTTCCTAGTTTTTCGCGAACTGCTGCCAGTTCAGTCTTGGTATGAATGTATTTACTAGCATCAACTAACCAGTTGCTGATTTCTTGGGCGATTTTTTGCGGCGACGCTTCGCCCTGAATCAACTCCGGCAAAATATTCTTCTTCGCGACCAAATTCGGCAAGCCGATAAAGTCGACTTTTGCAAGCCGCTTTGCAAGCATATAGCTAATGGCGTTCATTCGATATACAATAACCAGCGGCAAGTCAAGCAATGCGGCCTCTAAGGTAACTGTTCCGGAAGCCGCAATGCCACTATGAGCAATCGCCATGAAACTATAAGCCAGATCACCAGGCACAACGGTAATTTTAGCATTGACTTTGTTTTTAGCGATAATTTTGTCGACAGCACTATGGCAAATGGTCGATGCAATCGGTAATACAAATTGCACTTTTTCCCGCTCACAGATAAGTTCAGCCGCCTGAACCAGCACCGGCAACAGGTTGTTTATTTCCTGTCGGCGGCTCCCAGGCAACAGTAATATGATTTTTACATTTTTAGCTAATGCAAACTTTTCATGTAAATCAGCTTCTATTTTGTAACTATTGACATTGTCGACAATCGGACAGCCGACATATTCGGCCGGCACGCCGTGTTTCAAATAGGCATCGGCTTCAAATGGGAAAATTGCGGCAACAAAGTCGACGTTTTTTTTGACCCGCTTCACCCGCCACTCGCCCCACGACCAAATCGACGGCGCTTTATAGCATAATGTTTTTATTTTATGCTTTTTGGCAATCCCGGCTAAATACACGTTTAGTCCGGGGTAATCAATTCCACAAAACACAGCCGGCGGTTTTTTAGAGAATAGCTGAACTAAACTTTTTCTAATTCTCAACAATAGCGGCAGTTTCGCCAGCACTTCAACAGCACCAAAGAGTGCTAAATCGTTGATATCGTAAATGATATCAACTCCGGCAGCGCGCATTTTAGCGCCGCCTATCCCCTGGAGTACTATTCCTGGAACTCGGGAAATTAATTCCTGTGCCAACGCCGCCCCGAGTAAATCGCCCGAAGCTTCACCAGCTGAAAGAAAAACGGTCAGTCTATTCTCCACAATCATCAGCTCTTTCTGCAACGACTGCAATACCGTTCTTGTCCGCTAACGCCACAGTGCTCTCAAAATCCACTATCAACGTTCGGTCGGCTTCAACCACCAAAACTTTGGCTTTCGCTGTTATCATCGCTTCAATGGTCTCCCTGCCGACAGTTGGCATATCGAAACGGCTATCTTGTAGTGGTTTAGCCACTTTAGCAACGACCGCGCCACCCCTTGTCAGTTCGCCGCCCCGCAAAATACATTTATCTGTTCCTTCAATTGCTTCAACAGCGATAATTGCGCAATCTTTTACTACCACTGTTTGCCCAATGTCATAACGCCCAATGGCTTTGGCCATTGTTAATGCATAGGCAATATCAGCCAACTCCGTGGCATCGGGTATCCGGCGCGAGTAAACACCTTTAGAGATAAACAATTTTTTCAACAACAGCGTTTGATCCATCGCTTGAATGCCTTCTTGATTAATTTCATTAATTAACGCTAAAGTTATGGTGTCATCATTACGATTAGGCAGTTTGGCAATGATCTTGATTAACCGAAAATCCGGAATGAACCATTTTGAAAAAATTACTTCTTTGGTTACCTTGCCGAGCATTGTAATTTGCGTTATCTTTTCGCTCTTTAGTGTCTTAATAATTTTATCTAGTTTCATTACGTTAATATCGTAGTAGCCGTCACTAAGCAACTTCAACTCGTCATCAACTTTATCAACAACGGCAATTGTAACAACGCGATACCCTTGACTCTTGGCAGCTTTAACAAACTCCACTGGTAATCGTCCGATTCCCGCTATTAATCCAACTTTTTTTTCCATATCCACCTTATTGCTTGGATTTTGTCGACCGCTGACGCATGATGCCCCGCTCAGCGCTAACCAGGAAATCAATGAAGTGCTTTATTTCATCAGTCTGCTGAAGTTGCTTCATTTGTTCTACCGCGTCATTAAAAGTCAACTCCGAGCGATATAACAATCTAAAGGCTTTTTTCAATAATCTGATCGTATCTTCAGAAAACCCGGCACGCTTTATGCCCACCAAATTCAAGCCCACCACTACAGTTGGCACGCCGCCTAAGATGCAGTACGGCGGTACATCGTAAATAACCCGCGACATCCCGCCAATCATGGCGTTCCGACCAATTTTGACAAATTGATGCACCGCGCTGCCGCCCCCGATAATTGCCAAGTCTTCAATCACGACATGACCAGCTAACAAAGCCGCGTTGGCCAAAATCACGCCATCACCAAGAATGCAGTCGTGAGCAACATGCGAACAAGCCATCAATAAACAATTGTTGCCGACACGCGTGTACTTGCCCCCGCCCGCAGTGCCGATATTAATTGTGACATATTCGCGGATGGTTGTATTATTACCGATTACAACATAGCACTCTTCGCCGACATACTTTAAATCCTGGGGTATGGCGCCTATTGACGCGAACTGGAAAATTTCGCAATTTGTGCCGATTGTTGTCCAGCCTTCAATTACAACGTGCGATCGAATTTTGCTGTTTTTACCAATCTTCACGTTTGGCCCAATTACTGAATAAGGTCCAATCTCAACTCCCGAGGCGATTTCGGCTCGGTCATCGACTATTGCTGTTTCATGAATTTTTCTCTCCACAATTACCTCACACTAATGCAAAAATAAACTCTCCCGATACGGCAATTTTACCATCAACTTTTGCCACGCCCGACATTTTACCCATTTTACCTTTAAGTTTCGTAATCTTAGCTTCAAAAATAATAACATCACCGGGTTTTACGATTTTTTTGAATCGCACACTATCCATACCGGCAAACATCGGCGTCATCCCTTTGTACTCTTCCATACATAATAATATCGTCGCTCCGGTCTGGGCTAACCCTTCGACAATGAGTACACCCGGCATCACAGGATTTCCCGGAAAATGCCCCTTGAAATAATACTCGTCCGGGTCGACATACTTTTTGCCGACCACGCTCACCCCAGGTTGCAAATCGATCAACTCATCAACCAACAAAAAAGGTGCTCGGTGCGGCAACATTTCACAGATTTGTTCTTTGGTCCACATTTTTTACTCCTTAAATATTGCTCGTAGTTTTTGCGCCATCTTCGCGTTTAGTTCATGCGACGAGTTTAGCGCGACTACTCTGCCAATTATTCTTCCAAACAAAAATAAATCGCCGACAATATCCAATACTTTATGCCGAGGCAGTTCATCCGGGTAGCGCATTGGATTAAGGGTACCATCTTCAGTGAAAACCAAGGCATTATCCAAACTACCGCCGCGAGCCAGCCCGTTCGCTTGCAACATTTTTAATTCAGCGGAAAAACCAATAGTTCGGGCAGCGCCAAACAACTCGTTAAATCGGCTGACATCGGTTCCACTGTCAAAATACTGAAAGCCCAACAGCGGATGCTTGTTGTAGGAAGAGTAAGACACTCGGAACCCATCGAAGGGAAACAGCGCGATGAACTTACCGTCTTCTTCAATTGCCAGCGGCTGGTTGATTACAAAGCAACTTCTGAGCGCCCGCTGCGCGACAACACCAGCCTGTTCAATCATTTCCACAAACAACCGCGCGCTGCCATCAGCCACCGGCGGCTCGACTGAATTTATTTCTACCAAACAATTATCCACGTCGCAAAAGTAGAATGCCGCCAGCAGATGCTCGACTGTGAACACTTTAGCTGCTCCAGATTCTAGCGTAGTTGCGCGCATAGTTTGGGTTACATTGGCAATATCGGCCTTAACTTCGGGCATTCCTGGTAAATCAACTCTGCGAAAAATCACACCGCTATTTTCAATCGCCGGATACAACTTTATTGTAACTTCTACGCCAGAATGTAAACCCACGCCGCTAAATTCAGTTGACCGGGCAATAGTTTTTTGAAATTCCATTTTACTCGCTTTCAACTTCAGCTATTTTTGCCACTGCTTTTTCCAACGACTTAATTTTGGTTGCCATTTCACTAATGTTTTTCAGCGCTACCATATCGCGCAACCATTGTTTATAAGGCTTAAGCGGATGTCCAGCCAAAAACGAGTTGGCAGGAACATTGGTATTTATTCCAGCGCGGGCTGCGAACGTACAGTTATCGCCGATTGTTTGGTGTCCGGTTGTTGCCGATTGACCGCCAAACGTGCAGTAGTCGCCGATAATAGTGCTACCGGAAATTCCCACTAACGCTGCCGCCAGGCAACCTTTACCCATTTGAACATTATGCCCGATTTGCAGCAAATTATCAAGCTTTGTACCGGCGCCGATGACTGTACTACCGGTCGCGGCGCGATCAACAGTAGAATTAGCGCCAATTTCGACATCATCTTCGATAACGACATTGCCGACCTGGGGGATTTTGTGATGAATTCCATTAACTTTTACAAAGCCAAAGCCGTCGGCGCCGATTACAACACCGGCGTGCAGCGTGCAACGCTCACCGACAATACAGCCATAATAGACTGTAACATTGGCAAATATTACGGTATTTGCGCCAATCTTACAACCATTGCCAATATAAACGCCCGGATACAACACGCAGCCATCGCCGATTTCCGCTCCATCATCAACTACCGCGTTAGCCATTATTGCCACACCACTGCCAATCTTGGCAGTTTCGGCTATTACCGCACTTGGATGAATGTGCGGAGCCGGTTTCTTGTATCCATAGAAAAAATCCAACAGTATGGCAAACGCCATCCGCGGATTTTCAACTTTTATATGTGGTTTTGAGTAGTTATCGGTATCCATGCCGACAATTAGCGCAACAGCCGCGCTTTGCAATGCCGGTTCCATATGCGGTGGCACGGCAAACGAAATATCGCTTGCCGTGGCATCCATCAAATTCGTCACTCCGGTTATCTCGTAGTCAACGGCGCTAACAAGTTCACCCTGCACCATCGCGGCAATTTCGGATAGCAAGAATTTTTTATTCATGATGATTCCTTTGTAGCTGTTTGGTTAAAGGTTAAAGGTTAAAGGTTGTTTGCTTTTTACTTTTAACTTTTCACCATGCACCATTAATTATTTCGCTGAAGCTGACGGGGCTGCTGAAACCGCCGGAGTTGCTACCGGAGCCGGGGCTGCCGCAACACCTTCATCCAATTTCTTCAACACATCATCGGTCATATCTATGCCGCCGACATATAGCACTTCTTTTGCCATAACCATATCATAGCCTTTATCTTTCGCAACAGTTTGCATAACTGCTTTTAACTCTGTTTCGATTTTCTGCTCGAAACCTTGTTTTTCGGCATTGGCTTTGTTAATGAATTCTTGCTGTTTCTTTTGCTGTCCGGCTTGATCCAATCCTTGAGCTTCCTTTGCCATTTGGTCTTGGAGGATTTTAATTTTTCCTTGAAACTCGTTTTGATAGTTTTTCATTTTTGCGCTGGTCTGCATAATTTTCACTGGTTCCACTGTACCAACTTTGGTGCTACCACAACCGGCAAACATCGCTACTACAAATACCAATAATGCTAATACTATAATTTTTTTCATTTTTAGCTCCTATAATATTCAAAAATAAAATGGAAATGTTTTATTAATTTCCATGAACAAGTTTTTCCTTGACGCTATTGGTGATGTCGATAAAACTAAGATTTACTTTCGGTGCACCAATAACAACTTTAAGATTTTGCGCTTTGGCGACCGTAGCAATACTCAGAGCAATATCCTCAATGACCTTTTTGCGAATTTCTGCAATTCGCTTACGCATTTCAGCTAGCTGAGTGCCAGTGAGCGCTTTCATCCGGGCAATATCAGCCGTACTAAAAACATATTCTGGTGTTTCCGTCGCAATTCCCTCAGCGTGTTCACGCTTAATGTTTGAAAACAAATCAGCTGCAAACACGTTGAGATCGCCACGAATCTTCGCCGTATATTCATTGACTTCGGCTGACGCTGCCTGTTTTTTTGCCGCAAAAATTAGCGCCTTCTGTTCATCATCCTCGCGAAACAATTCGGCGATCCGTTTTTTCAAATCAGCGGCTCGCGTTCCTTCTAAGCTTAATGCATCTAATTTGGTGTTCAAATCCATCGCCTGCATATTATCAGCATCGGCTTGTCGGTTCAATTCTTCTTCTGCATAAAGCTTAAGTTTGGTTTCTTCAAGTTTCTTAAGATTATCAACCAAATTTTGCGCCTCTTGCGTTTTGGCCATTATTTCCTGTTGAAAAAAAACTTGCATCATCTGATTGCGGGCGCTATCGGCGTTCACTCCGGGTGGAATTATCGCAACCGAAAAGCCTTTGGCTTTGTTTTCTACAAAATTAATCTTAAATTCCAGCTCGCGGGCTTCAGCCGCTAACGGATGATTGCTATAAAGTTTCGCGTAGTCGACATAGCCGATTACTTCAGGTGGTGGCGCGGGTCTGCGTCCACAACCGCTTGCGGCAACAGCAATCGTGACAGCCAAAACCGCAATTATGATTTTTTTTATTTTCTTCATAAAAACAAGCTAAGACGAGAAAGCAAACGCTCACTCGTCTATTTAGCTATTCTATTCTTATTTGCCGGCAATTTTCTTCATAACATCATCAGTGATGTCGGTGCCGCCATAAAAAACCTGGTTTTTGTCCAGAACCGCTGAAAGACCTTTATCTTCGGCGACAGTTTTGATGATTGCGTTAACTTTATCAATAACTCCCTTTAGCAGCTCTTGTTGTTTGGTCTGCAACCGCTGTTTCAGCTGATTGAAATAAGCCTCTTTTTCTTTGTCGGTCATTTTGGCTGAATTTTGATCAAAATCTTGTTTGGTTTTGGCTTCTTCTACTGACATTTGATCGGTATAGGCTTGAAAACTAGGACTGGACGTGACGACTTTTTGGTAATCGACAGTGCCAATGTTCGAACTGGCTGCCGCCGATGCAGTTCCACCGCTAACGAGCGCTACCGCGACGATGCTCCCTAAAAAAATTAACGATACAACGATTGTCACAATCTTGTAAAGTTTTTTGTTACGAAGTGTTGCTAAAATCATTTTTTCCCCTTTCAATTTCGCCTAATGGCTTACATTTCGACATTATAGCAAAAAAATGTTGGATGTTCAATACAAGTATTAGCTAACTTCAAACTATCTCGCAACTGACTACTGTATCAGGATGAGATAATCGCACTTCCAACTCGCTCAGTTGGCAAATATTGTGGTCGATCAAAACATTTTTTACGGTTTCTACAGCGACGGCCGGACGATTGTTTTCCCGGCTAAGGTGCGCCAAGAAGGCAATACAGCGCTTAGCGCGGTGTAATTTTGCTAAAGTCACTCCGGCTTCTAAGTTCGACAAATGTCCGCGAATTCCCGAGATACGGGCTTTCAAAAACTCCGGATATGAACCGCGTTTCAGCATTTCCGGATCATGATTGCTCTCGAGCGTCAAAATATCGCAGTCGCAAAGTTTTTCCCGCACTGTAGCCGTCATCCGCCCAATATCGGTGCAGTAACCCACTTTTATCCGTTTATAGGAAAAAGCATAGCCCACCGGATCGGCGGCATCGTGATCAATGTCAAACGCCTCGCAACTGACATTTCCGATGGCGAAAAAATCGCTTATTTCAACAATATTATCGCACAGCTGGGGAAACTTCCGTAAAATCTCGGTCGCGGTTCCAGCCCGGCAATATAACGGGACACTTGTTTTTTTCAAGAACACGCCCAGCCCTTTGATGTGGTCGGAATGCTCGTGAGTTATTACTATACCGTTCAAATCGTCTGGTCGCAAATTAAACGCGCCGATAGACATGGTTAGCCGCTTGGCGCTGATGCCGGCATCAATGAGAATATTAGTTTTGCCAGTCTGCAACAGTGCCGCATTTCCGCTACTGCCGCTAGCCAAAATCGCCATCCGGGTGATGTGGTTTCTCTGCATTGCTCTCCTGCTTCCTGCTTCCTACTTCCTACTTCTTACCTCTTACTTCCGCGGGACTCGCGGGAACTCGGTAATCCGCAATTTTGCCTGGGCGTAGGGAATAAGCGTCACTGTTGCCATTTCGCCAAGTTCTAATTCTTCCGGCAAATCAGCATGACAACCGTCTTTGGCGTGCCAATTAATAATTTCCCTGGCTTGCACCGTGAGTTTTTGCGTAGAAACTGCACTGGAAAATGCTTCGGCAAACGCCGACTGTTCTAAGCAAGCGTTATCGACCGCTTCTAAAGTATAGTTCCACTTGGATTTCGCAAAAAGCTCCCAGTCAGCGTGCGGCAACTCCCGCGTCGGCCAGTCGGCATGAATACGCTTCCACTCGGCAGTTATCGGCAAAGCGAAGATAATTGGTCCACGCTGCACCGAAAAATATTGCCCGCGATAATTGACAACCACACTGAAATCAAATTTTAGAACTATTTCGGTTACTGTATCGCTGATTGAAACTTCATGAAAATAACCACCGCCACTCAACTCCTGCTTAGCACCATCTACGCTAATAACCGCTCCGTCTGCCCACTGCGGAATCCGCAACTTCAACTTAAACTGCGCACTGCCCGGGTTATCAACCGCTATTTTTACGCTATCTTTATGCGGATAATCGGTTTCGACCTTTACAACAATCGGGTATGTTTCTACCAGCCGCTGGCCGCCAGCCGCCGGAAAACGTATACAAATTTCCACCGGAGCATAGCTCATACAAACCAGCGTGGAACAGCCCTCTTTCATCCACAACGAGGCCGCATACTTTGGCCAACCTTGCGAAAAATTGGCCGTACAACAGCCAAAATCCGGCTCCAAACCGAAAGTGTTGGCATCGGGACGGTTGCTGACCCACGGCCAATCCTCGCGGATGCTACATTCGATCTGATTGCTCTGCTGATCGTATTGATGCGCCCACATTTTGTCGTCAAAAGTTGCCATCAATGGATTAAATGCCAACAACTCCAAACGGTCAGCAAATACCGGATCGCCAACAATTTTCAACAACCATTCCAGAGAATACATGTATTCGACGATCGAGCATAGTTCCGTACCTTGCCGGGGGTCTTTCCCGGCAAGGCACTCGTCACCGCTCGGCAGCCCTACCGCCGTGCCGTGATGCTTGTCCAACAAGTCGATTTGATTGTACACTTTCCGGATATCGGCATCGCGGCGGGTCAGCCGATGCCAGAGCGCCCCTTCTTTAATCGCCATCGTATTATTGACGATGTGCGACATATAGTTCCAGTTTTTGGCGCGGGTGCGTTCCTTGTAGGGCCAGTTTTCAAAAAAACCGCCCCAGTCAAACCCCTGCGCCTTAATCTTGTACGCCAAATCTAACAACCACGCATCGCCGGTTTGTTCATACAGCCAAAATATTGGTATCAGACATTCGAACCAGCGCGCCTGGCCCCAGTTGAACAATGGTGCCCGATCCAGATGATTCAGCACCGAGCGCAAACCGCGCTCAATAGCATTTCTTACTCCGGCTACTCGCTCGTCCTTATCAGCTGATTCAGCATAAACAACCAACATTTTCAAGGCGATAAACTGACCCCAGATATCGTAATGGGCATGCTGGGCGGAAATCGCCAACGCACTGCCCATAGCTTTTGGACCCAACCAGCCGTCTTCATGCTGGTGTTCGATTATATAATCAATATAGCCATCAACGCGGTTAATCAAATCCACATCCCGCGTCAAATAAGCCAATGGGATAACGCCGTCCAACCAATACGGCGCCCGCTCCCACCCTTCAGCTTCGCCGCCAAACCAGTGGCTGTCCTTGATGTCCGGCCAAAATTTGTCCAAATTTCCGCTCAGTCCATTGAGCTGAATCTCCAACTGTTTCTTCAACCAGCCCAGTGGTTTAATTTCGCTGATGTGTAATGGCTCGAATTTTAGTCGCTTAAGATTTTTTTTCATCTCGATTTCTACTCCGTACTCCCAAACTATTAACTCTCAGCTATTTTATCCAATTTCAGTGTTTTTCACAAATACTTTTATAATATTTCTCCAAAAACTGGCACTGGCAATATTTATCACTTGTTAAACAACAACATATCCATTATAATTATATGCGCATATTGCATATAAAAATTTCAAAATAATTTTAAGGAGTTACTACAAGAACATGTCAAAATTCGTTTATTTATTCCGTGAGGGCAACAAGGACATGAAGCCGCTGTTAGGCGGAAAGGGCGCTAACTTAGCCGAAATGACTAATATCGGCCTGCCGGTTCCTCCGGGATTCACTATCACTACTGAGGTTTGTCGCGAGTATTATCGTAACGGCGCTAAAATGCCGGAAGGCGTTTTGGAGCAAACTAAAGCTGCTTTGAAAGATGTAGAAAAGCAACTTGGCAAAAATTTTGGTGACCCTGTTGATCCATTGTTATTATCAGTCCGCTCCGGTTCAGTGTTCTCGATGCCGGGGATGATGGACACAATTTTGAATCTCGGTATCAATGATACTACAGTTGAGGCGATCGCAAAAAAATCCGGCAACCGCTGGTTCGCGCTCGATTCGTTCCGGCGCTTTATCCAGATGTTTTCCGATGTGGTACTCGGCGTATCCAAGCACGACCTTGAGCACGTTTTGGCGGACATCAAGAAACGCGAGAATGCCAAATACGACCAGGATTTGTCAGAATCGGCAATGACTGACGTTATCGCCGCCTATAAAAAATATGTATTTGACCGCATCGGCCGGTCGTTCCCGAACGATCCGATGGAACAGCTTGCTTTGTCGATAGAAGCCGTATTTAGTTCTTGGAACAATGAACGCGCTGTCGTATATCGTAACCTAAACAAAATTGACCACAACTTGGGAACTGCTGTCAGTGTTCAGTCAATGGTCTTTGGAAACATGGGTAACGATTGCGGTACCGGTGTTGCCTTTACCCGTAACCCGTCTAATGGCGAAAATTTGCTATACGGCGAGTATTTGTTTAACGCTCAAGGCGAAGACGTAGTTGCCGGTGTTCGTACTCCTAAGAAAATTTCCGAGTTACATGATGAAATGCCGGCGATATACGACGAGTTTGCCGCTATCTGCCATAAATTGGAAAATTATTACAAAAACGTTCAAGACATAGAATTCACTATCGAGAAAAACAAACTATATATCCTGCAAACCCGTAACGGCAAGCGCACTGCTCCTGCGGCAGTAAAAATCGCCCACGACCTCTGTGTTGAAGGCGTAGTTACCAAACGCGAAGCGATGTTATTGATTGATGCCGTGCAGTTGGATCAGATATTGCATCCGCAAATCGATAGTTCGGTAAAAGTTGAAGTGCTTGGCACCGGCTTGCCGGCTTCACCAGGCGCGGCATGCGGACAGGTAGTATTCAGCGCCGATGCGGCGGCCGCGGCGGCCGAAAACGGCATCAAGACTTTGCTGGTTAGCACCGAAACCACCCCGGACGACATTCACGGCATGCACGCCGCCGAAGGCATTTTGACCTGTCGCGGCGGCATGACTTCACACGCGGCGGTTGTGGCGCGCGGCATGGGCAAACCATGTGTTTGCGGTTGCGAGGCGCTGTCGATTAACTTTGAAACGCAAACTTTATCTATCGGCGGGCAAACGATAAAAGCCGGCGAGCTAATGTCGATTGACGGCACTGCCGGTCGTGTCATTAAAGGTCAAGTTATTGTCAAAGATGCGGTATTGTCATTAGAGTGCATTGAGTTACTCAACTGGGCGGACGAGATCAAAAAACTGGATGTTCGCGCTAACGCTGACAATCCGGCTGATGCAATAAAATCGCGCGAATTTGGCGCAAAAGGTATCGGCTTGACCCGTACTGAGCATATGTTCATGGGCGCCGACCGTCTGCCGCACGTCCAGGCGATGATTCTTGCCGAAGACACTGCGGCCCGCGCTGCAGCCTTAGACGTCTTGTTGCCAATGCAGGAAAGCGACTTCTACGGGATATTAAAAGCGATGGATGGCTATCCGGTCTGTATCCGTTTGCTCGATCCGCCACTACACGAGTTCTTACCAAACCGTGAAGAATTAATGGTCGAAATGGCTATTGCCCGCGAAACCGGTAAAAATGCTGATAAACTTCCCACTTGGGAAAAACTCTGGCACAAAATTGACAATCTGCACGAGTTCAATCCAATGCTCGGTCATCGCGGTTGCCGCTTGGGAATCAGCTGGCCGGAAATATACGAGATGCAAATCCGGGCGATCTTCAACGCCACTGCCCGGCTAACCAAAGAAGGTTTCCAGCCGCATCCGGAAGTTGAGATTCCGCTTACCATCGATGCCAACGAAATGCGGTTCTTCAAAGATCGAATCGATCGTATCGCCGCAGAAGTTAAAGAGCACTTCGGCACCGGTTTCCATTACACCAGCGGAACAATGATCGAAATTCCCCGCGCCGCCTTAATGGCTGCTGAGATGGCGGAATTTGCCGAGTTCTTCAGTTTCGGCACTAACGACCTTACCCAAACGACCTTAGGCTTTAGCCGCGATGATGCTGAGGGAAAATTCTTAAAAGATTATCTGGAAAAGAAAATTCTTAAAGAAAATCCGTTTATCGTCCTGGATCGCAAAGGCGTCGGCCAATTGATGAAAATGGCCTGCGCAAATGGCAAAAAGACTCGTCCCAACCTGATCGTCGGAATCTGCGGCGAGCATGGCGGCGAGCCTAGTTCCATCCAGTTCTGCAACGACATCGGTTTGGACTTCGTCAGCTGTTCACCGTTTAGGGTGCCGATTGCCCGCTTAGCTGCCGCTCAGGCAGTTGTTGCTGAAGGCAAGGAAATTCTCGGAACCCGCTAGGAATATTTACCTAATATAAACCCGCTACCGTATGGTAGCGGGTTTTATTGCTTTAAAGCACACTGAAAGTAATATATAATGAATTGCAGACAGCTTGACACAACAACGGAGGGCTGATATGAACGCAAATTTCGGCGATTTTTTTGATATTGTTAATTATATGGCGCTTGAACTATCGCTGATTTATTTTGTTGCCCGCACTCGTATCGTCAGCCGGATGCTGTTTGAACGCATAAATTGGCAAAACATTATCCTAACCGGAATTATCGGTAGCGCGATGGCAGTAGTATCCAATATTTATTTTACCCGATTTTTGGATTGGTACATCATTGGTGTTGCACCGCAAACTTCGTTATTGTTCGGCATGTTGTTCGGCGTAAAAACCGGCATCGCCGTCGGCGTTGGCAGTGTCTTTTTTGCCCAGCTTGCCGGAAGCCATCCGTCCTATTATTCTTTGGTAACAGCGGTTTTGGGCTTGTTTGGCGGACTGTTCCGCAACTATATCGGCTTACCGTGGAATAACCTTGTCAAATCTACTTTATTTACGTTTGTTGTTTATTCAACAGTAACAATGAGTTTTTCACTATCCGGACGTTTTTCCGTTAACGTGTGGCATGAAGTGTTGTTGACAATGTTTTTCAAAACACTCATTAATGTCTGGGTTTTTTATGTCATCGCTCATATATTTTCCGAAAAAACCACTTTGGCAACAAAAGATTTGTTAACAACAGAATTGGATATCGCCGCGCAATTGCAACAAAAAATAATCCCTGATTTCGCGACTCTGGCATTGCCGCCGGAGTTAGATATTGTCGCCCGCCTACAACCTGCAAAATCAGTCGGCGGCGACTGGTGCGACTGCACTATTAAAAACGACCGGGTCTGTCTGGTAATCGGTGACGTTTCAGACAAAGGCATACCGGCAGCGTTATTCATGGCCGCTAGTTGTGTTGCATTTCGCGCCAACCTCGACAGCATTTATAAATCACCGGCGGAAGTTATGCAGCTGGCCAATAACTCACTATTTGAAACCAATAATTGTTTTATGTTCGTTACCGCCTGTTGCGCGGAAATAGAGCTAAAATCTGGCAAACTGCGCTACTGCGCAGTCGGGCACCCACCGTTTGTGTTGGTGCGAAACAACCAGACCCAACTGTATTGTGCGACCGATAAAGGAGTACTGGGAATTGTCAAAAAGCCCAAGCCTTACAATATTGCTTCTATTCAACTAGAAGCCAATGATTTATTAATATTTGTCACCGACGGGGTAACTGAAGCCACGAATAATAAAAGTAAATTATTTGGACAAGCACGCATTAATCAAGCGCTCACAGCTACCCCTGTCGCCACAGCCGCGCAAGCGCTTCTGGCGTTGCAAAATGCAATTAACAACTTCGTCGGCGACACCCCGCAAAGCGACGATATCTGTATTATCGTCGTCCGCTATACACCATTGTCAAAGGAGGCGCTATCCGATGTTAGCTGATTATGCATTGCGCCTGATAAAGTTGCTGGGCAGCGCCTCCATCGTTATCGCATTTACCTATTTGCTTAGCACAATGCCGGTTGGACAACAATTGCTCTCTGTAAAAGAGCGGATTATTACTCGCAAAGATCAATGGCTAATCTGGCTAATCTTTAGCGGCTTTGCGCTTTACAACTCATTGAGTATAACCACGCACGGCGCCGATGCCCGTATCATTGCGCCAATCCTTGCCGGATTTATTGCCGGTCCGCTAGTCGGTGTGGGGGTTGCACTTATTGGAATTGCCGGTGCCATCATCGAATACAATTTTGATATCAGTATGTCGTTGGCAAATACCGGTGATTTAATTGATTCAATCGTGGTGATCAATTTACTCGCCGGGTACAGCGCCGGAATGTTCCAGCGCCATCGCAAAAACTTAATCAGCATTAAAAGTGCCGCGCTGTTCGTGGTGCTGTTTGATATTATTATTATGTTCCCGACGGAAATTTATCTTGCCGATAATCCGGAGTTGTTTTTAAAAACGGCGAGCATGATTTTTCCGCCGATGTTGATTGTTCACTTGGTATGTATAGTAGTATTCCTATTGTTAATCAGAAATTTCAACGCCGAACAAAACGCCAAAATCATCGAGCGAAAAATCACATTAGAAAAGGGCATCGCTCAAAAAATCTTTCAGTCGCTGCATTCTGATAGCAAAAAAACAATTTTAACCCAAGACACTGCGCAGTTAGCCTGCTATCCGGAGACTGATGTTACGCAGTATACCAATCGCTTCATCGCTAAAGTAACTATCAATAATTATTACTATTTTAGCTACGGCTATTTCTTTGGCGCGCAAACTCCGGTTGCGATGGCAATTTCCTACGTAAAGCCATTGTTTGAAAACCTGGCAAAAAACCATTTGGCACCAACAGAAATTGATACGGCGCTAAAAGATAATTTACGGGCGTTTTCTGACCAAAATGTCCTACTGCGCATGGTCTGCTGCCGGATTAATCTACGCGATAATACGTTTGAATATTCTGGTTCAGATAATTGTCAACCTGTTCTCATTCGCAATCACATCGCGCTACTGCTGGGCAATAATGAAGCGTTGCAAATTGACGACATTATTGCGGTTGTTAATATCGAGACTAACATTTTGCCGCCATTAAACGCGTTGTCGGCTTTGCCGGATATTGGCAATATTTCAACAGCGGTAACGGACGCGTTATATATTACCGTTCTAAATAATCCCAAAGTCATCGCCCGCTTTAAGCGCAGTATCGCCCGCGACCCCGAAGTAATTAGTCAATTGTTCGAGCAGTGCCGCGAATTTTGTCAGGTCAATAATTTGCAGCCGCGTACAAACCGTGACATCGGCCTGCTCCTTGATGAAACAGTAAGCAACGCTATAAAATATTCCGGTGTAGTTGACTTGAATGATACCAGCGCAATATTGGTAAATGTCGCTTTTGAACTGGAAACCCGGCACCTTGAAGTTACCGTAGCGTGGAAGGGCGATTACTTTGACCCATTGCAATACACGCTTATTCCCGATCAACAGTCCCGAGTCCCGGGCGGCTGGGGGATTTTTTTGATAAAAAAACTTACCGATACTATAACTTTTGAACGCAAAAACGATTATAATACACTTATTATGCAAAAAACGTATCCAGAATCAACAAAAATAACAAAGCCGGAGGGGATTTAACATGGCAGACAACACAAAGCAGTTTCGGTGGTACAATCTGACTCTATTGGTATTCACGATCGTCTGGGGTTTTGGCAATGTCGTAAACAACTATGCCAACATGGGTTTGCAAGTAGTCATTTCCTGGGTGATAATTCTATCGCTGTACTTTGTCCCCTACGCGCTCATGGTCGGCGAAATGGGGTCGACATTTAGCAAAGCCAAAGGTGGAGTATCGACCTGGATTCGTGAAACGCTCGGTACGACTATCGCCTTTCTCGCCGGTTGGACCTATTGGGTGGTTCACGTTCCCTACCTCGCGCAAAAACCACAAGCAGCGCTGATCGCACTCGGCTGGGGAATATTCGAAGATGGCAAAACGATTAAAGCGCTCGATCCGATGTTGCTGCAATCTTTAACCTTTATTGTTTTTATTGCCTTCTTAGTTATTTCAGCGCGGGGAATTAATTCGTTGAAAAGTATCGGTATGATTGCCGGTGTTGCGACATTAAGTATGTCGCTGCTGTACATCGTCTTGATGATGGCCGCTCCGGCTATCCGCGGCATCCATTCGGCAACCACCGTATGGGACTGGAACACTTTTGTGCCGAGTTTTGACTTTACCTATTTTACGACGATTTCGATGTTGTTGTTCGCAGTCGGCGGTTCGGAAAAAATCGCTCCCTATGTCAACAACACTCATAACCCGGCAAAAGAGTTTCCCAAAGCGATGATTGCTCTGGCCGCGCTGGTCGCAATATCGGCGCTACTCGGTTCGATTGCTATGGGTATGATGTTTGACGCACATAACATCCCCAAAGATTTGAAGATGAACGGTCAATATTATGCCTTCCAAATGTTGGGACAGTACTATGGCGTGGGCAATTTCTTTTTGCTAATCTACGCGCTGTCTAATTTTGCCGGACAGGTTGCGGCGTTGATGTTTTCCATCGATGCTCCGTTAAAAGTTTTCTTATCCGACACTGATTCGCGCTACGTGCCAAAATTCCTTACCAAAACCAATAAATATGGCGCGCCAATTAACGGTTACTATTTGACTGGCGTGCTGGTAAGCATTCTTATCCTGGTACCGGCAATCGGCATCAAAAACATGAATGATTTATTTAACTGGTTGCTGGATTTGAATTCGATTGTCATGCCAATGCGCTATCTCTGGGTTTTTGTTGCCTACATGGCGATAAAGAAGCTGGCTGCCAACTATAACGCTGAGTATAACTTTGTCCGCAATCCACTGATCGGCATGGGCATTGGTTTCTGGTGCTTTGCCTTAACGGCATTTGCAATCATCATGGGTATGTTTCCAAAGGGCGTTACGCTCTATACCTCGCAATGGTATTTTCAGCTGACGCTGAACATCATCACCCCGTTCGCGTTACTCGGTCTGGGATTCATCATGCCTTACCTCGCCAGAAAATTCAATACTCCCGGTGAAGCTAATGAGCGTGATTAATTTTTGGCTTTCAACTGATGCTGAAAATTTATTAGTCGAACAACAGCCATTGCCGGTGAAAAAACCGGGCAAGAAATGCAGTTACAAAATCGTCATCGATAGCGAAAATAAATTTCAGCAAATGACCGGTTTTGGCGCCTCGTTCACTGACAGTTCCGCCTATTTGTTGCAAAAATGTTTGACGGATGCCGAACGCGCTGTAGTTTTCCAAAAGCTATTTACCCCAGTAGGCATCAATCTTTCCTTTATTCGCGACCCGATGGGCAGCTGCGACTACAATCTAAACATTTGGACATATTGCGACACCGGTGAGTTGTGTCCGCCGGATCCGCTACTGAAAAATTTTTCGATCCAATATGATCAAAAGTATATCCTTCCTTGTCTAAAAAAAGCCCTTGAACTTAATCCTAAGATTTTCTTCATGGCTACCCCGTGGACTGCGCCGGCGTGGATGAAAAGTTCCGGTTCAGCGATTGGCGGTCAGTTATTGCCGGAATGCTATCAAGCCTACGCGTTATATTTTGTAAAATTTATTCAGGCTTATGCCAAGGAAGGCATTGAAGTACAGGCGATAACGCTGCAGAACGAGCCATTGTTCACCCCGCTTCATTACCCGGGAATGTTTCTGGGAGCTGAAGCGGCCCGCGATTTTGTAAAAACTGCGCTTGGTCCGCTATTTGCCCGCTACAATATCGCGACCAAGATATTCATCTATGATCATAACTGGGACCGTCCGGACTATCCGCTAACCGTGCTCGAAGATGAAGACGCGCGAAAATACATCTCCGGTGTTGCTTGGCATGTCTATGGCGGCAATCCGGATGCGATGACTTTGGTGCATGACAAATATCCGGAAATCGAAACTCATTTCACCGAAGCCTCTGGCGGAGAATGGATACCCGAGTTCCGGGAAGCCTGGCTGGATCAGACAGCACAGATCATCCGGGTGCCGCGGAACTGGAGCAAAACCTTTTCGTGGTGGAATATCGCGCTAGATGAACAGCACGGCCCCAGCCTGCTCGGCGACTGGAGTACTTGTCGCGGTCTGCTCTGCATTGACCGGAAAACTGGCGCGGTAAAATATGAACTGGATTACTATACGCTCGGACATTTAAGTAAGTTCGTGCAGCCGGGCGCCTACCGGATAGCCAGCAATCAGTGGTTTGACGAGCTAGAAAACGTCGCATTCCTCAACCCGGATGGATCGAAGGTGTTGCTGGTATCTAACCGGACGGCGGCTGTGAAAAACTTTTCCGTTGAGCAAGCTAACACATTTTTCGAGTATAAGTTGCCACCCGAAGCTTGCGCAACGTTTGTCTGGAAATAATCAAAAAATCCCCTGACCAGAAGCAAATTCCGGTCAGGGGATTTTCCATTACCTAAGCTAAGTCATTTTCCTTGTAGCGCTCCGGCTTTGTAGCTTTATAGCTTTGCAGCATAACTCTACTTCTTCGACTTCTTCCACTCGTCGATTTGCTTTTGCATCTCTGCCATAAATTTGTCCATACCGGCAGCTTGAAGTTTTTCATTATATTCTTTAAGCAATGGCTCAACATCGCGGGTGCCGGCCTGAAGGTCGGTCTCGTACTGTTTGGCAATGTTGGTCAACGCGGAAACCTCGTTCTGAACTGGTGCCAGGTCAGCGCTAAAGCCGAATATCGGCGACCAGACTACGCTATCCCAACCACTACGCATAAGTTTCCATTTATCGGCCGACTCACCGTCCGGGATATAGCTGACCATCTTATTGCCATAGGTCCAATCGACCAATCCGGCATAATCTTTGTGCGCTGGTAAAAACTTGATAGTGTTGGCGCCGGACTTGGCATAATGCGTTCCCTCAATACCATAGGACAATAAATTGTATAATGTAGCGTCAGTATATAACATATTAACGAATTTCATCGCCCGCTCCGGGTTTTTACAGCTAACGCTCATAGCAATCATTGCCCCCATAGCGGCATTGCGGGTTTCGCCGGTTGGGTTTTTGTAGGTCGGGAAAATGAGCGTTGGCGGTTTGTCACCGACGGCATTAAAACCTATTTCACCGCCCGGAGTGTAGGTTCCAACAAAACCCGCCAGTTTGCCGGCCTTGTAATCATTATCCTTATTTTTATTAACCGTATCCTTATAGGTATAACCTTTCAAGTTGGCTTCACGTCTTCCGACTAACACGGCGATATATTCCGGATCTGTAAACTGATTAATTACTTTGCAATCCTTATTCGCCACCTTAACCGCGCCCGGAAAGCTAGCGCTCATTATCCAGTCAAACTTATCGTCAGCATTATATTCTTTCAAATCAGCAATACAGACAATGTTCGGATTATCGGACTTTATTTTGGCGTATAGCGGAAATAAGTCTTCGATTCTGGTTACTTTTGCATAGTCAAACTTGTATTTATCAACAATGTTTTTATTGAAATAATAGCCGGATTGATACGGAGCATTGGCTACAGGAACACCGTAAACAACGCCGTTAATTTTCGTTGCTTCAATAAGATTTGGCATAACGTCGACGGATTTTTTGATTCCCTCGCCATATTTATCCATTAGTTCATCTAATCCATAGAAAAATCCTTGACGAGCATAGCGCCGGTAATCAAACATCCAATAACTGGTAAAGCACAAATCATAGGTATCGCCGGATGATGCCGTGGTTATCATCTTGGCCTCATAATCACCCCAGCCGATGAATTTAATATCAACCGTGGCATTAATCTTTTCTTTTAGATACTTATTAACTTGCTCTTGCACTTGGGGCATGTCTTTGGGTTGATCGCCAACAACGATCCAGGTCAACTTAACTTCCTTGCTGGTATCATCGTTAAGCGCGGAATTGCCGCCACCGCAGCCCGCCAGCATTGAAACCGCAAAACAAACCAACAATACTACTATTAACAGTTTTTTCATTACCCTCTCCTCCGTTTCGATACTGAATATATTATAAAAAATCTGTGCCATGTTGTCACGCAATAATTTTACAATAATTATCTACTTTGTTGCAGGAATATCACTTGTCCATCACGAATAATAATGTATATTTTTTTTTCGGAGGAGCGATGTCAGGTATTAACCGATTGATTGTAGCGCTACTGCTGCTACTTACTATGACCGTTCTCGGCGGTTGCGGAGCAAGCGACAGCCCAATGTTAAAGGACGATCCCGCCCAACCGGTTGAATTGACTTGGTACATGATCGGTCCGACACCGGAGGATCTGCCCCAGGTCGTCGCTGAGATAAACAAATATACCAAAGAGAAAATCAACGCGACGGTCAAAATCGTGATGTTTGATTATGGCGACTATTTGAACAAAATGAACGTCGTCGCCAGTTCGGGCGAGCATTTCGACATTTGTTTTTTGGCATCCTGGTCATTTGATATGCGTACCAACGCAACCCGTGGCACCATCATTCCCCTCGACGAGTTGATGGCAAAATATGGCACCGAAACTCTCAAGGCTGTTGACCCGCTATTTTGGGAAGGCTCCAAAATTAATGGAAAACACTACGCGATTCCGGCAAATAAGGAAGTAGCCACTCAGGACGTTTACGTCTTCAACGAAAAATATGTTGTCAAATACAATATCGATGTGAATGGCATCAAAAAGTTACGCGACCTTGAGCCGTACTTCGCGGCGATTCACAAAGCTGAACCGGGTGTATTTGGCACTGGCGCCCTCGATGATTACCAGCCGGGAACGCTGGATTATCTTATTGATCCGCGGATGCCCGGTGCGATCCGAATGGATGACGCCAGTTGCACAGTTATCAACCAGTATAATGATCACGACTATCTTGAATTGGTCAACACCTACCGGGATTTCTATTTAAAAGGATATTTACGTCCGGACATCCACACTGCCAAGCAGATTAAAGATTTCAAAAATGGTAACCAGGTAGTCAGCATTCTCCAAACCCAACCTTATGCCGACTTGATTTGGACGCGGCAGTACGGCTGGCCGGTTGTAGTTAAACCATTTTTTGAACCACCGATTATTGTTACCAGCGGCGCCATTGGCGCAATGATGGCAATTTCGGCAGCCAGCGAACATCCGGCGCGGGCAATGAAATTTCTCAACCTGCTGAATACCGATCCGTATTTGCGCAATCTGGTATCCTATGGTGTCGAAGGCGTTCATTATCGAAAAATTGGTCCAACACAAATTTCCAATGATGCGCCACGAGCCAAAAACTACGGTATCCCGGCTTGGTCACCGGGCAACAACTTTATTCTTTATACTGTAGAGAAAGATCCTCCTGACAAATGGCAGGCCTTCCAAGCTTTTAACGCCTCTGGACGAAAATCACCGGTGTTCGGTTTTGTTTTCGACCCGACAGCGCTAAAAAACGAAATAGCTGCTATTAAAAACCTGGCTGAGGAATTCGGTCCGAGTATTGAACGCGGCGCCGTCGATCCCAAAGTTGCCATTCCCCAGTTTTTGGAACGAGCCAAGAACGCCGGCATGGATAAGGTGCTTGCCGAGATGCAACGTCAGGTTGATGCGTGGAAGAAAACACGGTAGTTATCAATTGTCAATTATATTAAAGTGAGGGAAGAGAATGAAAGTCTACAAACTAATCACAGGTCTGCTCTTAGTAGCACTGTCAATCGGTCTCTTGGCCGGTTGCGGCAGCAATACTGCTGACAGCAAAAAGCTCAGCATTGCGGTACTCTACGATGCTTCAATCAACCGGCAACAGGAGCAGTATTTTGATGCTATTGCCAACGCCATCATCAGCGCCGAAAAAACCTATCCCGGCAAACTTGAAATCGATCATATCCGTATTCCGATTAACGCCGACTCCCGAGCTGGTTTTATTGAGTCTCAGCTGGCGATAAAAAAATACGCCATGGTCATCGATACAGACATAAATTACGCGAGCAACATCGAAAAAGTAGCCGAAAAAAATAGCGACGTATCGTTCGTCGTAGTCGATCCAAGTGCAACTAAAATTGGAACACTTGCTAACGTTGCTTATCTGGTTTTCAATGACAAGCAACAGGGTTTTATCGCCGGCGTTATGGCTGCCCTTAAGAGTCCCGGGAAAATTGCCCATTTGGATTTATGCAAAAACGATATTAACCCCGGTTTTGACATCGGAATCAGCGCTGGTATCAAAGCCGTAAACAATGGTTCAACAATCGAAGCGATTATGGTCGCTCCAGAAATGACCGAACGCAAAGATTTACCAGGAACTGACTTGTATGACCGCACACTGGCAACGGCAAATACCGTTTATAAAAGCGGTGTCGGCATCATCATCAGCGACTGGGAAGTTGATCAACTTGCAGTGTTAACAGCTGCTCGCGAAAATAAAAAATTAATGATCGCATCTGATATCGCCTTGACGCAGATTTCCAGCGGCGCCTCGCGCGAGTATTTAGTAGAATCAATAGTGAAAAATTACGAGCTAGCCATAACCGATATCATCACCAAGAAACTTGATGGCAAATTCAAGGGCGAAAAAATCATGTACAATATCGATAACAACGGCATCAATTATGAACCGGCCGCAGCCGACCAAACAGCAACGCAGGCATTGATAAATGAAACCAAAATATATATCGACAAATTGAAATCCGGGGCAATAAAAATCGATTAGCTACGACAAAAATATGCCGTGTAGAAAAAGTTTCTACACGGCATATTTTTTATTACTTCTTCGCGGTGGCTTTCCAAGCGTCTATCTGCTTTTGCATCTCCGCCAACACTTTGTCTAATCCGGCGGCTTTCGCTTTGGGCAAATATTGTTGAAGTGTCGGCTCAACCTCGACCGCCGCTAACATCAGCGGGCGAATATATTCATCTGCCATGTTTTGTAGCGCGGCAATTTCGTTTTTGACCGGTTCCGGGTTGAAGTTAAATCCGAGCGCCGGGGATTTTTTGACATTAGCGTTAAACTTTTTGTAAGCTTCCCATTTATCTGCCGGCTCGCCTTTTACGGTATAGAGTATAAAGAAATTTCCCAGAGTAAATTGTGGTGGTGCGTAATCCGAATGACGCTTGGTGAATTCAATTTCATTAGGCGCCGTCTTGGTGTAATGAACGCCTTCAATGCCATAATTAATTAGATTGCGGACAAATTGATCGGTATTTAGGAAGTTCAAAAACATCATGGCGCGTTCCGGATTCTGTGAAGTAGCTGAAATCGCTACCATCGAACCGCTAACCGTTTGCGAGGTGGCAACGGCTGGATATTCGGAAACCGAAACCACCGGGAAACCGGCATCGCGCGACCACTGCAAATCGGCATAGGGGTTACCATCACGCCCCTCGCAGAACAGTTTACGGTTGTTGAAATCAGTGTTCTCAGTCTTTGCCAGCAAGTCTTTACTAATATAACCTAGTTTGGCGTATTCGCGCTGTTTTTTTAGCACATCAATACACTTTTGATCTTCAAATTGATTAACGACTTTGAGCGAATCGTTATCAACGCGGATAGCTCCGGGGAAGTTATTGGCAACAAGAAAATCATAATCATACAAACGGTCGCCAGCAGCATAAAGATTCAATCCCGGATTCGCCGCGTGGACTTTAGCAAATATTGGCGCCAAGTCATTGAGCGATTTTACTTTACTTACATCCACGCCATATTTGCCGACCATGTCGTTATTAAAAACGAACACTGCTTCTGTTGCCACTTCTTTATTGCAAGGCACGCCGTAGTGTTTGCCGTTAATTGCTGTACCTTGCCAGAATATCGGGTTGATAATCGTCTTGAGTTCCATCGCATATTGATCCATCAAGTCATCAATCGGAACTAGATAGCCTTTTTGCACGGCTTGATTAGTGTTGAACGCCCAACCGCAGGTAAATGCCAAGTCATAATTTTCCCCGCTCGAAGCGACAACATTCATTTTGGTCGTGTAATCGCCAAAACCAATATATTTTATTTCTACCGTGGCATTAATTTTCTCTTTGAGATAGTCATTTAACTGAGCAATAACTAAATCTGAATCTTTTTGCTTATCACCGATAGTGTAGTAAATCAGTTTGACTGGTTTGGACATATCCGCGCCGTTACTCTTGCTACCGCAACCGCTTAAAATGGCCGCTGAAAAGCAAACGACAAGTACCAAGGCAATAATTTTCGACAATTTCGACATTCTCTCCTCCAAAAAAAATAGTGAGTACAATTACGTACTCACTATAATTCGACGATTTTAGCAATATCCCTGCAACCAAATATGATATTTGGTTTAATTTAACCAAAAACTTGTCTGTAAACATTCTTCGGAGTTGCCACCGACAAAAACCATGAATTCCCCGGCTTCAACAATTTTCTGCATATCCTGACCGTAGAATTCTAGCATCGCCGTAGTAATTTCAAACTCCACCGTCTTTTGTTCGCCTGCCGCTAATTCGATTTTCCGGAATCCTTTAAGCTCTTTCACAGGACGAGTTATCGAAGCCACCAGATCGCGAATATATAGCTGCACCACTTCTTTTCCAGCCCGCGAGCCACAATTTTTCACATCCACTGTTACAGTAACTGTTTCATTAGCGGCCATTTCGGTACTGCTCAATCGCAAGTTCGAATAGTCAAATTGCGAGTAACTCAAGCCATAGCCAAACGGATACAATGGCGTGTTTGGCAAATCGAGATATTTCGAACAATATTTATTGTCGGCATCAAACGGACGACCGGTATTCTTGCAGTTATAGAATATTGGTATCTGCCCGACGCTTCGCGGCATCGTCATCGGCAATTTCCCGCAAGGGTTGAAATCAGCAAACAATACGTCGGCAACCGCTGCGCCAGCACGTGAGCCAAGGTGCCAAGCCTGAATAATCGCCGGAAGGTTCTCGGCTTCCCAGGCAATAGTAAACGGCCTTCCGCTCTGCGCGACCAAGATTACGGGTTTCCCAGTGGCGTGAACAGCGCGAATCAGCTCGCACTGACCGCCGGCAAAGTTTAAATCCGTCAGACAGGCTGCTTCACCGGAACTGTCGGCAAATTCACCAAGAACGACAATTGCCACTTCCGACTGCTGGACTGCGCTCACCGCCGCAGCCAGTTGGCTCATATCCTTATTCTCAGCCGAGCAACCGACAGCATAAGTTACCACGGTTTCTTCGCTAACTGCCGCTCGTATTCCGGCGAGTATCGTTGTCGCTTTTGTAGAATCAGTTTGCGCGCGCCACGCGCCGCAAGCATCTAATTTGCTATCGGCAAATGGTCCGACTACGGCAATTGAGGCAATATTTTTGGCTAGCGGCAATAAATCGTTTTGATTTTTTAACAACACGATACACTCACGCGCTAATTGCCGAGAAAATTCAAAATGCTCTGGAGCCTCAATGATCTGCGCTTCACGCGTCAGATCGCTGTTTTTGTGTGGTTGCTCAAATAAGTTTAACGCGAATTTGCCCCGCAACACCCGGCGCACCGAATCATCGATTGTAGCTTCCTCGACCACGCCCTCAGCTACCAGTTCCGCCAAATACTTGCTGTAACTGCCGCTGCACATATCAATATCCACACAGGCATTAATTGCCAATGCCGCAGCTTCCTTGTCGTTCGCCGCTACCCCATGCGCCACTAACTCATGCACTGCCGTCCAGTCGGAAACCAAACAGCCGTTGAAACCAAATTCGTCAATAAGAACATCTTTTATCAGTGTTCTATTAGCAGTCATCGGCACGCCGTCAATCTCATTAAACGCTGGCATAACCGATCCGACACCGGCAGCAACAGCCGCTTGGAACGGCGGCAAATACACTTCGCGCAACGTCCGCTCAGGAATATCGGTAGTGAAATAATCCCGCCCGGCTTGCGCCGCGCCATAACCGACGTAATGCTTAGCACAAGCCAGTACCCGGTCAGCAGCCGCCGGATTGTCACCCTGTAGCCCGCGCACCCGCGCTGTTGCGATGCACGCGCCCAGATATGTATCTTCGCCCGCGCCTTCGATAACCCTGCCCCAACGCGGATCACGGGCAATATCCAACATCGGCGTAAACGCCCAATTAACTCCGGCAGCGCTGGCTTCGAGCGCTGCAATCTGTTCCGCCTGCTCAATCAGTTCCATATTCCACGAAGCCGCTTGCGCCAAAGGAATCGGGAAGCCGGTCTTGAAACCATGGATTACATCGTAGCCAAACATCAGCGGGATTCCTAACCGGCTCTCGTTTACGGCGATGTCTTGAATTTTCTTAGTATCGGCAACGCCGGTATAATTAAGTACCGACCCGACTGCGCCCTCGCGTGTTAATTGATCCAAGTCAACCGGGTCGCCTCCCGGTCCGGTCAACTCAGCACCGTTCGTGTATTGTGCCAACTGACCAATTTTTTCCGCCAACGTCATCTTTGCGATTAGCGCGTCAATTTTTTGTTCAATCCCGTTGTTTCTTTTCATCATCGCTCCCATTTATATATTTTACAGGCTTGGCAATACTTGCTGCACAGCTATTTTTTTGCCTTCTTCCACTCATCTACTTGTTTTTGCAGTTCGGCAAGCACTTTTTCCCAACCGGCAGCTTTTATTTTGGCGTTGTAATCTTTTAAACCAGCGTCGACATCGACTGAACCTGATTTTAGTGCAGTAATATATTCAGCATTGATGTTATTGAGCGCACCAATCTCACTGAGTACCGGCGAAGGATCAAACACAAAGCCGAATATCGGTGAAACAGCAGCGCTGTCGGTATAAGCTTGCATTTTTTCATTATAATCCAGCGGTTGATCAGACAACAAATAGTTTATTTTGTTGTTGCCAAGCGTCCAAACCGGCATTGAGTAATTTTCTTTTCCTAATTTCGTTATTTCAATTTGCTTGTCATTCAATTTTTTATAGTGTTCGCCTTCAATTCCAAATGCTAGCAAATTGTGCATATACGGATCGCTGTTGAGCATATTGATTAGCTTCATCGCCCGGGCCGGGTTCTTGCTGGTCGCAGAAATCGCCATCATCGAGCCGGAAATAATATCAGTTGTAATTATCGGTTTGGCGAAAACCGGTTGAACAATTACCGGAAAATTGGTCACACGCTCAATATCGGTAACAACAAAAGGTCCGCCGGCGTTTTGCACTTCGCACGCCACCTTGCCAGCATTGAAATCTGAATCAGTACCTTCTTTTATATCCCGGTAAGTATACTCACCTAGATACATCTTGCGACAATCTTTAAGAATTGCTATAAATTCAGGATCTTCAAACTGGTTAACAACTTTACAGCTATTATCCGTGAAGCGAACTGCGCCTGGGAAACCGGCGCTAAAAACGTAATCAAAAATATCGCGCCCTTCAACCCAACTCGAATGGCGTAACATTTTCAGACCGGGATTAGCGGCACGCACTTTGTCAAACAGCGGTATCAAATCCGATTCTTTCTTGACCGCAGCAAAATCAAAACCGTATTGCCCGACGAATTTCTTGTCGAATATATAGCTTTGCTGAAAGGCGCCCATGTTAGCCGGAATAACGTAGTTGACACCATTGATTTTACTGGCTTCAAATAGCCGCGGGTCCATCAACTTGGTCATGTCCTGACCATATTTCGGTAGTAGCTCGGTCAGCGGATAGAAAACGCCGCGCATCGCATTTTGCTTATAATCAAATGCCCATGAGCAGGTAAACATAATATCGACATTGTCGCCCGCCGTGGCTACTGTTTTCATTTTGGCATCGTAATCGCCAAAATCAATCATCTCGGCTTTAATAGTGCAATTGAGTTTTTCTTTAGTGTACTCGTTTACTTTTGCCATAACTTTATCAAAATCTTTTGGCTTAGGACCGATCAAATACCATACCAATTCGGCAGACTGGGTTTGGTCGTCTTCCAAACCACTGTCTTTCTTGCTGCCGCACCCGGCAATACTGATGACAAAGGCCACTAACAATAAAACTGCCAGTAATTTTTTCATTTTCTCTCCTTACGATATTTTTTGCGTAAAACGCAAAGATAACCACGAATCAACGTAGTTATCTCATTATAAAATATTCATGTTCCATAAACAATAAATCAATTCAAAAACTGCACAATTTACTGCAGTTACCTGTACATAATGACTTACATATTGTTCGTTTGACTATATCCGGTCAAAATTGGTCAGCATAATATCGTTGTCCCGAATAAACCGCTTCATTTCGTAAGAAGTAAGCACAGCAAGTTCATTGGACCGTGCCAAATTATAGCTGCTGGATTTCATCAGTTCCTGTTCGACATACGCAGGATGACACATCACCTCTAATGATTGTACTCCGCGTTCCATCTGTGCCAATATTTCAGCTTGCAATTGCCAAATGCTCACGCCGTCATCATAAAACTTGATTGTAAACTCATCGGTTGTGCGCAATCCCGCTGCAATTATCATGGCTTTGGTATCCCGGCCGGCGACGATATTATGATGCCGCATCGGAACTGCTAGTTCTTGGGTTAAACGCAGCGCTACGGCAAAATTATCGCCATAAAAATGGGAATGGTGATGACTGTCAATATGCGTCAAGCCTAAACCCAGTGATTGAAATTTGGCAATTTGCGCGCGATACTCTTTTTCAACATCAGAAGCCCTCGCGTGTTCGAGCATCAATGGCACATTGCGATAAAAGAAGCCGTCAGCATCAACTAAACTTGGAATTTCACTTGCCGGCAACACCGGTTTGCCACAGGTCAGCGTAAGATGCAAGCCGATACGATTAATCCCGTATGCTTTCAATAGCGCTGCGCCTTCTTCCGCGTAAGGCATACCAACCATCATCGTAGTATCCGACACCAGGCCGTCACGCATCGCCCGCACTATTCCCAAGGTCACGCCACGATTCATTCCAAAATCATCGGCATTAATAATTAGCTTCAACATTCAATTTACCTCTCAAAATATATTTAATGCCTAGTCTTCAAATTCAATTTCCAGTCCACTGATGCTCTTGATTCGCGCCATTGCTTCGACATGAACACCTTGTGCGCGTAGCACTTGTCCGCCCGGTTGGAATGATTTTTCGATTGCTACAGCCACTCCTGCCAATTTCGCGCCGCTTTGCTCGACAATATTACACAACCCCAACGACGCACTACCCATCGCCAAAAAATCATCAACTACCAAAACTGAATCAGCTTCATTGAGATAGTTTTTACTGACCGCGATATCATAATCTTTGTTGTGCGTATATGAATGTACCCGGGCGCTATATACTGCCGAACCAAGTTTGGCAGTGCGGCGTTTTTGCGCAAACACTACCGGTACATTCATCGCATAACCAGCCATGACGGCTATCGCTATCCCAGATGCCTCTACAGTTAATATCCGCGTTACTCTTGTTCCCTTAAACCGACGTTTTATTTCGTCACCAATGTTTTTCATCAACACCGGGTCAATTTGATGATTCAAAAATGAATCTACCCGAACAATTTGCCCCGGCAACACTTTTCCGTCTTTTAGAATTCGCGCTTTAAAATCTTTCATGGCTCACCTCCAAAATAAAGAAAAAACAGCGGCATAAATCCGCTGTTTTTGGACACAGTTAGTCTGCTTGGAATGGCAACAGAGCGATATTACGAGCGCGTTTAACCGCACGAGTAATCTCACGTTGATGTTTTGCGCAAGTACCGGTAATACGACGAGGCAATATCTTGCCACGCTCAGTAATTACCCGCTCCAAACGTCGGAAATCTTTATAATTGATAATAGTTTTGTCAACACAGAATTGACATATTTTTTTTCTCGGTCGTCTGTTTCTGAAATTTTTCATCGCTACCTCCCTTTCATTAATTTAGAATGGGATTTCTTCTTCAGGCAATACTTCCTGACCAAAACCAGACTGTGAGGAACTTGCGCTCCCGCCGGTAGGTTTTACTTCATGAGTAGCATCACGCGGCGATAAAAACTCAATATTTTGCGCGACCACTTCGGCCACTTTGCGTTTTTCGCCTTCTTTCGTTTCATACTCACGCAGTTGAAGTCTGCCCTCGACCAAAATACGTTTACCTTTTGTAAGGTTATTACCACATATTTCAGCTAACTTTTCCCATGTTACTATCGGCACAAATTCCGTGCGCTTGTTGTCGCCAAAACCACTGTTGACCGCGATAGAAAATGTTGCTACCGCTTTGCCGCCCGTAGTATAGCGAACCTCAGGATCACGGGTCATATTGCCGATCAAAATCACTTTGTTCATCCTATCCTCCGACTCATCGACTATTCGTCAAGGTTGATGACCATGTATTTTAATACATCGTCAGTGATCTTCATAACACGCTCAAGCTCGAATACAGCTTTGGGTTCAGCCGAGAATGTTACGATAGTGTAGAAGCCCTCGCGGTGCTTCTTAATCTCATAAGCCAGGCGACGTTTGCCCCAACGGTTAATTTCTTCGATAACCGCGCCGGAATTCTTCAACAACGTCTCGAACTTTAAAATGTTCGCTTCAATCGTCTCTTCTTCCAACTGCTTTAAGATGAAAACCACTTCGTACTTTTTCATCATGTTTCTTTACCTCCTATGGTCTTAGTCAGCGCTCAAATGCAGTCACCAGGCTATCGCCCGATCTGCATAACAGCTACTGCTTCGGCCCCCGATTTACACGGGAGCAGGGGTTGTTATACAACGCTAGGGTATTATAGCAAAAACATTTCCAGTTAGCAAATAAAACCTGAACAATAAACCACAATAAACCACAATAACCACCATCAATCGTCTATTCTTTTCATATAATTCCCACAATTTTACAGTTGCAATTTGATTATTAGTGAGTGGATTAGTGAGTAAAACAAAAAAAGAGTTCACGGCAAAACCGCAAACCCTTATAAACATTGGAGCCGAGGAGGGGATTCGAACCCCTGACCTACTCATTACGAATGAGCCGCTCTGCCAACTGAGCTACATCGGCGTTGGATGATTTATTATTTTAGCTGTTGTTCTTCTGCAAACAATTCGCTCATTGACAATTCGCCAAAAATACGCGTTATTGATTTGGCAATTATCGGCGCCACCGACAGTGACACTATTTTCGGGATGCGTTTGTATGGATCGAGCGGAATCGTATTAGTTACAATTACTTCTTCCAAAACTGAGTTTTGGATGTTTTCAATGGCTGGGTCGCTCAATATCGCGTGTGTTGCGCAGGCATATACCGCCTTTGCGCCCATCTTTTTGAGAGCTATTGCCGCTTCACACAGCGAGCCGGCACTGTCCACCATGTCATCGACTAACACTGCTGTTTTTCCTTCAACATCGCCGATAAGGTTCGCTACTTCCGCAACTCCGGGTCGCGGCCGGCGCTTTTCAATAATCGCTATTGAAGCCTGGAGCATATCTGCCATAATTCGGGCTCGAGTGACACCGCCTAAGTCTGGAGACACCACTACTAAGTTGTCAATTTTTTTGTGAGCGACATATTTTGCCAGCGTCGGAATGCCGCGCAGATGATCGACTGGTATATTGAAGAATCCTTGAATCTGATCAGCGTGCAAATCCATAGTAATTACCCGCGAGATACCGGCAGTTGTATATAAATCCGCCATAAGTTTTGCCGATATTGGTTCGCGACCACGAGTTTTTCGATCTTGACGGGCATATGCGTAATAGGGAATTATTGCAGTAATCGCCCGGCAAGATGCTCGCTTCATTGCGTCGGCCATTATTAACAATTCAATGACATTGTCGTTTACCGGATTACAGGTCGACTGCACAATGAAGCAATCCGCCCCGCGTACCGTTTCCTCGATGAGCACTTGAGTCTCGCCGTTTTTAAATTTACTCACTTGCGCCTTGCCTAATTCAACGCCCAAGTAATTGGCAATCTCTTGCGACAGCTCTGGATGGGCGCTGCCACTGAAAAGCTTTAACTTTCGTTTAACTGTGTTCATCAGTTATTATTCTCTCCCTAACGTAATTACATCAAGATTTTACCACAAATGGCGCCATAAAAAAACAAAACGCTGAATTATTCGTAGCGCAAGCGGGCAGCGCTGACAGTTTTTTTCATTTTGTCAAAGTTTAATTCCATTTGTCGCACCAATTCAAACTGGGTACGGCAACGATCCAAGTTATGCCCCTCACGATGAATGCGAAAATAATTATCATTATCCAAGTAATCAGTCAAAAAACGCATCCCAGTTTCAAAAGTTATTACCTGACCGGCAATGCTCATGCTTTCTTGTTCAGCAGGATTAAGATAATTACTCGCTTCACTAAAATACCCATCGGTTATGGCATCAAACATCGGCAACTCAAACTTAACTTTGGACAAATCCCGTTCATCTTCTTCGGAAAAACAGGTAGAAGTACGAACCATGTCGCCAAAGTCATAGGCTGCCAAACCTGGCATAATCGTGTCCAAATCGATAACGCAAACTGCCTCGCCAGTATTTTTGTCAAACATTACATTGTTGAGCTTGGTATCATTATGGGTAATTCGTTCAGGAATTTTGCCAGCGTCAAACAAGTCTAACAAAGCAGTGGCTAACTTTTCATGACCGAGCACAAATTCTATTTCTGCCCGGCAACTGCCCGCCCGATTATATTGATCGCATTCGAGTTTGTCCATGAACGTTTTGTAACGCTTGCGAGTATTGTGAAAGTCCGGGATAGTGTCGTGCAGTCGCGCACCCGGCAAATCGGCAATCAGCGACTGAAACCTACCGAACGCCCGTGCGGCTTCGCGTGCCATCGCCGGAGATTGCGCCGCGTCGTAGGTACAGGCCTCTTCGATAAATAGATATGTCCGCCAATAATTGCCCTCTTCATCGCTGATCCAAAAATCCTCGGTCGCCGTTGGAACGAGCTTTAACGCATACCGATCCGGGTCAACTAAGTTTTCTGCACGCAATTTTGCCCGCACATGCCGCAGCACCCGCTCAACATTGTCCATTACTTTCCAAGGTTCTTTAAAAACATTAGCATTTATCCGCTGGTGAACATAGCGGGCAATTCTGCCATCACGTTTGTATTCTGCTAAGTAAGTATCATTGATATGCCCGTTTCCAAACGGACGGGCACTAAAAAACTCCCCGGCAATTCGAAAGCGTTGCGACAATAACTCTAAATCTTGACGATCACCTTTCATTCAGCCTCCGAAACCGCGCGGCCCAATCCTGTTTATTTTCTTGTTTGGCACGGGCTAATCCAAGCGCGTCGCTTGGAACATCCTTAGTTATTGTAGCGCCGGCAGCAACATACGCACCCGTGCCGATTGTAACTGGCGCCACCAGATTTACATTACAACCGACAAACGCCCGATCCTCAATAGTGGTGCGATATTTTTTGAATCCGTCATAATTGACTGTAACAACGCCACAGCCAATATTAACGCCATCGCCCATATCCGTATCACCGATATAGGTCAAATGGGACACTTTGCTGTTGACGCCAATGTTGGAATTTTTCACTTCCACAAAATTTCCCAAATGCGCCCGCTCACCGATTACTGCGCCGGGACGCAAATGAACATATGGTCCGACCGAGGCTCCGCTATGCACTTCGGCAAGGGTTGCATGGACGTTATGTATTTTGACATTGTGACCAATTTCAGTATTTATCAGCCGGGCATTTGGCCCGATTTCACAGTTGTCGCCAACGTCGGTCGCGCCTTCCAAAAAAGTATTCGGATAAATTATCGTATCATAGCCAATCGACACATCACAGTCAATATAAATAGTCGCCGGATCGATAAGCGTTACGCCGTTTAGTAAATGTTTTTCACGAATTCGATCGCGAATTATTTTATCAGCTTGCGCCAGCTCGACCCGAGAGTTAACCCCAATAGTCTCCTGCCAATCGCCGACAACGACTGCACCAACTTTTTCTTGTTGATTATTTAATATACATATGACATCGGTTAAATAATACTCACCTTGTGCGTTGTTCGGTGTAAGTTCTTTTAGCGCCGCAAACAGTTTTTCACAATCGAAACAATAAATTCCGCTATTATATTCATCAACAACCAATTCTGCGGCGGTACAATCTTTTTTTTCGACAATCCGCAGCACCTGACCATCGTCGGTTCTGATCACGCGCCCATAGCCGGCATCCGGCATCTTAGCCGATAGAACGGTTGCCGCAACCTGTGTTTCGATGTGCTGTCGATACAATTTCGACAAAGTATCCGGCATGAGTAACGGTGTGTCACCGCATAGCACCATCACTATCCCGTCAAAGTCAGAAAGCGCGGACTCCGCCATCATAACTGCATGGCCAGTACCTTTTTGCTCGTTCTGTTCGACATAGTCAGCTTGTTCGCCAATGCTAGCGCGCACGATGTCCGCGCCAAAACCAACTACTACAACATTTCGAATGGCGCCAGCAGTAATAGCCGCGTCCAGCACATGCTGTAACATCGGTTTTCCAGCTGCGTTATGCATCACTTTTGGCAATGCCGATTTCATCCGGGTGCCTTTACCAGCCGCCAATATTATCGTCGCAAATTCATTTCGTAACATAAAATTCCCCCGTCTATTCCATATTAACCAATAACCCCGCTCACATTATCAATGCATATGATCATCAATCCGCGCGTCAAACCCGGATGCGTGCAATTTCGCCAATACTTCATCGATGTGATCGCGATTGCGGGTTTCAACTGCAACTTCAACCAAAACAAAGCCGAGTGGTAGCTCGCGTTCCAGACGATCTTGAGAAATCGATGTAATATTTGCGCCGGTATTCGCAATAATGCTCAAACAATCGCGCAAAATTCCCGGCCGATCCTGGGCAGTCATTGCAATTCTAACCATGCGCCCACTGCGAATCAAACCACGATCGATAATCCGGCTAATAAGATTGATGTCAATATTTCCGCCAGAAACTATTGAAACAATTTTCTTGTGCCGGGGGATAATCCCGTTTAGCACTGCCGCTAGCGCCGTGGCTCCGGCTCCTTCAGCGATTACCCGGCTGCGTTCCATGAGCATGAATATCGTGGCCGCGATTTTGTCATCGTTTACAACAAAAACATCATCTACATAATGTTCAATATGCCGAAAGCAATAGTCGCCGGGAATCTTTACTGCGATACCGTCGGCAATTGTCGTAGCGCTATTAGTGGTCATCAAGCGCCCTTCACGAAATGAGCGATACATCGCCGGAGCGCCCTCGGCTTGTATTCCATAAACCTTGACTTGCGGATTAAGCTCTTTTATTGCCGTCGCTATTCCCGATAATATCCCGCCGCCACCGATTGGAACAACTACCGCATCAACGTCTGGCATATCCTTCAATATTTCCAAACCGATAGTCCCTTGTCCGGCGATAACTGCCGGATCATTGAAGGGGTGAATAAAGGTCGATCCGCGTTGCTCGCAAATTTCCCGTGCTTTTCCATAGGCATCATCATAGACCGAGCCAAACTGAATGACTTCCGCGCCATAACCTTTAGTTGCCTCGACTTTTGCTAGGGGCGCAGTAGTTGGCATAATTATTGTTGCCTTGATACCGGCAGCCGTAGCGCCGTAAGCTACACCTTGTGCATGATTGCCGGCGCTCGAGGCCACAACACCACATGCCCGTTCAGCCTCGGTCAACGTGGCAATTTTGTTGTAAGCACCGCGCAACTTAAACGAACCAGTCTTTTGCCGATTTTCCAGCTTTAGAAAAACGTCTGAGCCGGTCATCGTCGTAAAACTCCGGCTCTGATCAAGCGCTGTCCGATAGACTACGCCGCTAATTCGCTCGGCGGCCGCCTGGATTTCTTCTAGTGTTACTAATTTCATAATTGCTCTCCTAAATATGAATTTTTAATTTCACAAACATAGCCTTTGCCGGAAAATATATTTTGTAACGAAACCTTGGCGATATTAGCCCTGCCAGCGTCTTCAAATAGTCCGTAGACCGCCGTTCCGCTGCCGGACATTAGTGAACCGAAGGCGCCATTTTCTCGCAAGCTACTTTTAATATTATTAATTTGGGGATATTTTCCTACAGAAACAAGTTCCAAAACATTACCCAAACAATCGGCAATTTGAGTGATATTATTATTGGCTAAAGCTGTTAACATAGCATCCATATCCGGATGAACCAGTTCAGTTTCATAGCGCGCAAATTGACTATATGCCCAAGCGGTACTGATGCCAAAATCAGGTTTAAAAACAACTAACCAACATTGCGGAAGCTCTGGCAATTGCAAAATTTTTTCGCCGCGCCCGACTGCCCGCGCAGTCCCACCTTTAATACAAAATGCTACGTCTGATCCGATTCGCGTACTCAGTATCTGCAATTGTGCAATCGACAGATCGGTCTGAAACAATCTGTTCAAACCGCGCAATACTGCTGCGGCATCCGCGCTTCCGCCAGCCAACCCGGCTTCCATCGGGATATGTTTTACCAATTCGATTTCGACACCCCTGTCAATTTTTGTTTCCGCCAGAAACAGCTGGGCGGCTTTGTAGGCTAAATTGCTTTCATCAGCGGCAAGTTCGGCTCCGGCAACTTTAAGCGCAATCCCGGATGGAATTTCACGCAAACGAATCTGGTCGTGCAAGCTGATTGTCTGCATAATCATATCAACTTCATGATAGCCATCAGCGCGTTTACATAACACATCGAGCAGTAGGTTTATCTTAGCATAAGCCTGTTCAATAATCATAATAAAATACAGCCTTCGTTAAAAATTATAGCGCACCCCAAAATCCGCGCCAAATTGCCAAGTCGCACTCGATGGGGCGATAACTTGATATGTAGTGCCGGAAATATTCGCGCTCTTACCAGCGCCAATTTGTGAATATTCGGTCCACGGAGTGGCTACAAGCGCCCATTTCTTGTCAAGCTTATATGTAAACGGCACGCGCAAGTCAATTCCGAATTGACTCCCCAACGTAGCGTTAATACTATAAGATTGACCATCTATTAGAATATTGCTCGCCGAAACATTGCTTGCCAGCATCAGTCGCGCAGAAAAATCAATTTCACAATTTAAGTCTGTAGTAAATTCATAACTATGGCGTAAGCCAACCGGTACATATAACCAGCTATATACTTGCTCCATTCCGGCGCCATTGCTCGCGCTGCACATACCAAGCTGCCAGCGCTTATAACCCAGCCCAAAATATAATTGTGACTCAATAATTTTGATATAGTCATACATAGTCAGCACTTCAATCGCCAGCATCAAATTGTTACTCACGCCGGTGGCCGGAGCGTTGGGGTAGTTACCTGTGTAGTTGGTCTTCCCCTGAGAAATAAAGGCATTAATTCGAAAATCGCGATCCGAATCCGGATTGACCCGCATATAGCTCAGTCTGATTCCGTTTAATAAGCCATTCTCCTGACTATTTAGGGTTTGAGTGTTAACCGATCCGCCGGATTCTTGATAATCAAAAATGAAATTCTGCACATCAATTTCCACACTAGTCTTGTCAATCGCCACCACAGTATCCGAACCAAAAACAACAAAACAAGCCACGAATAAAGTTATCAACAATATTCGCGGCAAGTTCGCTTTTGTTTTTGTCAACTCAACAAAGTATTTTACAGCGTGCTTTTTCATATACACCACATAACATGAAGCTTAGAGCAACGCCTCGCCAGTCATCGATTCGGGCTGTGCGATATTTGCCAACTTTAGCATTGTCGGCGCGATGTCCGCAAGTACGCCTTCAGCGCGAAGGGTGGTTCCGATGAGTTCATCATCGACGATTATTAATGGTACTACATTTAAGGTATGAGCAGTATGTGGGCAATTGTTTACATAATCCCACATTTCATCGGCATTGCCATGGTCGGCAGTAATCAGCGCGATTCCACCGTTGGCTTGAACTGCCGCTATTACATCTGCAACACACTTATCGACTGTTTTTACTGCAGTTACTGCTGCGTCAAACACGCCAGTATGCCCTACCATATCGCAATTCGCGTAGTTCATGATGATAAAGTCATATTTCTGGGCATTAATTTCGGCAATAACTTTTTCAGTAACTTCAATGGCGCTCATTGACGGCTTCATATCATAGGTATCTACTTTAGGTGAAGGAATTAAAATCCGATCCTCGCCGGGATTTTTCTTTTCAACACCACCGTCAAAGAAAAAGGTGACATGGGCATATTTTTCTGTTTCAGCAATTCGTAATTGTTGGTAACCCAAACGCGAGATATATTCGCTAAACGTATCCGTTAGTGTTTGCGGTCGATAGGCGACCGGAACGGTTAACGACTCATCATATTGCGTCATGCAAGTATAGAATAACGGAAAACAACCATTACGGCGCTTGAATCCGTCAAACTCGGCTTTAACAAAAGCCCAAGTTATTTCCCTAGCGCGATCCGGTCGGAAGTTAAAGAAAATTACCCCATCATTGGCTTTGATACCGCCGTCGCGTGCCGACTCAATAATCGTCGGTAACACAAACTCATCGACAACATCCTGCGTGTAAGATTGCTCAACTGCCGCGCGGGCTGTCGGGGCGCTATCGCCTTCGCGATATACCAGCGCCGAATAAGCTTTTTCCAACCGTTCCCAGCGTTTATCCCGATCCATGGCGTAGTAGCGTCCGGAAATTGTCGCAATCGCGCCGACACCAATTTCGGCCAATTTGGCCTCTAATTCATCGATATAGCCCAACGCCGACTGCGGCGGAACATCGCGCCCGTCTAAGAAGGCATGAATATAGACTTTATTTTGCCCGAGTTTTTTCGCCAACTCGACTAACGCAAAAATATGGCTAATGTGACTATGTACTCCGCCATCTGACAACAGGCCGCACAAATGTAACGCTCCGCCGGCCGCTTTAGTATCCTCAATCGTTTTAATCAGCACCGGATTTTGAAAAAAATCACCGGTGCGAATCGCCTTGGAAATGCGGGTCAACTCTTGATATACTACCCGCCCGGCGCCCATATTGAGATGACCAACTTCGCTATTACCCATCTGCCCCTCGGGCAGTCCAACCGCCTCACCCGAACACATTAACCGGGTATGCGGATATTTAGTCCGTAACTCCATGATGTTTTCCGGCTGTGCGCCAATAACAGCATTGAATTTATCGTCAGTTTTTCCACAACCAAAACCATCCAGAATGATCAAGGTTTGCGGTCTTTTTAATTTTGTCATAAACAAACACCCAACTTTTCCGACCTCCAATTAGAATTTTACTATCTTTGCGAAATCCTCGGCAACTAAGCTGGCTCCACCGACTAACGCGCCATCAATATCACTCATCGCCATCAATTCACTGGCGTTGTCGGCTTTGACGCTACCACCGTATTGAATTCGCACAGCATCGGCAGCAGCTTGTCCAAACACCGTTGCCACTTCGCGGCGAATAAAAGCACAAACATCATTGGCATCTTTACTGGTTGCCGTTTTACCGGTGCCAATAGCCCAAACCGGTTCATAAGCGATAACCAATCCGGCTACTTGTTCAGCCGTCAGTCCGTTTAATCCGCCACGAGTTTGTGTGGCACAAATTTCTTGAGTAATACCAGCTTCGCGTTGTACTAGTGTTTCCCCGACACAAACAATTGGAATAAGATTGTGTTTGAGGGCAGCTTTAACACGTTTATTCACAGTCTCATCAGTTTCGCCAAAGTATTGACGGCGTTCACTGTGCCCGACTATAGCGTACTTGCAACCGGCTTCAACCAGCATACCTGGAGCAATTTCGCCGGTGAAAGCGCCTTTCTCTTCCCAAAATATATTTTGCGAGCCAATAGCGACGTTGGTGCAACAAGCTGCCTCGGCAGCAGCGGCAAGCGCCGTGAACGGCGGACAAACTACGATTTCAACATTTTTAACATCAGCAACCAAAGCAGCTAAAGCTTTAACTGTGGCTGTTGTTTCAGCAACAGTTTTGTGCAATTTCCAGTTTCCGGCAATAATTGGTGTTCTCATTAATACCTCACACGTTTTATTTAGTTAACGTAGTTAGCTTAGTTAGCTTAGTTGGCTTAGTAGAACGTATCCGCAAATTACTATGCCAACTCCCACATATACTATGCTAACTAAGCGTAATTTCTATTTACTGCAGCAGCACTGTCCACAGCAAGTATCTTGAATTGCAGCAATTCCTGGCAGGTTTTTGCCTTCGAGGAATTCCAAGCTGGCGCCGCCACCTGTGGAAATATGGGTTATTTTATCGGCCAAACCGGCTTTTTCGATTGCGGCAACACTATCGCCACCACCGACTACCGTTATTGCGCCGCAATTGGCAACAGCTTCGGCAACCTTAAATGTTCCTTTAGCAAAGTTATCCATCTCAAACACACCCATCGGGCCGTTCCAGCATACGGCTGCAGCGCCTGTTAGAGCAGCAGCATACAGATCGGCGGTTTTTGGGCCGATATCGAGAATCATCCATTCAGCAGGAACGGCATCTAGCGCTACTGCTTTCCACTCGGCATCAGCGGCGAATTTGTCAGCGACGATCACATCTACCGGCAACAACAGTTTCGCTCCACCTTTAGCCGCGCTATCAATCAAGCTTTTTGCCAAATCGATTTTATCGGCTTCAAGCAATGACTTTCCAACTCCGTAACCCTGAGCTGCCATAAAAGTATTTGCCATACCACCGCCGATAATCATCGTATCAACTTTACCCATCAGGTTTTCGATAACGCCGATTTTATCGGAGACTTTAGCTCCACCAATAATCGCAACATACGGATGCGGCGGATTGTGAGTGACTTTACCCAAAAATTCAATTTCCTTTTCCATCAGGAAACCGGCGACACTAGGAATATATTTAGTGATGCCTTCTACCGAAGCATGGGCGCGGTGTGAAACTCCGAAAGCATCGTTTACCACGACATCGGCCAATTTTGCCAGTCCGGCGCTGAATTCTGCGCCATTTTTCTCTTCTTCTTTGTGGAAGCGCAAGTTTTCCAACAATAGTACTTCACCGGGTTTGAGCGCTGCTGATGCCGCTTCGGCGATCGGCCCGACACAATCGGCGGCAAATTTTACATCCATTCCCAATAATCCGCCTAAATATTTCGCAATTGGTTCTAAGCTATATTTTGGAACGCATTCGCCCTTGGGTCGACCAAAATGGGCTGCCAATATTACCGCTGCGCCGTTATCCAATAAATATTTAATTGTCGGCAAAGTAGCCCGAATGCGAGTGTCATCAGTAATAACTCCGTCTTTCATTGGAACGTTAAAATCCACGCGCACAAACACGCGTTTACCTTTTACATCAATATCGCGAATAGTTTTTTTACTCATTATTCCTCCGTTTTTTAGTAGGTGCAATTCACGAATTGCCCGAATAATTTCAAAATTAAAAAAGGAAGTAGCAAGCCAGATGCAGAATCTCTCCTACCTCCTTTTGCTACTTCCTAAAAGCCAGATTCAAGCGACCTAAGATTGCTCAAAAATGTTCATATACAAGGCGCGACGAGTACTGCGACGCGCCGCGTACAAAAAGTACGCAAGCTAGCAGACACAGGAGCAACGACGTAGATGAGCGTTTTTCAGCAGGTCTGTTTACTTGCTTGAGATGTATTTTACCAGGTCAACCACACGGTTGGAATAGCCCCACTCATTATCGTACCAGCTAACAACTTTGAAGAAACGCTTTTCGCCTTTTAAGTTGTTTTGCAAAGTAGCCAGGCTGTCATAGATAGATGAACGAGAATCATGAATGAAATCAGATGATACAAGTTCTTCATCAGTTACGCCCAAAATGCCTTTTAGATAAGTTTTGCTGGCAGTTTTCAAAGCCTCATCGATTTCTTCGATTGAAGTGTCGCGCTCAGCTGTGAAAGTCAGGTCAACAACCGAAACGGTTGGAGTTGGTACGCGGAATGCCATACCGGTAAGTTTGCCTTTAGTAACTGGCAATACTTCGCCAACAGCTTTGGCAGCGCCGGTAGTCGACGGAATAATATTGATTGCCGCTGCGCGACCGCCGCGCCAGTCTTTTTTGGAAGGACCGTCAACAGTTTTTTGGGTGGCAGTGTAAGCATGAATTGTGCTCATTAAGCCTTTTTCGATACCAATACCGGCTTTAAGGATTGTGTGAACAACCGGAGCCAGGCAGTTAGTAGTGCAAGATGCGTTCGAAATAATGAAATGTTTGGAAGGATCGTATTCTTGCTCATTAACGCCCATAACGATAGTTTTTACATCGCCTTTACCAGGAGCCGAAATAATAACTCGTTTTGCGCCGGCAGTAATATGTCCTTGAGCTTTTTCGCTTTCAGTAAACAGACCGGTGGACTCAATTACCAAATCAACGCCATATTTGCCCCAAGGCAATTCAGCCGGTGTACGAGTGGCTGCCACACAGTGTATTTCATGACCGTTTACCACAATAACATCGTTCTCAGCTTTGTCCGGCGAGCTTTTTTTCGCGCTAACTTCATGTTTGAAGCGTCCTTGAATTGAATCGTACTTGATTTGGTACGCAAAGTAGTCTGCATCAGTCGAAACGTCGACTACTGCAACAACATCGATTTCTGTGCCTAACAATCCCTGGTCGCAGATTGCCTGGAAAACCATTCTACCAATTCGACCGAAACCATTAATACCAACCTTTACTGCCATTGAGTGAAACCTCCAAAAAATTTATATTTTGTGTCTAAAAGTATTATACTGCAACTGTTACTAATTGTATAGCACCGCACTGACCAAATTCTGACCAAATCGGCGCAAATTTATATTGTCATTTGTCCCATATACAGCACTTTTTGGATCGGCAGCATCGCCGCACCTATTAGCGGTGTTTTTTGGTCAAGTTTAGAAAATGAAACTTTGGCAAAATCTTCCGGTGATAGCTGTTGTTTCAAAAGTGGCAACAGTTTTTCAGCGTGACGCATTAATTTGCCGCCGATAATTAAATGTTCGGGTGCGTACGCCAAAATAATATTAGCAATCCCTATTGCCAACATCTTGCTGTAACTTTCACAAACCACGACCACTTTAGCCTCGCCAGCATCGCACAACTTGATAACGTCGGTGAAATCTTTCACTTTTTTTCCGACTACTGCCTGACAGTCTTCCACTAACGCCGGAATAGACACATAACTATCCCAGCAGCCTTTACCGCCACAACGGCAAGGGCGGCCATCAACTTCAACCGTCATATGCGCCAATGTTTTTGCGCCAACGCTGCGGCTGTGAAAGACGTTGCCGTTGATCAGCACGCCGATATCAATTCCGTCGGCAACCGAAACGTACACACCGTTACCTTCAGCAATGTTCCGCGCCCGCATTTCGGCGAAAATCGCCGCATTCGCGCGATTTTCAAAAATAACCGGTATGTTTCGACCTTCATAAGCAAATGCTTCAGTTTGGTAAACAACTGATTTAGCCAACGCATCGAAGTCCGATTGTTCCAGCCACGGAAAGGTAAAACCGATACCGGCAATTTTGTTAGCATCGATGCCGCTTTCTTGAATATATTTAGAAACAATGACCGAAAAATGATCACCGTGATTAGCTATTTCTTCCATTTTATATTCGCAATCCCTTTCGAATACAGTATTCAAATCGAGATCCACAATGATAAACTCCAGCACTCCGCGGCGAAAACTTACGCCTACAGAATAAACCGAATCGCTTACAAAAACATACAGGCTAGGTTTTCGCCCCGCTGTAATCAACGCGCCTTGACCGATTACTTTTAACATTCCGCGAGTGGTATACTCGTCCACAATTTTTGAAACGGTAGTCATACTAACTCCCGATTGACGCACTAACTCATTTTTTGTAAACTTGCGCAATAATATCGCGGTGTTTAGCACCCTTTTCTCGTTTGCCTCTTTGATAGTGCTATGGACAATTGTCTCCAACCTTTGCATTGATTTTTTCCCCTTCTCTACAGTTAACTATTTGCAGATTTTATCCGCTTAGATATTTTACATTATTAATTATTTTTTTTCAACACAAACACCCATTTTTATTTACTATTTATTTAGAAACTGGTCACAATTGTTGCAGGATTTTCCCTATACTTAGCGAATACCTAAATATCTTCAGAGAAAATCCAAAAATCAATTGGTTAGTTGATTGGTTAGTTGATACTTATTACCGAAAATTAGGAGGCTACATGTTGATATTAGCACACCGGGGTGCAAGCGGATACGCGCCAGAAAATACCATGGCAGCGTTCCGGCTCGCCTACGAACAACAGGCTAGCGGCATTGAAATGGATGTTCACCTGACCGCAGACGGAGAAATCGTTATTTGTCATGACGATACACTGGAACGCACCAGTAACGGCGCGGGCGAGCTGAGAAAAAAAATGCTAGGCGAACTACAACAATACGATTTTGGCAGTTGGTACAGTGACCAGTATCGCGGCGAAAAAATTCCGACCTTTGGCGAATTTTGGGATTGGTTTATTACTACTGACGAGAATTTCATCGTAAACGTGGAAATAAAAAATGGTCCCTTTTTTCATATTGGCATTGAACAAAAACTAGTGGACATCATGCGCAAACAACCACTAAACAATCTTTACAATCGGGTGATAGTCTCCTGTTTTCATCATGCAACTTTAAGCAAAATAAAAACCATCGACCCATTGATAAAAACTGCTCCGCTGTTTGAGGGAACTCCGGTGGATGTAGTTGCAATGTGCAATAATTCCGGACACTCCGAATATATTCATCCCTGCTATAGCTCACTAGATGACACAATGATTACCGCCGCCAAAGTTGCCAATATCGGCATCAATGCCTGGACTGTAAACACTGTTGAACAATTAGAATACGTAAAGCAGTTTGACATTACCGGAGTTATTACTAACTACCCGGACAGAGCACGGGCGGTGCTTTACGGAAAAGCTGAAAGCTGAAAATCGCTAAAGGTAATTGCGGTTCTGCTAAAACCGCTGCAACTCATAAAAGAAGCTGAAAGTTGATTTACGTTAGGCTGCATTTAGCCTGCGGTATTTCAACTTTCAGCTTTTATTATTCAGCTCTGTTATTCGGATGCTGTTTGGATTAAATATTTACCGTAATCATTTTTTTGCATGGCCGTTCCCAATTCAAGCAATTGCTCGCGGGTAATATAGCCATAGTTAAAAGCAATTTCTTCCGGACTGCACACCAGCGTCCCCTGACGATTTTGTATTGCCTCAATATACATCGACGCCTGCAACAGCGATTCCTGAGTGCCGGTATCTAACCAGGCAAAGCCTCTGCCCATTGTCTCGACACTGAGATTGCACTTCTCCAGATAAACACGATTCAAGTCGGTTATTTCCAATTCGCCACGAACTGATGGCTTCAAGGCCTTAGCATATTCAACTACTTTATTGTCATAAAAATACAGTCCGGTAACCGCGTAGTGCGAACGAGGCTTGAGCGGTTTTTCTTCTAGACTGACCGCGCTTCCGGCCTTGTCGAATTCGACCACTCCGTAGCGTTCGGGATCTTTTACCCAATAAGCAAAAACTGTCGCACCGTCAATTTGTTCTGCTGCCCGCCGTACCATCTCTGGGAACCCGTGTCCGTAAAAAATATTGTCCCCGAGCACCAACGCGCAAGCATCACCGGCAATAAATTGCTCACCGATAATAAAAGCTTGAGCCAACCCGTCCGGGCTGGGTTGAACCGCGTACTGCAAATTAATGCCCCATTGCGAACCATCGCCAAGCAATCGTTTAAAAAGCTCTTGCTCATGCGGCGTATTGATAATCAAAATATCTTTGATACCCGCCAGCATCAAAGCCGATAACGGGTAATAAATCATTGGTTTGTCAAATATCGGTAGCAACTGCTTGCTTATTGCCTTTGTAATCGGCCAAAGCCTTGAACCCGAACCCCCGGCAAGAATTATTCCTTTTGTTATCACGTTAGCCTCCCTTCTGATATTCCGGAACCCATTTCTTAATTCTGGTTATTGCTTGCTCACGGTCGTAGACAAAAGTTGCTTCACCGAGTAATTCCAGGCAATTTTCGCAAAATTCTTCCTTCAAAATATATAAGCTATCGTCGACAATCTTAACGTTGGAATCGGTATCTTTCCACAGCTCTTCAAACAGTTTTTCGCCCGGTCGCAATCCCGTATATTTTATTTCGATATCGACATGTGGTTCCAAGCCGGATAAGCGGATCATTTCTAACGCTAAATCAGATATTTTAATCGGTTCGCCCATGTTCAACAGAAATGTTTCGCCACCCGCTGTCAGTGTCCCGGCACGAATAACCAATTGGCAGGCCTCGGGGATGGTCATAAAATAACGCCGTATGTCTGGATGAGTAACATTTACCGGTCCACCATCGGCTATTTGCTGGCGGAATAACGGCACGACACTACCGCGACTGCCCAAGACATTGCCAAACCGCACCGCGCAAAATTTGGTGGCTGGAAAGCTGATATTTAAAGCCTTCACTGTCAATTCAGCCATTCGCTTACTCGCGCCCATGATATTAGTCGGATTAACTGCTTTGTCGGTGGACACCAACACAAACCGTTCGACATTGTATTTGGCTGCCAGCCGTCCTACGGTGTAAGTGCCAACAACGTTATTGTTGTAAGCCTCTGCCGGCTGATGTTCCATCAACGGCACATGTTTATGGGCGGCCGCGTGAAAAACAATATTCGGACGGTAACGGGCAAATACCGCCTCGAGCGCTTGCTCATCGCGAACGTCTGCGATCACTGTTCGAAAATTGAGCGACTGATATTTTTTTTGCAGCTCTTGCTCGATGCCATAGATGCTGTTTTCGCCGCGCCCCAACAATATCAGGCGCTCAGGTCCTTCGCGCGCCAGTTGACGACTTATTTCTGAACCGATTGAACCGCCGGCGCCAGTTATCAATATCCGTTTGCCAGCGTAATAATTCATTGCGCCGGCGCTAGTAATGTTCAGTGGTGCCCGTTGCAACAGATCTTCAATAGCGATATTCCTCAGGCTACTTACAGTTACTTTGCCTCCAGCAACATCAAACAACGATGGTAATATCTTAACCAGCGCGCCGGTTGCCCGACATATTTCAGCGAGATCGCGAGTTATTTTACCAGAAATCGACGGCATCGCGATATAAATATCCGTTACCAGGTTTTTATCAATTTCAAGCGAAATACTTTCGCGATTCCCAAGCACCCGAATGCCCAATATCAGTTTGTCTTTTTTATTTTCATCGTCATCGATAAATCCAACAATGTGTGTGTCCGAATTGTGTTGATTTTGAATTTCGCGTGCCAGCATCGCGCCAGCCTCTCCTGCGCCAACGATCAATATCCGTTTTGTAGACTGATTAACTCGTTGCTTCAAACGATAGCCGAAACTTTTAGCCAGCCGGTTATAGTAACGCAGACCGGCAACAGTGACTAAATCAAATAGCCCGAATAAAAAGAACACGCTCATCGGCAATTGGTGCTGCACCAATATAAACAATACAAACGAAACAGCACAAACTACGGACACGGCAAAATATATTCGCACGCCGTCGATTATCGAAGCATGGCGCCAGGAAATATGATAAAGCCCAAACAACCAAAACACCAGCACTTGAATGACCAGTATTTCCAAAATGTGCTGAGTCAAATACGAAAAATACGGCGAGTACATATCGCCATCCATGCGAACGAACAGTGCAACGAAAATGCCGACTACTGCCAATAATGCATCAAAAATGACTAACCGAAAAGATTTCACCAGGATTTTCAAAACAACCTCACTCCGACCTCAAAAAAATCATCCGCTGAATTATAACATAATCAGCCGGAACGTGCCAATTCAAAAGCATTTTTAATGATATTTTTTTTGAATGGTATAATATTTTGTTGAATAAAACAAACCGAACTATTTATTCACAAAAACCGGTTCTAAACGCTCGCAATAGCGACGTTAATAACCGGTTTTTATAGTTTATTCGATTAGTTGCTATGCCGCGTTTTTCGAAAAACTTACATGGTTGGTTTTATCCCCCAAATATCGCGGCAATATTCCCGAATTGCCCGATCCGACGAAAATTTTCCCATGCGCGCGACGTTCAATATCGACATTTCCGTCCAGCGGGCGGTGTTAGCATAGATTGTATCAATGTAGTTTTGACACTCATGATAGGCTTCGAAATCCGCTAAAATCATATAGTCATCGCGATTCATCAGCGATTCGATTATCGGCCGGAACAACTCGGTATCACCGTCGCTAAAGCTACCATCGGCGAGCTGGGCAAATATCCGCGTCAACGTTGGATTGCTATAAACATAATTAGTTGGATTGTAATTTTGCCGCCGTTCTTCAACTTCGGCAGCAGTCATGCCAAAGAGAAAGAAGTTTTCCACACCAACTTCTTCGCGGATTTCCACATTGGCGCCATCTAAGGTGCCAATGGTCAGCGCGCCGTTTAATGACAACTTCATATTGCCGGTACCGCTGGCTTCTTTACCGGCGGTAGATATCTGCTCGGATAAATCAGCCGCAGGAAAAATAAAGTTGCCGTTTTTGACGCTGTAGTTCGGGAAAAACACAACTTTCAACAAATCCCCGACATCCGGGTCGTTATTTACAACTTTCGCGACCTGATTTATCAGTCGGATGATCAGCTTGGCGACATAATAACCGGGCGCCGCTTTGCCGCCAATAATCACTACCCGTGGCACAAGGCCATCACGCTTGCCGTCTTTGATGCGATTGTAACGGGATATTACATCAATAATGTTTAGCAACTGGCGCTTGTATTCGTGGATTCGCTTTACCTGCACATCAAACAACGCCTTCGGATCGACAGCAATTCCGGTGCGCTCCTGGATAATGCCCGCCAAACGCTTCTTGTTGTTAAGTTTAACAGTCTGCCATTGTTTTTGAAATTTCTTATCTTTTGCAAACGGCTCGAGTTGTTTCAATTTATAAAGATCAATCAGCCAGTTGTCGCTAATTTTCTCGTTAATAAGCGATGTCAACTCCGGATTGGCAAGAGCTATGAACCGGCGCGGCGTTACACCGTTAGTAATGTTTTTGAATTTTTCCGGCCACAATTCATAAAAATCATGCATCACTGTTTGCTTCAGCAGTTCAGAATGTAATTCGGCTACGCCGTTGACGGAATGACTGCCAACCGTCGCCAAAAACGCCATTCGCACCGTGCGTTGTCCTTCTTCGTCGATTATCGACATCCGCCGCAACCGGTCCTCGTCTCCCGGAAAGCGGTTGCGGACAATGTCGAGAAACCGTCGGTTTATTTCATAAATTATTTCCAGATGGCGCGGCAACAGTTGCTCAAACATTTTTACCGGCCATTTTTCCAAGGCTTCCGGCAATAATGTATGGTTCGTATACGCCAAAGTAGCAGTAGTTACCGCCCAGGCGCTATCCCAATCCAGCTGATATTCATCTACTAGCAACCGCATCAGTTCCGCGACGGCAATCGACGGATGAGTATCATTTAACTGCACTGCAAAATGTTTGGCAAAAGTCTCAGGTTTGGCTTGCATAAATTTATGCAAAATCTTAAAGGCATCACGAAGCGCGCAAGCTACAAAGAAATACTGCTGCTCCAACCGCAATTCCTTGCCGCTTATTTGTTCGTCGTTGGGATAGAGTACTTTGGAAATATTTTCCGAGGCTATTTTATCTTGCACCGAACCATAAAAATCGCCGGCGTTAAATGTTCCGAAATCAAATTCGTCGCATGCTTCAGCTTTGAACAGTCGGTGCGCGCTGACACTTTTACTGCCGTACCCCTGAGCGATAATATCGCAAGGAATGCCGAGTATTCTTTTTTCCGGCACCCAGCGTTTGCGGCTAACGCCGTGGTCATCATTATAATCTTCAACATACCCGCCAAAACCGACCTCGACCGCGGCTTCCGGACGAACTACTTCCCACGGGAAACCGTTTTTCAGCCATTTGTCAGCTAACTCAACCTGCTGACCGTCGACAATTTTCTGTTGAAATATTCCAAATTCGTAACGAATACCGTAACCAATAGCCGGCACACCGATGGTTGCGCAGGAATCAATATAGCACGCCGCCAGCCGCCCCAGTCCGCCATTCCCCAGACCGGGTTCAGGCTCGGCTTCCAAAAGTTTGTCGAAATCCAGTCCCAGTTCAGTCACTGCTTGGCGCACCAGATTCATGCCGTCGATATTCACCAAGTTGTTCCCAAGTTGCGGTCCAATTAAAAATTCCGCTGACAAGTAGCAGACTAGTTTGGCTTTGCTTTTTAGTTCTCGCTCGTTTCCTTCGGCCCAGTGTTCGAGAATAATCTCGCGGACAGCGTATGCCAATGCCTGATAATAATCGTCAGTTGTAGCGTTGTGCGATATTTTCCCGCGCATAGTTGCCAAGTGGCGGATAATACCCTCTTTGACCATTTCAACGGTTACTTTCGGTTTTTCCATAATAAACCTCCAACTTCGATAGCTGTAATATTCGACTTAAAATAAATTAATCCTTCTACAAAGGCGAAAAAATAAATAGTAACACACACTAAATCCTAACGGTTCCATAAAGACAGCCGCGAATAACTTGTTGATTAGAAAGTACAAATAAGTTACCAGGCACAGATACACGAAATTTAGCGGTAGTTGCAACAGCACCCGGAGCGACTTGCCCCGCTTATAAGTTATGCCGTGTTTTTCCGCCCAAAGCAAATCGACAATATAGACATTAAAAAACGAAATCAACACCGGGGTTATCAGGACCGTGCCACCGGGGATGATAGCCACCAAGAACAACGCCATGCCCGCCATGTAGCCGCGTAATATCCCCTCACGGCCTTTCAGACTGATTCGGCGCCACTGGTCATGAAGCCAGACCGGGATTCTACCTAACATAACGCTCCTTGCAATAATTGATTACTATCCTTATGCCATTTTGTTGAAAACAACCTGTTTAAAATTGGCGTTCTTTATTCCGCGACAGCTTCAACAACTGGCGACCAAACCGATTGTCCGCTGTCATTTTGCGCGCGGATCCGGTATTGATATTTCTGACCACTTTTTGCCGTTATGTCGCTATAAGGCTTATAAGGGTTGTCGGCATCCGACAGAGTATTACTCAGCACTTGCCAGTTTTTCGTCCCGAATTCACAACGCTCTAATACATAACTATTCGCCCCGACCGAACCGCGCCAACTAATCGCTTGCAGCGATTTAATCACATTCAACTGTGGCGCCGCTGGAACCGGCAATTTTGGCGCCGTTTTGCCGTCGACTTTATAGGCATATTGATGGAGCAATTCCAACATCTGCAGTTCTTCACAGCCGGAGTTGCTGGTATAACCCGTCCAGTGATAGGCGTTGAATACGTCATCATTTGGATTCCACTCATGATGCCAATAGAATCCGCCAGCTTTATTTCTAAACCGCAAGCTCCAAGCCATTATCCCGGCCGGTTGTACCTGCAATCCGGCATCAAGCAGTTTTTTTGTCGCAGCGGCTTTAATCAAGCCAAATTCACCGAGAATAAACGGCTTCTTACCCTCACACCAGTTCACATCACGTATCAAGCACTGATCATAAGGCAATGGCTGATCAGGATAATAATGCGTAGTAATTATGTCGATGTTTGAGTCTGTCAATATCTCCGCTTGCGGCGGGCACCAGCGCAGATAACGGCCATCCATTACCAGATGATTGCCATCAATCGACTTAATATGCGCGGCGATTTCGCGCGTCCAAGCTGTAAGTTCTACTTCGCCGGCGCTTGGACCGTTGTTGTAAGGATTTACCGCGTCAAGTTCGTTGCCGGTTTCCCAACACAGCACTGCTGGGTCATCCTTGTATTTCACACCGGTAATGGTATTGGTACGATTGAGCACATAGCTGATAAAATCTTTAAAATCCTGTTTTACTTGATTATCGGTATAAAATTCTTTGGCAGTTCTGCCTCGGAACGCCGCCCACTCGGCAATACCGCCCCACCACTGCCAGTTATCAACAAATGGTATTACCAGCCGCACTTGATTTTGATTGCAGAGCGCCAGCATTTGGTCAAAGTCGCGAAACAAGTCTTCGTTGTATTGTCCGGGCGCATTAACATGATAAAAAGGCTTACCCACTTTTTCGCCGTATACTGAAAAACAATATATCCGCGTGGCCTTGCCACCCATCTGGACAATCGTTTTTATAGCGTCCTCTTGTTCGAATTTGTCCACACGATGCCAATAGGGGTCTTCGACGATATGAAGATTCGGCACATCCAATGAAACAAATCGGAAAACTTTGTTTCCATCCATCAAATTATCACCGCTGCGGCTGATAAAATTCATGTTAGCGGACACGCAGTTAACGCCAAGCGCAAAAATGATCAACAGGCAGATTAATATTCTCATATGAACTCCTATCATATCGACAACGCGATATAAGGGCAGGCACAAGACCTGCCCCTACCGCAATAATAATTTATTTCTTCGTCTTCAACCACTCGTCAATCTGTTTTTGCCACTCCGCAAACAGTTTGTCCATTCCGGCGGCCTTGCATTTCTCGGTATAGGCAGCTGCACCTTTGTCGATATCGCAAGCGCCGACTTTTAGTTCCATGGTATATTGCGCCATGAATGAATTAATCGCCACAATCTCTTTTTCTACCGGGCGGGCATCAAACACAAAGCCAAACAGCGGCGAGCGCACGCCGGAATGATCGAACTTCGCGTACTGCTCCCATTTGTCAGCCGGTTCGGTATCCGGGACATAGCAGATATATTGATTACCCAGTCCCCAGCCGGCGATATCCCAACTGGCGCGACCTTCCGGCGTAATATGAACCTGTTTGTCGTTAACTTTGGTATAGTGAACACCTTCGATGCCATAGTACAGAAGATTCATCAAATACGGGTCGGTATTGACCATATCCAGCAACTTCATCGCCCGCGCCGGATTTTTACTCGTTGTGGAAATAGCCACCATCGCTCCGGCTACCGAGTTCGAAGTTATTACCGGATGCGGCAACATCAGCACAACCGACACCGGAAAACCGTATTTACGAGTCATCATTGTTTCTTCAAAAGGATGATAATTTGTCATCTCGCAGGCCACCCGGCCTTGTCCAAAATCGGCATCCGTTCCTTGTTTGGTAATATCCTGATAGGAATATTTTGCCAGATATACTTCGCGCACCTGCTTGAGATTACTCAAAAACTCCTGATCTTCGTACTGATTGATGACCTTACATTTGGGATCATCCATCCGCACTACTCCCGGAAAGTCGCCGGCGATCATGTAATCAAATTTGTCGCGGGCACCGTAAAAGTTGGTGCCGTGCACCGGAGTAATATTGGGATTGTCGGCTTTAATTTTGGCAAACAACGGCATCAAATCGGTAAGTTTTTTGACTGCCGCAAAATCAAAATTATATTTGTCGACAATTTTTTTGTTGAAGAAATAACCTAATTGACTGGCATATGAACCTTGACCGGGGATAGCGTAGTTTTCGCCCTTGAATTTAGTTCCTTCAAACAGCAACGGATCCAGAGCCTTGAGCGTACCCTGCCCGTACTTTTGTAGCAACTCATTCATGGGATGAAACATGCCTTTAGCAGCGTTCGAGCGATAGTCGAGCGCCCAGGAAGCAGTGAACATGATGTCGACCTGTTCACCGCCGACAGCCAGCGTCTGGACTTTTTTCTCGTAATCACCGTAGTCGATTACAACCAGCTTCAACGTACAATTTAATTTTTCCTTGGTATATTCATTAACTTTAGCCATTACCTTATCGAGATCCTTTGGTGACGGACCAATAGTGTACCAAACTAATTCCACCGGTTTAGACTGGTCATCTTCCAGGCTGACATCGGCAGTTTTCGTACCACAACCACTAAATGAACAGCAAAAAATCGTGACCAGTAACAGCGCGAGTATTTTTTTCATTACTCCTCCCAAAATATTAATGTTAGTATATTCGGCAAATCCAAAAAAAATCCTGCAACCAAGACAAGTTGCAGGAAAATATATTTATAGAGCGAATATAACCAGCAGAATAGTTCGGCGGAGGACAACATGACCAATACCTTTTCCATCATACTGATAATTTTCACGTTTTTTTGTTTTCGCAACATTACTTTAGCCGCACCAGCTGAGCAACCCTGGTTGGTTGACCCCTATTATCTCCAGCGCATCAAAGACATCAATACCTATCCGGCGCGTCCTCAGGAAACACTATTTACCGGCGACAGCATTACTGAGGGCTGTGATTGGAAAGCAGTACTCCACCGCGACGACGTCTGGGGCTACGGCATTGGCGGCGACAAGACCTTCGGCATTACCCACCGCCTGAGCATGATAGCTGCTGTAAAACCGCGCCAGTTGTTCATTTTAATCGGCGTCAACGACATCCGCTCCGGCTGGACAATTGACGAAACAATCGCCAATTACAAGCTGTTGCTCACCGCCTGCAAGGCTCAACTGCCGGATACTATGATTTACATCCAGAGCGTAATGCCGATGAATTTCAACATTCACAACAACGAATTTGTCACCAGCAACGACTGGGTAGTTTTGCTCAATGTCAAAATCAAACGATTGGCGCAACAATATAATTACCAATATATTGACTTGTATCCCAAGATGCTCGACCAAAACGGCATGTTGTTCGCCAGCTACAGTGATGACGGTTTACATTTGAACGCTACCGGTCATCAGGCTTGGGCTAAATTACTGTCACCCTATCTCTGATTTCGCAGCAAGACATCTTTGTGCTGCGAAAATTCTTCGACTAGTTGCTCCACCGTCGCGTGTTCCCAATCGTCATAGTTAAACCGAGGCGCAGTAGTAACGCCATACAGCGCATATTGACCGCCACTGATTAAGCGGGTTGATTGCCAAACGTCTTTTGGCACCAGCGCCACAAAGCTCTCGCCGTTTTTATAATCACCGCCCAGCAAAATTCTTTTCAGGCTGCCATCCGGAAATAGCTGCAGCTGTTCGGCAACATCACCCGCCGACCACTGCCAAAATTCGTCGGACTTCAGCCGGTGCCAGTTGGAAAAGGTCTCATCGGTCATCAAATAGTAACTGAACCCATACAACTTTCGGTCACCGTTATAGCGGTCACCAAACCACGTCTGTGGCAACAATAAGTCGCTGTCAAAGTATTCGGTAAAATAGCCGCCTTCCTGCGGCAATATTTGCATGTTGAAATGGTCGATTAATTCTCGGGCCTGATTATTCACAATTTGCCTCCGTTGTGATATTAGCTGTTCCGGTATTTGTACACCGCCTCCAGCAATTCGCCGTTATCATAAGGCAGTTCCCAAAACATTATTCCGCCGAGATTATGGTCGCGGACATACTGCCACTTTTCGGCGATTGATTCAGCATCTTCATAGCTGATGAATACATCATTGTTTTGTAAATAGGGCGCGCGGCATTCCGCCAGCCGTTCGACTTTGGTTTTGGGATCATCGAGGAATTTTTCACGAATACCCCGATAATGGATGATCTCGCCAACCGTCCGCGCCGGTTGAAATATTCCGGTAGTTCCGGTCCACATCCGGCCATAAAACGGGATACCGAGAACAATTTTCTCAGGAGGCGTGCCGCAAGCGAGAAATTGGTTTACCGCAGCATCGCCGCTCAGCCCGCGCTTATCGCCCGCCACTGTCCGCAAATTACACTGATGCCCGGTCGAATAATCACCGCCATGATACAAATCATAGCCCATTATGTTTATCCAATCCAGCAGCTCGTGAATCGCTTCACCCTCGACATGCCTCAGAAAATTGGCATCGCCACCAGCCGCAATCGTCAGATATTTCACACCATATTTATTGCCAGCATTCCGCAATTCGTATAGATAGTTTGTGAAATTCTGTTTGTCATCCGGACTATAGGGATTACCGGCGCCTTTTTGTCCGGGATATTCCCAGTCAATATCCACTCCGTCAAAATCATGGTCTTTAGCAAACCGCACACAGTTGTCGGCAAACTTCTTTACATTTTTCGGCTGAGCGCCGTTATGAAACCACTGGCAACCACCCCAGCCACCGAAAGATAATAATATTTCCAATGACGGATTTTTGCGCTTTAATTCAATGGCTTCCACTGCCCGCCGCGCGGTCGCTGCGCCGTCAAAAACATATTCTAACTGTTCAGTTGGAACTGCAAAGGCATAATTTATGTGGGTGATTTTTTCAGCATCAACACTGGCGTAATTCCAATTTTCTTCGCCGCCGCTAATATAAGCGATGATTTTTTTCATAGACACCTCAGTTTTCAACTTTCTGATTTCCAAGCTATTTTCCCTGCATTTTTGAAGCTTGTCAATATTTTTTTCTTAAAGAAGGAGTTTTCGGTAAAACGGCGAATATTCCTATTACATATTAAATTATTGAACAGGGAGAATGCAATGAAAAAAATACTGATTCTAATCACCTTAATGGCGCTGTTGCTCGCGCTTGTTACTGGCTGTGGCTCCAAACCGACCGTCACAAAAGATGACTTTTCCGAGTCTGTCGAGCTAGTCTGGTATGATGTTGGCGCTGACCCACCCAAAGACATTGACATGGTTATGGCAAAAGTCAACGAATATCTTAAACCAAAGATCAACGCCAAGCTTAAGCTAAATTTTATTAATTATGGCGATTACGACAAGAAACTCAACACCATGTGTTCAGCCGGAGAAGAATTTGACATTGCCTTTACCTGCGCCTGGCAGTGGGATTACCGCAACGGCGCGGCCCGTGGCTATTTCGCCGACACCACCGAGCTATTTGACACTTACGGAAAAGACTGGAAAGCAATTATCTATCCGGAGCTGTTGCAGGCCAGCACCATTAATGGCAAACTTTACGCGATTGCCATCAACAAGTTCTTCTATTATCAGCAAATGTATATGTTCAACAAAAACATGGTCGACAAATACGGGATTGACATCTCCAAAATAAAAACCGTCGATGATTTGTCGCCAATATTCGCCAAAGTTCACGCTGCCGATCCGCAAATAAAAGTATTTGTCGATCATACCAGCGGGCCAAATATCTGGCCAACTGATTTATTCGATCCGATTATTGGTCAAGGTTTCCCCGGCGCGGTGCGCTTTGACGACAAAGACTGTAAAGTAGTCAACCAATATGAATTGCCAGAGTTTCAAGCCTTTTTGACAACTTTGCATGAGTTTGAGAAAAAAGGCTATATGTTGTCTGGTGTTGCCAAAAACGGCGACTTCCGTAAAGGCGATGTATTTTGTTCAACCAGCACCCAAAGCGCCAACCACGACATCGGCGCTACTGCCACCTATGGCGTGCCGATTGTCAGCGCACCGGCGCAACAACACGCTATCGTGTCAACTTTTTCGGCAACCGGCTCAATGGTGGCGATTTCCGCTACCAGCAAACACCCGGAACGGGCGATGGCGCTTTTGAATCTGGTTAATACTGACCCCTATCTGCGCAATCTGCTCGGTTACGGCATCGAAGGCACCCACTACGAAAAAGTCGCCGGACAACCTAATATTATCCGCATTTTGCCACGCGGAAAATCCAACTACAGCGTACCAAATTACACCATTGGCAACACCGCGCTGCTCTACAAACTGGAAGATGAAGTCGGCGGTGAAGACAGCAAATTATTTATGGCAAAGATTAAACAGAGCGCTTTGACTTCGCCGATGCTCGGATTCACCTTTAACAGCGAACCGGTAAAAACCGAAATCGCCGCTATTGGCAACATTTCCGAAGCAATGTCGTCGCGGATTTTCACCGGCGAAGATGACCCCAAAACAGCCATCCCAACTTATGTCGCTAAATGCAAAGCCGCGGGTTTGGACAAAGTTCTTGCCGAAATGCAAAAGCAGCTTGATGCATGGAAGAAAACGAAATAAGGAGTGCTTATGCGTTATAAGAATAGCGTTACATACAAGGAAATCGTTCATCAGCCGGAACTATGGTTTGATACCTGGCAGATTTTCCAGAACAACGGCCACCGCTCGTTGTTCCGAATGTTACGCCACGAGTATTCCCGCATAATCGTTACCGGCGCTGGCAGCTCATACTTCGCAGCGTTAACTGCAGTGCCGCTGATTCGTGGTCGCTGCAGCTTGGACATCGTTGCCGTGCCGACGACTGACATAGTGAGTAATCCGGCAGAATGGCTGCTACCCAACGTGCCAACCGCGATTATTTCCATCGCCCGCTCCGGTAACAGCCCGGAGAGTCTGGCGGTAATCGATTTGGCCGCAGCGCTACTCGATAAAGTTTTTCATGTGGGAATAATTTGCAACCCCGATGGTCTATTGACCGACAAAATCAGTTCGCTCGGCGGCAAAAATATTTTCCTGCCAGCCGCCGCTAATGAAGAGGGTTTTGCCTCTACCGGAAGTTATACTGCTACAGTCTTTGCGTTGCTATTGTTATTTGGTATCGAGCAAACTCTTTCGGACAGCTTGGTTAGCTGGCTGGAAAAATCCGAGGCCATGGCTACGGTGTTAATGACTACAGAATTTCAGCGAATAGTTTTTTTGGGTAGTGGCTCGCTGTTTGGCGCGGCCCGAGAATCGGCGCTAAAAGTCACCGAGCTGTCCGGCGGGAAGATCGCCGCGTTCTACGATAGTCCACTCGGCTTCCGCCACGGTCCAAAGGCGATAATCGACAATGCTACCGTTGTTTGCAGCTTCATTTCCACTGATGGTTACACCGCGAAATACGACGATGATATGTTAAATGAAATAGTTCAAGCCGATAGAGCAGTCAAAATCATCGAGTTTGACGCCGAAAAGCAAATCGCGAACGACGGCTTGCTGGCAATGCAAATAGTCACCTTTGCACAGTTTTTGGGACTAATGCTCGCTGAAAAATTCAAACTCGACCCGGACAACCCATCCGCCGACGGCACGATCAACAAAGTTGTACAGGGTGTTAATATTTATCCATACAAACCACAAGATACTTTTTGACAAAAACCCCCTTACTGCAGGTTTCATAAGCAGCAAGGGGGTTTTCGTTAATATCAGCTTAATTTACAACATCCATCAGCTTATTAATATCATCGGCAAGTAACACCGGAGCGTACTCTTTGATTTTAGTGGTGGTCCAGTTCCACCATTGTATTTTTAGTAACCGCACGATTACCTGATCGCTAAACCGCTTACGAATTAATTGCGCCGGATTGCCCCCGACGATTGTATACGGAGCGACACTTTTGGTGACCACACTCTTTGAAGCGATAATTGCACCATCGCCGATTTCGATTCCTGGCATAATTGTCACATCATAACCAATCCACACATCGTTGCCGACAACCGTATCTCCCTTGTTATCGCTCAACAGCGGCACAGCACTATACTCAGCAAATATTTTGAACGGATAGGTAGTAAATCCGGTCAAACCATGATTTGCGCCATTCATAATAAACTTTGCCCCACTTGCGATTTGACAATATTTGCCGATTATCAACTTATCACCGATAAAATCAAAATGATAAAGCACACAATTGTTTTCGAAATTTTCCACTCCCGCCGGATCATCGTAATAAGTAAAATCACCAATCACTATATTGGGATTAGTAATGAAATTTTTCAAAAAGCCCAAGCGGGTAACAGCGGGGATAGGAAACTTTTGATGGGGATCGAACATTGCTAAATAACCCCTTTATCGAAATTTAGAAATAGACTCCGTTTTCCGGATAATCACCGCTATTGAACAACCGCGCCAGAACTTCAACGCCTTCGTTTGCAATGACCTTTACTTTTCCATAATAAACCAACGCCTTGACATCAGCGCTACCCATCAGCAGCGCTGTGTACTCGGCGATCTCCAACTCGACCGAAAACTCGGCAGTCTGATCCGAAAGGTTGGGATAACCGCCAAAAAACTCGACGGTGAATTTTTCAACTTTTCCGAGTAAACTATCGACAACCGAAAATTCCACAACAGTGCTGACAGCGCCAAAATTTATTTCCGAGAAATGCTGCCAACAGTCTTGCGACCGGCAAATCCGCTGCATCATCCCCATCGACTGGCGGGCGGTCATGAACTTCCCGCCGATACTCAGAGTTGTTTTTACTGCCTGCGCTCCGGCAATACTCGCTTTCGAGGATGCTCATATGCACATCGGTTTCCCATTTGTCTTCGATCAATGCATTTTCGCGTTCACGGCCTTCGATAGTAAAGCCGCATTTTGCATAGCAGGCAATTGCCCGCTTATTATAATCCAATACGACCAAATCCACCCGGTGTAACTTCAGAGTGCGGAACGCATAATCCAGTATCAACCGGGTAGTTTCAGTTCCGATCCCAAGTCCAAGCTTTGAAATATCGAAAATACCGATTGCATAACGGGCACGCCGGTTTATCACATCGACAGACAGCCGCGCGTTACCAATACACTTATTCTCATATTCGATAACCCATTCCAGCGGTTGCGAATTAATTCTTTCGAACCAGTGTTTCACGTCTTCCTGTGTGAATGGCTTAAGGTTTCGCGTGTCTCCACCGTACATACGGACGATCTCCGCCGTCCGGCCACAAATGAAACGGTCAGCTATATCTTTTTCCAGCGGTTGACGCAGCAATATTCGTTGACCACGGATTTCGGGTGCATTATTCATAATTACCTCGCTGGTAACATTGGATTTGTCTCGTGCAATCTGCGGTATCTTTTTTTACAAGATTTTCGATAATAGTTGATCAAGAGCAAGCCTGGATATCCTCGATGACAGGTTTGTCTTCTACAAATTCGGAATGCAACCCAAGCTTTTTGAAATATTCACACACCGCCATACAAGCAAATTTTTCGGTAGAATAATGCGTTCCACCGAGAATATTTATCTTATGCTTTTCGGCAAATTGATGAGCTTTTTTTGAATAATCGTTTTGAACAGAAATCCCGGTAACAAATGTATTTACATTGTTTTGAGCTATATCTTCAATAGCTACCGTTAGTCCGCCACCTGCGATAACGGCGACCATTCCGTCTCTAATTTCATTATCGCCATAATTATCCAGGCTTACCTTATGGGAGACGGCTTGCTCAAATACGCTTTTCAATTCGTGAACGGTCATAACTTTTGTTTTCCCGAAAACTCCTGCCAATGCACCATAATACGGAGCGAAGGGTTTCTCCGGTTTAATCCCCAAAGCATTTGCGAGAGTTACGCTGGTTGAATATTCACCAAAATTATCTAAAGGCACATGAAAATTATAAATGGAAATTCTTCTTTCTCTAAATTGTTGCAACATATCTCTGTCCATTGGCTGAAAAATATCTGGCGCTTTCCTGATATCCCATATTAGCGGGTGATGAACAAAAAGCATAGCGTCTTTCGTTCCGCTGTTCAAAATTCCTTGCATAACTTCATTTGATGGAAAGACTGCAGTGTATACTTTATTAATTTCGGTTGCAAAATCACAAACCAAACCCATAGATCTTTTCAAAAAATTATCACACAAAATATTGGCTACAGGATCCATGTACTCGGCCCAGTCTTCAATCATTTCAGGTGTAACGAAATCCGTTTCAAGCTGTTGATACAGCTGAGTTGCTTTCATGATAATATTCCCCAAAAATTACATAGTTTATCACCAGAAAACATTCCTGGTCTATCCGCCAATTACTGTGGGAGCAACGCACAAATCGAACTATCTCTTTGCCGCTTTTTCCCCGAATTTCTGGATCGCATGACCTAGGCCACTTCCCAGAATCAACGTCATTATCACTATCGGTATCATACTGCCTGGTTGGTTCCAGCAGATAATAATAGCAGTAGGCGCCAGAAGTAAAAAAGACAGCAAGATTCCTTTGACCACGCCACGGATTTTTAGTTCACTGGTTGCAATAATGAACCCGGCAATTATCCACATCACCAGTGCCGACAAATTGGCATCCCAGGTAAGGTTTTGCATAATCATGGGTGTTACATCAATTATTCCGGCGATTAAGCCGAACGCCAACCCAACGATAATCTTTCTTTTCACAAAATTCCCCGCTAATTAAAAATAGACTCCGTTTTCCGGATAATCACCGCTATTGAACAACCGCGCCAGAACTTCAACGCCTTCGTTTGCAATGACCTTTACTTTTCCATAATAAACCAACGCCTTGACATCAGCGCTACCCATCAGCAGCGCTGTGTACTCGGCGATCTCCAACTCGACCGAAAACTCGGCAGTCTGATCCGAAAGGTTGGGATAACCGCCAAAAAACTCGACGGTGAATTTTTCAACTTTTCCGAGTAAACTATCGACAACCGAAAATTCCACAACAGTGCTCACAGCGCCAAAATTTATTTCTGAGAAATGTTGCCAACAGTCCCGCGGCCGGCAAATCCGCTGCATCATCCCCATCGACTGGCGGGCGGTCATGAACTTCCAGCCGAAACCGACAGTATTGTCGTAGAACCGTGGATCGGTAAAATTATATTGGAAATCCTTTTGGGCTGTCACAATATTTATCGTGCGGAACTGATCACTCTGGGTTGCCAGAAATGACCGGTATTGGCGCCAGGCAGCGCTATCTGCGCCGACAATTTCTTCCACGCACAAATCCATACCGTCACCGATTCCGGTTTCCAGTTTCTCGATTTTGAATGCCAAATAGCTTGTTAAAACTTCATCACGGTATTCGCCAATTATCCAAATGTTGTCATCATCCACGAGCTTGTTCCACCAACGCGACCATTTGTTTATCGAACCATGCGTCTTAGCATGGTGCCGATCATAACAATGTTCGAGTTGCTGTTGCGTCGCTAAGCAGCGTTTATCCAAATGTTGCAAGCCATCAGACGAGTCATCGTTAATTAATCGCCCCGGTTGAAACCGATACTCAAACAGATTATGCCCTAAAGCATAGCCCATTTGCTTATAAAAATCCGGACGAAACGGATATAGCGCGGTAAATAAATTGCCTTTTGCCGCATTAGTTGTTATGAAATATTCAATCAGGCTTTTGGCTACATGGCGCTTCTTTTTTAACCAATCCACGCCAACCGCGCCAATACCAGCGATGGGAAATATTTTGCCGCGAAAATTCTGTAGGAATTGATATTGTATAAAAACACCAGCTAGAGCATCATCCAACCAGACCCCATAAAATTTCATCCAATCATTTTTATGAAGCTCTTTGTTAGCGCTTATCCGCTCGACAATCTGACCCACATTCTGATTTTTCAACCAGGGATAGGCTTGGGAAAACACCAACTGAGCAGCATAGAATTCATTAGCCTGCAATTCTCGAATTTCGATACCCATTATTAACCTTTCACAACTTTGCACTACTCGCACTTCACAATTAACCCCTACAGCGCAGCTACCCGCGACCGATCTGGCTGCACGCTGTCATCGGCGAATGATTGTTCTTTAATAGCAAATATTTTCGCTTTCGCTTTTGCGCAGACCTCGCCGTCGGCAAGCGTAATATCGCCAACAACGTTATAGAGCTTACCGCGACTTTTTTCAATCCAGGCGCGAACGAGCAATTCTTCGCCAACCGGTGTCGGTTTCAAATATTTGACGTGCAGTTCCGCCGTAACTGCCAAAAATCCTTCTTCAATAACCACTCGAGACAGGCACTCGTCAAGTAGTGTCGCAATTATTCCGCCGTGCAACATATCGTGATAACCGCCATGCTCCGGTCGCCCAACGAACTTTGAACAGTAACTCCGGTCGGTGTCGATATAAAACCTCATTCCCAAACTAATCGGATTGGCCTTGCCGCAAGCAAAACACATTGTGTCTTTAGTAATAATATCTTTCATATTGCTCCTAATCCATTTTTTGCAATTGCTTATAATTTTCCAGTGCCAGTTACATGATGCACTTCTTTAAGTTTTCGAAATTCATAATACAAAAATCCGAAAGTTGTTATCGTTATTAAAGTATCCGACAGCGGTAGCGCCCAAAACACTCCGAACAATCCAAAATAATGTGCAAGCACAAACATCGGCGGTAAAATGAAAAGCCCCTGCCGTAACAGGGTCAACCATACCCCGATTGCCGGCTTGTTCACTGCGGGAAAATACTCTGAGGCAACTATCGCGTATCCGACTACCGGAAAGCTGACGACCATTATTCGCAACGCCTTGACTCCAAGCTCGGTCGCGGCCTCGCTCATGCCAAAAATCAAAAGAATCTGCCGTGGGAAAACTTCACAGATAATAAAGAAGAATACGGCGATTACCGTTGCAACCCAAATACCGCGATTAAGCGCCAAACGCATTCGCGCGTAATTGCCTGCCCCATAATTATACCCTATTATCGGCTGTACGCCAACCGAGATGCCCACAACCGGCATTATGATAAAACCAATTATCCGCTCAACCACGCCGCCCACAGCAAGTGCAATTGTCCCGCCGTAGATATTTGTAAGATACAGCATTTCGGCAAACACAAAAAAAGCTGCTACTTGCCCGACTAACGCCGCTGAGCCGCATTTGAAAATCGCTGTGAAATTTTCCCGATCAATTCGCAAATGGCGGGCATGAATCTTCAGCACACTATAACGTGAATAATAGTAAAACAACCGCAAAAACAAAGTAATGCAGTCTGCTGTCACACAAGCCAGCGCTGAACCAGCGATTCCCCATTGAAAGTAATAGATATAAATCGGGTTAAGTACAACAACAATGATCAGCGGCACCGCTACTGTGAACAGCCCATAATTCGGGCTACCATCGCTACGCATTACCGAGTGTAATGTCCAACTTAGCGACAATACCGGCAGACCCAAAATCATGATTCCGGTAAAAGTGCAGGACATATCCAACACTGCTCCGGCAAGGCCGATTAGTTCGAGTGTCGGGCGCAACAATGGCAAACTTATCAGCATAAACAGGCCTGAAAAAATTAGATTGAGCACCAATGAATTCCCTAACAGTTCTTCGGCTTTATCGTTGTTCTTCTCGCCAAGTTTTATCGAAATAAGTGTCGCTGTGCCGATACAAACATCCAACGCCAATGCAATCATCACGCAAAATATCGGCATCGCGCTCGACACTGCCGCCAAAGCATCCGTTCCTAAAAAATGCCCGACAAAAACACTGTCGATAATCCCATAAGAATTTTGCAAAATAAATCCGAGCGTTACCGCAAGTGAATATTTAACGATTAAATTGACAATCGGCTTGGTTTCAAATTCTAACGCTCCGGCATTAGTAAGTTCCTTTGTTTCCTGCACTGCATTCTCCCCGTCAGCATCACTTTATCCATTTATTGCACGATACAATGCGTACAACATTCCGGCAATTCCTTCGCCGCCCAGGCACCCGGCGGCGACGTGTGAACACTGCCGCTGAACATTTTCACCGTAGCGTTTAGCAACATAGCTAATTACACCGCCAAATACAATCGCCGCCGACAGCGGCGTTGGTAAATATACACCGAGACCAATCAGCATCATCGGTTGCTTGCAGAAAACACCAATAGCGCCGAACGCCAATGCCACAAAAAATACTGTGGAATGAAATTCTCCGCCTAAGACCATCGCGATCGCCGTCGCCTGTGGCGCGGGGAATTCTGATGCACCGCCAAATACCCCGTATTTGCCGTGCAAAATCAATATCGCAATTGAAGCCACTATTGCGCCAACGACGGCACCGATTAGTGCAAAGCGCAATTGGCGGCGCGGATCAGTCCCCAGTAACAAACCACTCTTCAAATCCTGCAAAGTATCGCCGGAAACCGCGCAGGCGACAGCGGCAAATACCGCAACCATAATCATCGATTTCGCCGGCAGGTTGAAAAATACCGAAACAATCAGCACGGTCATCAATCCTAGCAGATCCATCGGGTTAATAGAAGTTTGCCCGGTAAGTTGGATTGCGATGCGACAAACGACAAAAGCGATTATTAACAACAAGACGGCTTTTAGCCAACCAATTCCGGAAATTCCCAGCAATAAAAATGCTCCGGCCACTGCCAGCCAGCGATAACCGCGTCCGGAAAACTGGATTTTCTCCCGCTTAAAACGCAAATTAATCAACACCATCCCGATTCCACCACCGGTAATCAAGCCAATTCCCGCGCTGTTCTTAATAAACAATGCCTCGGGATGTCCGGAAGCAATCATCCACAGTACGCCGCCAACCATCCCCGCTGCCCAATACAGACAATAGCTTGCGCCGAGTACATAGCCGACGCCGACAGCCATCGGCGACAACCAGATGCCGACTGGAAAATTTCGCACCTGAATCATTAAGGCTGCCGGGAATAGCTTAGTTCCATCCCGTAGCAACGTAAAAACTGCCGCTAACAGCAACGAACCAAACAACAGCTTGGAGCTTCCGGCGCCAGCACTGCTTTTGAGTACCTCGGCTGCCGCCTGCCCCATCGGGAAAGGAAGCTTTTGTTTCTCCAATGCTTCCTGGCGAAATAGTGAAGCAAAAAACCAACCGGTCAATGCGCCCGCCAACGCCAAACATACTAATTCTATGCGGGTCATCGAAGCGTTAGCTTGTAGCATCCACAACGCCGGCAAAGTAAATGCCAGCCCGCCGGCAACCAACCCGCCGGCTGAAATCGCCGCTTGCGCGCAATTGGCTTCATTGATGTCCGGGCGCTTTACCAGCCGCAACAATCCGTAAGCTGAAAGCGCTGCAAACACTGTCGGCCAAGGTAATGCGCCAAGCTTTAGCGCGACATACAATGAACTGAGTGATATTGCCACCGCTCCGAGCATGGCAATCATTATTACCGGAAAATTTATATTTTTCATCTCTGTTTCCTACAACTTGTATCCGTCTTTTAAATTGACAATCCGGTTAAACACTAAAGCGCCAGGACGGGAATCATAATCCGCCCAAAAATAGCCCTGCCGCAAAAATTGGTAGCGACGATTTTGGTCGATAATTGCCAGACTTGCTTCCACTTTACAGTGCAATAGAACTTCCAATGATTTCGGATTAAGCAATTCGACAAAATCGACAACGCTATTGTCTTGACGTTCATCGAGCAAATAATCAAACAGTCTAATCCGGGCATCGACTGCCGTTTGAGCATCAACCCAGTGAATTACACCTTTGCATTTAATGCCGGATTTGTCTTGACCACTTTTTGATTCGGGGTAATACTCGCAGCGTAGCTCAACCATTTCGCCATCGGCATTTTTTACCACTTCGTTACATTTAATTATATAGGCATGTTTCAACCGGACCACGCCGCCTAATGTTAGCCGATGATATTTGGGCGGTGGATTTTCCGAAAAATCTTCTTGCTCAATATATAATTCACGTCCAAAAGCAATTTGCCGTTGCCCAGCATCAGCGTCTTCAGTATTATTGTCCGCCGTGAGTAATTCAGTGGCGTCGGTCGGGTAATTGGTTAACACAACTTTAAGTGGTCGTAGCACTGCCATTGCCCGCTCGGCGGACTTATTCAGGTCCTCACGAACACAGGCCTCCAGATATGCCATTTCGACGGTGCTGTTGGCCTTGGCAACACCGATACGTGCACAAAAATCCCGCACCGCGGCCGCCGGATAACCGCGGCGGCGAATTCCGCATAACGTTGGCATCCGGGGGTCGTCCCAACCCAAAACATGACCTTCATCGACCAACCGTTTCAAAAAACGTTTACTCATTATCGTCCGGGTAATATTCAATCGGGCAAACTCAATCTGTTGCGGACGCACCGGATAATCTAACGCTGCTAAAAACCAATCATACAGCGGTCGATGGGCTTCAAATTCCAACGAGCAGAGCGAATGGGTTATACCCTCAAAAGCATCAGACAATGGGTGCGCGTAATCATACAACGGATAGATACACCATTCATCGCCGGTTTGATGATGCGTCGCCCGTAATATCCGATACACGAGCGGATCGCGCAGATTCATATTGGGCGACGCCATGTCAATTTTCGCCCGTAAGCAGCGCGAACCATCGGCGAATTCACCAGCCCGCATCCTCCGAAACAAATCCAAATTTTCAGCGATTGACCGGTCACGATATGGACTATTCACACCCGGCTCAATTAATGTTCCACGGGATTGCTTGATTTCGTCAGCTGTCAAATCACAGACATAAGCAGCGCCGCGGATAATCAATTCTTCGGCACAGTCATATAGTTTGCCAAAATAACTGGAAGCATAGAAAACATCATTCCATTCATACCCCAGCCACTTAATATCGGCTTCGATACTATCGACATATTCCATATCCTCTTTGGTCGGATTAGTATCGTCAAACCGCAGATTGCAACGCCCCTGATACTGCTCGGCCAACCCAAAATTTATCGTAATTGCTTTGCTATGACCGATATGTAAATAACCATTAGGCTCGGGCGGAAATCGCGTTACGATTTCGCTACGCTTGCCGCTCGCCAAATCCCTGTCAATTATCTCTTCAATAAAGTTTCTACTATTTTCACTCATATTACGTCCTTCCTTACCAGCCGCTGGCCGCTAGCGGCTAGAAGCAGGTTCTCGTTACTCATTTTATCACCTTCTACGGGATTGCGCAAAAAAAGAGCGCTCATTTCTGAGCGCTCTTTAACTAATATATTAGTGATGGAAATTTTCCAGTTCTTTCGGATTGTGTTTGTGCTTGAACATAATTGCAAATAGTACACCTACTATCAACGCGTATATTGCAAAAACCATCCAAACACCGTCAAATCCCTGCCAATGAATAACTTCTGCATCGCCAACCTTGGTTGTGAAATATGCGCCGATCATCCAACCGCTAATTGTGCTGCCCAAGACCGCGCCAATACCATTGGTCATGAACATAAATAAACCTTGTGCCGATGCGCGAATGGAAGGGTCAGCCTGTGTTTCCACATACAACGATCCGGAAATATTGAAGAAGTCAAACGCAGCACCATAGATTATGCAGGAAAGAATTATCATCCAAAGTCCAGGTCCGGGATCAGCAAAGCTGTATAGACCGAAACGGAATACCCAAGCAAACATCGACATTAACATAACTTTTTTGATACCGAATCTGCGCAGAACAAACGGAATCAAAAGAATCATGAAGGTTTCGGACATTTGAGAAATTGACTGGATAATTGCCGGATATTTAACTGCTATAGTAGTCGAATACTGTGCCACGCCGTCGAAACTATGCAGGAATAAATCGCCATAAGCGTTAGTCAATTGCAGTGCGCCACCCAGCAGCATCGAGAAGAAAAAGAACATGAACATTTTGCCGTCTTTGAGCATTTTGAAGGCTTGCAATCCCAGAACCTCAGTCATGCTTCCGCCTTTGCTCTTGCCTAATGGCGGAACTTTTGGCATCGTAAATCCAAACAACCCTAATGCTATAGCAGCAATTGCCGCTTGATGAAACATGTATATCGATGTTTCATTTTTCGTTAAGCTTACGATCCAAGTTGCTACAATAAATCCAACCGTACCCAACACGCGAATCGGTGGATACTCTTTGATAATATTCATACCGGCTTTTTCCATTGTCGCGTATGATATGGTTATAGACAATCCAATGGTCGGCATGTAAAAGAACATTCCCGCCAACATGTAAACAAACATTTCGCCAGGATTAGCAGCAGTAGTTGCCATGTATAGCAACACACCGTTGATAATCATAAGTACTCCGTATAACCGCTCGGCGTTAATCCAGCGGTCGGCGATAATACCGGCAATTGTCGGAGCAAATAACGACGCGATACCCATTGTTGAGAAGATAGCACCAAACTGCGCACCCGACCAGTGTTGAGTTCCAAACCACCATGCCGCAATAGTCGGCATCCAAGAGCCCCAGACGAAGAACTGGAAAAATTGCATAATAGCAATACGAGATTTTAACATAAGTCCTCTCCTCTTCGAAATTATTTGTAAAATTTACTACTTTATATTTTCGACATCTATTGCCAAAGTCCTGCTTAATTTTGAAATTTTTTTGAAAAAATCTGTTAATTATGATACTTTTCACCTTTGCTAATCTTGAAAGCCCGGTAAATTTGCTCTACCAATAGCAATCTGATCATCTGATGAGTGAATGTCATCTTGGAAAAAGACAAAAGTAACTGAGATCGTTCACGAACAACATCGCTCAAGCCAAACGCGCCACCAATAATAAAAGTCAGATCACTTTGACCGGAGATAGCTAACCGCTCAAACTCGTTTGCTAACTCCTCGCTGGAAAACTGCTTGCTAATAACATCGAGCGCTATACAAAACGAGCCACTCCGGACATTCTGTACAATGCGTGCGCCTTCTTTAAGCAAACAAGCGGCTTTTTCTTTGTCACCGGGATTTTCCGGCATCCGTTCTTCCGCCAATTCGACAATATCCAGCTTGCAATAGGCGGTCAACCGCTTTAAGTATTCAGCAATTCCCGCCCGCAAGTATTGCTCCTTGATTTTACCTACTGCTACGATAGTAATTTTCATACAACACACCCTTGGAGACCGTTTATGTAGGGGCAATTCACGAATGCCCCTACCTTTCCATTTCCACCGGTCGCCGTTCCACAAAATAAACCGGTTGCAGCTTACAATCCAATGCCAGTTTATAGGCCAAATCAAAATGGCCGCCGAGAGCTGCTACGGCGTGACTGTCCGAGCCTAAAGTACAGAGTTTGCCACCGAGGGCTGCGAACCGTTTAAGAATTGCTATTAATGATTGAATGGCTGTTTTATCGGGAAAACGCCTGGTGTTGATTTCAATGGCTTTGTCGTTATCTGCCAGCCACTGTAGCACTGCGTCAATTTCCGGCACAAACTGCTCGTAGTATATTTCCGGATCCGGGTATTTTGCGCAAAACCCCCGGGAAATATAATCAATATGGCCAAGCGCCGTCATATAACTATGCGATTCCAAATTATCAAACATCCGCTGAAAATACTTGCGATAAACTTCTGCTTTCGGCTGCAAATATAGCGAATTACCGATAAGGTCTTTTCTGTCCAAAATATGAAACGAACACAATAGATGATCAAAATCATACTGCTCTATCAACTGTCGACTGCTTTCGGCTGTTTGCAGCTGCATCCCGACTTCGATGCCCAAATAGCAACCTTTACCGCGATATTTGGAGTATTCATGGAAATATTTCGCCAAATCCGGCACCGAACCGTGGTTGTGCGGATGATCATAGTCTAAATGCTCGGTTGGGGTAATGCCGATGCCAAGAGTTCGCGCCTGTTGGACATAATCAGCAATTAGCACCGTGCTATCATCAGATATTTCCGTATGCAGATGGGTATCGTATAACATATATCCTCCGTGACAACGAAATAAGGGCGGGATAACCCCGCCCCTACAAAATTTACGCTACGAAAACTTTTTTCACGCCGCGAATGGTCGCGATCCGCGATTCCGCGAGGATATCGGCGGCTTGGGCAGTGGAAATATTTTCACGCTTGGATATTTCGATGATTTTTCGGATACTATCGTAGATCAAACCGGCTTTCCGCATTGCCCGCTCGCGATTGTAACCGTCTTCGACTAATTCGTCGGCAACGTTGATCAATCCACCGGCGTTACACACGTAATCAGGGGCATATAAAATTTTACGTTTGCGGAGTAATTCACCATGCCGCAATTCTTTGAGCTGATTATTGGCTGCGCCGCAAATAATTTGGCATTTGAACCCGTCAATAGTCGCGTCGTTCACCACTGCGCCTAATGCGCACGGCGCGTAGACATCACAAGCAACTGTATAGATGTCATCCGGAGCTACAGCGGTAGCGCCAAAATCACAAACTACCCGTTGAACGTTCTCTTCGTTGATATCCGTTACAATTAGTTTGGCACCTTCTTCGTGCAGGTATTTGCAAAGATAGTAACCAACATGCCCTAATCCCTGAACGGCAACAGTCTTACCGGTCAGTTCGCGATTACCCCAAACTTCTTTGGCGCAAGCCTGCATTGATTGCCAGACGCCAAAGGCCGTGACCGGTGACGGATCGCCACTAGAACCCATATGGTATTCCAAACCAGTGACATGCTTGGTTTCCA
>JBAXTZ010000090.1:0-6213 GCA_037129925.1 Bacillota bacterium
TCCGCAAAGCGGATTATTGCTGCAAACCCGACCGGCAATTGGCGGTAATATTATGGCAACGATCAAGACCCCGGACCATCGTCCGCAAATGGCGACCGTCCGGCCCCGTTCGGCAAAACCAGCGCCGAAAGTCCCTGGGCGAAATGGTAAAATCGTAGTGAAAAATTATGAGCCGGCAGTGCTGTTTACGCCGGAGCGCTTTATCGAGTTTATCAAAGATGGCTCACAGGCCGTAAGTATTGACGAGGCCGATGTTGTGGTAGCCGGTGGCAAAGGCTTCAAGAGCGCCGAGGGCTTTAAGCTGGTCGAGCGATTGGCGGAAGTTATGCATGCTGCGGTTGGCGCCAGTCGCGACGCGGTTGAATTGGGCTGGGCCAGTTACCCGCATCAAATTGGCTTGAGCGGAAAGACGGTTTGTCCGAAATTGTTAATCGCCTGCGGAATATCTGGGAAAATCCAATTTCTTGCAGGAATGCAAACGGCGGAAATTGTGGTGGCAATCAACAAAGATCCGGATGCGCAAATATTTAAAGTGGCTGATTACGGAATTGTCGGCGATGTCTTTGAAGTTGTGCCGCTGTTGATTTCGGCAATTGAACAACAAACAGCCGAAAAGCGAGGTCGAAATGCAATATAATAAAGTTGATGCGAGAATTATCGCGGCGTTAGTTGAAATCTGCGGCAGCGCAAACGTCTGGACCGATGCCGAGAAGATGGAACCGTATTCCAAAGATGAAACTTCGGATAAAATGTGGGAACGTCTGCCGGAGGTAGTGCTAAAACCGGCCAACACCTTAGAAATTGCCGCAATTGTTAAACTTGCCGGTGCCGAGATGATTCCAATAACGCCCCGGGGCGGGGGGACCGGCTTGGCGGCCGGTGCTGTGCCGTTGCACGGCGGGATCGTATTATCATTGGAACGCATGAATAAAGTTTTGGAACTCGACCCGCAAAACTTATTTATGGTGTTGGAACCGGGCGTTACGACTGGGGAAGTGCAGAAACTGGCTCGCGAGCACAATCTTTTTTATGCCGGTGACCCTTGTTCGGCGGATTCTTCGTTCATAGGCGGGAATGTCGCGACTAACGCCGGCGGCAACAAAGCAGTTAAATACGGTGTTACCAGTCGCCATGTCTATGGATTAGAAGCAGTATTGCCAAATGGCGACATCGTACAATTTGGCGGGAAAAATATTAAAGACGTTACCAACTATGACATAGTGCATCTATTGGTCGGTTCAGAAGGCACGTTGGCAGTTATTACCAAAATCTGGTTAAAATTGATGCCGCTGCCGCAATATGTTGCCGACCTGTTGGTGCCGTTTTCCGATATGCAGTCAGCCATCAATGTTGTGCCAAAAATCATGACTGCCGGAATCATGCCCACAGCGGTTGAATTTATGGATAGTATGTCGATAAAAGCTGCTGAACAGTATCTCAACAAAAAATTGCCGTTTGGCGATGCCGGAGCGTATATTATTGTTGAACTCGACGGCAACAACGAGGCCGCGCTGGAAAGCGAGTACGAACAAATCGGCAAACTCTGTCTGGATAATGGCGCGTTAGAAGTATTTGTCGCCGATAACATTTCGACTCAAGACCGCATTTGGAAAGCCCGCAAGGCCTATGCCGAAGCAATCAGAATGATTAGCCCTGTATATTGTATGGAAGACATCGTCGTGCCAGTTTCGGAAATTCCCCGGGCGCTCGAAGCGATTGAGCGAATTGCCGACAAATATCAATGTAAAATACCCTCTGCCGGACATGCTGGCGACGGCAATATCCACTGCTCAATTTTGCGTGAAGGTCGCGATGAGCAGCAGTGGCACGATCTAAAAGACGCGGTGTTGGCAGACTTGTACAGCGCGGTTTACGAACTGGGCGGTAATTTGTCCGGCGAACACGGTATCGGCGGAAAACGGGTGACGGCGATGTTTGAACATATGACAGCCGAACAAAAAAATATTATTTTCGCGATCAAACGGGCTTTTGACCCGAAGAACATCATGAATCCGGACAAAGTAGTTCCATTAACGTAGGAGGATTATTATGAAAAAAGCGAATGCAATTTTTGGTATCGGTCCATCATTAACGATTCTGACAATAATTTATTTTCTGGCTGCCGGAATAATTGACTATCTATATCAACCACTATTTAAGGCACAATCCATCGACGAGGCATTGTTCTATGTAATTGGCTGGCCATTGTTGTTGGTTGGGGTAGTGTACTGGTTTGTTTCGATACGAGCGATTATTCGAATATTCAAGACCGGAAAACTATGTACCACCGGAGTTTTTGGAGTTTGTCGGCATCCGCTCTATGCGTCTTTTGTGGTCTTTATTGTCCCGGGAATATCGCTATTATTTCATTCATATTTGCTGTTAACTGTGCCAGTATTTATGTATCTGGTATTCCGATTCGAAATACGCCGAGAAGAGCGTGAGCTTACAGCAGTTTTTGGAAAAGCTTACGACAACTACAAAAAACGCACCAATGCAATATTTATTAAACTCAAATAACGCGGAGGAATGATGAAACCGTTATCTGAAGGAGCAAACACCCAGCGAGCCATCGAAATAATCAGCAAAGGCGCATTTTTGACGACGGCGTTTGCGGGTAAAGTTAATACGATGACGATTGGTTGGGGGCAAATCGGCGTTATTTGGTATCGTGACATTTTCAATGTATTGATACGCCCATCGCGCTATACCTATCAGTTAATCGAGAAGAATGGTGAGTTTACGATCAGTTTGCCGTTGGAACACGAAAAATTTGCTGAGGCGTTGCGAATCTGCGGTATAGAATCGGGAAAAAATCAAGATAAAATTGCTAAGTGCGGCTTGTCGTTGGCAGCTGGACGAAAAGTCAGTACGCCGGTAATTGCTGGCTGTGGGCTGCATTATGAGTGCCGCGTCGTTTATAAGCAACCGATGACCAATCCGATAATTGACGATATTCAAAAGACCTATTATCCGAATGGCGATTATCACACGATGTATTTTGCGGAAATAGTCGCTTGTTATTTGGAAAATAATGAGAGATAAGGCTGGAATAATGTATAGATGTTTGAGAAAAACAGGCAGTAAGAATATATTAAAAATCATTATTATCGCGATAATCGTGACAACTTTCACTTTGGGGATTGTGAGTGTTGGCTTTTGCAAAGGCGGCGGAGGAGCTCGCGGTGGCGGCGCCCGCGCCACTACCGGAACTTTTAAGAGCGCACCAAAAGCAACCAGTGGTCTTGGCGCGAATTCTGCAACCGGAACCGGTTTTGGCAGCAAAATCAAGGGCTGGTTTAACCAAAGGGGATCGTTTGGCGCTGCTAAAACTTATTCCACGCCAGCGACAGCGACAAACAACTCCTATTTCAGCAATGGGCGCTACAATGGCTGGACGGGAATATTTTGGGGCTATATGCTTGGGCGGGCGCTCACACCGCATTCAACGCCGGTTACCGCAACCGTCGCCGGTACTACCAGTGACGGAAAGTACGAGCTGGCCGGTGCCAAAGAATATGTTTACGATGAGCCAAGCGTCGGTGATGATTTCATAGCCTATGGAGCTTTGGCGTTATTTATCGTGTTGTTGGTTTTATTAACCAGGATAATATTCCGGCGAGTCCGGCGCTTGTTTGGCAGCCGAGCACTGTAAATGTTAGAATCACGAGGAAATCCGATTGAAGCGCCGCTGATAGTTTATAGTATGTTTAGTCCGGCTAATTTGATGAAATGGCCGGACTATATTTTTCATCAGCACCTGATTTATATGCAATCGAGCGCATCCGAGGTGATTTCGTTATGAAAAGTACAGTTTTGATACACGACCATGAAGAGCAAAAGCAGTTATGGCTGGAGCATTGGCCGCGGCAGAGCATCTTTGATGAATGGGAAGTCAGGAATTGTTTCGCCGAGGCATTCAACCGGGAAAGCGTTTTTGTGGTTTGCCGCGATAATCAGCTTGTTACCGGTATGTTGCCACTTGGGCGGTGTGACAGTGGCGGCGGTTATGGGTTCTTTCCCGGCGAAACCTGGCATGACGAGACATGGTTGGAGCCAAACCGGATTATTGCTGCTGACGCCACAGTCGCCGAAGCGTTGTTAGAAGTTGCGCCGCTCGCACTTAATTTGCGCTATATCTGCGGTCAGAATGGTCTGTCCGGATTAGAAATTGACGATTATGACTACTCCTATTTCCCGGCTGAGACCGGTGGCTACAGTGGCTATTGGCAGCGACTTTCGAAAAAAAATGCCCGTCAGTTGATCAAAACAGTTGATGTATTCCAAACAGCAGGTGTAGAAATTCGCTACAACAGGATAGCCGATTTTCAGTCACTGGTCGATTTCAGTAATGCCAATTATGGCGCGGATTCATATTTCTTTGATGCGCGGTTTATTCAGGCGTTCGAAAAAACAACGGGTTGGTTGTACGATAACAATGCCTTGCGGTTGACGACTGTATTGGTCGGTGGTGTTGTCGCTGCAGTTGATTTGGGCGCGGTCTGGGAGAACTGCTATTCATTGTTGACTGGCGGGACGAACCGCGAGTTTCCCGGAATTGCCAAACTAATAAACCTACATCACATTGAATGGGGCTGTGCAAATGGCATGAATCAGATAGATTTTCTGTGCGGCGATTACGGCTGGAAACGGCGGTTCGGCCTGCAAGCAGTTTCTTATTACCGGTTACGCCGCCCGTTAAAAGAAGGCAAAGTATGAAAAAAAACACAAAAGTTTTGGTAGCAGCAACCACGCCGGATTATGTCGAAATCATCCTCAATAACTGCCATGGTAAAGCGTTGTTTGTTACTGACGCAGCCTTGCGTTCGGTAGCATTAGAACCACGCCCGCGTGCTGACGAAGAATTGCTATGTGAGCTCAGCGATGTTGAAGCAGTTATCGCTGCACTCATCCGCCACCAGACCGTTTATCAGCAGCAGTTAACCGGCGTGACTGCGTTTGACTGCGAATCACTGCCGCTGGCAGCAACGATTGCCGAGCGCTTCAGTCTGCCGTTCGCCAGTCCGCAGGCGGTAGAAAATTGCCGCGACAAACTACGTTGCAAGCAATTATGGCGTCAAGCCGGACTCCTTACACCGCAATCGGCGCCCGTGCTAAAATTATCAGCGGCTGTGGAATTTTGCTGTAGCCAGACTGGCGGTTGTGTTGTAAAACCGCGGTTTGGCACGGGAAGTGCTTGGACATATTACTGCGCCGACGCTGAAATTGCGGCGCAGAAATGGACGTTGGTGAATGACAGATTACAGCAGCGCAATGTCGGCCGGCTGGCCGCTGAAATTGAAGCCGGAATAATTGCCGAGGAATACATCGATGCCGAGGAATACAGCGCGGATATTGCGATAAGCCGGGGAGCTATTCGGATTATTCGGTTAACACGAAAGCTAAAAATCGCTGATGCGCTGTTTGGAACGACCACCGCCTATGAGTTGTTAAACAAGCTGCCGGAGGGAATTAGCGAGCGCCAGTTAAATGCAACTATTTTTTCCGGACTTGAGGCTTTAGGAGTGGACAACGCGCTCTGTATGGTAGATTTATTTATTAAAAACGGTCGGATTATTTTGCTGGAGACCGCGCCACGGCTGGGCGGCGATTGCCTGCCTTATATTATCCGCCACGCAACCGGACAAGACGTGCTAGCCAAGGCGCTGGATTTTGCCACCGACCAAAGCACCGCGTTCGAGGACTGGACAGTAGCTAAACCGCACGTCGGCGTGCGGCTGCTGGCAGACAAGAGCGGTATCTTCCAGTCAGTGGATGTCAGTAAGTTGCAGCACGATGAATCGATTTGTGAAATCGAGCTGTATCGTAAGCCAGGACACAAAATTATCCTGCCGCCAGCGGATTACGATTCGCGGGTGCTGGGACATATTATTGCCAAAACTTCCGGTGGGAGTGCAGTGCGGCAACAAGTGGATAGTATCCTAAACCGGGTGCAAATCAAAATTAGTAATGGGTGAGCTATGAATAATAACGAATTGGCAGAACGTTTGCAAAATGTCGAGTTGTCACAAGTGCCGCTATTCCCGCAAGCCGAACTGGAAGATTTTGTGGCGGAACGCTTGGAGCGCCGGGAAATCTATCTGAAACTGCATGCCGACGGAAAAACGCCGTGCTATGTATTAGAAACAGCGGTGTTGTTGCAACGAGCGCGAGAGTTTAGAGAGACGTTGGCTCGTTATTTTATCAATCCCG
>JBAXTZ010000091.1:0-6052 GCA_037129925.1 Bacillota bacterium
AGTCTTATCATATTTGTATTTCTGATATAATCACAGTTTTTCTATCCATCGACGTAAAAGCCATGCAATCCGGCATTTATATGCGTCAGTCGCATTTTCGGCTTCAGCATAATTATTATATTTTCCTATACCACACAACGCATATATTTCCGTTTAGCACGCGTTTAGCACGAGCTGTAGTATCCGCAAATGTAATATCCATGCTGTTCTCGCGTCAGGATCTGGGAGTTCCCATGTACCGCCGCGCGATGTTTCCGCCTTACATAAGGTTCCAGAAGGAAGTTTTTTTGCCATGCACCGTCAATAACCAACTCTGCCATTCCTGCATGTTCCGTATCTTTCCCCAGTTTTCAACTGCTGCCCCATAAGCCATAGCTTTGTTATAGTCGCTGACCGCATAGCGGTAATATCTACTTTGTCCGCGATATAAACACTGCTCGACCAGATTTCGGCGCGCCAAACTCGCTGCGCGGAAAAATCCGGCTCGTGCCAATTTGTCAGATAGCGGTCTCAACGCATTATAGTGTACATCGACATCGTCAATATGTTCCTCGATTGACTGTGCGAGCAATTCCCATTTACGCAAATCGCCAAGCAACTCCCAAAGCTGCCTCCTAGGACTGGCCTTCGCAAGTTCACCTGAAATATTTGCCGCCTCGTCATCATATGATTCCGGTGCCACATTTTTCATGTACTCTTCGTACATTTTGTAATCAAACGTCTCTAGGAGACTCCTTCGCCGCTCCGCTTGCGCAGCTTCCTTGTCTCGCATGCCAGCGAGTGCTTCAATTAGCAAATCCGTTCGGCTGTAATCACACTCATCATAGCTGGGCACCGGCTGCGAGCTTTTTATACAGTCCAATGCTTCAGTATAGCGTTTGTTCCGAATATACAACGCCGCGAGCCGCAACTCGTCATCGGCATATCTGCTGCCAGATTGTTTAATCGCCAGCAAATAACTGTCTGGATCGCCGCAGTGTTCAGCAAATTGGCGGAATCCATAATAGTCCTTGGTCGCTAAAAATGATTGCTTTAATTTCTCCAATCCCTCTGTGTCCAGCAGCTCCAAAAAATCGGTCAAAATGAACATCCCGATATTACTGTGATTGCGATAATAACTGCCGACCATTTCCGGCAACTCAGCCTTGCGCTTGTCCGGCATCTCCGTCCACACTGCCGCCCATAACTTGCTCAACTCGCCAAGGTATTCCACGGCACACCCGGAAGAATCATCTTTTGTTTCAACGATTTTCTCAAAATCATCGATCATCTTATGCACGAATTTTTCAACTTGGACAGTATCGGTCTTTAAATAGTCATATAACACCAGGACTACTTCCCTCGTCAAATCGTTAAAAAAACGATTCGCCTCAGAATAATTGTAGAATCGTTTGCTTGCTTTTGCCCGCGTATAAAGCTTCTTTATTTCTGCCAATGTCGTATTCATCTCAACATCTCCGTATTTTTTAGTCTGTGATACAGGTCGACCATCAACTCACGCGGCTCTCGCAATCAAATTGGCAACGATTTTCACAATAATGTCTTTTTCTTGCGGGCGGCTTTCGGCGATCATCAACGTAATGGCTATCAACGTGCTGTCCGCCATGCTTTTCTCGCCGCTAATCTCGTATAACATATTGTTCCGCCGCAAGAAGTGCAGGAATATCGCGGCCGCAATCCGCTTGTTGCCGTCCGAAAACGAGTGATTTTTCACCACGAAATACAATAAGTGCGCCGCTTTTTCTTCAATACTCGGATAAAGATCAGTCTCACCAAAGCTTTGATATATCGCTGCCAGCGAGCCTTTGAACGACTGATCTTTCTCAACGCCGAATAATCCGCCAAAATCATCACGCATCAATTCAATTATCGCCATTGCTTCCGGATATTCCAGGATATATGCCTTTCCTTTTGTTACGCCTTCCAAAACCACCCGGTCGTGATCATAAGAATCCAGCACATCGAGCGCATAAGCGTAATCGGTCAGCACCTTGATTAACCCGGCAGCTTCATGCAATGACTCAACTTGCTTTTCCGCTGTTCTGCCCAACAGTTTGATCGCGCCGGTGAGCGCAACCAGTTTCTCCTGCTGTTTGTTCAGTAACTGTTCGTTGATACTATAGCCCTGCAACAAATATTGCTTCAATATATTGCTTGCCCAGATACGGAACTGGGTACCGCGTTTGGAATTAACCCGGTAGCCGACGGAAATGATCATATCCAGATTGAACTGTTCGATCCGTCTTTCAATGTTCCGCGCGCCTTCAGTTTGAACTGTTGCAAAAAATGCAACAGTTGCCGCTTTTGACAATTCGCCTTCGCGAAAAACGTTGCGGATATGCCGCGAGATAACCGATTTATCGCGTTCGAACAACTCGGCAATCTGATTCAAACTGAGCCAGAGCGTTTCAGCAGCAATATTCACTTCAAGGTTAGCCTTGCCGTCTTCCGTCTGAAATATAACTATTTTCCTATCCTGCGTCATATTTTATTCGTCCTTCTTTCACAACATCGCCGTCATAATCCAGCCCCTTCAACGCCTCGTCCAGTATCCCCGCGGCTTTGTGTTTGTCTTCGTCAAGAACGTGCGCGTAAGTCTGCAAGGTTAGCCGGATGTCGCTATGACCGAGCAGTTGCTGCAGCGTGCGGATGTTCGCGCCGTTTCTCAGCAGTGTCGTGGCGTAGATATGCCGGAAGTCGTGGATCTTCACCGGATGACCGACGGTTTTGGCAATTGCCCGCGCAAATCCCGCCGGGGTATAGGCATCGCCGCGATATGTCAGGACACTCTGATAGACAACTTTTATCGATTGCCGGTATTCTTTCAAATCCTTTATCAACGCTGCCGGTAGCGGCAGTGTCCGGTTCGAGGCTTCGGATTTCGTCGCCGCTTTCTTGCCGCCTGCACCGCTGGCTTTGTTCACCGTCAATGTCCGGTTGGCAAAATCAATGTCCCGCCACAATAACGCCGTCACTTCGCTGCGTCGCAAACCAGTATACAGCAGAATCCGCGCGCCGAGATACAACACCGGTTTTACTTTCAGCGCCTTCAGCAAATCGCTCAGCTTTGCTTCGTCGAAATCCACAATCCGCTGCGGTGCCTGCGCCGGAACTTTTATCTTCCTGAGCGGCGATTTGACAATAATCCCGTCATCCAGTGCCTGATTGAGAATTACCGACAGCGTCTGCTTGATATACAACGCCGTACGCGGTTTACTGCAGTTGGCGTTAACCAGCTCCTGAATATTCACCGGCGCAATTTTACCCAGCCGCATCCGGCCAAGCGCCGAGGTCTTTATGTAATTTTTGAACACCGAAAAATACTGCTCGTATGTCTTCGGACGTACCCGCGGTTTTACAAAAACTTCCAGCGCCTTCTCGCCCCACTGCGTCAATGTGACATTTTCATCATAATACGGCGACAGCCGATACAACTGCTGAAACTCCGCCAACTTTTCCCGCGCTTCGACGTAGCTGTCTGCCGTGTGGCTCTTGCGTACCTGCTTGCCGTCGGCATCATAACCTACCGTGATAAACACCCGGTACCGCTTTCCGGCTTTCTGAATACTGCCTTCGTTATGCCCGCGCTTTCGCATTTTCTTTCGCCGCCTTTTTTTCTTCATTTAGTTTCAAAAACGTTTGCACCAGCATGACAATCACCTGCTGCTGATCCGGTTCCAGTTCCGCATAGCCGCGCCACACCGGAAATTCCCGCAAATCAAAGTCCAGCATATAATCAACATTGACTTCAAACAACCGGCACATCTTCACGATTTCTTCGTAGCCCGGATAATGTTTGTTATTCTCCCACGCCACAATCGTCGGCTGGGATACTCCAACCACTTCCGCCAGCTCCACCTGGGAGATTCGCTTTTTCACCCGCAGCATTTTTATCTTCGTTCCAATCATAATATCGCACCTCCTAATACATTCTACATCAATTTATATTAAATGCAAATATTTTGTATTGAAAAATATAAGCTTACGGCGTATAATATCCGTATTGCTGATTTTATATTAGGTTGGTTATCCGTTTTTAAGCGAAAGGAGAAGAAATGTTTCTGACAGTAAAAGAATTTTGCAGCCGTACCCACTTTGGCGACAACGCGGTCCGGGTATTCTGCCGTTCAGCCGGATTCCCCTGTATGCGCATCGGCGCCAAGTACTTCATTGATTATGACGCAGCGATTGAATGGCTGAAACAAAAAGCCAAAGACCGCGAGTTCGTCAAAATCAAGAACCTCAAACCCGGATGCTGACATGGCGCTCAATCTCTATTTACAGCTCGACCGCTTCGTCCATCTCAAATTTGACGAAGAAACCATCGACAACAACGCGCTGGCGCTCTATGCCACGTTACTAGTCTTCATCAACCGCAACAACTGGCGCGCGACCGCGATCTCGCAGCACAAACTAATGACCTACACCAAAATCAGCAAACCAACTTTCTTAAAAGCGCGGCGGGCGCTGATTGACTCCGGCGCCTTGAAAATGGCGTCCGACCCTTACAACCGGCTCACGCCCTATTATGTCATCATCCGGCTATACCGCGAAGCCGAAATCGAAAACCCCGGCAAACCCCATCTCGCGATGTTCACCCCCAATTAAGCGCGGACTACCGCGCTTTTTTTCATGTCCGCACGCCAATTGTGAATAACTTGCAAATGTTAATAACTGCGAAATTTCCGTTGATAACCCGCCGTTTTCTGTGGACAACCCTGTGGATAATATCTACCCCAAGGTAAAGGATTTTTACCTAATAGGTAAACGAACTGGTAAACCATTTTGACCCCTTACGTAATACTATAAGATAATTAAATATACTTATAGTAGAGTATCCGTATTTGTGATATAATTGAAATAAAACTGGAGGTTGAAATCACGCCGAACAATCCCGCCAATAAACCCGACAACCCTGACAGCGAACAACCAGACACCGCCAAATACCTGCCGATCATCAAAAAATTCGCCCGCCGCTACCGCAACATCATCGAAGATTCCGAACAAGAAGCCTGGCTCGCCTACGCCGAAGCGCTGCACGACTATGATCCCGCCAAGAACTGCCTGTTCACAACGTTTCTATTCTGGAAACTGCGCTGGCATTTCAAGCAACTCACGCAAAACTACCGCCGCCGCCAGAAACTGCACGCCGAACTGTGCGAACAACAGTTGCTGGAAAAACAAATCAAACCGCTGGCTAATGTTCCGGAAATTAACATCGACAACCTGCCGCCACGCACCCGCGAGGCCGCGAAACATATTCTTGCCGGAAAAACGCTCAGCCAGACCGCCCGGACTATGCGAATTACACCGCAAGCCGTAAAAAATTTAATGCTCCGCGCCAGAAGAAAAATGCTTCTGACAGATTAACCGCCGCATCGGTTCGCGCAAGCGAGCCGATTTTTTATGCCCGGGTTTAAATCCGCGCTGTTTCGCCAATATCTATCAATAGAGACAAAAAATCTCCGCCAACCAAAATCTAATGGAAGGAGCAAAAATCATGGCCGCAATGGAAATCCCTCAAGCCAAGTCTTTGGTCTGCGTCACCTCGTACACCAATGACAAAGGCAAAGTCGTTCACCGCAACAGCACGTTTTCTAACGTAAAAATCGATGCGCCGGTGCAAAACCTGTTGGACGCTGGCAGCGCGATCTTCAACTTGAAAAACGAAGCGCTGTACGAACTGACTACCGTCCTCGAAAACAAAATCGTCAACGCGTAACGAAAGCTGAAAGCTGAAAGCAAAAAGCTGAAATTAATACCGCCGAAAATTACCTTCCCGAATTTCAGCTTTCAGCTTTTATAACTCAGCTTTATCGAATACTAAAAAAGGAGGAACCCATGTCTACTCAACTCAACATGAACTTCAAAGACGCTGCCGGTGCTGACTACAAAGTCGCTATCAGCCAGCCGAAACCCGGCCTTGACGCTGCAACGATCCGCACCAACGCCCAGGCAATTGTCACCGCCAACATCTTTGCCAATAAAGGCAGCAATCTTGCCAGCTACGCCGGAGCCCAATTGGTCGAAACGACTAAAACCGATTTCGCGT
>JBAXTZ010000092.1:0-5715 GCA_037129925.1 Bacillota bacterium
AAACGGTATGCCGGGCGGGTAAAAACATTCCGTCCTGGCGCTCAATCTCCCCAATGCGCAATCAACACCGACCGATTCATGTTTGGCAAAAAAAGCCTGGCGCGGTGAAACCAGCGCCATCATTTGAGGCGGAATACAGTTGCTGCCAATAGTCGGCGACTTTCTGACATCACTACACACCGCGCGTAATCCGGCCAACAACTTCGCCACGTTCCGCTCGTCATCACCAATGGTAATATGAAACAAAACATTGCGGCGGTCACACATCTCCGGCATTATCTCTTCGGCAACCAACTTTTGAAAAATCTCAGTTCCCGAATAGCCTAGCGCCGAAAAATCAATGACTAATTTACTTTCATCCAGCGAATAACCGCCATTGTCGCTAATCAGTTTGTTATTATAACATATTACCGGCAACTCAGCGATATTTTGCCGAGCGGCTTTCGCCAACGCCATGGTTCGTTTGAGCAACGCCGAGCCATTTTGCGCCATATCAGCACGGGTAGCATCTAATGAAGCAACCAAAAAATAATTAGGGCTGCTGGATTGGAGCATTTTTAGTACGCGACCAATTTTCTCACCATCGATAATACCGCTATTCACATGCAGCATTGAAGTTTGCGAAAGACTGTTGAGCATTTTGTGGGTGCTTTGCGCCACAACATCGGCGCCGCAAGCAATGGCATCTGCCGGCAAATCATCGGAAAACCGCCAGTGCGCGCCGTGGGCTTCGTCAACCAACAATGGTATGCCGTAGCTATGTACGATTTTGGCGATACTACGCAAATCACAACCTACACCGTAGTAGGTCGGATTATTTATGAACACCGCCCGACAATCCGGATGCTCCAGTAACCCTTGACTGATTTCAGGAACTGTAACATTAAGATCGAGTTGCAAATCAGAATGATAATTGGTCTTCAAAAAAACCGGCATCGCTCCGCACAAGATTAGTCCGGCAATTACCGAGCGATGACAATTTGCAGCAACTAAAACCTTGTCGCCGGGGTTTAGTGTCGCGAGCAACATCGCCTGAATCGCCGCCGTGGTGCCGTTATAGCAAAAAAAACTGCGCTCAGCCCCCCAGAGCTTTGCCGCCAATTGTTCAGCTTCATACACGCAACCATCCGACCAGGCCTTAGCTTCGTCTGGCAAAGTCATGTCCACCGCGCCGCCCAGCGCCAACAGCCGCCTGGTCGCATCCGGCAGCCCGCGCCCGGCCTTGTGTCCGGGCGTGTCAAAGCGGGTCGCTTTAGTGGAAATATATTTTTCGATAAAATCGACAACCGGCGCTTTGAATGACAATTTCGCCCTCCAGCATCACCAAAATTTCAGGATGGATGCCCAAAAAAATAGCAGTAACAATCGTTACCGCTATTTTAGCACAGATTGGATTCCATTACTAAGTTCATAATTTCCAACCTCTTAGTAAGAAACACCATCAACCGGCACATAACATTACTGTCTTTCTTCAAAAAACACTGGCTCGATCGAATAACTGGTGCTGCGGCCGCCGCCGGGATCTTTGGCGAGTATTCCGTAGTCAACTAATCCTGCGATATCGCGTCCGGCGGTATCTTGGGAGCATTTTGCGATTTTCGCCCACTTTGAAGTATTTAGCTTGCCTTCAAACCCGTTCAGCAGTGCATTCAGTACTTTTCGTTGGCGGTCATTTATCGGGAATGCCGTGCAATTCTGCCAAAACCGCGCTTTTCTTAAAACGACTTCCAGAAGACTATCAACGGCAGCAAAAACTTTGTTCAGCGTCTCCAGAAAATAATGCAATTGCTCAGTAATATCCAGCGTTCCTTTTTGTGCGCGGCCAAGATTAATGTAATAGGAGTTCCGTTCTTTGCGCAGCTGCGTTGACATACTATAGAACCGCTGCGCGCTCTGCTCGGATCGGGCGAGCAGCATGTCGGTCAACGCGCGGGCGATTCGCCCGTTACCGTCCTCAAACGGATGGATAGTCACAAACCACAGATGGGCGATACCAGCGCGAATTACCTGGCTGGTGTCGTCTTTTTTGTTGAACCATTCGAGAAACGCCGTCATTTCCTGATCAACCCGTGTTGCTTCCGGCGCTTCGAAGTGAACTTTCTCGCGTCCCATCGGACCCGACACAACTTGCATCGGCCCGTTCTTATCGTCGCGCCACTTGCCAACCCGGATTATCTGCAAGCCGCTATAGGTTGTCGGAAATAACGCCGCGTGCCAGGCAAACAGCCGTTCCTTCGTGAGCGGCTTATCGTAGTTTTGGGTTGCATCGAGAACGACGTCCACAATACCGTCAACGCTTCTTGTGTCAACAACTGAATCTTCGATAGCGATACCCAGCCGCCGGGCGATCGACGACCGCACCTGTTGTGTATCAAGAATCTCGCCTTCAATTTCACTGGACTGCACGACATCCTGCGTCAGCGTTTGCAAAAACGCTTCAGACCGCACCTCAAAGCCCAGCGTTTCCATGCGGCCCAGCAGTTTTCCTTGCTTGAACGTTACGGCAGCAAGCTCATCCGCTAAAATTTCCGCGCGCCAGTGAAAATTAGGCCAGTCCGGCAACTGATGGATATATTTCTGCATAATCTCCGCACCTCTTGCGGAGATTATAGCTATTATTCTCCGCACAATCAACTGAAATTCATTGTGCCCGCAGGGCGTGTTTATGCAAATTCACAGTTTCAGTATCAATTTGCTCAGTTGTTCCAATCGGCGCATTAATTCGAGCCGTTAATTGTGCTTCAACAAGTGAGCGTAAAAAAACGTACTGTTTGAAGGAGCGCTCAGTATCCGGAATGAGCCGACTGATTTTACGGTTTTAGCGAGCTGTTGTTAGCACAATAGGCGCTGAATTACAGCGCTTGATGTTTGGGTTGCTTTTGCATCAAGGTAAAAGTAACGCCTGCCGCAGGGGCAAACAGTTTCGCATATCGGCTGCGCCGATTGTATGCGCGGCAAGCCTGATAAACGACGGATTATTTTGTGAACAAGCTCTGTCCGACCCGCTTACTCAGCCGCCAGCAACAACTTCTTGGTTTTCATCTGCTCGATAAACTCGTTAATATCGCTTTCCACCGTATTCCGGTCGGCATCCGACCGCGCCGTGAAAATCTCCACCAATTCGTTCACTGTTCGCGGCTCAGTAAGCTCGTCCCATATTAAAGAACCAATGCCGTTCAAGGCGAAGTATTTCCCCTGATCAATGTCCAGCATCATCTTCTCGCCGTTTGGCATGGTTGAAACCAGGACGGAGTCGTTGCGGGATAGTTTGTATTTGATCATTAAACACCTCAAAAAAAGCAACAACAAATTCTTGCTGTTGCTTGTAAATATTATCTACTATTTAGATCAAATAAATCATTAACTAGTACTAGACATTGATCCGTCATCTTCTGCGTAATTACCTTCTGAAGTATGCTTAACATCGATATCAACTACAATAGGTAACTCCCATCTTATAGTTTTCATATTCTCTATCTCCCCTAGATTTTACATTTAAATATTTTCTACGGGGTAATTATACAATTAAATCTTGCTGATAGTCAATATTAAAATCGCTGCAAGCTAAATTTTGAGTTAGCTTTTTTATTCTTATGCGATCTGGGTATAGCAACAAAATTCGTTGCTATACCCAAACCCCTCGAAAAAGAAATCTAGCCTCAGCTTTTCTTGACGAAGTAGTTAATACCATCATCGGGCAGACTATCAATCGGGGTGTCACCGCCGACCTCGAACAGCAAGATGTCACCGATCAGGCTCGCCGCATTAGCTCTCAAGATTATTCTCGGCCCGCTGCCTGAACCCGGGTTTACTATCGTTATCGCGTCCGGACCAAAGTAACTGTTGTTGGTAAACAACCCGTCATTGCAGTCTATCAGCGCGCCGCCATTTACTGACGATTGCCAACTCGGTGTCGTCACTATCAGCCAACCGTTCTCGCCAATCGTTATATCCGCGTTACCTCCGCTTGTTGCTCCTGACAGCTTCACTGTGTACCCTTGTACCTGGTTGTTAATGTCTATCGTCCCTGCCGAATAATCAACTCGACCGTTGGAAGTAACTATACCACTGCTGGTTATGCTGTTTGCCTGTGCAGTAACGCCATTGTTTCCACCTTGAATCGAGCCGATTTCCAGTGAATTTTTATCATACAATTTGATTCTGCCAGCATACCCATAAGCCGATGAAACATTCACTAGTCCACCAAAATCATTGTTTGTGTTGTCAAGCGTCACGTTTCCGCTACCGGCAAGTTCGGTTATCGATGCGACTGCCGTTATCGGTGTTGTTAGTGCCCCACTCTGGGTAATGTTCCCGTTGGCTATCAGATAGACACCGCCACTGCCTCCCTGTATTGTTCCCAGATTCAGCGCATTCATGTCCCTCAAGCTTATTCGTCCCGTATATCCACTTTGCGTGTATACATTTACTGTACCGATAATATCATTGCCGCTGTTACCCAGCGTTACACTTCCTGTTCCGGCGTTGATGTTCAACGTTTGCGCGGTGAGCATCCCGCTCTGCGTCACCACTCCACCCGCTGTCAGATTGATTGTCGCATTTTTATCGGTCATCGTGCCGATGTTTATCGCGTTGATGTCGATTACCGTTATTGTCCCGGTATATCCGCTTGACGGTATTAATACGCTTATTATCCCGAAATCATTCCCGGCGTTGGTCAATGTTACCGGTCCGTCTACCGCATATTCCGACACCTGGGTAAGCGCTCCCACCGGTGAGGTTATCGCACCGATCTGCGTTACCGCTCCTGTCGCTCCGACTATCAGTCCGCCACTTCCTAACACCATTGTTCCCAGTGTCATGGTGTTGATATCCCGCAACATTAATTTCCCGGTATAGCCGCTCGTTGCGCTAAAACTTACTGCTCCGCCAAACTCATTGAGTGAGTTCGTCAATGTCACGTTCCCGGTTCCCGGCGTGATTGCTGTTGTCCCGAGCAGACTGATCGCAGCGCTCTGGGTTATCGCGTTACCGGCTACCAGCGTTGTGCCGCCACTCACGGTCATCGCGCCAAACGTCAGCGTTCCTCCGGTTGCGCTCAGGTTTCCGGTTACTACCGACATATTTGTTCCGCCCAGTGTTGCTGTTGCTCCGCTGTTGAAACTAAGTGACAGGTTCGACAGGTTCCCGCTCCCCAATGTGCTGATTGCAAACCCGGTTCCGGTTGCGGTGTTTTTATACAGCGCGTTGTGCGCTCCGGCTCCGGTATAGGCATAGGTTACTGTATTCCCGAAACTGTTGTTTCCAGCGTTCGTGTACATATCGATGTTCGTTCCGGCGGTCAGTGTGCTTAATCCGGCTACCGTTACTGCCGCTCCGCTTACTTCGCTGATTGCTCCGGTTGCCGTTGCTACGAGCGATGTTACGTTGCTCGCTCCCATTGTCAGGTTGTTGATTCCATACAACGTTACCGCTCCGCCGGTTGCACTCACTATCCCAAACGAATTCAGCGTATTGCCTAACGTTATTCCCGCTCCAGCTATGGCGTTCAACACCTGCGAGGTCATCGTCCCGCTCTGGGTTATCGCTCCTCCCGCTATCAGGTTGATTGTCGCGTTCCGGTCGACCATCGAATTGATATTCATATCGTTTATGTCGGTTACCGATATTGTCCCGGTATATCCGCCTGCCGATATCAGTACGCTTATTATCCCGAAATCATTCCCGGCGTTGGTCAATGTTACCGGTCCGTCT
>JBAXTZ010000093.1:0-5502 GCA_037129925.1 Bacillota bacterium
TCATAGTGCATATCCCCTTTCAAATTCTTACATATATTATTCACTGAAAGCTTAAGCATTTCAATGATTTCTTACCGTAATCGAGTAGTCGAGTAGTCGGCTAATAATTAATTTATCAGCCAGCCTCTCACACCACTGTACGTCCCGTGAGGATATTATCACATCCCAACGTTTCGAGATGTTCACTCGTGAGCGTTCTATGCAGAATCGGGCTACTCTACTGGCAATCCGTCAGTAGCCTTTTCGTGTATTTGCCCATTCCCACGCCTTGTTTCCTAGTATTACGAGTCTTTTCAGGTTGCTAAATCATGAGCTGGTTTTCTTCCATTATCTCCATTTATACATCCGCAACCGGCGACGTATCCATTCATTCATTGTCGTCAGTTTTTGTTTCAAGTCGTCTGTTGCATAATTTCCCAGCCATCCCATCGTATAATTTCTTAAGTTCTCTCAGCGCCAAATCTTTATTCGAATTAACCTATTACACTATCGCTTCTGGCGCCGCCGTGAACAGTAGTTGTATACGAAACTCCTGCTCAGAAGCGTAAATGGGATGTAGCACATTATAGTAATATTGCACACCAATACCTAAAGGCAACTGGCCCCCGAGCAGGAATAAGTTGCTAAAACCTAATCCTACCGGCAACAGCACTTGTTCTCATGATGCCTACCAATATACTGAGTCTGTCGGGCAATAGGAGAACGCTATTCCGCTGCCGATATTATACTTGGCAACCCCTTGCATCTGTAGCATATTCACCGACTGAATTCCCGAAAATACCCTATCTGATTGAACACCGCCCCTGCAACAACAGACCCTTTCTTAAACGCCCCAACAACCGCCGGGTTTAGCGTTTGATTTTTTTTTTTGCGCCAGAGACCTGTAAACCAAAACAGCAGCAACATTCCGGCGCCAAGTCCGGTGCACACTAGCCAGCCATTGCGCAACCCGAGCGTGCCGCAGATTTTGCCAATCAAACTGTAACTGAACATGAAACTCAACGACATAACTGTGTCGGCGCAGGCGGCCATGGTTTGCCGTCCAATTACGGTTGCCGGTTTAAAACCAAGATAATATTCGGCAAAAGCAGTGTGGGTTATGGCATAACCGAAACCGAGCACAAACATCCCAATATACATGTAGAACAGCGAATAGCCGATGGCGGCGGTCAAATGCCCGACGACCAGTAGCATGCATCCGAAGATTATTGTGTTTCGTATCGAATAGCGCGCTAGGCAATAGTTGATTAGCGCACCGCTGAGATATACAATGGCAAACTCCGATATCAGCTGCCCCCAGCCGATATTCATAATGTTAAAGCCGCTCTGTGTCACAAACAATTGGATAATGAACAGCGGCTCGGCAATCAGCAGTGTTACCGGCACCAGCACCAGCGAAAAAAACAGCGCTGTTTCCCGGTCCGCAAACGCGATTTTTAGAGCTTTGAAAATATTGCCGGTTGCAAACTGTTCGCTTGATTTGTCGAAGCGGTTCTCCGCACACAACATTATTAAAGCCGCAGTTATAAGCGCTGCGCCAATCGATACCAAGCAAGACAGTTCTACCCCGGCGCGGTCGTACAGCCATAACCCGATTAACAATCCGCATATTGTCCCGGAATACTCGCCGGAACTGTAGCCCGGACGGTTATGCGCCCGTTTGTCTTCGTCAGTTTCGGAGTTAATATAGGTAGTCAGCGCACTATGCACCAGACTGAACGCCAACCCGCCTATGGCCTGACCGGCAAGAAATAACGGCAAATTCGGCGCATAAACCGATATCGCGGTCGACACGGCAAAGACCAGCATTCCAATGATAAACTGCGGCTTCCAACCGTACTTTGAAGCAATCAGCCCGGCTTTGGCGTTGACCAGGATCGCGGCGGTGTAGTCCAGCGAATACGCCAACCCCACCGCGAATTCAAAACTTATTCCGGACTGCGATAAAGCATAGCGGCTGACTAATAACGCCATAAAGCCGGAGACAAACCGCATCGCGAAGTACGAGATAAAGGCCAATTGCCTTATCGAGGCGATATCGCTAAATATTTTCACCCCACCGGCATTCAGCGCTGTTTTCGTCTTAAATAATCCGGACAGTTCATAAGTCAGCAGGATGGTCACATATAGCAGCGAAATCAGTTTTACCAGACTGAGCAGGATGTTGGCGTGATTAACATAATTAATCATCGACAAGTCGCAATCCACTTCCACCAAACCAACTGCTGTTCCGTCTTTATCCAGCACCGGTCGCACTGAACACAGCCAGCCGCCGTCGCTGTCATCGGTTGTCGCTGTAACTTTGTGCTGATTGTCCGCTGCATCATACAGATATTTATTCTCCTCGATGCGCGGCAGTTTGTAGCCGATAATATTGTCTTCAGCTGAACTGCAGATGGTTTTGATTGTGTTGTTTTCCAGCAAGTAAATGCCGCCATAAAAACTAAAGTCCTCATTGGACGGATTTTTGACTACTGCTTTCAATAACTTATCTAGCTCTTGGTAGTCAGCATCGTCATAGTTCAAATGCGCCGCGGCCTGTTTCAGCAACTCAGCATCGACCAGACTGCTCAGGCAAGATGTCATACTTTCAATGCGCAACCGGATTTCGCGCTGTTCGTTGCTGGTATTATCCGCATAGATACTGGAAACAATAAATACCGCAGCGACTATGATTGGCAAGACGCCAAGCAGAACCGGGAAAACTGCCTGTTCGACCATCCGGCGCAGAAACCGAATATAAATAAACGCAAGTAACGCTAACGCGGCGACAGACAGCGTCAGCAGTGCTGCCCATCCCATCAGGCTGTAAACAATTATCAGCGGTGCCAATTTCAGTTTGCTCATCTGAACGAATTTGCCGGTGTTATCAAATGTCGCGACCTGGTTTTCCGCGACCAAATGCGCGCTCCGGTCGCCAAGCTCTAGACCAACGACCTGAAAGCAATCATTGCTAAACGCCAATTGCAGTTGCCCTTTATCAATAAAGCTTTTCAATTTGTCGTTTACAGCTTCCAAAACTTCTTGCGAGCCGGCATCAAAAAAATAACTGTTACCAAGCGCGCTACAATGGAGCTCCAGCGGAATTACTTTTTGTCCCGGCGGGATAATATTAGTTTCCTTCGTGCCGACATAGCTGATTACTTCACCAGTCAAATAGGCTATTTCAGTCGCTCCGGTCTGTGGATTGCCGACAACTGTCGACCAGTGGCTGTTGAGTAGCTTAAACTCACCGAGCACTGCGCATTTTTTTGTGCTTGTATTGTAGCAAATCTTCCGGGCAACGCGGTCATCAACATCATAAAATACAACCTGCTCAGCGTTAGCCTGGATATCGCAGATGCGACGCTGAACGTTATCCTTGTCATAGTCAGCCTGATATAGCACTTCTTGTACGGTGCCGTACTCGTTCATGCGAATTAACTGCTGTTTATAATAACGTTCGTCAGTACCGGATATAAAAATATTCGTTGCGTAAAGATTGCCGCTGCTATCGCTGGTAATATTGTCGCACATAAAAAAATACGAACTACCTTCACCGCCGGCAATTATCCGGTCAACCTGATAATCGCTGTTGATCCTGCTGATTCTTCTTCCACCGTCGACCAGCCACAGATTACCCGTTGAGTCGGCATACAGGCAGGATGCTGACTTCATCCGGTATTCGGTTTTAAACGGGTTGAATTGCAGATAATAGCTCAGGCTGTAAAGTGTGACCGCTGCCGCAACCAACAATAAAGCCACAACCATTTTTAGCCAACGCGCATCAGCTCGCCAAATCACCACATCCTCCAATCTATCCAGCTTCTGCCAGCAGCTACTGTAATTAGATTACTACTACTTCGGGAACCGGTTTGATAAAATTTTGTCGCAAACTAAAGCTGTAAGCTCCCTGCGACGGAATCAGCAGCACGTCGCCTGCTTCGATACTACTACCCCAATAACTGTAGCCCCAAACATCATGCGGCGTGCACAAACTACCGAGTATGCGGCAGGGTCGTTCTACTGCCTGCGGTCGGCTGAGATTGATTACCGGAAAATAGTCATGCTCAAACCGCTCCCAACCAACCGCGTTAGTACCGGCATCGGTAATAACCAAATCGTCAGTTTTTTTGTCGGCTACCGCCATGATCAATTGCATCGCATCATGGCTTATCCAACGCCCCGGTTCGAACCAAATCCGGCAGTCCGAGTACGGGCGCACATGCTCATTAATCGCCGCGCTGATTGCTTCCGCAAATACTGCGAGTGGCGCTGCCGGTTGGCGGTAGTGCAAGCGCCAGCGATCCGGGCGCAACATCCCAAGCGCCGCCTCGACTACCCCAACCGGGGTAGCCGCATGTTGCAGCCATTCACCGGCTGGTGGCCAAATCCCGCCGCCGATATCGATGAATTTCAGCTGCTTCAATAATTCTCGCGGTATTTGCCGGAGTGTTTGACCAAGTTTTCGGATAAAACTGACCTGCGCATCCGGGTTCATATTCCAACTGGTATGAAACTGCAACCCGCAAAAATCAATACCCGGCAGTTGGTGCGCCGTTTGCCAAAACTCAGGTAACTCGGCCGCTGCGATGCCAAATTTACGCCACAACGGATCAGCTTCGGTCGTCAGACGCACCCCAACCCGGGCTACGATATTCTGTTGAGCGGCCAGGCTACTTAGCTTCTTCAGCTCGCTAAAGCTGTCCGCGAGAACCATAACTTTTTCCGGTTGAGTCAATGCCAGCCTAAGTTCAGCTTCGGTTTTGCCCGGACCGCTAAAAACAATTTTTGAAGCCCCTTGCCCCAAAACCAGTTGCAATTCACAACCACTAGAAACATCCATACCCAGACCAGCCGTCGTCAGTAACCGGCAGACTTCCGGATGCGGTATTGGCATGTGTTGGTGGTGGCTCAAATGCAATCGGAATTTTCCATCCATTTATCGATGATACGAGCGTTCGCTTAATCGGTTTAGAAGCTGGTGGTGATGGTGTTTCAACTGGACGTCATGCCGCAACTATTTCTGGCGGAACGCCTGGTGTACTTCATGGAACACGTTCTTATGTTTTACAAGATGCTAATGGTCAAACAGTCGAGTCACATTCGATTTCAGCAGGTTTGGATTATCCCGGCGTTGGACCAGAGCACGCATTCTTGAGTGATATTGGCCGCGCCGAGTATCGTCCAATAACAGATGCCCAAGCGATGGAAGCTTTCTCGCTACTTTGTAAAACTGAAGGAATTATTCCGGCGATTGAAACCGCACACGCACTTGCTGGCGCCATGATCGTTGGTCGCGAACTAGGCAAGGATGCCAATTTATTAATTAACTTATCTGGCCGTGGCGATAAAGATGTGCAAACTGCGGCGGACTACTTTGGAATTCCACTTTAATGACGCAACTATCTGAACTCTTTATCAAGACAAAGAGTGAAAATCGCGCAGCACTTATTGGTTATATGCCTGCTGGTTTCCCAACTAAAGATGAGTGCATCATGGCAATCAAAGCAATGGTTGCTG
>JBAXTZ010000094.1:0-5478 GCA_037129925.1 Bacillota bacterium
GAGTTAGAAATCGAAGCCGGGCTACGATCGGCGCATGAAGACTGAGTTAACAAATCGACAGGGAGACTGACCGATGAACATCACGCTAAATTTCGCACGAGAAAAACAAGCTATCGACATTCCCGACGGCAACCTTCTGCAGATACTGCAACCAAACAAGGTTGAACTCGGATTAACTGGGGAAGATGAAATTGAACGAGCGCTGGACAATCCGATCGAATCGCTGACAATTGAAAAATTATTTAACGCCGACGACACGGTTGCAATAGTAACCAGCGATATCACGCGTCCGGTGCCGAACAAGCTTATTTTGCCGCAGGTGCTGTGCCGGTTGATTCTCGCTGGTGTAAAAACCGAAAATATTACAATCGTGTTTGCGCTTGGCAGTCATCGCAACCACACCGAAGCCGAGATGATTGATTTGGTCGGAGCAGATATTTTCGATAACTACCGCTGCGTAGACTCTGGTAGCGCTGGCTTTGTAAACATGGGAACCTCCAGCTATGGTACACCGCAAGACATTTGCCGCCACGTCGCCGCTGCCAAAAAGCGGATTTGTATCGGCAATATCGAGTATCATTATTTTGCCGGCTATAGCGGCGGCGCCAAGGCGATTATGCCCGGCGTTTCGACCCGCGCGGCAATTCAGGCCAATCACCAGCGAATGGTTGATCCCGAAGCCCACGCCGGTAATCTCGTCAGCAATCCGGTGCGGCTAGATATTGATGAGGTAATTAATCATTGTCCGGTGGCGTTTATCTTAAACGTCATATTAGACGAACAAAAGCGGGTAATTAAAGCGGTGGCAGGCGATTGTCTGCTGGCGCACCGCGCCGGTTGTGACTTTTTGGATACCATTTACAAAATCGGAATCACAGAAAAAACCGATATCGTGGTGGTTTCCGCGGGCGGTTGGCCAAAAGACATTAATTTGTATCAGGCGCAGAAGGCGCTGGACAATGCCAAACACGCTGTGCGTGATGGCGGTACGATTATTCTGCTGGCATCCTGCAAAGAGGGATTGGGTGAAGAAATATTTGAAGAATGGCTGACACAAGCCAAGTGTCCGGCTGATTTGGTTTGTCGAATAAAACAGGAATTTGTGTTGGGCGGACACAAAGCGGCGGCGATTGCGCTGATATTGGCCAATGCTGAAATATTTATGGTGTCAGATTTGCAACCGCGACTAGTCGAATCGTTATTCATGAAACCCTATAGCGAGCTGGAGTTTGCTTTTGACGTGGCTTTGACCAAATACGGCGCCGATGCAAAAGTAATTGTCATGCCTTATGGCGGTTCGACGCTACCACAATTGAGCGTTAGTGTTTGAAACAATGACTTTCGGATTTCTGAAAGTACATAGTTAATAGGAGACCAAATGAAATTAGCAATATTAGGTGGCGGCGGGGTACGCTCGCCGTTTTTGGCGAAATTTGTGGCGCGCAAAGTGAAAACTTTGGGCATAAACCGGGTGGTATTCATGGATAATGACGCGGAAAAGCTCCGGGTGTTTGGTGGTCTTTGTAAAAAAATCGCCAAATTGGTCAATCCTGAGCTGGAGTTCACATTGACAACTGATGCTAAAGAAGCTATTACCGATGCGAGCATAATCATTACCTCGATGCGCGTTGGTCAGGACAAATGCCGGACTTTAGATGAGCGTATTGCTTTGAAATACGGAGTTATCGGACAAGAGACTACCGGTCCGGGCGGATTTGGCATGGCGTTGCGTTCGATACCGGCCTTGGAAAAATATTGTGAACTGGCAAAAAAATATGCCCGGCCGGATGCGATGGTGTTCAGCTTCACGAATCCGTCCGGATTGGTTACCCAATATATGCGTGATGCTGGTTATGATAATGTGTACGGGGTGTGCGATGGACCTTCCGGCTACATGACCGAAGTGGCACGAAAGTTGGAGTTGGATTACACTAAAATTTCCACCGAGTGGTTGGGGCTAAACCATCTATCCTGGTTGTTGTCGGTTGAATATGAGAACAGCGATATTTTGCCGGAGTTGCTGAACAATCCTATCGTTCGTAATGATACCGAACTCAAAATCTTTGATGCTGATTTGATTGACCATCTTAAGGTAATTCCTAACGCTTATCTGATGTATTATTATCATCGCGAACGCTCGGTTGCCAACATCCTGAAAAGCGCTAGCACTCGTGGTGAGACCATTCAAATGATCAATGAAAAAATGTTCGCCATGATGCAACCGTTGGATCCGGAAACTGATTTCGAGCGGATGCTGCAAATATTCCTCTATCATCTCGGGTTGCGCCATGCCTCGTATATGTCGATAGAATCAGGACATTCGGCGCACCAAGTTACGCCTATCGAAGAAATTGATGTTCAGGCAATGTTAAACGGGCCGGATGACGAGAGTTATGCCGGTATTGCGCTGGCGTTTGCTGATGCGAAGTTCAATAAATTTGAACGTGAATTGGTATTAAACATTCCGAATAACGGAGCAATTCCCGAGCTGGCAGACAGCGATGTCATTGAAACAACCTGTATCGTTGGACCAAACGGCGCCGTTAGTTCGGTCAGCAAGCGATTACCGGAAACAGCGCTTGCATTAGTGCGGTCAGTAAAGCTATATGAACGATTGGCGGCCCAAGCCATTCGCGACAAATCTCGGAGCTTGGCAATTGACGCGTTGATGGTACATCCACTGGTATGCTCATACTCAATCGCGCGCAATATTGTCGATGAATATCTAGCGGCCTATGACGAGTATATCGGCGAAGGTTGGAAATAAATTGGAATTGGCGCAATAAACAAAACCGGAAAGTCGGCGAAAAATATCGCGGACTTTCCGGTTTTTTGTTGGGTTCTAGATAAATATCGGCTGCGTCCACAAGTACCTGCCGCTGGTACAGAAACAGCGGGCGCGGATCCATTGCTCGTTGCCGGTGATTTGGTAGCGCGGATTCAAGCCGTGGATTTCGGCTAACACACCTTGGCTGCCAAAAAATGTCGTCGTATAGTGAAAATGTTCATACGGCTCGTTGATGTCCACATAGTACTGACCATTTTTGATGCCAAAATCCGACAGCCGCGGCCCGTTGGAGGCGACAAACCGTCCGGTTTTCAGGGAGTTGAGCACGCTGGCTTCGGACAACGATTCGCTTTGGGTCAATGTCCAGGCGGTTGCGCCGGTGGCGTTATAATGCTCAGGACAGAGACCGTCCAGGCTATGAACGTGTGAATCATCGCTACCCACGCCATAAAACAATTTTCCGGCATTTAAGATTTCATTCCAAATATCATCAGTGCCGGGCTTGCCGCCGGCGGCAAAAGTATTGCAATCGGTTGAGCCGTTGTGCACTTCAAAGTGCGCGACATTGTTTAGCGCTAAAGCATCCTTACTGTTCCACATATACGTCCAATTGGGATGCGCCAAAATCGGCAGTCCGTTATGGGCTGTTATCCAGTCCACGCCGCGTTTCAGTGCATCGAACTGTGGTTCATGCTCGTATTCATCAAGGGCAGGACAGTTCTCGCTAATGCCAACACCAACGACATGCGCCGAGCCGCTGATTTCGTTGCCGGGAATGACCAAAATGCCGAAAATATCGCTAAGCTCCGCCGCGGTACGCGCCGGTAAGCCGCGCCAGTGGTCAGTAACCACCAGCCAGTCATATTTTCGTTTGGCATACCATTCCACAACATGTTCCAGTGACGAATCGCCGTCCGAGCGCGTGGTGTGACAGTGAGTGTTTCCTTTATACCAGTTCATAGAGTACCTCCCAACAGCCGCTTGCACACCGTTACCGCCTCGACCGCGTCGAAGGCAAAGGCATCGGCGCCGCACTCGCTGGCAAACTCCGGCGTGGTTACCGCGCCGCCTACGATGAATTTGGCAGTGCAGCCGTTGGCGCGGAGCAGTTCAATCGTCGGCTGGATTTCAATCATCGTGGTCGTCATCAGTGAAGAAAAGCCGATGATGTCCGGTTTACTTATTAAATATTCTTTTAAAAATGTTTCACGTGAAACATTTTTTCCAAGATCTGTTATAAGAAAGCCGCTGTTCGACAACAAGGCGGCCACGATGTTTTTGCCGAGGTCGTGAATGTCACCGTACACGCTGCCGAGCATTACCGTGCCGATTGGTTTGAGCGGCGTGTCGGTCTTGATCGCGTCAAAGGCGGCTTTTGCGGCCTCGGCGGCGAGCAAAATTTGCGGCAGATACAGCGTTCCGGCATTATACTCGTCACCGGCGCGGACGATTCCTGCGGCTATCCCCTGTTCGGATATTTCCAGTAATGTATAATCATGGAGCGCCGCTTGCGCTGTCGTTGCAGCCAATTCTTTGTTGCCGTCGTACACGGCTTGGGACAGTGTGATAAGTCCTGAGTTATGAGTCCTGAGTCCTGAGTTATGAGTCCTGAGTCCTGAGTTGTGAGTCCTGAGTCCTGAGTTGTGAGTTAAACTCTGAACTCGTGACTCTGAACTCTGAACTCTTGACTCTGAACTCGTCTTTATGTATTCAATCGCACTGCCAGGCTGTCCGCAGATTAGTCGGGCTTGGGCTAGTGCCTGTTGCATGGTTTCATCGAGCGGATTTAAGATGGGCATGGTCAGACCGGCGCCGAGGGCGGCGAGCAGGAAGGCGGCGTTGAACGCCGGGCGTTCGGGCAAACCATAGGAGGCGTTGCTCAGTCCCATCGTTACCGGTAATCGCAGCTCACTACAATATAATCGAATGGTCTGCAAGGTTACCGCACAGGCGGTTACGTCGGCTGCCGCCGAGAGCGCCAGCGGGTCGAGGATGAAATCGTTGTCGGAAAGCCCGAGCACTTTTCCAGCGGCGATTATTTTTTTGGCGACTTCCAGCCGGGCAACGGCTGTTTCCGGTAAGCCGTCATCGGTCACCGGCAGCACCAATACCGCAGCGCCGTATTTTTTGGCAAGTTGTAGAAACGGCAACAACCGCTTGTGTTCCAGTGATACCGAATTAATCAACGCTCGTCCGGGAAAATTCTTGAGCCCGACTTCCAGCACCGCAACATCCGTAGTATCTATTGCCAGTGGCGTATCGACCAGACCGCATAGTTGGCAAATAATCCGTTCCATCGTTTCGGCTTGATCGATGCCGGAAATCCCGACGTTGACATCGAGGACATCGGCACGCTGGTTTTTTTGCGCCAGCGCATCGTTGATGACGGTGGTCAGACTACCGTCGCGTAACTCTGCCGCAAGCAACTTGCGGTTGGTCGGATTAATCCGCTCGCCGATAACCAACGGGGCATTTTCCGGGGCAACGGTAATGGTTTTGGAACGGCTGCAGAGACGAAGTTGTGAGTCCTGAGTCCTGAGTCCTGAGTAGTGAGTCCTGAGTCCTGAGTTGTGAGTCCTGAGTCCTGAGTTGTGAGTCCTGAGTCCTGAGTTGTGAGTTAAACTCTGAACTCGTGACTCTGAACTCTGAACTCGTGACTCTGAACTCTGAACTCTGAACTCTGAACTCTG
>JBAXTZ010000095.1:0-5398 GCA_037129925.1 Bacillota bacterium
GGAGCGTCAGAGGATTCTCCTCTTGAACTTGCCTATGCTTTGACGGTTCATAAAGCACAGGGTTCTGGCTTTAAGTCCACAATTCTTGTGCTGATTGAGCCAGACCGTGGGATAAACCCACTAGTCACTCGCGAGATGCTTTACACCGCTCTTACTCGCCAAAGCGAAAAGGTCTTTATTATTTACAACAAAGAGCCTTCGGAAATACGAAAATATAGTGGTGTAGAGCTCTCGGATTTGGCACATCGGAAAACAAACTTATTTGGCAACACAGTTTTGCGACAAGTGAAAGATGGTTGGTATGACAGCAAGCACATATTCATTACGGAAGACGGGACAAAGGTTCTCTCAAAGTCAGAAGTAATTGTTTACAATATGATGTTAAAATCGGGTCTGAAACCTATCTATGAGAGAGAATTAAGGTTGGGTGATATTGTTGTGCATCCCGATTTTACTATCGAAACTCCCACTGGAGATGTTTTCTGGGAACACCTCGGAATGCTTGGTGATTACGGATACCGAAAAGCTTGGGAACGTAAAGAAAAGTTATATTCTGAACACGGTATTTCAATTGAAAACGGGAAATTGATTTTGTCGCAGGATGAATTAAATGGTTCTATTGATTCAACTAAGATTAAATCGCAAATCCAGACAATCATGGAGTAACATTCTGAAATTGAACGAGGTCATACTAGTATGGATAAGCAGCATGCTTGAAGAATTAACCGTTGCTGGTTGGCTATCCACGGCTCACAGCGGAAGACGGCGCCACCCCGCGGATGTGACGCGAATACATTGAGTAGAAACGAAGCCGTGCAGTAAGGGTTAAACTTTTTTGCACGTACTCGCTTATAATTCAAATAGCAAGTTCAAACAAATATAGCTAGCTTAATTCGTACGGAAAAAATGAATACACCGAACTACACAAATGTGGCAGTCAAAAGGATTATCATTGACGAAATATAGCAGAACAAAGATATACCTGAAGCCATTGGGGGTTCAGCAAGTTTGCGACGATTTGCTGCATTATCATTGACCGCTCAAAAGGTGATCAGGTAGTGTCTACACCCGAGCAGTTGGCAGGGTATGTAAACAACTCGGAGAAAGTGTTGTTCGGATATTTAGAGGAGATCATTCAATGCCAGAGTTAACAATAGACAAAACGAAAACCGCTCTGGTAGTCATCGACTTGCAGAACGGCATAGTTGGGCGAACTACGGCACCGTATACTTCGGATAGCGTAGTAAAAAACGCCGCGGCTATAGCCGAAGCGTTCAGAAAAAATGATATGCCGGTGTTTCTTGTCCGGGTATGTCCGTCAGCGGATGGAAAGGACGCATTGCATCCGGTTGCAGATACGGCGTTGCCGGCTCAGGCTCCACCGCCGGGCTATGCTGATATTGTAGCCGGACTTAACCAACAGCCGAATGATTTTGTTATTACCAAGCATCAGTGGGGAGCCTTTTACGGCACTGAGCTTGATTTACAACTTCGCAGACGCGGGGTTGCAACTATCGTTCTCTGTGGCATATCTACCAATATCGGCGTGGAGAGCACCGCACGCGTTGCCTATGAATACGGTTATAATCAGGTATTTGTTGAAGATGCGATGGCGGCGATGTCTGCTGAAGAGCATTTGCATACAGTTAACAAGATATTCCCGCGTGTTGGATTGGTTCGGGCAACTGATGATGTGTTGCTGGGGCTTGCGGAGTGACGGTTGTTTATTTCTAATATCAGGAGGCCTTTAAATGAATATCAATAACATCAACACTGATTACCTTGACAAGGTTGTAGCCGGGGTTGCCGAAGACATTTGGTATCATTTTGGAATTTCTTCGAAATCGCCGGAAACCGAAAAGATGCGCTCTGTCCGGGCGGTTGTTATGTCTGGCTCCGGGCCGCGTGCGGCGTACTTTGCCGGCGAATGGTCAAAGAAGTCTGGCGCGGAGATTATCCGGCTCGACAAGGAAGAGCGGTTCACTTTCTGTTATTGCGGTGGGATTATCTTTTCGTCGCATGGTATGGGGATGCCGTCAGCTTCGATTGCTTTGCACGAATTGATGAAGATGGTCTATTTTCTAAAGCGCGGGAATCTGGACGAAATCGATAAAGTTACCTGGATTAGGGTTGGTACTTCCGGCGGGTTTGGTAATATCGAGGAAGGTGGCGTAGTGGTTTCGACCGAAGCTCTGGAGATGGATTTACATCCTTACCGACTTTGGCATGGAAACAAACAGGTTTGGTTTATCGGTCAGTATCCGGTGGGTGTAGCTGAGCGTATAGCGGAACTCGGTAACTCGATTGGTGTTCACACTATCACTGGGAAGACGCTGTGTTCGCACGACTTTTATTTGGAAACTATGCGCTTGGACGGCGCGATTATCTTTGATACAGAGGCTAGTCGTAGCGATTTGATTGCTTACTACTATAACCATGGAATCAGGAACAATGAGATGGAAAGCGGCGTAGTCGCCGGGATGCTTAACCATTGGGGGTTCAGTAAGTTTGCAACGATTTGTTGTATAATCATCGACCGTTCCAAGGGCGATCAGGTGGTTTCGACACCGGCCGAACTGGCGGGATATGTGAATAACTCTGAGCAGGTGCTGTTCGCTTATTTGGCGGAGATTATAGTGGGGTAGGCTATGTGCGGACGTTTTGCTTTTGCTGATATCGTTGATAATATCGAAGCCCGGATGATTCTGGAAGAGGCGATGAGTCAAATGCCGTTGTTCTCAGGGAAGGAGCTATTCCCGTCCGCTCCTGCTCCGGTCATCGTCGCAGCGGGTACTGGTCTGACGTTATCTCCGCGTAGCGGTTTGCTTCCGGGAAATGTCTGTATGTACGATTGGGGATATAAGTTGAATAACAAGCGGGTTATTAACGCCCGTTTTGAGACTGTCTTTGAGAAGCCGTTTTTCGCTCGTGACTATTTCGCTGCCCGTCGTTGCCTTGTCCCTGCTACTGCCTATTTCGAATGGATGTCGGTTGATAATCGCAAAGTTAAGTTTAGTATCCGTCCGGAGGATGGTCGCCTGATTTACTTTGCCGGTCTATATAACATTGAAACGCAGCCGGATAAGTCAATAAAGCACAACTTTGTCATTCTGACTAAACCGGCGCTACTGTCGATTGCCTATATTCATGACCGGATGCCGGTGATTCTTAACCGCATGGGAATAGACGAGTGGTTGTATGGCGATGGTATGAAGGCGGTGCAGGGTGAGTTTGAGAGCGAGCTGAAAGCTGTTGCTTTTAGCGCTATTAATTAAATCGATGGGAGGAGCTGTTTTATGGCTACCAGAATTTACTTTTTCACGGCAACGGGTAATAGTCTGGCTTTAGCGCGGAAAATGCTAGTCGGCGCGGTCGAGATACCATTTTCCGTGTTCCTCGACTAAATTGATTACTGATCGATTGACTTTGCATTTATAGAGTATCCCTAATGCGCCGTGTTTCAGGCTACAGCCGGGCTTGCGTTCAAGTACGCTGTCGATGTCGTACCACTCGTCGTCGGTCCACTGAAAGGCGAACGGGGTCACGATGCCTTCGGGTGAGTAGATTACTTTTACGGAGGTTACCTGTTTTGGCTGAATTGTGCTTTTCATGAGGATACCGCCTTTATAAGAAAATATTTGGTGGAGCCTGTTACAGGATCCGCCATTTTTTTAACAGGTGCTATTTCGCTTTGCGATGTCCAATTTGGAGTTACAAATATTAGTTGACACGTATATATATACGTACTAAAATATAGATACAGAAAGGGGGCTAGCAATGCCTACAATTTCCGCGAAGAAGGCATGCAAGCTAATCGAACAGGACGGTTGGTTTTTGGATGAGCAAAAAGGTTCGCATGCGCACTTTAAGCACCCTGTAAAAAGCGGTAAAACGACAATACCGATGCATAACAAGGATTTGAAAATGAAAACAATTAAAAGTATTGAGAAACAAAGCGGAGTTAAACTTGTATAACCTGCTCGAGCAAGACGTATCAAAAATTTAAATAACTAATAGAGGAAAATACAATGTCTACAAAAAACAATTATTTGTATCCAGCACTGTTTACAAAAGAAGATGACGGGGGCTATAGTATAGAGTTTCCGGATTTACCGGGCTGCTTTACCTGCGGCGACGATATTGAGGAAGCTCTATATATGGCTAAAGACGCTTTAGAACTTCATTTGTATTGCCTGGAGAAAGATGGCGACGCGATCCCCTCTCCTTCCGAAGTTAAACCGTCGTCTGATTCGGAATCGGTATATATGGTGAGTGTTTTTATGCCGCCCGTTAGGGATGAAATGAGGCAGCAAAAAGTTAAAAAAACTCTTACAATACCAAAATGGCTAAACGATTACGGAAACCAAAAACATCTAAATTTCTCACAAGTATTGGAAAACGCTCTATTGATTCAGGCAGGCGCTGGTCATTATGTATTAGATATGCCCAAAAAGGAGAAAAAAAGCAAAATTAACGGCAACACTAAAAGAAAACTAGCTATGTCATAAATTGTGACTTCATCAAGATAACTGATTGATTTACTTAGCATTTATAGAGTATCCCTAATGCGCCGCGTTTCAGGCTACAGCCGGGCTTGCGTTCAAGTGCGCTGTCGATGTCGTACCACTCGTCGTCGGCCACTGAAAGGCAAACGGGGTCGCGATGCCTTCGGGTGAGTAGATTGCTTTTACGGAGGTTGCCTGTTTTGGTTGAGTTGTGCTTTTCATGAGGATAACGCCTTTATAAGAAAATATATTCGCTATAATACTACGTGGATAGATTAGATACAAGCGAACAGAGTGACTTTTACAATTTTGCCTCTAAAGAATACTTATCTTGGACTGAAATTAGGATGAGCGGCTGGTTTGTGAAGTAAAATATTACTTGAGGTATTAAGAACGGTGTAGGAAATACTGACGCACGGCGATTTGCTGCCGTATCTATAAAACTTGGCAGAGTTTTCAGTCACAACCGTCGTCCGATTTATGATGAAGTATTGATAACGATAAATTGCATTGTCCGGCGAATGACTTGTTGATGTGACAAAATAGCTGTAGTGTAAGATTATTAAGGGGTAATTATGAATATAGAACTAGCAATGGCGTGGCCTTTTGTACTTATGATAGTACTTTGGTTGTTACTAAAATATTTTAAGAACAAAAAAGGGATAAAATAGCGCGAAAACAGCCTTGTGCCCCGATATTGTTCGGCTCATATGTGTGCTTTTTTGTTAGTCGTGAATTAGCAACGGTTTGCTTTGATAAGAGTGGCGGTGTTATTTTGGTCAATTGCTTGGATAACTGTTTGAAATAGTTTTAAAAGGTGGCGTGCATGGTGCAAAAATGTTAAGGAAATCGTTGTTTTTACCTGCTGAGCTGGATATTGATGACGAATACTA
>JBAXTZ010000096.1:0-5331 GCA_037129925.1 Bacillota bacterium
ATCTGTCAAACAAAAACGGAAAGTGCTTGCGCCGTATAAAGAAAATGGCAAACCTAAAGATTGGGAAGAAACAACCGAGGGGAATTTTCGATTAACTCATCCCAGTAATTTTTGGGATGATATTTCCATTCCCTATTGGTCGATGCCAGAAAATACCGATCACCCAACCCAAAAACCGGAAAAATTAATTGCAAAATTGATATTAGCAAGCTGCCCGGAAAATGGTGTGGTGTTTGACCCGTTTTTAGGTTCTGGGACAACATCGGTTGTTGCCAAAAAATTGAACCGACGTTACGTCGGAATTGAAAAAAACGAAGAATATTGTTGTTGGGCTGAAAAGCGACTAGAAATTGCTGAAACCGATAAAAACATCCAGGGTTATTCCGGAGGGGTATTTTGGGAAAGAAATACATTACGTGAACAATTAGCAGACAGAAAGGTCAACATTTAACCTGAACTTAACATAGACGGTAGTTAGGTTTAACATTCACCCGTTATAATAGCGGCGAAGCTAAAAATAACGAGGTGGAAATGAAAAAGACGATTTACTTAATACTGGCTATAGTTTTGATAATTGGCAGTACCATGACATTTGCCGGTTGCGGCAGCAGTGCGAAAAACTTGGCGCTGGTCGGTTCGACTTCGGTGCAGCCGCTGGCTCAGGAACTGGCAGATGCTTATGAAAAAGCTAATCCGGGAGTGAAAATTGATGTTCAAGGTGTCGGCTCGACTGCCGGAGTGAATGCCGCGCATGACAAAACTGCTGATATCGGTATGTCATCGCGTGACCTGACAGCAGAAGAAAAGCAATGGAAAATGCAAGAGATTGTTCTGGCGCTGGACGGAATATCGGTGGTTATTAACCCGGAAAACCAGACAACCGATCTTTCTGTGGAACAAATTCGGAAAATTTTCAAAGGCGAAATCACAAACTGGAACCAAGTCGGCGGCAAAGATGCTCCGATATTAGTCGTCAGCCGTGAAGCCGGTTCCGGAACCCGCACGGCGTTTGAGGAACTGACCAAAGTTGCCGTGAAAAAAGACGGCAAAGATGTATCGTTGCTCAAAGCGGACGCCTTGGTTGCCGATGGCAACGGTTCAATTCAAGCCAATGTTGCCGCGAAAGACAATGCCATTGGCTATATGTCGATGGGTATGGTTGATAAAGCGGTCAAGGCGATAAAGGTTGACGGCGTTCAGCCGACCGTTGCGAATGTAGTCGCTAAACAATATTCACTTTCCCGTCCGTTTCTGCTGTTGATAAATGGCGAAGCCGGTGAACCGGCCAAGGCCTTTATGAAATTCGCCAGCAGTCCGGAGGGCAAGAAAATCATTGGCGAACACTATATAGCTGTGGAGTAGAAAATACTATGACACCGAAAAACGATTTAGTGGCGCCAGTGGTAAACCGGCGCAATCTCGCGGAACAATCCGCGAGATTTTGTTTTCTGTTCTGCGCGTTGCTGGCATTTGCTTCACTGGTAATAATTATTGCGTTTTTGCTGATAAAAGGCTTGCCGGCAATTGGGAAAATTGGGTTGTGGAATTTTCTGACGGATACCGACTGGAATCCTTCGAACAATCAATTTGGTATTTTGTCAATGATTACCGCAACCTTGCTGAGTTCGCTCGGAGCGTTGCTAATAAGTGTAGTTATCGGGGTGCTGACGGCGGTATTTCTCGCGGAACTCGCCACTGCGAAGATTGCCCGCTGGTTGAGGTTCGCGATTGAACTCTTGGCCGGCATTCCTTCAGTAGTGTTCGGTTTCTTCGGCCTGGTAATTATTGTACCATTTATCGACCGGGTTGCCGGTGGCGGCGGTAACAGTTTGCTGGCAGCGATTATTATTCTCTCGATGATGATTTTACCGACAATTGTCAGTATTTCAGAAATGTCGCTACGTGCTGTACCCCGAGAGTACAAAGAGGGTTCGCTGGCGCTGGGCGCCAGCCAGATCCAGACGATATTTCGGGTGTTACTGCCCGCCGCCGGCTCGGGTGTCGCCGCGGCGATAATGCTGGGACTGGGACGGGCGATCGGCGAAACGATGGCGGTCATACTGGTTTCCGGTAACTCACCGATAATGCCTGGTTCGCTATTTGACCGGGTGCGGACGATGACTGCTAATATTGCACTGGAAATGGGCTATGCCTCCGGCTTGCAGCAAGAAGCGTTATTTGCAACCGGGGTGGTTTTGTTTGTCTTCATCATGCTCATAAACGGCGCGGTAACAGTTTTGGCGGCGCGGTCGGGGGTAAAACGATGAAAAGAACCAAGCTATCCGAACAGCTGCTGTATTTGGCAATATATGGCTCTGCGGCCTTATCTTGTACTGCGATGATTGCAATTATCGGTTATATTGTGTTCAAAGGTGCGCCAAGTATTGATTGGACGTTTTTGTCCAGTCCCTACAAAGGTTCGCAGCACGGAATCTATCCGATGATCGTAACAACCTTGTATATGATTGGATTATCGCTCGCAGTAGCTGCGCCAATTGGTGTCTGCTCGGCAATATATCTCAACGAATACGCCAAAGATGGTAAATTGGTACGGCTTATTCGCTTCGCCACCGATTCACTATCAGGGATTCCCTCAATTATCTATGGCTTGTTTGGTTATATGTTTTTTGTCACGGTGTTGCAACTAAAAATGTCGATTTTGTCCGGCGCGCTGACCTTGGCAATTATGGTGTTGCCGTTGGTAATCCGCACGACCGAGGAGGCGCTGAAAACGGTACCGGCCGGCTATCGCGAAGGCAGTTTGGCGCTGGGGGCTTCAAAAATAACGACAATTCTCCGCATCGTGTTGCCGAGCGCCGCCGAGGGGATAATAACTTCAATTATTCTCAGCATCGGCCGAATCGTCGGCGAGACTGCGGCGGTATATTTGACGGCCGGAATGGTAACGCGGGTGCCGGGCGGGATTTTGGACTCCGGGCGAACGCTGGCGGTGCATCTCTATGTGCTGGCCAAAGAAGGCATATCTTTTGAACAGGCTTATGCCTCAGCTACGGTGTTGCTGGTTATCATTGCCGGGTTAAACTTGCTCGCCAACCGCCTCGCAACTGGCATACGCAAAAAAACGACATGAATGAGGATGAGATGCACGAAGAAAATTTTGAACCGATAATTTCCGTAAAGGCGCTCGATTTATTTTATGGCGCCCATCAGGCGCTAAGAAATGTCAGTTTGTCGGTGGTTGCCAAGGAAATTACGGCGCTAATCGGGCCGTCCGGGTGCGGCAAGTCGACGTTCTTAAAAACAATTAATCGTATGAATGACCTGGTAAGCGGTGTTACAATTAAAGGGCAAGTGTTGTTTCACAATCAAGACATCTATGTCAACTGCTGTGATGTTGTCGAGTTGCGCAAACGGATTGGGATGGTTTTTCAAAAGCCCAATCCGTTTCCGATGTCGATATTTGATAATATCGCCTATGGGCCAAGGGTTCACGGGATAAAACAAAAGGCGGCGCTGGAGCAAATCGTAGAGGCCAGTCTGCGCAAAGCGGCATTATGGGACGAGGTCAAGGACCGGCTGAAAAATAACGCGCTGGGGTTGTCCGGCGGACAGCAACAACGGTTGTGCATCGCCCGGGTGCTGGCTGTCGAACCGGAAGTAATCTTAATGGATGAGCCAACCTCGGCGCTCGATCCGTTATCCACGCTGAAAATCGAAGAACTGTCGCAGGAGCTGAAAGAAAATTACACCATCGTCATCGTCACTCACAATATGCAGCAAGCCGGACGAATATCCGACAAAACAGTATTTTTCCTAAACGGAGAGATTGTTGAAGTGGGCGCTACTGAAAATATCTTTAACAAGCCTGAAGATCAACGCACTGAAGATTATATTACCGGACGGTTTGGTTGATGAACCACTGGTTGCGAAAAGGAGCAGTTTATGCCGCGAACATATTTTGAGAAAGAACTGGATAAACTAAAAATCGACATGGTGAAAATGGGCTCTTTGGTCGAAGAAGCAATGGGTCAAATGCGGATTGCGCTGAAAACGCAGGATGTACAGGTTGCCGAGCAGATTATTGTCGGTGACGACGAAGTTGATTATATGGAAAAGAAAATTGAAAAGCAGTGTCTGGTGCTGCTGGCGCGGCAACAGCCGTTAGCGGTCGATTTGCGCTCGATAAGCGCGGCGCTAAAGATTATTACTGAATTGGAACGCATCGGTGATCATGCCGCGGATATTGCCGAAATCACTATTCAAATGGCTGGAGCAAAATATATCAAGCCGCTCGTAGACATACCAGTCATGATCGATTCGACGATGCTGATGGTCAACCGTTCGATTGATGCCTACGTCCGGCAGGATGTCGAGTTGGCATTGAATGTTTGTGCCAGCGACCAGGAAGTCAACGACCTGTATATGAGGGTGCTGATGGAATTGATAAATAGCATGAAGCGTGACCCGCGGACAATCGATCAGGCGATGAACTTGATATTTATTTCAAAATATTTGGAAAAAATGGGCGATCATGCCACGAACATTGCCGAATGGGTAATGTTTAACGTTACCGGTGTACACAAGAGCGGCAAACAAGTCTTTGCGCGATAAACCGGAGGAATGATGAAAAGACCGTTAATATATGCGGTGGATGATGAAGTAAATATTCTCGAATTGTTGCGCTTTAATCTCAGCAAAAACGGCTATGAAGTGAAAACGTTTACCGATGCGGCGGCATTGCTGGCGGAGGTCAAGCTGATTGTTCCGGATCTGTTTTTGCTCGATTTAATGTTGCCGGGGATTGATGGCTTGGAGCTGTGTCGGCGGTTACGTAATGACCCGGCAACCAGCCAGGCGCCGATCATCATGCTGACCGCTAAAACTACCGAAGTCGATAAAATCGTCGGATTGGAGCTGGGCGCGGACGATTACGTTACCAAACCGTTTAGTGTGTTAGAGCTGCTGGCACGGGTCAAAGCGTTGTTGCGCCGGCAAAACCGCAACATTAGCATAGACACAGACATACAAACGGCGGGCGACTTGGTGGTCGATAAGCCACGACGAGAAATTCGACGGGCTGGACAACTGCTGGAATTGTCCTATAAAGAATTTGAGCTGCTAGTAACCTTGATTTGCAACGACCGCCGGGTGTTGACGCGGGAGTTTTTGTTGGAACATATCTGGGGAATTGAATTTGACGGCGAAAACCGCACGGTGGATGTTCACGTCCGCTTTTTGCGACAAAAACTGGAGAGCGGTAGCATCAACAACTATATTGAAACAGTACGCGGTGTCGGCTATCGATTTTCTTTTAGTAAGGGTGAAAATAATGAGTAGACGAATATTTATCAGAATGTTTCTGCTGGCAAC
>JBAXTZ010000097.1:0-5322 GCA_037129925.1 Bacillota bacterium
CAAGATAACCCCGCAGGAATGCGAAGAACCCGCGATGCGTAGAGATGCGTGTTGGCGGGATTTTTTGTGTTTTTGGTGTTATAATATAGGAATATTTAGAGGAGGAGTATGGAGATGGCCAATTATGTTCTAGTTCATGGCGGCAACATGTCAGTTGATACCTGGAACAGGCTTACTATTGGAACCCATATTTGCACTCAAGACGGCAAAATGGGCGGTAAAATATGGGAGCCGATTATTCCGGCACTTATGGAACGTAGTCATAAAGTGTTCACTCCAGACCTGGCGGATGAATATACACACAACCTGACCGAGCATATCCAGCAAATCTGCACACTGATAATTGAGAACGAGTTGAAGAATGTGGTTCTGGTTGGACATAGCTACGGCGGGATGGTAATTTCCGGAGTTGCTTCGAAACTGGCGGATAGAATTGCTCATTTGGTATTTGTAGATGCTGCACTGCCTAATGCCGGACAGTCGCTTTTTGATATAATTAGTTCCGAAGGCTGTGACCCGTTGTCTTTCGTCGGATTAGAGGCGTTACCGCCTTATGTGGAAAAGTTACAATTTTGTTTTGAAAAAGTAAAACCATTACCAAAAACCTACATTCGTTGTATGAAAAGTGAGTTTGTGATGGTAACTGATTCAGCCAAAAAAATATCGCTGCAGCCGGTGATACATGGGGAAGATATTTTGAGCTGCCTACAGGACATGTACCAATGGCGTCGATGCCGGAAAAACTTGCACAACTACTTTTGGATGCGGGCAGATGAAGCTGCAAATACAGCCTAATGCAGCATTAAGGTTCATCAGAAAACTATAGGGATAGATTTATTGGGCCAGCTACCGAAAAGTGCGAAATTTGTGCCATCGATGACCGGTTCGCGGTTGCGCCAAATAACGGATTGTATATCGAACCGGCAACTAAGTTGTTTACAAAGCCGGTTGTGGCGTTAGTGGATTCAAAATGCATGAGTTCTGGTCAGGGCTTGGCGCTGGGGATAAAGAATTTGCCTAACGGGAAAACCTTGGGAGATTACGGCACTAATGGCTCGTTCGGGCTGGCCGGCGACGCTGCGGTTATGCCGGGCGGAATTGAAATTAAATGGCCTTATGGACGGTCGCTGGACAAAAACAAACGCATTCAGGTGGACAGTAACGGCAACTCCGGCGGTGTAACCCCGACAGTACTAGTGCCGGTTAATCAGGAAAACAGGTTACGGGCGATACGTGGCGAGGACGTTGAACTTGAGCAGGCGGTTCGGTTGATAAGCAGTTCAGCCAGTTTCTCTGGCGAATAAACAGATATTTGCCTGGACAGAAACAGTGCCGTTCGGACGAAATCATCGTTCGAACGGCGTTGATGGAATTCTCCGTACAGGCTTATTTTAGGTGGATACTGTTGGTTTTGGCTTGGATATGGTTGGCCGGAGTTTGGAGTTTGCTTGTTAGTCCGGCAATTTGCTTGACGCCAAATTATCTGCTTGTGATATAATAAATAATGCAGATAAAGAGTGACATTGATTAACTCAGCGGGTTTGCATGCCGACTGAATACATGTGGTAAATGAGGGGCAGAAATAGTTATTGGACGCACCAGCTGTGTTGGGATATTGTCAGATATTTGCAGTACGCCTGTTTCGTCCGCGAATCGCGGGTGGTATTTCCAGATAAAACCAGTAACTATTGACGGAGGATAATGATGCGAAGTAGCAAGATGTATTTCGGAAAACTATTATCGGCTGTTCTGGCTACGGCGTTTGTCTTTATGCTGGCGGTGGTTCCCTGTGCTGGCGCGGTAACAAACTACGCAAACTGGATGGAAGAAAATAAAACAGTTTTGGGCAATCTGCCGGTGAATATGGCAGTATTGTTGGGCAGCCACGATGCTATGTCGTATACCGTTGCTACTAACAACAGTGCTTGCATCGGCTATGAGACAAGCTCGGGTACAACTATAGACAGCTTTTGTTCGACAACAGATCTTAAAAAAGCCCAATGTCAAAAAGATCCAATAACCGCCCAGCTAACTGCTGGAGTGAGATATTTCGATTTGAGGATTGCGTACCAAAATGGTATGTACTATGCCGAACACATGTGGCTCGGCGCGCAATTGTTCCCTGCGCCTGCCAGCACGCCCTTAATCGAAATAAAAAATTTTCTGGCGGCTAACCCGAGCGAGGTGGTAATCCTTAACGTTAATGCTTTGCTCAGCGACGCACCGGGCGACGCACCGGGCAACACTCCAGGTGCGATGACACCAGCTCAGCAACAAACGCTGTTCAGCAATATCGAGCAACTGTTTGGTTCCAGTCTGATCCCTCAGGCCGCCGCCTTTCCGACTTTTAACAGCATCTGGGCTGGTGTTGGCCGGATAATTCTGATCAACAGTTGGGCGCCGCTGGGCTCACCGGATCCTAACGTCTGGGACAACACTTCAAAAACGCAACCACTGGTCAATAGCGAATGGCAAAAGGTAACGACCGACAGTCCGCAGCTACTGGTAGGTGATCTGACAGTCGTGCTCAATAAATGGTATAACAACTGGTCACAATACGCCGGGCAGATGAGGGTGTTGCAAGCGATGACCACGACTGACAAAAAGATAGACGCCGCGGAAAACACTAACAGCTATCTGTGCAACTATTGCCTGCCAAGTTCGTGGTGGCCGAAATACAAGCTCAACATTATTCAGGTTGATGACTCAACAAATTCCGGTATACAGCGATTCGTTGTTCAATTTAATCAAAGCATGTCAAAAATAAAAATCAAGCATAAATAATAATCCGCAACCAATCCGGCAAGTCATCTTCGGCAACTCCGGCACGAAGATTTGTAGACTTGCCGGTTTTTATGTAATTCAAACTTCACAATAAATCAAGTAGAGAATATATTATTTGTGGTGACCCAAGGCACCGATGGTGTAATTATTAAATATTGTGTTTTAAGAAATAGTGGGTAGACAATCATCGTGAAATGCAATAATATTACTATCAATGACAGATTAAGAAAACAAAGGAGAAGGATAAGTGTGATGGTAGTATAGCTGCCGCAAATGACGCGCATAATCCAACTTGAGAAGCAATTGTTGACGCCCAACACGCGGCACGGATGCTGCAATTTCAGGTTGTCAATTAAGTTAAGGAACGAAATTTGCGAGGTGAAATTATGTTTAAGCGCAGAACAATATTGATTGTTTCATTGATGGTTATGTTTATGTCATCCATTAGCCTGGTGCATGCACAATCGTCCGTACCGTCAATTGACAATTTCAAGAAGATTGTCGAGAGTAGTTGGCCAGTTTGGACTCGAATTCCCAAAATCAATCCACAAACTAAAATTCCGGTACTTACACTGATTAATGATCTTGCTGATAATTCTATGGCTCCGTCGACCGCTCAGGCTGCAGCATTAGCTTCAATCGCTTATTATTACAGCTTGGTCCTTCCGAATCAAGACGCTGGCGGGAAAATTAATCGCGATGTGAAACTTTCGCTGAATGATGTTCTAAATCAGACCTGTGATTATATCTATTATCCAAATTATGAAATTTGGACTAATTATGGCAGCTTTTGCACCATGTATAGTGCATTAATGAATTTGACTGCAAATAATTATCCGCTATATACCAAGGGACAGCCTTTGTTTAGTGATATTCAGCAAAATAAGATCGGGGATTGTTATTTCATGTCAGCGATCGGCTGGTTGACTCTTAATAGCCCGGGCACTATACCAGGCATGATTAGTCAGACTTATTCCGCAGCTACACCAGCTGTTTACAACGTCCGTTTGACTACCGGAATGCAAAGAGTACAACTTACACCCGCGGAAATAGTGTTTTTCAGCAAATCCAGTACAGTCTCTGACGGAATCTGGGAACCTGTACTTCAAAAAGCAGTAGCGCAAGCCATCGCCGCCAGTGACACTAGCACTCAACCGATTGACAAGATAGAACCCTTGTGGAATCTTGAGACGACAATTCCAAAGGCTGGAACAATACAACAAATGCTTTGTGGCGGTAAGAGTTATTGGTACGACCATACTTATGACGAAACGTCATGGGGGCAAGCTTTGCAACAAGCTCTGAGTAATAACAAAATCATCCAGGCCTTGTCAGGCGCCGCGGTGGATGGCGTCGTCGGCGACCATTGGCACGCAATTATCGGATTTGATAACACTACGAATAAATACATAATGTGGAATCCATGGGGTGACACAACAACGCACAACTATCCCCGCATAGGCACAGAAACATCTGACTTTCCCCGCGTAGACGGAAAATTTGAAATGACATTGGCTGAATTGTACTCTCATTTCAAAGGCCTGGTAACGCCTGCGAACCGGCTACAGTAATCGAGAGACTAGCCATTCGTGTTCCAAATCAGAAAAATCTTGTGGTTTGTGCGCATCTGTCCTATTTTCCTGGTGGATCAGGTTTCGTTTTGTGCTGCTAGCGATTATGCGGACTTGCCGCAATGATGAATTTGTCCACTTTCACGCCAAACAGGCGATGATTTGCCATGTCGTGATGGTGCGGTAGATTGGAACAAAGAATAATTATTTTTCGTTCAGCGATGCAGGAAAATTGTAGGTGGGTGGCGAAATAATAGCCGAGGTTATGAAAAACACCGTGTAGATTTGTCAGAGCACATTACACAAAAAGATGGAGGATTATCATGAGAAAATTTTCGAAAAAGTTGATTCTCATTTTTGGAGTTGCTGCAGTTTGTGTTCTATGTTATGCAAGTCTTGCAGATGCCGCGTCAAACTATAATAATTCCAAGAATCCTTATGCTCACTGGATGAGTGATAACCAAAGCGTGTTGCGGGGATTAGCTGTTAACAAAGCCATATTGATTAGCAGTCATGATTCGATGTCATACGGTGTTCAAGTCGGCGCAGTTCCCTGTATTGGCTACAGAACGCATCAACAGCAATCAATTACCGTAAATTGCACCCCAAGCAGACTTTTTGAATGCCCAGTGTCAAGCTAATACATTGATGCAGCAGTTGGAATCCGGCGTGCGGTATCTGGATTTGAGGATTGCGCTGCAAAAAGGCGTTTACATGTCGGAACATATGTGGATTGGCGAAACGCTGTTTCCGAATTCCGCCGGTGTGCTTGATACACCATTCTGGGAAATAATGCAATTTATCAAAAACAACCCTCAAGAGATCTTGATATTGAATGTTAACGCGTTGTTGAGCGATAAGCCGGAATCACAGTTAACGGTCTTCATGACATCTGCTCAGCGGCAAGCAATATTTAACCTACACGAGCAAGAAGTCTCCAGCATCTTCGTTACAAAATGAGTGAACA
>JBAXTZ010000098.1:0-4881 GCA_037129925.1 Bacillota bacterium
TATTCTTTGTATTATTCTATCATAATTGGGTGTGCGATTTTATTGTAGCATTCCATTCTTTGATCCGTCGGTACCAGAAGAAGGTTTTCATATTGTTCAGGATATTGATAAAAATATTTCTTCCAAATTTCTCCGGGAGAATAATTAGCCAAATTGTCAGCGTTCGAATAAGGTTCACGCCCCAGCCCTTTTAATTTCAACTTTGGATAATTACGCTCTTCTGAAGCGGTAATTACGAAAATACCATCTTTCATAGCGCGATCTACAGCAGCTTCGGCTTTTGCGTAACCAGTGTCGTTTGGCATCCAGCCGTATGACACAGATATCACACGAATTCGCTTATTCATGGGAAGCAAACGATTAATTTCTCTGACCCGGTCGATTGCATCTCCGAAACACGAACAATCCAACTCCCAACCTTGATCTTTTGTTGGTTTGACCCCGGTTGCGGTAATAAAATACAGATCAGCGCTTGGCGCAACACCTATGGACTTACCAACGGCAAGTGATGCTACTGCTGGAGCGTGCATATCTGCGCAATTACCGTTCAGTGCGTGAACTTCCTCAAACAGTCTCAATTGACTGACGTATTCTTGATGATCTACCAAGAGCTCGTTCATGTCAATGATGGCAATTCCGATATTTGTGCCGTTGATTCCGACTTTGTGTAGCTCGCGCACACCTAAACCCGGATTTTTTCCCGCTTGAATTAATAAAGCAGGATTAAAATATACCGGCAGCGGCTTTTTCCAGAGAGTTTTAGTGTCAAACATACTTCGAAAAATATCGGTACCGCATTGAGCAATATTTAACTTTGTCATGTCTCTAGATCTAAAATCCCAGAAAGCATCAGTATCTTCATAAGGTGGAATTTTTTCCAACGAGGATCGGTTTACCAAATTTTCATCAATACTAGGATGATTTACAATTTCCAACTTTCCGGGTGAAGACAAGCGAGTCACAAATCCGGCGTCGGTACAGGACGTTTCCACCACGCAGTAAGCTAATCCCGAAAAACAGACCAGTAACAGAAAAAATACCAGAACCACACCAAAACAATTCTTTTTCATGACTCTCTCCCAATAATTTATTTGGAAACCAATATCAACAGGTTAACGAATCCATCGCTATAGTTAGACCGCACATGTAGGGGCAATTCACGAATTGCCCGCATAGTTGGGCGATTCGTGAATCGCCCCTACACCGAATTGGTCAGGTATAACCTTATTTCCTCAACGCCTCGATCAACTTCTGCGGATTGGCTATCGGCCCTAGTTTGTACTGTTTTCCGTCGTGGGTATGCGTTGTGTATTCACCGGTCTTCATAATCGTTTTCAGGAACAAATCCGGTGTCACGTTGGGATTAACCTGACACGCCAGCGCGTAAAGCCCCGCCAGATAGGGCGCAACCCAGCTGTAGCCGCCATTTGCGTAATAGACATAATCGGTGTTCCCAGTCGGACTGGCGGTTGTGCGGTTGCCCATCGGCAGCCAGACGTCATTTTGCAGCCAGTCGGCGTTGGGATCGTTGTAATAGCCTTTTTGCAACCACGAACCGGGTATAAACGAATTAGCGTCATCGGCGGAACTGTATGGTTTGCGGTCAAGGCCTGTGAAACCGATGCCGTAAATATCACGCATCGAAGTGGTAATCACCAGTACGTTCTCTTTTTTTGCCCGTTCTATGGCTTTACTGTATAACGAATAATTTTTAACGTTTGCAGACGGTCCCCAGGAAATTGATATAACGCGAATTTCGCCATTTACTTGCTTCAGTTTATTCATATCAAGAATGTGTTCTATTGACTGAGCGAGCGGCGCGCAATCATATTCGAAATCATCTTTGAAATCGCCACCTTTTTTGACATTTCCGAAAGTAGCTGCTATGTAAAACAAATCAGCATCCGGGGCAACTCCGACACTTTTCCCGACAGCAATGGATGCAACCGCCGGACCATGCATCGAGGCTGAATTGTTGTCACCGGTGAAACAGTGAATCATTTCATATGATCTTAGTTGCTTTGCAAATTCCTGGTGAGTGGTAAGCAACTCCTGGTCTATGATCGCAATGCCAATTCCTTTGCCAGTGATTCCTTGGGTTTGCAACGCTCGCACTCCCAAACCGGGATTTTTCCCGTCATTCATCAACTTGTCCGGCTCAAATCCGGCAGGCAGTTTTTGTGGCCAGATTGTGCACGAATCAAAATCAGCGAATAACAAGTCACTTGTTCGGCCTGTCGCATCCAATTTACTGACATCTAACGAGCGCAGATCAATTTGAAACGGTTCCTGACTCTGGGAATTGTAATGCGGAATTTCTGAGTAATTGTGAACTTTGTCGAAGAATTCTTTATAATTAGCCGGTGCTGGATTTACAACAATACCAATTTGTCCGGCAGGATTCATTTTCGTAACAACGCGATCGTCCAAAATAAAACTCTCAATAGGTTTTTGAAAGCAGATTACGGCAACCACACATACAATAAACAACCCTGTAAAAACAGCCAGATATATATTGGTTTTCTTTCTCACTTCGTCCTCCCGGTGAATATTTCATATTCACTAATAATCTTTGACCAGTCAATCTCCAGCAGTTGCACCGTTCTGAATATCGCCGGAAGCTCGTCTCGGAAAAAATCTTCTTCGCGCGTTTCTTTTACTTTGGCTAAAGCGTCTACCGCAATATACAAGCCAATACCCCGTTCAGCGACGACTATTCCCCGTTCCTGCAAATAATTATAGGCGCGCTGGATGGTGTTGTGATTCACCTCAATAACTCCGGCCATTTCCCGGACGGACGGGATTTTTTCTCCCGGCGGATATGTTCCGTTGATAATGCTTTCGTAAACATATTCGACAATCTGGTAGTAAATCGGTTTCGTTTTTTCAAATTCCATCGACTTACCTCTCTGTTTCTTGTAATCTGATTATCGATAACCACCATAAGAACAGCGGCACTACCAACAGCATTTTTTCAATGAACAGGAACGCCTGACTGCTAATCAGCGGATCAAAATATAAATTAACCAGCAACGGCCTGCAGGTATCGACGCTCGTCAGCGCCGGCATATAGCTAAACAACATTTCCTTTTCGATTCCGGCAACCTTCATCAGCAGCAATACACCACACGCTATCAGGACAAACAATATCATTGCGGTTTTCAGCAGTCGCTGGCGTCGAAAATATATCCCGCCAAAAAAGAACACTGAATGCCAAACGGCAAAAGCGATAAATACATTGGCTACATCGGACGCCGCCGTCATAACAGCTCCGCTAATACCAAGATGAATCCACCCGGACGGAAAGTCTGAGAAAGCAGAAGCAGAATAATCTGTGAGCATTAATGACAAAAAGATGCCGACGGTCCATACAACGAACCAGAGCAGAAAGCTCACCAGCCATTTTGCCGCGACTTGCTCACGCGCTCGTGCCGGAAGCAGCTGCGCGGAAATTACCCGACTGCGCTTGTCGTGGGCATCGGCAAAGATTACATTTGCCAGTATCGCACCAACGACAAATAGTGAATATACTACGAATTTCAGGAGTTCTTGAGCCGTATGCCAGGAAATGATTTCACTCCCGGATAACCAGAGCAGAACTATCGTCCAGATCGCAACAACGGGCAAGTATGCAGCCAGTAAATATTTACACCAGCGCATTTCGATTTTCGTCAGGTAGCCGATTCTTCTTAATGCTTCCATTACTGCACCTTCCCGGTCAAAACCGCTTCATAAAGTAATTCAATGTCTACGTCGCTGTCGCCGTTTTGTTCTGCCGCAGAAATATAAGCAAAACCATGCGGCACCCGCTTGCTGAACAGCGCACGTTCCTTAAGATCATGGTTGCTGTGGCCAAAATTATATCTTTCCTGAATCACGGCGATGCTGTCGCTGAAAACCAGCCGGTGTTGCCGGAGAATCAAGACGTGATCTACAATGTTGTTAAGCTCCCGCGCTTGATGGGAAGAAATAATTATTGCCCGGTCATCGTTAATCCACGCCAGCAATACTTTCCGCAGTATCGATTTAGAGGTAATATCCAATCCGTTAGTCGGTTCGTCGAGCAGCGTCAACCGGCAATTGCAAGCCAGAGCAAACGACAGTAAGAACTTTTTCTGCGCGCCGAGCGACAGATAGTGCAGTTGATCACATTCATCAACTTCAAACCATTTCAAATAATTATGATAATCAGCGTAATCAAATTTCTTGTATAGCGGCGCGTAGTAGCGGGTGAACGACTTGCCGCTGCCATGATATTCGGCAATATCTTCCGGCAGCAAGAATATATCACTCATTACAGAACAATTACGCTCCGTTGAATCTTTTTTTAAAATCGTGACACTACCCGTCTTGGGAAATAATGACCCGCAAACAAGCTTCAGCATGCTGGTCTTACCGGCGCCGTTTTGCCCGAACAATCCGTAAATTACTCCGGGCGCAATCGTCAGATCAATTTCGCTCAGCACCTGCCGCGAACCAAAACTGAACGAAACTTCTTTCAACTCTACCACAATATCCTTCAGTTAATTCTACTGTTCTATCTTGGTGGAACACTGCCAATATACCGCCAATAATTTCTACTGTCAAGCAAAATAAATAGGCCGCTCGCAACTTTTGCAACGACTTGTTTATTTCGCGCGGCTTATTTTTTTATACCGGCTTTGCTACGGCAACGAAGCCTAGGCTACACGCATCAGCCGATTGAACTATACAAGCTCGAAGTTGTAAAAATTGCGGCGATAAAAAATATTTTCAAAATCATTTCGCTGACAGGGCGTGTTCATGAAAATTCACTGTTTCAGTATCAATTTACTCCGTCGTTCCATTCCGCGCATTAATTCGAGCCGTTAATTGTGCTTCAACAAGTGAGCGTAAAAAAAC
>JBAXTZ010000099.1:0-4877 GCA_037129925.1 Bacillota bacterium
CTTAAACGGCGATTTTGGCGTGAGCGTATCCTATGTAAATTATGTACTCGGCGGAGCGTATAAAGTAAATAACGGACTGCCGTTTCAAGGCAACTCGGTAATCGAATCGGCCAACTGGAACTACGCGTTAAAGCGCAGCCAAATGGCTAATGAGTATCTGCAAGTGCGGTTGAATGTCAAACAGTTGAGCGATCAACAAAGTAATTTTGGCAACTCCAACAGTAACGTAGTCGAAGCATCGTTAAGTTACGGCGGTGACCGAATCAGCCGGAACTGGTACACCGGACTTACGACCTACAACATCGGAGTAACCGGCGGTAGCTGGCAGACCGGTGGGTCAACAGCGAATTATAACTACCAACAAAACTCCTCGCCGGCGTTCGCATTGGTGAGCGGTGAAGTCTATCACAAAGCCTATTTGTCGGAACAATGGTCGGCAGATGTCGACGTTACCGGACAACTGGCGAGTTGCAACCTCAACCCGACGGATTTGTTCTCGCTGGGCGGTTACAACGGCGTAAAAGCCTACGCGCAAGGATTTGCCGCAGGCTCGCAGGGATTGCTCGGCAAACTAAACGTCCGCTATAACATCCCCTGGAAACCGGAATTAAGCTGGTGGCCGGAGTGGCAGCTGCTGGGATTTGTCGATGCCGGAACGGTGCAGATTGTCCGGAACGCCATCCCCGGAGTCTCGTTAAACAATCAGTCCATCGGCGATTACGGTGTAGGAATATCGATGTATTCGGACATCCGACTGAGCCTGGAAGTGGATTACGCCTGGAAGATGTTCTACTGGGACAACACCGGCGGCACATCTAACGACCAGGGCGAAGGCAACAATAACTTCCTCGTACATTTGAATTATTCGTTTTAATATAACAAAAAAATCGTCGGCATACAGCCGGCGATTTTTTGTTTTTTGGTTGCAGAAAGTATGGTTATATGGATATTTTTGCTACTATTTTATAAAAAAGTTGAATAATGATTGCAAATGAGAGATAATGGTCAAGTAATTTAAATAAGCCATCTCACGTAAACCTACCCATTGTTGGGGGTCGAAACATGGCTGATAGTAGTTGTTGTCCAAGATTAGGTAATAATTTACACCAAAAACTGAGCTGTTAAGTAAGGTGGCTTATTTTTGGTGATTTTTTATTTTTATCGGAGGAGAGAGTATGAAACATTCCAGAAAAATCCGCCGCAGTTGGTTGCGCGTCATTCCTGAATGGATGAAATGTTTTTGCCGGTCGGTATCCGGCACCGTGAAACGCGCCAGATTATGGGCAGTGGAGAAAAAGACGCGGATTCAAAAATATGTAACCGGCGCTTACAAGTCGGCTAAGACCGGAGTGGCGCGTTGCATAACCGCTCACACCAAAGAGTGGGCAGCGGCGGCGTTGGCGGCCGGATTGGTCGTTTCACCACTAGTAGCAAATGCTGCCCCTGAGGGCGGCGCAGTTGTTGGCGGTCAGGCGACCATTGCTCAGGTTGGCGATGTCACTAATATAGCTCAAGCCAGCCAACGCGCCGCGATTGACTGGACGAGTTTTAGTATTGCCCCGAAAGAAACGGTCAACTTCATCCAACCGAACGCCCAAGCCGTCGCCCTCAACCGGGTTCTGGGCAATAATCCCAGTGAAATTTACGGTCACCTGAACGCCAACGGTCAGGTTTATTTGTCCAATCCGAACGGGATGTTATTTGCGCCGGGGGCCGAGGTGAACGTTGCCGGATTGATTGCGACGACTTCGCACGTTGATCCGCTGGCGTTTATGCAGACCGGTTTAATTAGTACGAGCGAACATAACGCCGCGATTGATATGCAAGGCAGTATCTTTGCTTCCGGCGGATTAGTGGAAATAAAAGGCGCGTCGGCGATTAATGTCGGCGGGCTGATAAAGGCGATGACTATTGAGGGTAATGGGGGCGTGATAACGCTCGAATCCGGCGGCGACACGATTAATACCGGCACACTCGATGCCAGCAGCGTCAGCGGCAACGGCGGGCAGGTGTATCTGCTTGGCGACCATGTGGGGATGCTCGATAGTGCGGTAATCAATGCCGACGGTGCCAGCGGCGGCGGTACGGTTCGCATCGGCGGCGGCTGGCAGGGCGGCGATGGGTTAGCGGCAGCAACCTCAACTTATATGGCGCCGTTAGCAATGATTTCCGCCAGCGCTACAAGCGCTGGGGATGCCGGTAGCGTAGTGTTATGGTCGAAAGGCGCTACCGATTTTGAAGGACATATTTTTGCTGATACTAATAATGGACAAGGCGGACGAATTGAAACTTCAGGCAAAGAAAACCTGCAGGTCGGCGCCGGCGCCCGGGTGTCGATGCTGGGCAATGGTGGTGAGTGGCTACTTGATCCGGAGACACTAAATATCGTCAGTAGCGGTGGAACCAAGACGCCACCGGTCAATGCCAATGATAATCCTGGGACTACCCAGTCGGTTGATGTATCGGCAATCGAAGCGGTTTCTTCGGGTACGGTTGTTTTGCAGGCAACCAGTAGTGGATACAGTACGATCGACGTACAAAGCGGCGGCGTCGATGGCTGTATTAATTTACAATCCAACGTCAATTTATTGATTCAGGGCGGTTTGAACGCTAATTATATCACGATCATGTTTTCGGATACCAATATTAAAATCAAGGCAAGCGGAACCGGCACTATCACTTTGGACACAAACACCGATAATACTGGTTATTTGAGCAACATCGGGGAATTGCAGACTGACACTGGCAACGTCACGCTCTGGGGCGCTGACGGGATAACTTTGAGCAACAAGATTACTACAAACGGTGGGAACGTCGATATCGACGCCGACGCTGATCAGCAATCAGGAGGAGGGTTTACATTAGGAAGCGGCGCGCCGATCACGACCAATGGTGGTAACGTGAAGTTTAAAGCAGGCACATCGGGTGTAACTTTGAACGCGAAGGTTACTACAGGAACAGGAAGGGTGGAATTTGCTACTACTGGCGGCTCCACAGCAACATATACACTAAATTCGGAAATCTCCTGCACCGGCGATATCGCGTTGACGCAAAATGTATCCATGGGACAAAATGCGGCGATTACTACAACAGGTAACGTGTCATTCACCGCTAATGCAACTATGTACGGTACGTCAAATCTGGCGTTAACCGGTACCGGTTTTTCGTTTTCTCAGCCGTTAGCAGGCAACGGCGGAACAATTACTTTCCGACCGCCGACTGCGACCAGCGACATGTTGATTGATAGTGGTATGCGGTCGGCATTGGGCTCCTTGTCCGGATTTTCGTCGGTAACCTGCGGGCGCAGCGATGGCACCGGAACGCTTAGTTTCAACGCCGATACCTCTGTTACTAATCCTACGACGTTTATCATGGGCGGCGTAGGCGGGATAGTTAATGTCAGCGGCAACATTACTGCCAGTGGCACTGCCGGGATAACTCTTGATGCCGGCGGCGCGCTGAATATTGCCAATAATTTGACTACCGCTACCGGCGCAATAATTGCGCAGGGAAAAACTTTAACGATTGACAGCGGTAAAACTTTGACCAGCACCAGCGGTAACATTACTATTGCCGCCGACACACCTAATTTGAATGGCACGGCCAGCAGCAGCGGCAAGCTGACACTGCGACCATACAGTGCAAATCCGATTACTATTGGCACGGTTACCCATGTTGCCGACACCGGTTTATTGATTGATCCGGTTTGGCTGTCAGCGGCCGGCGGAAAATTCAGTAATTTTACTAGTTTGGTTGTGGGCGACCCGACTGTAACTAACGGGATTTATATCGATAACGATTGCAACGATGCTTATTTCAGCGGTGGTATCGCTTTTAATTCCGGCAACGGCGGAATAACTGAAAAGAGCGGCGTAGCGATGACCACCACCCACAATCTGTTGCTGACCGCAAAAGGTGCGATTGCTGCGGATAATGCGACCAATGATTTTGCAGGTGTAACCTTTGTAAACACCGGTACTGGCGCGAACGGTAATGTGACGATCACAGATGCCAATGCTTTGACTATCACCGGCACTAACAGCGGTCAGTCAATCGTAGTAAAATCTGGCGCAGGTAGCGATCTGACAATTACTGGGGCAGCGATTAGTTCCGGGGCTAGCGGTAATGCAATTAAGCTGGAATCCGGCAATAATTTTATAAACAGTGGCGGAACTGCAGTTCTAACAACAGTGGCGGGTGGTCGTTGGCTGGTATATTCAAAAGATCCGACCTCTGATACTCCAGCAGGAAGTGGATTGCAGTATAACTTCAAACAATATGGCGCAACGCCGACCACTACGGTCGCGTCAGCAACCGGTAACGGGGTGTTGTATACAGTGGCGCCGACAGTTGTCTTCGCTCTAGGTGGCTCCGCAACCAAAATTTATGATGGAAATGTGACCGTTACTGACCCGGGGAATTTGAGTGTTGTGTATCAATCTGGCGCGATTGGTAACGACAACATTAGCGGTGGTACGGTAACTTCGGCTACCTATGACACGAAAAATGCCGGTACATTAAAGCTAGTCAGTATTAGCGGTGTAAACGTCACGGCGTCCCAACTGGTCGGATGGGGCACCGGGACGGTTCCCGTGTACGGTTATGTGACCAGTTCGGGAATCAGTAATAATGTTGGCAGAATAAATGCGGCTGGACTAGTATACACGGCGACTGCTGCCAGCCGGACATACGGCGCTGTGAATCCGGCATTTGCCGGTACGATAACCGGTTTTGTGAATGGGGAAACACAAACTGATGCAACTACCGGTACGATGGCATTTAGCAGCGCTGCAACACCGACCGACAACGTCGGCGGTTACAACATCACTGGTAGCGGCTTAACTGCCAACCATGGCAACTATACATTCGCGCAGGCT